>CAIXFN010000052.1 GCA_903918755.1 uncultured Pedosphaera sp.
CCTTGGCGGCGGCGGTGGGAACAATGGTGCCACTGAGGGCTCCGTTGTCGTCCACCTCGGCATTCGCGGATCCTGGAAAATAGGTTTCCAGGCGATTCACCAACGCGATCTGGTTGGCAAAAAAGGCCTCAGTGAAGGAGTAGCGCCCCGGCTGTTCCACAAAATAATCCAGGCAACCCCAACCGCCGTAGCCATACGCCGTGGGAATGGTATAGCCGAGCATCTGGCGAACCCCGGCACTGTTCATGTACGCAATGGCCATGGCGTCCGGGCCGTCCACATGGCCCATCAGACAATTGCCGATCGGCATGTAAACTTTGGGACTGTCCGAATGGATCGGATGACGCTGACCGGCGGAGTCCAGTCCGTAAAGTTGCCCGTTCTCGCAACGAAAAGTGCCGTTGCGATACCCGTAACCAATCATCCAGTTGCGCTCCGAGGCGTGACCGGAGGTGACGAACAGATCGGCCTGATCTCCGCTGAGCAAATCCGCCAGCGCCTTGGTGGTGTCGTCCGGTCCTTTGAATTCCCGGGGTTCCTGACCGGCTTCCTTCCGCACCGCCGCCTACCGCCGCACCGAGGTGACCTGGGAACAGATCATCAAAGAAAACGAGAAATGGGAACTCGGCCTCAAAAATTTGCAGGCGTAACGAAGTAGGTTCCTGGTCTAGACTGCAAAGCACTTGGGAATGCTCCGGTTCTCCGAGTTCGGACACTTCTAGAAAACCGCGCGGTTAACGCCCCGCCGGCAATCTGCCAAACGGGAAGCGAGTGATTTGACACGGTTAAAGTTTTGGCCGGACAAAGCGTGTGAGAGGACTCGATGAAGTCGGCGTGGCTGTAACGCACCTTATGGGTAGAAAGAAGCGCTAACTCCACAATCCAATCGTCACGCTTGTGTAACCAGAAACATTTAGCGCCATGCCCTAGCTCTTGGGTTTGACCAGAAAACTCCAAAAGAACGCGATTACATTACTCTAGATAATCGACACCTGTCAAAAGAGTGGCGGTGATCATGGCCCTGCGTTCGCAAGCACGCGGAGTTGCGTGGAGAATGTCCTGACTGCGTCCGACCGCTGGCTGGTGAGATCCTTGATCGAGCTCCGCACGTCAATTTTCAGCTCGTTGGTCAATTGTTTATAAGTGGCATTACTACTGAGGCTAGAGTCAAAACGCCGCAATTGGTAAAGGACATTGACTTCAGCGGCCGCAATCGAAGAAACATTTGTGGCTGAACCAACGGCAGCCTCCAAGGCTTCGCCCTCCTTTTTCAGAATTCGCGTGAATGTATTCGTATAGCTTGCGTAATCCTCCTCTGCATTGGGCTTTACCGGGAAGGCGGCATTTATGGGATTGGGGTTGAGCGTCAAAAGAAAATTCGTGATCGCGATGCCTTGTTTTATGGTAGCGGTGGAGTATTCATTCGTAATCTGCCCAAACTCTTTACCCAACGTCGTGTTTGCAGCCGTTGAAGTCGCATTACTGCCTGATGAGGAGGTTGCTGTATTTGCGGCGCTTGTGATGGTAGTGGCGGCTTTCCCTGCGGCATTAGCAACCGCCAGAGGCGCGATGACTGCTTGCGCGCCCTCGATAATGGGTTTGGGATCCGCAGTGAAATTTTTCACATACCAGTTCCCAATGTCATCCTTGGTTATTACATAGCTGGTCATACCCGAGCCAGCGACCCGCACCCGGTTGATGTTCTGCCAGAATTGCTTGTCGATGTCGGACTGAATCTTGGCCTTATTATAGTCCTCCATCGTGCCGTTACTGAGCCATTCTCCCAAAGGATGAGGAAGAGACTGCAAACCTTGATGGGCCAACATGTTATGCCACAAACCGTCATTACCATTATTCTGCTGTAACGAAGTTGCCGGATAGCCGTTGCGGAGATAATTCATGGAAGGCAATATACCTATACTGTCGCATCGATACGCTAAAGCGAGGTCCAAAGCGTCTTGCGCTTGCTCGGCGCGTGCTTTGTCACCATTCAATTTCGCAGTAATCTGAATGTCGCGCAGGGTTTGGATCAATCTCTCCTGTGCACCTCGAACATCGGAGTTTGCGTTACCCTCTCCCAACGACAATGTTGCCAGGGTTCCGGCAGTTGTGCCAGACGGGCTGGTGGCTGTGGTTCCGGGAACACTTAAGGTGCCGCCTTTGAGCTCAGTTGAGCTTAGCGCTAATGCAACATCCACACCGGTAAAAACCAGCGGTGATGGGAACGGAATGGCGAACGCATTACTACCAGGTTTGAACCGGATTTCTGACGTCACGTTTTCACGTGAGAAAGCTCCTAAGGACGGAGGGACGTTTGAAGGAGCGGGTATATACCGTGCCGTTAAACTCCCAACCGTAAGGACTAGATCCCCCCCGAAATTTGTGACAAAAGTGTTGACATTGGTGACTATGATTGAGGCCACACCATTAGTGATGATAAAATAGTCAAAGCCATTGGTCTTGGCTACAAAAACATTAGCAGCCTTTAGGTTCATTTCGCCAATTTTCGGAAACGCCTCTGCTATCAATACGCCTGGAGATTTCGTTTCCGTAATGTGAATTTCCGATTGTGGCGCTTTGGTCGGAGCACTCTTGCCAGCAGAATTTAGATACTTGTTGGCAGCGTTCAAGCTCTGCCATTCCACTTGGTTTATAGCGTTGGTGAATTTTTCCTCATGCGAATTGCGTCGCTCGATGGCGTCTGCCAGCGATAAAATGGCATTACCAATAGATTCCAATACCAGCAAATCGTGGCTAGTTCCAGATTCAAAGGGTGCATTATCGGCGAGGAATTTAACTTTTTGGGCGAAGTCCACAACACTAACCATCACCGCGTGCTGCTTCATGGCCAAGTCTTGCCTTATGCAGATATCCGCCCGACCATAGTTTGTGCTTTCGCTGTCAAGATATTCTGAAATAACCAACCCCAAACCCTTCGTGGGACGACCAATTTCCAGGGGACCACAAATCACATTATAATTAAAGTCAATAGAATCTTGTGCCTGTAAGGAACTGGAAGGGGCTGTCTCTTGGAGTTGATTAGCCAATTGTTGCACTTTCTTTGATTGTTCATCAAGTGCCTTTATTGCATCAATCGCGGCAGATTGAGCCTCTTTCGCCTTTGTTGTAGCAAGGTCAAGATTTGTTTGCGCATTAGTTTTGGCGACCTTGGCATTATCCAAAACTTTTTGGGCACTCTCTAGTTTAGTGTTTTCTTTTGCGACACGTTCGCTAGCGCGCAAAGCGTTAGTAACGGCAATTCCAGCAAAAACTTTTGCCTCCTCGAGTTGTCGAGACATTTCATCTGCAATCTCGCGTTTCTTAGCTGCGTTGTTTGCCTTCACTGACACCGCGTGATCAGCCTCTTGTTTGGCTTGCGCGTACGATTTCACCAATGCCGCAACTTTTGCGGCAGGTTCCTTACTTGCAAGTTTAGCTTTCGATTCATCTGATTTTGCCGCGTTCAAGTCCTCGTTGGCACGCTTCCATGATAAGCTGGCTAGCTCCAAATCGCTTTGAGCCATTTCCACAGTATTAGTTAACGCTGCGAGAGCTGACAATTTCTGACTACTTTGCTGTTCGGCCTCTTTTGCTGCTTGTTTTTTTCTATCAAGTTCTGTGTTAGCTTCCCGGTATTTTTCAAGTGTGTCGCCGACGCCGGCAATCTTCTTTTTGGCATTTAGGAGCGAGCTTTTTGTATCCAAATCCGCTTGGGCCACCTCACGGCTATTTAAGAACTCCTCTGCTCTTTGGTTGAGGTTTTTTGTAAGGTTTAAAAGGGTTGGTATAGAATTCGTTAGATCACTGTTAACCGCAGCCGAGTCGAAATCTGCAAAGGCGGCTTTTAATCTCGAATATGCGCCGCGGAAAGAAGGATTAATCTTAGCTCCATCAGGATTATTCTTGGGCATGTTTGTGTACAAAACTAGCAGGTTGTTTACATTTGAGCGCAGCAGCTGTTTTGTTATGTTTGGAAGAATCAGATCTGGTCCAGCAGTCATTTGCTGCTTTTCGCTTCTGGGCGGTAGCTTCACCGGTTGTTTAATCTCGCTCATTTCCAATTCGAGTTCTCTATCTAGATTCATCAACAGCGGCCTTGCGGCCATTGCCATGGCCGCAAGCTGCTCGGTTTGGATCCGGGCGTCGTTGACGAGAGCACCTTTGTAAACGTCAACATCCACGGTTAAAACGGCGCAGCCTACAAGCAACGCCCCAAAGGCAAAGATCAATAAGGAGAGGACGGCGCATTTGAGTGGCGAGAGAGTGAATCGCATAGGGTTGACTCTAGTTGAGATCCTTTAGCAGTTGATCAAGTTGAGACTTCTGACCTTCGGCATCCATTAGACCGGTCAAAATTTGGCGGGCGAGCGCCGAATCACTCTGGGCAGGCGGGGTTGTAGAGGTTTTACCCAGCACCTGACTCACAGCGGCAAAGTATTTTGAGGGATCACCACTCATCACGATGACGAGCCGCTGATCGCGAGGGGCCTCCCGGAACCCTTCCGGCCCGAATAGCACGAGGCGGCGGCCCGCTTGGAGGGCGGAAGCCTTCAGGCTATCATCCTGCTTTACCAATTGAAGGTTGCCATTATCGCCATATTGGATCTGAGAACTCAGGCTATCGGCGACCTGGGCGGGCACCCAACCCGATGCAAACTTGCAGAGACTGATCAGGCTGGCCTGGCCGTGCACCCGCACACGGTAAATCATGGGGGGAACCTGTTCCCTGGGGTCGAAGACCCCTAAATAGTAGATTTGCTCCAATTCGGTGGTAGGCGCCTGCGCCAACAGCGCGGTCGCGGCACCGGCGAGGGTTGCAGTATGCAAGTTGCTGGCGCAGCCGGTTAGCAGCGCGGGCAAAGTGGCAGCAAACGCAAGTAGTAGTGAACCAACCTGGCCAGACAGGCCTGGCTTAGAAGGAAGGCGGAGGCAATCGTTCATGCGTTGGGGAGGTGCGGAATACACCAGAATCGGAGTTTAAGCAAAAACTCTACCTGAAAATTGATTTTCTCTGAGTTTCCCATTTGTATTATTACCCACGACCACCGTGGGACCTTGTTGACTTTCGAGACCATCGTATACATATGAGGGCGATTTGCAAATTGTTTTTTTAATGTTTTTTCAAACCGCCTTATTTTGTTTCCTTTACTATTCGCTGGCCTGGCGCTCTTGACCCGTTGAGGTTTGCAGGGCGATGCGCTTTTCTATTGAACCAATAGCTCATAAAATTGTAGCTAACGAGCTTTTAGCGGGTCAACCCGTGTAAGGTCTGTTTTTGTCATAGGAAAACGAAAACAATTGATTTGCAATTACTTACAGCACATTGAAATGACCGCAAGATTCCACCTTTTGAGAGATCTGACTCAGTCTATCTAGTTCAAGCTCGGAGGACTTGCACCCAGCAGATGTTCCCAACTGGAACTTTGCCAGGCTAAGCCAACGGCAGCATCGGACAGGTAGCTCAGGGTGCAACGCTACCGGCCGAGCATCCGGAACAAATTGCGAACTGCTGACGAGCTTGTGCTGTGCCTGGCGGCGTATGCCCAAACGAAACTCCGCGAGGCCTTGTGCCGTTCAACCCTCGCCGTTTCATGGCATATTTGCTACGGTCCGGTGTACTTCGCTTTCTTCACCCTCAATTCCAGGTCTTTCGCCCAGTGGACCGATGCGAGAGAAGCCTGTGCGCAGTTGCTAGCAGTCGGGGTTCGGATTCTGTGTTGATCGCTGTCACTTGATAACTGCGCCCCGTCGCGTCCGCAAAAAGAGTGCCGGCAACCTGTTGGAGATCGAGTCGTGCAGGAAGCTGGGTACTGGTCTGCTCATTCTCACGGGAATTGCTGGATGAATCGTTTTTCGCTTCCGCCCCCAACCGGTGGCAAATCGGAATCACCAGGGTCAACAGCACCAGCACCACGGAAACAGCCGCCATCCAGCGGTAATAGCCTTGATCATCGATGTGCCCCCAAACTGGCACAATCACCTGCCCCGCGAGCAGGGTAACCAAGATCGACGAGGCATTCTGGATCCAACGATGGTGCGGAGCGAGTTTGGGCAGGCGCAGCAGGCAGCCATGGGCGATGCCCACCGCCACGACGCCGACGGTAAATGCTGTTTTCCAATAAGTGTCCTGGGTGATTTTCGACCACACGCCGTTCACGACCAACCCCACGGTAATCCCCGCCGTGAGAATGCCGGTCATTCCCATCGCCCTGGGTCCATTCCGTTCCAGGAACGCGGCGCAGGACATGGCGCAGATGCTTCCGGCGGAAATCGCAAAGGTGGTGACTAGCACCTTGATCTCGGTCTGTCCAAACTGATGGCTGAGAAGGGAAATGACCGCCACCATTGCGGTCAGCGAAAGGAAGCCAATGAAAACCTTGAGCAACACCCGGCGCACTTCAGAGATATTCGTGTTCATGGGGAAACTTTAGCCCCCTATGGAACCGATCCCCAAATCGAATAAACTGCGGGCGTTATCGAAAAAATCAATCCACCCGGCCGGTTCGAAAGACCACCCGGTACGACTTGCCGGCTTCATACTTTCCCGGGTTGGGAACGAGCACGAAGTTGTCGGTGATCACGGGATTCAACTCGGCGCCTTCCATTACTTGGACGGTTTTGACGTGGCGCGGCAGGAATTGGACGATGGGACGCCCGCCCCGCTGGGAACCGTTCTGGTTGATGGGCTCGAAGGTCTTGGCGCCGCGGTTGGGTTTGATTTCGAAAGTCCACACGCCGTCCTGCTCCGTCAAGGTCTGCTCCCAGGCGGTCGGCAGCTTTCCCATGCGCGCTTCCCAGGCGGGATCGCCATAAAACGCCACGGTGTCCCGGTCGGAGACCAGCCAGCGCCCGTCGCCCGCGGTCAGGCCGGCGGCCTTGGCGGCGGCGGTGGGAACAATGGTGCCACTGAGGGCTCCGTTGTCGTCCACCTCGGCATTCGCGGATCCGGGAAAAAAGGTTTCCAGGCGATTCACCAACGCGATTTGATTGGCAAAAAAGGCCTCGGTGAAGGAGTAGCGCCCCGGCTGTTCCACAAAATAATCCAGGCAACCCCAACCACCGTAGCCATACGCCGTGGGAATGGTATAACCGAGCATCTGGCGAACCCCGGCACTGTTCATGTACGCAATGGCCATGGCGTCCGGGCCGTCCACATGGCCCATCAGACAATTGCCGATCGGCATGTAAACTTTGGGACGGTCCGAATGGATCGGATGGCGCTGGCCGGCGGAGTCCAGTCCGTAAAGTTGCCCGTTCTCGCAACGAAAAGTGCCGTTGCGATACCCATAGCCGATCATCCAATTGCGCTCCGAGGCGTGACCGGAAGTGATAAACAGATCCGCCTGATCCCCACTGAGCAGATCCGCCAGCGCTTTGGTGGTGTCGTCCGGTCCTTTGAATTCCCGGGGTTCCTGACCGGCTTCCTTCCGCACCGCCTGGTTCTTCTTGAGTTCGGAATACCAAATCCCTGACTCGCACATATCCAACGCCACTTCCGTGGCCGATGCCGTCCGGTGAATCGTGAGCGGTTGGGTGCATTCGGCAATGCGCAGGGCATTGGCGGCGTCGTAGCCGGTGACAATTCCCCAGAAGCAATCCACGTACGGATCGTCGTTAAAACGCCGGGTCAACCGCTGGATCTGCCGGACAAATTTCCGACCCGCTTCCGTGGGCTTGGCCACAAAGCAAACGTAACGCGGATATTGCCGCCGCAATTCGGGCAGGGTGGCGGCCACGTCCGAGTCAAACGTAACGACCGAGGCCGCGTGTTCCTTGACCAAGGCATCCACCACTTTCTTCCAGCCGGCATCGGCGAGCGTTTGCGTGGAAACCACCACCGCGTAATCGTGGCCCTTGGGCTCCGCCAGCGCGGGCACAATCACGGCGGCGAAGAGCAGGCTGAACATCACCCCGGCTTTGAGGATTTTCATAAGGGAATCGAATCAAGTAAGCGAGGGCAAGTCAATCGCCGCCGCGAAGTCCAGATCATCGAAGAGTAATTTAGCATCCCGATTGCCTCACCACGGGCCCGGGAGGTGCGTTCCGGCATTCAGGCTCGCGCGGGCCGCTCCCGTTTGCCGTTGAGCAGGGTCCCAGCCAGGTGGAGCGGACCAGCTTGTCGTACGTGACCAGTAGAAAGGCCGTCAGGGGCAAGGTAATGATCAGGAACTTCAGGAGCGCGGGCAGCGGCCAATCGCGCACCTAAGCCTGGGCCAGGATGACCAGCGGGAGCAGGCACAATGCCCCGAGGAGATCCAGCACCACGGAATGGGAGGACGGGGGGCCGGCGGCGTTCAACTGGCGCAGAATTTTTTCCCGCCCCGGCTCGACGGCGGCGCGGTCCAATCGCAGATGCAACGCCCCGCCAATGGCTTCCACGACGCCATAATCAATCCGGGCAACGGCAGCCGGCGTCATGCCGGTGCCGTTGCGCGCATCCTGGCGGGCGCCGCGCCGCTACAACAATTCCGCGACCTCCGAGCGGCCAAAAAACGCGGCCGTGATCAGCGCTGTTCCGCCATCCCGGCTGGGGGCATCGACGGCCGCGCCCGCGTCGAGCAGAGCGGCGGCCAAATCCACCCGCCCCACGGCGGCGGCCCACGCCAGTGGCGTCATGCCAGACTCCGGTTGCAGTTCCACCGGTGAGGCACCCTGCTTCAGTTGCGCCTGCAAGGCGGAGAGATCACCCGTGATGAGGGCGAGCCAGAAGACATCCGGAAGCCGTGCACCGCCGCCTGGAAAAAATAAAATCCGCGATTCGCAGTCCGATCCGTCACCAGCCACGGCAGACCGGCGGCGAAGGAGAGCGCGACATGGTAGGCAATGCCCAGCAGCATCATCGCCGCCCGCAGGGCATCGAGATCATGGCGGCGGAGGGGGGAAACGACGGCTCGATTTTCGCCGGGCAAAACGGGAGGCGCGTTCATCGCTACGGGGACGGACGGGTCGGGGCAGAGCCAACTACTACTTGGGCGGTTTGTCCCAATAGAGGGTCACGACCACTTCCTGGCCCTTGCCGGAGAAAAAGGCGGCTTGCTCCGCCACGTCATCATAGCAGAAACCGTACGCTTTGTGACCCAGGCTGTGTTCATGCAGGAATTTCGCGTAATAATTGCACGGCTCCGCCTGGTAAAAGGCAGCGGGGCGATGCCAATCCGCCGGATCAGCCAGCACATGACGGTTGATCGCCGCACAGAAGGGGGCATTGGTGGCGAGCACGCCGGTGCCGAGAAAGGCATCCTGCGTGCTGGGTTTGGCGGCGCAGGTGTAGGTGGGTCCGTTGCCTACCGGTTTGAAAACCAGAGCACCATCGACTACCCGGCCGGTCCATCGACCGCTGGGGGTCTTTTGCTCCACCGCATAATGCTGCCAGACCTCGTCGATGTAGGCAGCAAAGTAATGGGCGGCCGGACCGTCCGCGCGAAAGTCCGCCGCGCCCGGGGCCACGATCCAGCGGTCACCGAGAACACAATTTTTAAATGGTGCGGGAGCGTGCTTACGAAATTGTTCAAACAAGGTCCGGCGGGATTCCGTGATCCCCACCCGCTGATTGCCCAGGGCAATGGTGATGGGGATGCCAAACGCGTCCACCTGGGTGGTGTTGCCGTGCCAGGTTTCACCGTTTTCGGACGCGTATTCGATGAAGTCCCAGATCGCTTCCCGGTCAGCCATATTTTTTGGCGCCGGCCCGAGGCGGAAATAAAGACGTCCATTGCCCAGTGGGCAAGGCACCGTGGGTTCCTTGGCCAGCGAGTGCCACTCCTGCCCGGCATTCAGACTCCAAAAGCATTCGGCATCAGTGAATTTGGCGGTTTTGTTCACCATCCGGTAGAGCGGACCGTGACCCGCAGTCGCGGTCTGGGCCGGGGCACCAGCGGCAAAACCAAAGAGGCAAAGCAGCAACCCGATACCACGCAATTTCGCATGGCTTGGGGAGAGGGCGATATACATGGGGAAGATTTGAGCCGAGAAGGCGGGGTTGCGAAAGGCGAAACCGTTGGCAGGAAGCCCCAAGAGGAGATGATGGAAGGAATTCGGAGATTAGCCACAAAAGGACACACAGAACACAAAGGGGGAACAAACCGAGCGAAGCGTCCGACGCAGCTCCAACTCGCGCTGGATCAATGTTGTTTCTCGGAGCTCCCTTTCCCCCTCGACAACCAGGGCTTGCTGGGTCAACTTTCCGGCATGGCACTGACACCTTCGACGATGTTGCCGCTGGGTACGGTGGCGCCGGATTTCCGGTTGCCGGACACCCGGGGGCAAATGGTTTCCCTCGCCGACTATTCGGCGGCCCCGGCCTTGGTGGTGATTTTCATGTGCAACCATTGTCCCTACGTCAAACACCTCAGCGCCGGGTTGGCGCAATTCGGGCGCGATTATCTGGCCCGGGGCGTGGCCGTCGTGGGGATCAATGCCAATGATGCCGCGACCCATCCCGCTGACAGTCCCGAGCGAATGAAGGCCGAAGTGGTCGCAAGCGGCTATACCTTCCCGTATTTGCATGATGCCTCCCAGGCGGTGGCCAAAGCGTATCGCGCCGCCTGCACCCCGGATTTCTTCCTCTTCGATGCCGCCCGGAAACTGATCTATCGCGGCCAGTTTGACGACAGCCGGCCCGGCAACGGCATCCCAGTGACCGGTCGGGACCTCCGGGCGGCCCTGGATGCCACACTCGCCGCCCGACCGGTCCCGGCCAGCCAGAAGGCCAGCATTGGTTGCAATATCAAGTGGCAGGCCGGCAATGAGCCGGAATATTTCTGACCAACCCCCGACTCAACTCGCTTACCATCCCTTACCTTGCCATGAAATTCGCCCAACTCTGCCTGACCATTGTCCTCGCCACCGCCCTTACTCCCGCGGTGTTCGCGGATACCAATGCCCCGGCCAATCCCCCGGCCAAACACGCGGACGGCAAAAAAAGCCTGAAGGTCATCGACGCCACCGAGGCGGAGAAGCTGATCGCCGCCAAATCGGTGGTGGTGCTGGATGTGCGGACGGCGGCGGAATTTGCGGCCGGCCACATCGGGGGAGCGACCAATCTGGATTTCCGCGCCAAGGATTTCCGCGCCAAGGTTGACGCCCTGCCCAAGGACCAAGCCTACCTCGTCAATTGCGCGGCGGGAGTCCGCAGCGCCAAGGCCTGTGAAATCATGGGGGAACTTCAGTTCAAAACCTTGTTTGATCTCAAAGGCGGCATGAAGGCCTGGGAAGCGGCCGGCAAACCGGTGGCCAAGTAGGCGGATCGGGGACCCAAAGCCCCCTGCCACCGGCAGAATCGGATGCGGTGGGGGATTTTCGCCGAACCGGTAACCTTTAAGCCCTGAGGCTGTCTTGCCGGTTGAATGAACACAATTTCTGCACCGCTTTCGAACGCCGAATTGGATGCGGTGGCCGTGGAAGCGGTCAAGCACGGCGATGGCGAGCGCTATCGCGAATTGGTGGAGCGCTACGAACAAAAGGTTTACGCGGTGGCCTGGTGCCGGCTCGGCAATCCGGATCTGGCCCGCGAAGCCACCCAGGAAGCCTTCATCAAGGGGTACCGGCAACTGGCCTTCCTCAGTCAGGGCGGCAAGTTCGCCGCCTGGATCACCGCCATTGCGCGGAACGCCGCCATCAATCTCGGCATCCGGCAGCGCAATGACCTGAAGAAGCATGCCCGCTGGGCCCTGGAAACGGCCCCCACGCCCGAGGCCGCGCTCCCCGAGGAACCGTTTTCCCCGCAATCCCTTAGCACCGCCCTGGCGGCACTCCCCGCGCACCACCGGGAATCGCTGGTGTTGTTCTACCTCGAGGGGAAAAGCATCACGGAAGCGGCCGCCAGCCTGGGAGTTTCCGAAACCGCCTTCAAGACCCGCCTGCACCGCGCGCGGGGCATCCTGCGGGAGCAATTGGAGGACGGCCTGGGCGAATCGTTGGGCCGCCTGCGGCCACGCCACGCACTCGCGCCGGGAATCATGGCCCTGCTGGCCACGACCCGGGCGGAGGCGGCCACCGCGGGAACGGGAATCGCCGGCAAACTGCTGTTGGGGACCGGAAAGCTGCTACCCCTGCCACTAATGACCGCCTGCGCGGGCCTGGCGGGAATCATGCCCGGCGCGCTACTGGCCTACCGGCTGGGAAAAATGGAACAGCGAAATTACCGCGAGCCGGGCGGCTTCCGGGTGGCCCTGCACCAAGCCGGTTTGCGCCGTGCCCTGCTGACCATTCCCCTCCTGGGTCTGGTGGTTCTGGCGCTCAGCCAGGGTACCATCACCCGTTGGGGCCTGACGGAGTTCTCCCGGGCTTGCGGACTTTTATACCTCGGCTGGCTTTTACTCGTGCTGGGCCCGTTGTGGCGCAATCGCAATCCGTTCCTGGCCTGGCAATACGCCGCGATCTCGCTGCTAGTGGCGGCCTTCCTGGGGGTCGGTTTCTTTCACCTGCCCATGGGGGCGTTTTCGATTTTTCAGGGTCTGTTTTTTGTCCTCTGCGCGTTTTCGCTCCGGCACCAACCCCTGCGGATGGATTACAATCTGTTCCTGCGCGCGCGGGAAAACCTGCTGCCGCCGGTCACGGACGAGCCACCGCCGGCGCGACCGTTTTCGCGATTGGAACTCCGGCTTTTCGCCCGGTTTCTCTGTCGGCGCTGGCTGGCGATCAATTACCGCGAGACCGCCGACGGGATGCAGTTCCGCCTGCCGCAGGTCCGGCCCGGTCGGTGGCGGGAGCTCGCGTTTCCCTTTCTCTGGCGCCACGCCTCCACGATCGCCATCGGTTGGGATGGTGAAATTAGCGCCACCTTGGGCCGGGCCGACTACGGGGATCTCACCGGTGCCCCGCCAACTGCGGAAACCTTGACCCCGGCGGTCATTGGGGCGGTGAGAAGCGCTTTGGCGGCCTTGCTCACGGGAGACGTGCCGCGCGCCGAAGCCGTGCTGGGCCACCAACCTGAGGCGGAGATTTTCCGGCGACCGTTGGCACAATCCCGGGGCATCCGGTTACGATTCGCCCTTTTGCTCATTGCCGGCCCCCTGATCGTGGGCCTAAACCTGATCCCCTGGTGGCTTAGTCGCCCCCACAGTTGGCTGGCCCCGGTGAGACTGTCGGAAGCGGATGTTCGCGCCATGCTCGCCGAACCGCATCGGGTCCGCTGGGAGGCGCTGTCCTCTCCCGGGGAGGGAAACTTTTGGCTGCTCCAGACGGATCCGCCGAAAAGCCTGCTTTCCCCGGAGGTTTGGGCGGGAATGCGGGAGGACATCTGGCAGCAGCTGTTGGGAACGAATTTGTCCACCGCCATCGCTGCGGGTCGCCCGACCATGGCACTCTTGGATCAACCGGCCTTGCAACGGGCGTATTTGAGCGGGCTGTTCACCGACGCGGATTTGAAATCCTGGGGCATAACGCCGGCGCAAATACGTCAGGAATTGTTGGGGCTATCAGCGGGCCGCGCCGTACAGTTGCTGCAACTCAAGCCAATAGTCATCGAGCCCCCGGCGGCGTCCACCCAGGCCGGCACCAACTGGAATTATCTTCCGGTGGACCGCTTCGCCCCGTTCCTGCAGGCGCTGGAACGGTTCCATTGCCTCGATTTGATCGAGTCCAAGCCGATCATTGAGACCCTGCGGGCGCAACAGGTCCGTCCGGGAAACACTCTCGCAGGTTATTCCCTGGTAGCGGATCTGGACGCGGCGGATGGTCTCTTTCACTGTGCTTACAACCGGCCGCTCAAAGACACCTATGAGGCGTTGGTGATCCTGTCGCTGCTACACGGACTGGATGCCATCGATCAACCGGCGTGCATTCGGGGCATCCTCCGTTTGCACCGGGGCGGGGGCTGGTTTGCGCGAGTCAATCCGAGTGGGGATATGTATCTTCCCGGGGATGCGTCGGATACTTTCTTCGCCTACGAATCACTGCGGTTGCTCCACGCGCTGGATCAGGTACCGGATTTGAAGCGCTGGAAATTCCGGCCTGGGATAGAAGCGCCCCCAACTGGGGCAGGCCGGTCGGCGGGCATCACCTGGAGCCAGGTGGAAGCCTGGCTTTACCAGCAGCGTCTGCAGCATTATCTGGAAGCGCGACGGCGGGATCTCAGGGTGACGGCCCCGTCTTTGCAAACTCCATAAAGGACACGATACGATGGAGGCGGGGAACAAAGCTCAGGATGACGTATTTTCTTCCTGCTGCAATTGGCCGCGAATGCTCATGATCATTTTACCGATGGCGTTGAAACTGGTTCCCCTCCGTTCCAGCCAATACGAATCGCAGTTAGCATCGGAGATCAGCCTGGCATTTAGCGTGGCCAGCAGTTGCTGTTTCAACCCGAGGTTTTGTTGAAATTTGGCCAACAATGCGGCGCGCATGACGGCATCAAATGTGGCTGGCCAATGGGGACCAGGTTTGATCCCCGCATCCTGGAGGAGCGCTTTGGCGGCAGCAACGCTGGGAGTCCGGCGGACCCGCTCCCGTAATCGCGGGTCGGTGGTCTTTTGCGCATGGAAATAATGCATGCTGGAAGGCCAGAAGTCTCCATCCAGTTCAAAGCCGATCATCGCTGTCGGCAAAAATCCCAGGTAGGCCTCGGCACCCAGCCAGAGGAATCCGTCAGTCTGGGGCAAAGCCGGATTGAGCAATTCCAGATATTCATCGGGATAACGATAATCGGTCGCCAGACCAAACGCCGTCTTGCCGGCCTGGTTCATTTTCCAGAGATCTGCTCCGGCGGAAACGAGGGCTAAAAATGACGGAAATTCGACATCCGGACGGAATTCGTCGCTGAAAAACAGTCGGTGTAACGGCATGTTGCCGTCGTGGTCGCAGAGATTGACGGAAGCGCCGGCTTGCAGCAAGGCATGGATCGACGAGTGCGCCGCAGCGGAAGCCGCCAGATGGAGCGCCGTCCGCCCTTCGCCATTGGGTTCGTCGACTGGCAAACCCAACCGCAATACCAACTCCAGGCGGGTAGGATCCGCGGCAACGGCATGAAGCGCACCGTCGCCTTGGTGGTTGTGCGCTTGAGCGTTGGCACCCCGATCAAGCAAGATTGCGGTGGTTTCGGAGTGGCTCAACGCCACGAGCAACGGCGTATTTCCGGCATCGTCCAATTGTTCAATATCTGCCCCATGATCCAGCAGCCAGGCCACCACATCCGGGAGGTTACTGGAGGCGGCTGCATGCAATAATCCGGTGGTCTCCGGGTCAAATGTCAAACCCTCGGCCACGAGTCGGTTGGCCGTCGCCAGATTTGATCGTTCCAAGCATGTTTCAAACAGGGCCGCGGTTTCAGCTTGCGAAAGTGGCCTGATGAGGGCGCCATGTTTACAAAGCAAGGTCACCATTTCCGGTGGTCCGTGCTCTACTGCGTGCCGGAGGATCGAGACGTGGTGGCGATCCACCGCGGCAATATCCGCCTGGTGCTGGAGCAGGAGTTCGGCGCACTTCAGATAGCGTGGTTTTCCCCGAAGATCATCCGCCATTTCCGGATCCAAGGCGTCCAAATCAATTCCCCGGGCAGCAATCTCATCCAGGAGTTGCTGGGGATTGGCCAGACAGTCCCAAGCGGCAGTGAACACGGCAGCATCAAATTCCGCCGGAAGATCATCCCCGGCTTCCAGTTCGGAAGGAATGCTGGCATCCTTGGTCTTGATGATTTCTGCCAGGACCTTGGCAACTGCAGGCGGGGTGGAGCGACGGCGATGACGGGAGGGATTCAGGGCGTGAAGATCCGGATCCAGCAAATCGAGCCCCCGACCATATGCGGCGGCCAAATGCAATGGTGTCTGGCCAGTGTGCAGCCGGCCATTCACATCCGCACCCGCGTCGATCAGGATGCCCGCCGATAAAAGGTCGCCGTCCTCGGCTGCCGCATGCAGGGCGGTGCGCCCGGATTCCGTGCTGGGCGTTACCCCATACTTTCCGATCAACTTGCGAAGCCAATCGTGGCGGCGGGTCCGGACGGCGAATATTAATCGTTGAGCGGGCGTGGGCACGGTTCAATGTTAAGTTCAGAGTGTCGGACTAAAGATCCGTCACAAACGACCAGCCGACGCGGTGGTCGGCGGCGACGGTCGCGTTTCCGGGGACCTCCAGGCCACTTCACGCCCCGCCGCCTGCCATCCTTCGCTCAAGAGCTCCCTCCTTCGCATTAGCTTTGAAGGGCAGGTCGGAGGCCAGGGAAGGCGGGACCACAAGCCTAAACACGGGCCAGTTCGGCGCGGATTTCGCGCACCATCGTTTCCAGGCGTTTGCCGTATTCGACAAAGTTGGCACGGGTGAGGTCTTCCGAAACGGTTTTGTTCTGGGCGTCGTGAAAGACCACCACCATGTGGGGTTCGATGGAGATGCCGCCGTCATAACCATGCGCCAGGGCGTCCTTCAGGATCGCGCGGACCTGGCCCTGGCCTTCGCCGGGCCAGTTGTAGTCGGCATCATTTTTGGCCGGCACCCAGGTGGCATCCTTCACGTGAATGTGAACCACGTGGTCGCGGACATGGGTCCAGAACTCCCACGGATCCTGCCGGTGCCAGGGCTTGGGTCCCCGCCGGTCGGGATTGAAAACCGGGTTGGCGGTGTCAAAAACCAATTTGAGCCCGGGGCACTGCTGGAGCAGTTCCAGGGTGTGCTCCCAGCTCATGCCGCCGTAGTTCATGCAATTCTCATGCACGGGCTGGATGCCGGCGTCCAGAAAGCGCTGCGTCACTTCCCGCACGCGCTCAAACACCACCGCGGGGGTCCGCTCCTCGTCCTCGCCCGGTTTGAAACTCATGATCCGGACATACTTCGTGCCGAGTCGTTGCATCCGCGGAATGGCGCGGCCCACTTCCCCCAGCGTCACGTCAAAGGGAGTCGCCACCGTCTTGGCCCAGTTCATCACCCCGGAGCCGAAGCAGCAGACTGAGATCCCGGCCGCGTTGACCTGCTCCGCGAACAAATCAAAGGCGGCGTCCGGGATTTCATGAACGTTGCCCTTGGGAAAGCCGGGCAACTGCGCGAAGCGGGCTTCCAGATGCCGCCAGCCGAGCTCCCGCAAGGCGGCAATTTGCGTGGTGACCAGGGCGCCCGCCTCATCTCCGATTCCGGTAAAATACATAAGCTGGGGGAAAGTTCGCCGCCGGTCAGCGTTTGAAGGAACTGGTGAAATCGTCGGTGGTGACCGCCACAACCTTTTTCTGCATTTTGGAGCCGGCGATCAGTTGCTTAAGTTTCCGTTCGTAGGCGGCGCTGCTCATCGGCAGCTGGACGGTTTTGTCGATCAGCGAGGAATAGAGCATCACGTTCGCGAGTTCGACCGAGTGCAAGCCCTCCACCCCGGGAGCGATCAAAGGTTCGCCGGAGCGGATGGCATTGACGAAATTTTGCATCAGCAGGGCATGCGGCGCGGAGGCGTTCGTGATCGGGATGTCCACCTGCCAGACTTCCGGTTTCGAGAATCCAACCTTGGCGGTTTTCGAGAAATCAGTCATGGGCACTTCATTCCGCGTGAAATGCAACTGATCATTTTCGAGGACCAGTTTGCCGCGCGTGCCGGCGATCTCCAACCGATTCGTCCCCGGCGCCTCGCCGGTGGAGGTGATGAACACCCCGGTCGCGCCACCCGGAAACTCCAGATAGGCGGTGACATTGTCCTCGACTTCGATCTTGTGGTAGCGCCCCAACTGGCAGAACCCGCGCACACTTGCCGGCATGCCGCAGAGCCATTGCAGGACGTCGAGATTGTGGAGGCACTGGTTGAGCAACACGCCGCCGCCCTCCCCCCGCCAGGTGGCCCGCCAACCGCCGCTGGCGTAGTAGGCCTCAGTGCGGTACCAGTCGGTCATGATCCAGGAGATGCGGGCCAATTCGCCCAACTCGCCGTCCTGGATGAGCTTGCGGATCTTTTGATAACGCGGTTCCACGCGGAGCTGGAACATGCCGCCGAAAACCAGTTCCGGGTGTTTGCGATGGGCGGCGATCAGGCGTTCGGCATCGGCTTTGTGGGCGGAAATCGGCTTTTCGACCATTACATGCAGGCCGTTTTCCAAGGCGGCGATCCCGAGGGAGGTATGCTGGTAATGCGGCGTGGCGATCAGGACAGCATCCAGAATCCCGGCGCGGATCAGGCGCAAGCCGTCGTCATAAACCTTCAACGGCTGATAGCCTTCCAGCTTGCCCGGGGAGGTGCTGCAAACGGCGACCAATTCGCAGTGACTCACCTTGCCCGCCATCAGGTAAGCTGCGTGGTGCTTGCCGATGTTGCCCATGCCAATGATGCCGATGCGCACTTTGTCCATGCTTCAGCCTAGGCCAAACCACGCCGATTTCCAAATCCGATTTGCGCTGCGGACAACCGGCCCGCGGAAAGCAAAAAGGGCGGGCGGCGCCAGAGGCGCCGCCCGCCCGGAAATCCCGGAAGCGAAACCGTAACTCAGTAGATCGCGATCTGGGCTTTCTTGCGGAATTCGTCCAGGTTCAGCTTGCCTTTGAAGAAGGCGTCGATATCCGATTTCTTTACCCGGATGGTCAGGGTGGCGGAGTGTCCGCCGCTATGGCTTTGGTCGCTGTCCGCGCCAAACAATTGATAGCCAAAGCCACCGCCGCTACCGCCGCCAAAACCGCCGCCGCCGCCACCACCGCCCCCCACCGTAGTGACCGTCCCAGTGGCCGGATCAACGTGGGTGACGACGCTTTCCACGCGGTCAACGGTCCCGCCGCCGCCGATGCCCCCCGCACCCCCAACCCCGCCACCACTGCTGCTGCCACCGCTCCCGCCAGAACCACCCGCCCCGGCCACGGCTCGACCACCAAAACCGCCCGCGCTAGCGCTACCACCGCCGCTACCACCACCGAACCCGCCGGCGCTGGCCACCGCTCCGCCGGAACCGGTGGAGGAGTAAACAGTGACCGTTCCGTCCCCCGCAGTAGTGTTGTAGGTTCGCGTGGTGTGAAGCCCGAAGGGAAACGACCCCTCTTCCGGTCCGCTGACGACGACGGTCACGAATTCGTCTTCTTTTAGCGCCCGGATGTTGCTCGCATTTTTCAGGGCCTCGAGCAAGGAATCCTTTAGTTCATCAACCCGCTTCGGATCAAACTCCGTTTTGTTTTTGGCGGGACGGCTGGCGGGGCGGCGCGGGCCGCCGTACAGTTCTTGTCGGGCTTCATCCCAGGTGGAATTGGTCGGATCCTTGGGTTTCTCCTCGGTTGCCTTGGGAGCCGCGCCGGCCAGCGCAAAATTGGCGCGGAGCAGGAAAATAGCGCCGTAACCTTCGATCTCGAGATTCTTCACCCCATCATTGCCGGAAATGGTAACCCCCATCACCTGGTAGGGTTCATCCGCGACCTTCTTGGAAGCGGCTTTGCGCAGAATCCGAGCCATGACGTTTAAATCTTCCTCGGCGGCGGCCAGGGTTTTGGCATCCGTCGCCCCGTGCCGGATGACCAGGCTTTTTCCCTCGGTGACGCTCCGCGACTTGAAAGGACTGGTGAATCGTTCCCAGTTCGAGGCGTTCTGTCTGTCGAGTTCCGATTGGGCGACGCGGAGTTGCTCTTCGGCCTGGTCCTGCTGATGCCTCGCCGACTCCACCTGAACCCGGATGGTGTCCCCGGTCGCCACGGGTGCGCCGCCGCCGCGGGGGGTTTTGAGCCGGGCGGCCGGCTTGGGCAGATCATCCGCCTCAGGGGGCGCCGGGGGAACCGGGGCTACGGGGGCAACCGGCGCGACCGTGGTGACGGTCACCTCAACCGGGCGCTCGGTCTGCTCGACCACCACCGGGGTCGGCGGGTCTTCTTCCGTGCGGATTTCGACGGTGACCGGCCGGGGGGATCGGGCTTGGAGGGCCATTGGGAATATTACCGCGGGGCCGACGAGGGCCAGGCAGAGATTAAAACGGATCAGACTACTTTTCATGGTTTTTACGTGGTTGGGCTGTGGAGACAGTTGACGGTTGAACAAAGTTGGATTAGTGGGGCAAAATGTTGTGGTTGGCGTCCGAGGCACTCGCCAGGGTGACGATCTGTTGCTGGGCCTGCCAAAGGGTGTGCTCCGTGGTCAAAGCCATGCTTTCAAGTTCCTTTTGCAAGGCTTCATAATCCGCGCGGTGGAGGTTGCTGACATCCCGCAAGGCGGCGAGAATGAGCTGGTTTTCCTCGGTGCGTTTCTGATCCAGGACCCGCAGGGTCTCGCTCCGCAAAGCCGCGCGTTCGCGTTCCCATTCGCCATGCAGTTCCGCCTGCAATTCGCGACGCAGATCCTGCCGTAACACCGCGGTTTCCCGGGCGCGGGCGGGAATGCTCACCGCCACACCCAGGAGCACGCCCAACCCCAGCAGGACAGCCGCCGCCGCCCAGCGCCAGGTGCCTTGCGGCACGCGCAGCGGCAGCACCCGGGGAGCCTTGATTTCATCGAGTTGGACCATCGTGGCGCGCCACTGCGCCAACTGCCGCCGGCATTCCGGGCAGCCACCCAGGTGCTCCGCGAGGCGCTTGGCTTCCGCCGGCGCTGATTCACCGTAGAGATAGGACATCCATTCCGCGGCGGCCGGGTGCGGCACGCGGTCAGACGGGACGGATGGATTTGGCTGGTTGGTATTCATGGGATTCACTTTCGTTAAAACTGTGGCGCAGAATGCGATTGAGCTGATCGAGCGCCTCGGCCATGCGGGATTTCACGGTCCCTTCCGGAATTTCCAGAACCTCGGCAATCTCGCGAAATTTCAGACCTTCAAAATGGCGGAGAACCACCACGGAGCGGTAAGCCTCATCCAGCCGGAGCAAGGCCAGCCGGATGGTTTCCGCCCGCTCCTGCTCCACCAGGCACAGGTCCGGCGCGGGACAGCCGGAAGCCGGTCCTTCCTCGGCCTCACCCGCGGGGGCATCGGCGAGAAACAACTCGCGGCGTCGCTTCAATCGCCGGAGTTCGTCGTAACACAAATTCAAGGCCACCCGCCAAAGGAAGGTTGAGAACCGGCCGGAAGACTCGTATTCCTTGCGCCGCCCAAATACCCGCGCGAAGGCTTCCTGGGCCAGATCTTCCGCGCCCTGCGGATCCCCCACCATGCGCAGGCACAGCGCCTGGATGGGTTTCTCCCAGCGCCGGACCAATTGGGCGAACGCCTGCGGATCGTCCTCCAGCTTGACCCGCCACATCGCCTGCTCATCAGTCATGGTGAAGAGCGAGGGCAATGATTTGAAAAGCGACCGCGTCATGTTTTGGTTTGGTTCGGGCCGGGCCGACACTTCAGTCCGGCCCGTTACATGAGGTTAAACGCCAGCTGCCCCCTTTTAGTTCGGAAAATCTTTCCAACGTCCCGGGCGCCACTCAGCGGGCCGGTCCCCGCAACGTGTCCCCCGACTGTCCCCAGCCTTGTCCCCAGTACTGGTGACTGGTGAGGGAAAGCCATCCGGACTAAGGTTTCATTGTTGACGGTGCAAAACGCAGTGTTCCACGTGTGCTAGAGGCGTATGTCTGCGGCGCCGCAGCGGTCAACGCAAAGAATTTTAAAAGCTTTGTTCTCAGGAAAGGCCGGACGAAAGTCCGGCCTTTCTGTTTCCCGGAACGACCGGGCTCACGGCGGGTTCAGCAAGGCCCGCATCCCGGGACCGGGAGGCGGCAACGGCGGACGACTGCCCCCCCCGCGATTGGCCAACCGGTTGGCCTCCAGCAATAAAGCTGCCTCCTCGGCACTGGCCGGCCCGGGCGGTGTCACCATCGCCGGAGGGGTGCCCGCTGGAAGTTCCGGGCGGGGCCGGAAATTTGGCGGCCCGGGATGACCCGCATCCCCCGTGGCGGCGGCAACCGCCGGCAGGCTTAACTGCATTTCCTCGCCATGGTAGCTGACTTTGGCCGTTCCACCCGCTTCATCCACCTCCAGCAGGAGCAAACCATTCACCCGTTCACCCAGCGTGAGAATAACCGATTCATCGGCGGCGGGCGGGCCGCCCGCCGGGGCCGGGGCTGGAGCCGGGGTCTTGCGGACGAGGAAAAGGGCGCGGGGCGGCCCGAAAATGGTGGTGATCCCGGTCAACTTCACCGTGCCGGGGGGTGGCGTGGGAGTGACCACCACCGGCTCGGTGACGGGGGCCGGCCGGAGGTCGAATACATTTCGGGCCGGAATGGCCTCGTAATTGTTGCCCTCGTCGGCCGCATGGCAGCTCCCGGCCAGGGCCAAAACCACGCAATTCAAAGTCCAGGCCGAAATTTTCCAGCAGGGAGATTTCATGGCCGGTTGGTATTATTCCGCATCATCGAAAGGACAAACACCTGGGCGCGGGTGAAGTTGCGGCCGGGGCGGAACATTGACAGGCCCCGGGCGGGTGGGTAGAACAGGGCCGGAATCTGACATGCGCCCATTTCAAATTATTTTCAACCCGACCAGCGCGGCCGAATTGGCCCGCATGCCCAAGGAATTGCAATTGCAGATACTGGGGGATTTTCGCGGACTGCCCGCGCAAGTCCGCAACACGGAATTGGATTCGTTTGGCAAGCTGGAGCGGGCCGGACGGATTTTACATCGGTTTCGCGTGGGGGATTACCGGGTGTATTTCGAGAAGCACGATCTCGGCGTGGTGGTGCACCGCATCCTGAGCCGGCACACCCTCAAGGATTTCTATTTCCGATCCGGGCTGAAACTGGAAGAGGACCAGGCCCTGCAGCAGAATCCCAAATTCTGGGAACTGATCGAGAACGCCCGTGGCACCACCGAAGCCGCCTGAACTCGCGCCGAAGCCGGGTCAGCCGGTGGGCAGATCCTCGCCCAACTCGACGTTCCAATAGGCGAGGTCGATAAAATGCTTCCAACTATCGTGGTGCAACAACCCGAAGTTGACCTGCACGAAAGGACGCCATTTCGGTCGCTTTGGTTTCCGGATCAAATGCAACCCGGCCTCTTGCGGCGTGTGGTTGGCCTTGCGCGTGTTGCAAGGAATACACGAGCACACGATGTTCTCCCAGGTGGTCGGCCCGCCGCGATCCCGGGGGATGACGTGGTCCAGATTCAAATCCTTGCGATCAAACACCCGGCCGCAATACTGGCAGGTGTTGTGGTCGCGCTCAAAAATATTGTGCCGCGTGAATTTGACTTCCTTTTTCGGCAGCCGGTCAAACATCACCAGCAAAATGACGCGGGGAATGCGAATCTTGAAGGAAATGGTGTGAACGCTCTCAGGATGCGGCTTTTGCCGGGAAAAATCCTGCCACTGCGTGAAGCTGAAGGTTTGGAAGGAGCCATCTTCGGCGCCCTGCACCACCTGGGCCTGCCCCTCGAACAACAAGGTGAGCGCCCGGCGGGCGGTGCAGATGTTGACAGCTTGCCAAAGCCGGTTGAGCACCAGCACGTGTTGGTTTAAAAACGAGTTCATAACCCGCGCGTCGCGGCGGAAAGTAACATGTCCTTTCCGGCACTGTCAACGGCCGAACGCGTGACAATCAGGTAAAATGGCAGGAATTATCTGATTTTCGCGTCGGCAGCTCAGGGCTCGCGGTAGGCTTGTCCGGTCCGGTACGCGGCCAACCGACGGTTCGCGGCCTCCGCCAGGTCTTTCTGACCACCCGCGGTGGCCAGATCCCGTACTTTCTCGGCGGTGACCACGGCTTCCGGAAAACGCCCCGCCGCCGCATAAGCCGCGTCCAGGGTGCCCAAGTAACTGGTCTGCTTCGGCTCCAATCGGACCGCCTGTTCCGCCAACCGGACCGCCTCCAAGCCCATTTCCGCCGTCGCCTGCGCGTGGGTGGCCAGCAGCCAGGCCAGGTCATTCTGGGCCACGGCCCAGGCGGGACGCAGCGCGAGCGCAGCGCGATACGCCGTAATGGCGGCTTCCTTCCGGCCCGCCATGACCAAGCCAAGCGCGAGATCATAACGGGCCTGGGCATCGTCTGGATGGTACCGCAACGCCGTTTGCAAGTGCGCCAGCGCCGCCTCCATCCGGCCCAGGCGGGCGAGCACCCGCCCGCATTCCTGGTGGGCGATGGCGTCGTCCGGCGCGCCCTGCAATCCGCGCTCATAGTGCTCCGCGGCCGCCGCCCACTGTTCCTGGGCTGCGAGCAACGACCCATAGCGGAATTCCACGGGCGGCCAGGCCGGACGGTCGCGGAGGGCCAGTTGGAATTCTTCTTCCGCGGCCCGGGAATCCTTCTGCAGCGCGCGCAGGACGCCGAGATGATAATGAATCATATAAAAGCCCGGTTCGATGGCCAGGGCTGATTGGTAGTTGGTCAGGGCGGCGGCGTAACGGCCCGCGTTCATGTGCTCGATTCCAAGATTGTCGTAGGCTTCGTAATTGTTTTGGGTAACCGCCAGCGCATGCGCCCAGAGATCGCTGGTGGTCCGCCAGACGTGGACCTGGGCGGCCGTCAAGCCGAGGAGAATCGCCAACACCATGGGGGTGGCGATTGGAACGATTCGGCGGGCGACCGGAAAACGCCCCGTCAGTTCGCCCAGACCCCACGCCGCGGCGATGAAAAGACCCACGTACGGCAGATAAGTGTAACGATCCGCCATCGATTGCGTCCCCACCTGGACGAGACCGATCACCGGACCCAGTGTTTCGAGAAACCAAAACCATCCCACCAGCAGCCAGGGACGCAACCGGGCCTGGGTCAGGGCCACCACGGTCAAGACCAGCAGGAAAAGGCCCGCGGCCAGCACGACTCCGATTGGCCAACCGTGCGGCATCGGATAAAAGATAGCCAAATTCACCGGCCAAAAGGCCTCCAAAACATACCGCGCGTAAGCCACGACCGCATTGGTCAGGCGCAGGCTGAGGGGCACCAATCCAAGCGAGTTCACGGCCCCGCCGTGATCCTGGGCGAGGTAGGTCATCACGCAAGAAATTACGAGGAGCACGCCAAACGGCAATTTCTCCAGGAGCAACCAGCGCCAGGTGGGTGGGCGAGCGCGGACGGGAGGGGCCGAGGTTTGCGACTCAGCCGCCGGCCAACCCGGCCACGGGAGTCGGCGCAAGGGCCAGAAATCCAGGAGGCAAAACAGGAAGGGAAGTCCCACCAGCATGGCTTTGGAAAGCAGGGCGGCCGCGAAAAAAATCAGGGCGAAGCCATACTGCCAGAGCGCGGACCGCCGGCCGGCGGCGGCTTGCACCGTGTACCGAAAATAGGCGCCCAGGGTCAGTAGCCCAAAGAACACACTCAACACATCCTTGCGCTCCGCAATCCAAGCCACGGATTCGACGTGGGCGGGATGCCATAAGAACAAGGCCGCCACGAGCGCGCTGCGCCAGACCGCCCCGGTCATTCGTCGCAGCAAGCCGAACAGTAAGATCCCGTTGGCCGTGTGGAAGAGCACGTTCATCAGGTGATGGCGGCCGGCCTGCAACCCGAAAAACTGGCAGTCCAGCATGTGGGAAAGCCAGGTCACCGGATGCCAATTGCTGGCGTGCTCGGCGGCGAAGGCCCACTGCAACCCCTGCCAGGTCAACCCCGCCCGCACCACGAGATTGTTGGCCACGTAATCGGGGTCGTCGTAATTGGTGAAATCATACCCGGCCACCCGCCCGAAAACGGCGAGGGTGAGAAGTCCCAGTCCCGCATAGATCAGCGCGACGCGTTGTTTGTCAAAGCCCACAGTCCGATCCTAAAGCAATGCGCCCCGAGTCGCCACGGGAAATCAGGTTAGCGCCCGCGGGCGGCGCGGTAGAGGCGCAGTTGGTCGTACTCGAAAGCGTCCCCCAGCAATTCCCGGGCGCCGGTGAGGTTGGCCGGGCCGCAGCGTTCCAACGCATCGCCGATCCGCCGCTGTTGCTCGGGTGTCAGGAGTTGATTGAGATCCAATTTCTCCCCGGCCTCCAGCGCGGCGACCAGGTGTCCGTAAATGGTGCCGGTGGTCAGGCCGCGGTTGGCGGCCACCTGCGCCACGGACCGGCCCTGCCGGACGCTTTGCACACTGAGGGCAATGGTATCGCTGATGCGCGGCTTGGCTGGCGGCGGGGCGGTGAAGGAATCATCGGCAAACATCTGGCGCGGATTGACGGTGAGATGGGCCGCGATTTCCGCCAGGAAAATGTCGCCAAACTCGCGCAGCTTTTTCTCGCCCACGCCCGAGATGCGCGCAAAATCGCGGGCCACGGCGGGGTATTCGCGGGCCATTTGCCGCAACGCCACATCGGAAAAGACAATATACGCCGGCAGGTCGCGTTCGTCGGCGAGGCGTTTGCGCAGGAGCCGCAATTTTTCGAACAACAGCTCGTCGCAGGCAATTTCGCCGGCCCGGGGCGCGCGCGCCTCGCCCGGAGCCACCGGACGGGTGAGGGTCACTTTTTGCCGCTGGGTCAGCACCGCCCGGCCTTCCGGAGTCAGTTCGAGCGTGCTGAACTTTTCGGTGGATTGGCGCAAAAACCCCAGGCGGATCAATTCGCGGCCAATCGCCCCCCACTCGGCGCGATGGTGCTCCCGGCCAATCCCGTAAGTGGAAAGCTGGGTATGGCCCCAGCGGCGGATCTTGTCGGTGTCCGCGCCCGTCAACACCTCCACGACATGGTTCAAGCCCACGCCAAACTGGCTGCGTTCGCGGATGCGGTAAACACACGAAAGGAATTTTTGGGCCGCCAGCGTGCCGTCATACGTGGCCCGCGGTGAGAGGCAGTTGTCGCACGCCCCGCAATTGTCGGTGGTGAAATCCTCGCCGAAATACCCCAGCAACTCGGCGCGGCGGCAGGTGCCGGACTCGGCATAGTGCACCATCTGGCGCAATTGCTCCCGGGCGATCTGCTGCTCCTGGGGATCGGGCTTTTCCTCGATGAACTGCGTTTGTTTCGCCACATCGCCCGGGCTGAACAGCAGCAGGCATTCCGCCGGCAGACCGTCCCGCCCCGCGCGCCCGGTCTCCTGATAATAGCCCTCCACATTTTTGGGCAGATCGTAATGGATGACGAAGCGGACGTTCGGTTTGTTGATCCCCATGCCGAAGGCGATGGTGGCGCAGACCACGCGGATTTCATCGCGCAGGAATAATTCCTGGTTGCGGCCGCGCTCGTCCCCACTCAACCCGGCGTGGTAGGCACGGGCCTTCACCCCGTCCGCATTCAGGCGTTGGGCGACCGTTTCGGCGGATTTCCGACTGTGGCAATAAATGATTCCCGATTCGCGCGGTCGCCGACGGATGAATTCCAGCGCCTGGTCGTAGGGACCCGATTTGGCGAGGACGCGGTAGGTCAGGTTCGGGCGGTTAAAGCTCGCCACAAAACAGGAGGGCTCCCGCAGTTGCAGGTGCTGGACGATGTCCGCCCGCACGCGATCGGTGGCGGTGGCGGTCAGGGCAATGACCGGGACGTCGGGGAAATGGGTGCGGAGTTCCGCCAGTTGCCGGTACTCGGGCCGGAAATCATGACCCCACTCGCTGATGCAGTGGGCCTCATCCACGGCCAGGAGGGTGACCTGCCAGCGCTGCAAGTCGCTGATCATGCCGGAAAGCATCAGGCGCTCGGGGGCCAGGTAGAGCAACCGGTATTCCCCCTGGTGCAAGCCGCGGAGACGGACCCGCGCCTCGCCGGGCGGGAGGGAGGAATTCAAAAACGTGGCGGCAATGCCTGCCGACTGCAAAGCGTCCACCTGATCTTTCATCAGGGCGATCAAAGGGGAGACGACCACGGTGAGGCCGGGCCGGGCCAGGGCCGGCAATTGGAAGCACAGCGACTTGCCGCCCCCGGTGGGCAGTAAGGCAAAGACATCCCGGCCCGCCAGGGCATCGCGGATGATCTCCTCCTGCAAGGGCCGAAAGGAGCGGAACCCGAAGTATTGCTTCAGGAGCGGCAACAAATCAGGTTCACCGGTCGGCATTCCACCAGCTTAATCGGCGGGACCGGGACATTCCAAACGAAAACCGGCGCGCGGGGTCCGGAGTGATGTCTGCCTCAGTCCCGTTCAAAGGGAACGCCCAGGGCCTTGGGCGCGCGGGACTGGCCCACGAAACCGGCGAGCACCAGGATGGTGACCACGTACGGCAGAATTTGGATGAATTGCACGGGAATGGGCTCCCGCCCCCAAACCACCACCCCTTGCAGGCGATCCTGGAGGGCGTCGGTGAAACCGAACAGCAGACAGGCCAGCGCGGCCGGCAAGGGACGCCATTTGCCAAAGATCAGCGCCGCCAGCGCCATGTAACCGCGGCCGCCGGCCATGTCCCGGGAAAAAAAGGAGGACGAAAAGGTGGAAAGAGCCGCTCCGCCGAGACCGGCCAGCGCGCCGCTGGCCAGGACTGCCAGCCAGCGGACGCGCGTCACCGAAATGCCCGCGGCATCCAAGGCGCCGGGGTGCTCGCCCGCAAACCCCAGCCAAAGTCCCGGCCGCGTGAAGCGCAACACGAACCACGCCAGCGCCACCCCGATCCAGGCCCCGTACATCGGCGCGGCCTGGAAATGTTCCGCCAGAGGAATGGCCGGCGTCCGGCCCGTTTGATCATAAAGCATTTTGCAAAATTCCGGAGTGAGCCCGAGCGCAAGCATGTTGATGCCCATGCCGGCGACGACCTGATTGGCCCGCCAGCGGAGGACAACGAGCCCATAAACCGCGGCGAGCAGCACTCCCGACCCCAGGCCGCAGAGCGCGCCCAACCACGGGGAATGGGTCGCCAGGGTGCCCACGGCCGCGCCCAGGGCGCCGAACAGCATCATGCCTTCAAGCGCGAGGTTGACCACCCCCGCCCGTTCGCTGGCCAGTCCGCCGAGCATGGCAAACACCAGCGGGGTGGAAACCCGGAAGGTTGAACCGATGAGTTGAATCAGCATGAGGACCTCCGCCGGTGCAGCCAGCTCCAGAGTCCGTCCGCCGAAACGGAAAGGATGATCAACGCCTGGAACACGAGGGACAATTCGCGCGTGACGTGCTCCGTTTCCATATCCAGCGAGGTGGCCCCCTTGTGCAGGGCGCCAAACAGCAGCGCGGCGGCCAGAATGCCCCCGGGCCGGTTGCGCCCGAGCAAAGCCACCGCGATGCCGAGGAAACCGTATTCGGGGGAGAAACCAACGCGAAAACGGCCCACGTTGCCGAGCACCTCCGCGACGCCCACCAATCCCGCCAAACCACCGGCCAGGGCAAAAGCAAGCAACTGGACCCGGCCGGTCGCAATCCCCGCCGCGCGGGCGGCCGCTTCGTTCTGGCCCACTGCCCGGATCTCAAATCCCAACGAAGTTCGCCATAACAGCACCCCGACCCCGGCCGCGGTCACGAGCGCCAGCGGCGTGGCCCAACCGACCGGGGCACCGCCGAGCCAACTGAAGGGGGCGAGCAGGTATCCATCGCCCACGGCCCGGGTTTCCGGGTTTTGCGATTCCGGGTTTTTCAGCAGGTACAGCGTCACGTAGTTGGCCAGCCCCGCGGCGATAAAATTGAGCATGATGGTGTTGATCACCTCGTGGCTGCCCCGGCGCGCGCGCAGCCAGCCGGGAATCGCCCCCCAGAGCGTACCGGCGAGGACGGCCGCCACGCCGGCGAGCAACGGGGCCCACGGCGACGCCACGCGGAACAAAATCGCGCCGGTCGCGGCGGCGGCCAGCGCGCCCATCGTGAGCTGCCCTTCTGCGCCGATATTAAAGAGCCCGGCATGAAAGGCCACCGCGACTGACAAACCGGTAAACACCAGGGGCGTGGCGTAAAACAAAGTCATCCCGAAATCGTAGCCGGTGCCGAAAGCACCGCTGGCGAGAATTTTCAACACCGTCCAGGGATTCTCCCCGGCCAGCGCAGTGACGCCCAGACCCAGGGCCAGACCCAGCAGCACCGAGAGGAGCGGTTGCAGGAGGCGTTTCATGATCCCCCCATTTTCAACCCCAGTTCAGCTTCGGAAACCTCCCCGCGCGCAAATTCCGCCGTGATACGCCCCTCATAGAGCACGAGAATGCGATCCGCCAGCGCGAGAATCTCCTCGATCTCGAAGGAAACGAGCAGGACTCCCGCCCCTTCGTCCCGCGCCCGGACCAGGCGGCGGTGGATGAATTCGATGGCTCCCACATCGACGCCCCGCGTGGGTTGGGCGGCAATGACCAGGCGGGGTCGCTCCTGAAACTCGCGGGCGAAGATCAGCTTTTGCTGGTTCCCCCCGGAAAGCCGGCCCACAGCCAGGCCCAGGTCCGCCGGGCGGACATCATATTCTTCCACGGCGGCCGCGGCGGCGGATGTCAGGGCGGACGGACGCAGAAAACCACCGCGGCTGAAAGGGGATCGTCGTTGCCATCCCAGCAAAAAATTCTCCCGGAGCGGGCGCTCCAGCAGCAGACCTTCGCGGTGGCGATCTTCCGGCACCAGCGCCACCCCCAGTTCGCGAATCCGGCCCGCCTCCCAATGGGTGACATCCTGGCCGAGACAGCGCACCGTGCCGCTGGTGCGGCACCGCGGATCCCGCGGGTGCAGCAGGGCTTGCAGCAACTCGGACTGCCCGTTGCCTTCGACTCCGGCGATCCCCACGATCTCCCCCGGTCGCACCTGGAGGCTGACTTGGGCAAGGCGGGTTCGACCGCCGACGGCGGGACCGGCCAGATGCAAATCGGCGGCTTCCAGAGCCACCCCAACCTGCGGTTTGGCCGGGGCCACGGCCAGGTTCAGCACCACGTCCCGGCCGACCATCAAGCGCGCGAGTTCCGTGGGATTGGTGTTCGCGGTGACCCGCTCCCCCGTGACGCGGCCGGCGCGAAAAACCGTCACCTGATCCGTGATGGCCATCACCTCTTTTAGTTTATGCGTGATCAGCAGGATGGTTTTGCCTTCGTTGCGCAGGCGCCGGAGGTTGGCGAAAAGCTCGGCGGTTTCCCGCGGGGTCAGAACCGCGGTCGGTTCATCCAGAATCAGGATGTTGGCGTCCCGGTAGAGGAGCTTGAGAATTTCGATACGCTGCTGCACGCCCACGGGGAGTCGTTCCACCGGGGAATCCCAATCGACCGGCAGGCCGTATTGTTGACGGAGAAGTTCCAGCCGGGTGCGGGCCTGCCGCCGGTTGATCATCCCCCCGCGCACCGGCTCGGCGCCGAGCAAAATGTTGTCGAGCGCGGAATAGGCGCCGGCCAGCATGAAATGCTGATGCACCATCCCCAGGCCCCGGGCCATGGCGGCGGCGGGAGAGGCCCAGATACACGGCTGGCCATGGACGAAAATTTCCCCCGAGTCCGGCCGCAGCAAGCCGAGCAGCAGCTTCATGGCGGTGGATTTGCCCGCGCCGTTTTCCCCCACGATGCCGTGTATGGTGCCGGCCGCCACCCGCAAATGCACGTCCGCATTCGCCAGTACGCCGCCGAACCGTTTGCTCAGCGCGCGCAATTCGACGGCGGCGGGAGGGGCGGCAGCCATTAGGGCTTTTTATAGTAATCCGGCACCGTGATCCGGCCCGCGATGATGTCCGCTTTCAAGGCGTCCGCCTGCTTCCTCACCGATGCGGTCAGAATCGCGGCGTTGTGTTCATCCACCGAGTAATCGATGCCCTGGTTGGCCAGGCCAAAATGTTCGACGCCGCCGGCAAATTTGCCGCTTTGGGCGGCGGCGATCGTGGCATACACCGCGACATCCACCCGCTTCAACATGCTGGTGAGCACCCGCCCGGGCTTGATCCAATCCTGGTTGGCATCCACGCCGATGACGAACTGGTGCTTCTCCTCGGCGGCGTCAAACACTCCCAAGCCCGACGCGCCGGCCGCCGCAAAAATAATATCCACCCCGGCCGCATACTGGTTGACCGCGAGTTCTTTGCCCCGGGGCGGGTTGTTCCAGGCCGCGCTGGTAATGCCCACGTAATTGGCCGTCACCGTCACTTCCGGCTTAACGTGCCGCGCCCCCGCCTCATACGCCAAGGCAAACCGGTGGATCAACGGGATGTCCATGCCGCCAATGAAACCCAGTTTGCCGCTTTTGGTACTGAGCGCGGCCATGGCCCCGATGACATATGCCCCTTCGTGCTCCTCGAACAGGAGCGAACGGACGTTCGGGGCGTCCACTTCCGAATCGACAATGGCAAAATGCTTTTTGGGAAAGAGCGCGGCGACTTTCTTGATCGCCTCTTTTTGCGCAAAGCCAATGCCGATGATCAGGTCGTAGTCCTTCATGGCAAACCCGCGCAGCATGGGCTCAAACGCGTTGTCATCGGGGGCCTCGACATATTTGAGGGCGATCCCCAATTTGGTTTTGGCCTCCGTGGCGCCGGCAAAAGCGGAAGAATTGAACGACTTATCATCCTTGCCCCCGCGGTCCAGCACCAGGCCCACGCGGAAATCCGCGGCCGGCAAACGTCCGGTGGTCACCAGTCCCAGAAGCCCCCAAAGCACCATCCGCCGGAGTGGTTGCCCGGCCGCGCCGAAAAGCCATCGCATCATGCCGATTCTTCTAGGCTCATTGCCGCGCCCGGTCAAGGTAGGAACGGCGATTACGCCCGTCCATTGCTGGGAATCGGGCTTACAACTCGCGCAACCCGGCCGAATTGCGACGCAACCATTGTTCCGCGGCGTCGGTTTCGGGAAAGGCCGTCCGCAACAACTGCCAGTAACGCGCCGAATGGTTCATCTCCCGCCGGTGGATTAATTCATGCATGATGATATAATCGCGGACGAAATCCGGCATCTGGACCAGCCGCCAATTCAAGGAAATCACCCCGCGCGCGGAACACGAGCCCCAGCGGGAGCGCTGATCGCGAAGGCTGACCCGGCGCACCGACAAGCCTTCGCGGGCGGCGAGTTCGGCCACGCGCGACGGCAGTTCCCGGGTCGCCATTTGGCGCAACCGTTCCTTGATGGCTGCCCGCAGATCGCGGTCTCCGGGAGCGATCGCCAGGGTCTGATCGCCGAACCGCGCCACGCCATCCAGCCCCACAAGCACCGGAACCCTTTCCCCGCGGTAGAAAACCCCGGACTCGGACACCGGAGGGACCACCCGGGCCAGGAATTTACGCCATTGCGCCGCCAACCAGGGCGACTGGCGGTCCACAAAATGCTGCGCTTCCCGGGCGGAACCACCCCGCGGGATGGTCACACTGGCCACGCCGTCCGCCGTCACCCGCAAGATGTAGCGCCGCGCCTGGGGGCGCCGCCGGTAAATCACCGGAATCACCAGGTCCCCGATCGTGACCGATTCGGGAGGGGCGGTAATTCGGGGCTTGGCCAATTGTGCGGGCACGGCAAAGGGTGCCCCGCCACCTTGGGAAATTCAACCGCACAAGTTCAATTCGCATTTTGGTCGGGATCGGTTAGGATCCAACCCGGTCGGGACAGCGGGCAAAAACACCTTGGGGTGGCGGGAATCTGCTCCCCGATCACGCGGGGATCTTTATGAGCAAATTAAGCGCGGGCATTTTCACAATCCTGGCAGTGGGCGCCGTGGGTTACGCAGTGCTGCAACAGCGTGCCGTGGAGCAATTGCGCAGTGAAAACCGCACCCTTCGCGAGCAAATGGAGGCCGGCGGGACGTCGGTGCCCGGTAATGTGCCAGCGAAGGGGGCGGCATCCGCCCCGGGCTCCCGGGAATCCGCCGCCACCAGCACTGGCACCGCCGCCGCTGGCGCCGCCCCGACCGGAGCAGCGCCGGCCGGGAGCGGCTTGGCCACACCCGCCACCGACCCCATGCGCGAATTGCTCCGCCTCCGGAGCGAGGTCGGCCAACTACGCCGCTCGGTCCAAGAAAGCGCCGCCGCCGCGGCTGCCGCCCGCCGCGCCGGTGCCAATGCCGCCGCGGGAGCGGGAACCGGCGGTCCGGGAAGCGGCCCCCCGAGCCCCAACCCCGGGGAGGACAACCAGCCCTATACCGCCCACTTGAGCGCCAATGTGGTCAAGGGCAACACCTTGGTGGCGGGGGGATGGTCAACGGAACCCGGCAAACGCACCTTATTGCTGCTCACGCCCGATTTCGGGACGGACAATCTCACCACCGGCCAGGTGTCCCTGCATTCGGTTTTTGTGAAAGCGCCCGAAGAGGTCCTCACCCGGCTGGGGCTCGGCAGTTTTCAAACCGAGGGGCGCGCGAGCACTTACACGAGTTCGTTGGGCAGTGCGGAACTGGCCGCCTTGATGTCCAGTTTTGCCGCCACCGATGGCGTGGACATCCTGACCGCGCCCCAGATTACCACCGCGGAGGGACGCGCGGCGGAAGTCACCATCGGCCCCACCGGGCAGGGACCCAGTGTCACCTATGTTCCCCGGCTGAGCGCGGACCAACAGGGCGTGGACATCGCGATTAAAGCCCAATTGCCCGGCCGGCCACCCGGAACCAATGCGCCAGCCAACTGAGCGGGCGGGTGTTCATTGACAGGACAAACCCATTCGCTTTAACTTTTTCACCCTGATTATCATGAAAATTCCACTCGCCACCGGATTCCAAACCATGAACCCCAACCTCTCCCGGACCTGTGCCGTGCTGGCCTTGGTCCTGCTTTCGCAGGGCGCTCCGGCCGCGGATTGGAATCGTTTCCGCGGGCCGGATGTCAACGGCATCTCGCAGGAGACCGGTTGGCAGACCAAGTGGCCGGTCGAAGGGCCCAAGCAGCTTTGGAAAGCCTCGGTCGGGGTCGGTTTTTCCTCCGTCTCGGTCAGTCAGGGTCGGGTCTACACCCTCGGGAACAGCAAGGATGTGGACACGGTTTTTTGCTTCGACGCCGCCACGGGCGCGGTGCTCTGGAAATATTCCTACCCGAGCCCGCTGGACCCCAAGTTCTATGAGGGCGGCACCAGTTGCACCCCGACCGTGGATGGGGGCCGGGTTTACACGCTCAGCAAGAGCGGTGACTTTATCTGCGTGGACGCCGCGAAAGGCACGCTGATCCGGTCGAATAACGTCACCAAGGAATTGGGGCTCAAGATTCCGACCTGGGGATTTGCCGGCTCCGTGCTGGCCGAGGGAAATTTGTTGATCCTCAATGCGGGATCCGCCGGCACTGCTTTCGACAAGACAACCGGCGCGGTGGTCTGGAAGTCCGGAGAGGGGGAATCTGGTTATGCCACCCCGCTGCCCGCCGACTGGGCGGGGGAACGCGTGGTGGCCATCATGGGTGCCCAAACCTTGAATGTGGTGAAAGTGCCGGATGGCGGCAAAGTGTGGAGTTTTCCGTGGAAAACCGAGTACGACGTCAATGCGGCCGCCCCGATCCTGCACGGTGACCAGGCGTTTGTCTCTTCCGGCTATGGCCACGGCGCGGCGCTCATCAAAGTGACGGGGAAGCAACCCGCGGTCGTTTGGGAAACCAAGAAGATGCGCAACCACTTCAATAGTTCCATTCTCTGGCAGGGTTTTCTCTATGGAGTGGATGAAGGCCAGTTGAGCTGCCTGGATTGGCAATCGGGAGAGGTAAAGTGGACCGACACCAAATTTGGCAAGGGCTCCCTCATGATGGCGGATGGCAAACTGATCGCCTTAAGTGAAAAAGGCGAACTGATCATCGCGGAAGCCAATCCCAAGGCCTTCAAGGTGCTGTCCCGCGCCCAGGTGCTGGGCGGCAAATGCTGGACGGTGCCCGTGCTCGCCAATGGCCGCGTTTATTGCCGCAATGCCAAGGGCGACCTCGTCTGCCTGGACCTGAGTCCCCAGCCGTAAACGCGGGCGGGAGCGGTGGTCCACCGACTCCCCGCCCCGGCTATCAACTTACCGCCGACCTTACCGGGGTGCGCTCACGCGCCCCGGCGCGCTCGCGCCCGCATTCCGCCCCGGATAAGTTTTGACAAGCATCCGGTTAGCATCCAGCATGCGTTCCGTTACCCATGACCGATCCATTGCAACCACAACTGCGAAGTCATATTACTGAACCGACCACCACACCAAACTCATGAAACAAAAAATACTATGCGCCCTGGGCATCATCGCCCTGGCGGCGACCAGCGCCATGGCCGGCGACGTCCGGCAAGGGCTGGTATCCTATTGGCCCCTCGACAACATTGATCCCGACAATCTGATCACCCCGGATGTCGTGGCCAGCAACAACCTGGCGCTGTTCAACATCCCCGACGCTTCGTCGGTGGTCGGCGCCAAGTTTGGACAGGGCCTGACCTTCGATTCCAGCTTGCAGCAATGCGCTTATTTTACGACCCAAGCTGGGATTGATACCGGCCTGCCGATCTCCCAAAACGCGGCGTATTCCATCCTGTTCTGGGTCAACGGCATAGGCAATGGCCAGTCGGACCTGCGTTATTTCTGCGAATCTGACGCGGCCCTGGCGAACAACAATCCGCTGTATGCGATGGGCACGCAACAATACGGCACCAATTCTTTTTCCCGGATTTATCTCCGGAACAGTTCCGGCACGGTGCTGTTGGACACCACGACCACGAACAAGGTGCTGGACACCAACTGGCATCACGTCGCCCTGGTTTACAATGCGGGACCCGTGGTCATGTACGTGGACGGCAAACTGACGTTTACCAACAACTATAACCGCGACATTACGGGGATCTGGGATACGACCTCCCTGGGCGGGATCGTGCGCGCCGCCAAGGGCAACTTCTTCAAAGGCACGCTGGACGACGTGGCCGTGTGGGCCCGGGCGCTGAGCCAGGGCGAGGTGCAAAATGTCATGACCAACAGCATCCAAACCCCGGTTCCCCAATTCGCTCCGGCCATCTCGCTTTCACCGGTGGGCGCCACCAATCTGCTGGTGGGCGATAACTGGACCTTCGGTGCCGGCGCCTACGGCTCCCGCCCCATGACTTACCAGTGGAACAAGGATGGGGTGCCGGTGGCCGGAGCCACCAGCCTGGCTTTGGTCTTGACCGGGCTCGCCGCCACGGACTCCGGCGCTTACACCCTGGTGGTCACCAATGCCGCGGGCAGCGCGACCAGCGCGGTTGCCACTTTGACGGTCAGAACTCCCGCCGCCCCCAACATCACCAATGGACTCATTTCCTACTGGCCGCTGGATTCCATCATCGGGTCCAAGACGCCGGATTTGGTCAGTGGTTATGATATGACCGTGGTCAACATGACCACCGCCGGCAACATCGTCCCCGGCAAATTCGGCAATGCCTTCAGCTTTACGAACGCCACCCACACGATTCTGCAACGGGTGGACAACGCGGGCGAAGATCTTCCGATCACCGGCAAGCCGGATTTCACCGTCTCCATGTGGGTCAACGGCGATCCCGCGCAAACCGATCGGCGCATTTTCTCCGAAGGTTCCACCGCCAACAACAATCCCCTCTTCAACCTGGGCACCGACCATCTCGGCACGCGGGGCGTGCTGGACAATTACATCCGGAATGACTCCGGCACGGTGAACGGTGATCATCATTACTCCGCCGGCATCGCGTTTGATGACACCTGGCATAACATCGCCTATACACAACGGCGTTTGGGGGTGACCGAAGTGGGTGCCTGGTACATTGACGGGGTGCTGGATCCCATTGTGCCCGGTCCCATCGGGCCGTTGACACTCAACACCACCAGCATCGGCGGGATCCTGCGCAGCAGCCCGTCCTCGTGGTTCCAGGGATTCATCGACGAGGTGGCCGTGTGGAATCGCGCCCTGTCCCCGGACGAATTGGCCATCCTCCAAACAACGCCCATCACCAACCCGCCGACTCGCTTGCTCCCGCTGGCGATCAACTCCTTCAAAGCGGATTTGCCGGCGGTTGCGAACGGGGGCTCCACGGTCCTCCGTTGGGACGTGAGCAAGGATGCCGCCCAGGTATCCATCAGCCCGGTCCTGGGAGATGTCACGGCCAAAACCATCGTCGGCGTGGGCACCAACGGCATCACCCCCACGAGCAACACCACCTATGTGCTGACCGTGCGCCGGGGTACCAGCACCCTGACCGCCACGACCACGGTGGCAGTGGTCACCGGGGTTGCCCCGCAGTGGGCATTGTTGGACAATTTTGACACCTATACCGTGGGCCCGCTGAATGCGACCCGGTATTGGCTGGATCTGCGCGGCAATTCAGTGCAGGTGGGCAGCCTTAGTGGCAACCGGGTGCTCACTCTCCTGGCGGGCGACAGCGATGCCATCCTGAACCTCCAGACGAACACCCTGAAGGAATTGCAAGCCGGCACCCTATTCTTCCGGATGAATCTTCCGGTCCCTGGCGCCACCACCCCATCCCAAGTGATCGGCTTGACGGATAAGAACTCCCGCTCTTATAGCGATATCGGCGGCAATGCGGCCGGCGGCATTGGCCCGGTGGTTTATGCCAGCTTATTGCTGGATCCCGTGGGCGGGACGAATGCCTGGTTCCTGGGGGCCAAGAATGGAATTGGCGCGCCCATTGATTACACCCCCTCCCCCCTGACACCTGGTCAGTATGCCGTCTGGATCGACGTGACGAATGCGCCGATGAATGACGCCGTCGCGGGCTTCGTGAACGATACCTTCTCGGTGTTTCTCCAGGCGGAAGGCGATGCGGCCCGCACCAATGCGTTTCTGAACTATGCCAGTGATCGCGATCCCAACGTGATCGATGTCATCATCGGCGGCATGCAACCCAACCTCGACAAATTGGTGGTCGCGGGGAATAGCGCTTCGGACAGCGGGTTGTATGATGACTTCTACCTCAGTACTGGCGGCTACAATGCGACCCTGCCGCGCCAATACGGCTACACGGGAGCTCCGCTGCCGGCCCTCAAAATTAGTCTCACCGGCAGCGCGGTCCTCGTCCAATGGACCGCCGGCACGCTCCAGAGCGCCCCGGGACTCAGCGGTCCCTGGACGGATGTGCCGGGTGCGGCCACCCCGTCGTTCACCACGCCGCTGACCGGCAGTCCGCAGTTCTTCCGGGCGCGGCCATAAGATTGCCGTAAAGGGCCATCCAGCGGCACGGCCGGATGGCCGTCACTGATCTGTTTACAAGGCACGAACCACCCCGGTGGTTCGTGCCTTTCTGTTTACCTGACCGGGAAATCCAAGCGGTGAGGCTGCGAGGCGGGGGGGCCGCCAACCCCGGAAAGGGGAACCAACCCGGAACCGCCCCGTTGCGCTTGCGCCAGTCCTTGATTTGGCTGGGGCGGGTGCCGCCCCGAAAGTTGTCTTACTCAGGGATGACCGTGGAGGAAGCTCAAGACGTTCAAAATGGCGGGCGGAAGATCTTCCTGATAAAAGTAGTAAATCCGCGAACCATCGGCATTCCACGTGGTCAGGCGATACATTTGCTCAAACCGGATCCAACTCGCGGAACCGTCGATAAAGACCTGATTGCCTCCTTTGGGCGGCGAATGTTGTTTCGAACCATGCTGGGGCGTGTTGGAATAGATGATGTCATCCCGGGTGCTCCCCGGCGCCAACCCCCAAATACCATCAATCTTGGAGACCGAGTCAGCCGCCAGCGTCCAGGAAGGCCGGGAAAGCCCCAGTTTCACCGGACTATAAGCCGCAAAATTGCCCGCTTCGTTGTGCCAATTGGTGATGCCCCCAAAATACTGGTAACCGATGTCCCATTGCGGATACTCCGGCTCATAGATGGGAAACCCCGGCCGATTTGGACAACTCCAGATGGAGTTGACATTGGAACTCACCAGCAGGCCCATCGCGGCGGAGGCCGCTTGCTCCGGGGGATTGAGACAGACCTGCACATACAGGGTCGGGGAACCACCGCCATCGCGGGCTTGGAGCAATTTGTCCATGTTATCCATGGCGTAAGTATTCGCCCCGATGGCCAACTGGCGCAAATTATTGAGGCATTGCGTGCGCTTGCCCTTTTCCTTGGCCGCCGCCAGCGTCGGCAGCAACATCGCTGCCAGGATGGCGATGATGGCGATTACCACCAGAAGTTCAATCAGTGTAAAGGCCGCCTTCCGGGCCGGTTCCGTTGGCACACCGTTGGAGCACCGCATTGATTGGCGTGGGCTGAGTGGGCACATGTTAACAATGACTGTCGGATGTTTTTTGGTGGAGACGTGGCAATATAGGCACCAACGCCCACGTGTGGCAAGCCCATTACGGGTCCCGATGAAGGGTCCCTGCCCCCTCCCCCGGCCCTCTTCCCCGGCGCCGGAATCATGTCCTGCGAATGTCCGTGTCCAAATCCTGCCTGCAATTATTGTTGCCTTGGCCGGTTTGGCGACGCATCATTCTGCCTTATCTTTCGAAGATAAACGGCTGGCGGGGATGACAATTTGAACGGGTGCTGAGGATCTTTACATCTTTGATTTAGGGCTGGCTCTCCGGCAATGGGCACGCAGTTCCTCCCAGCCGCGTACCAATTGCAATCCCGGAGGGCAGCCCGCTAACTTTGTCCCTACCCCTTACGCCGACTCCCTTGAATTGTTTCATTCCTGCCACGACGCCACCGCCACCGCTCCCAAAAGCAGCCCTTGGCGGCACTTGCGACCAGGGGGCTGGCCGGTGATTTCCGTGATTGTCCCTACCCTCAACGAGGGTTTGGAATTGCCCATCACCCTCGGCACGCTGCGGGAGTCGACGGCGCCTTATGACCTCGTCGTGGTGGATGCCGGTAGCCGGGACGATACGGTGGCCATCGCACAATCCGTCGGGGCGCGCGTCATCGCGTCCCCGGTCCGCCAACGGGCGCACCAACTAAACCTGGGTGCCGCCGCCGCGAAGGGAGAGTTCCTCTTGTTTCTCCATGCGGATACGCACCTACCCCCCGGGGCTCTCGATCACATCCAAAAGGCCCTGACCGGCCCGGCCGATGGCAGCCCCGGGGTCCACCAACCTGTTGGTGGGGGCTTTGTCCGCCACTTTGATAGCTCGTCCCGGCTGTTGCGGCTGACCTGCCGGCTGGCAGCATGGCGATGTCGCCGGTGGGGATGGTTTTTGGGGGATCAGGGAATTTTTGTGCGACGCACGACGTTTCAGCGTTTGGGCGGCTTTCGGGAAATCGCGCTGTTTGAGGATCTGGATTTTTCCCGGCGCCTGGCGCGATCCGGCCCCGTGGTCACCCTGTCGCCCGGGGTGGTTACCTCCGCGCGGCGTTTTGCGGCCCGGGGGGCGCTGGTCACCACACTCCGGGATTTGTGGCTGACTATCCAGTATTTGGCTGGTCGGGACCCGGACAAACTACGGGCTCGGATAACCCCGCCGAAGGGGCCGAAGGAAAGGGAATGAGCCCGCGGCGGCCCGGCCTATTCCTCGAGGGCCGGCCGGGCCGCAAACCGGCCAAACCGCAACGCCAACGTCGGGAGGACCAGCAAATTCAACACCGTGGAGGTGAACAAGCCCCCCAGGATCACGACCGCCATGGGCCCCTCAATCTCCCGCCCGGCTTCGCCGGAACCCATCGCCAAAGGCAGCAAACCCAATCCGGTCACGACCGCAGTCATCAGGATGGGAACCAGCCGCTCCCCTGCCCCCCGCAAAGCCGTCGCCAGATTCCAGACGGCGCCTTCCTGTTGGACTAGGTGTTCGTAGTGGGAAATCAGCATGATGGAATTCCGGGTGGTGATCCCAAACAAGGTGACGAAGCCCACGAGCGATCCGATGGTCAGTCCGCCTTCCCCCGGATCGCCGAATTTGGCCACGAGAAACACGGTCAAGATTCCGCCCACCAAGGCAAAGGGGAGATTGGCCAGGATGAGCAAGAGATTGCGCCAATTGCCCGTCACCACCACGAGCAGGAGAAGAATTCCCGCCGCGGCGATGGCGGAATTGATCAGGAGTTCCTGGCGCGCCCGGGCGGTGGCCTCGGCCGTGCCACTGAAGCGGGCGTAAACTCCCTTGGGAAAATTCACATGGGCCGTAATCTGCTTCCGGGCATCCGCGACCACCGAAGTCACATCCCGGCCGTCGGGCACGCAGGTGACCACCTGGCGGCGGCTCGCGCCGTCGTGCAGGATGGCGTATCGCCCAGTGGTGAGGTAAACCGCCGCCAATTCGCGCAGCGGGAACACCGCTCCCGCATTGTTCCTGATGAGCAAAGCCCCGATGTTTTCCGGGTCGCGTCGGTCCGCATCGTTTAGCAGCACCACCACGTCCGCCACCCGGTTGCCTTCATGGACCTGGGCCGCCACGGTGCCTTGGTAAGCCGTCTGCACTGCCTCGAGCACTTCCAAAGGGCGGAAGCCCAACTGCGTGAGCCGGTCCGGCCGCAGCTTGATGTTCACCCGCGGACCGCCCGGCGGGGATTTCACCTGGACATTCCGGGCGCCGGGCACCAGTTCGGGGTTGCCAAGCACCTGCGCAATTTCCCGGGCTTTTTCGTCGATGACCTCCAAATCCTCACCGTAAACATTAATCACAATGGGGGCCGTTTCGCCGCTGATGGTTTCGCTGATCCGGTCGCCCAGGAAGGTCAGCACTTCGCCCGAGATCCCCGGGAAATCATCCAGCAGACCCCGGAATTGCTTCATGATGTGTTCCTGCTCCTCGCCCGGCACGCCCGGATTCAATTCGATATGGAATTCACAACGGTGCGAGGCCCAGGTGTCCTCGCCCTGCTCCGCGCGTCCCGCCTGTTGCTCCACCGTGGCCACATTGGGATTCTTCCGGATTTCCCGGGTCAAATCAGCCCCGATCCGCGTCATCTCCGCCAGTGACGTCCCCGGGGTGGCCTGTACTTGCATGACAAAGTGTCCTTCGCGGAATTCCGGCAGGAATTCGCTGCCAAAGTGCGGCAACATTGCCAGCGTCGCGGCACAGACGAGCCCCACCACCAGGATCACCGCCCGCGGCCAGCGGGCAAAGCCGGTCAGCACGGTGGCATAAGCGGATTTCAAAACCCGCTGCAGCCGGGGTTCCCCGGTCACCCGCACGCCCCGGGCGAAAAACACCAGCGCCAGCGCGGGAGTCAGCGTCAGCGCCACCGCCAACGACGCCAGGATCGCGAGGATATAGCTCAGGGCCAGCGGGGCGAAAAAGCTGCCTTGCAACCCCGTGAGGGTGAGAACCGGGAGGAAAACCAGCGCCACGATGAAAGTGGCATACACCACCGCGCTCCGCACCTCGATCGAGGCGTCCAGCACCACCCGGAAGGTGGAACGCGGGGATTGGGAAAGCTGGTTTTCCTGTAAGCGGCGGAAGATGTTTTCCACATCGATGATGGCATCGTCCACCACCTCGCCGATGGCAATGGCCAGGCCCCCGAGAGTGATGGTGTTCAGGGTGATCCCGAATTTATCGAGGAGAATGATGGCCGTGAGCAGGGAGAGCGGGATTGCCGTCAGGGAAATGAAGGCGGTGCGAAAATGCCCGAGGAACAGGAACAATACCACGCCAACCAGGACGCCGCCCAACAGCAGCGAGTGTTTAATGTTCGCGAGGGAAGTCTCAATAAAGGTCGCCGGGCGGTGCAACCGCGCATGGAGAATCACCCCCTCTTTTTCAAATAACGGTTTCAGTTCCTCCAGCGCCGCCTCCACGGCCACGGTGGCCTCCATCGTGTTGGCGCCGTACTGGCTCGACATTGCCAGGAGAATACCCGGCCGGCCCTGGACCAAGGTGTCGCCGAAACGCAGGGCGGCGCCTTCCTGCACGGTGGCGACGTCTTTCAAGCGCACCGCCTGCCCTTCCTTCTGCACAATCACCACCTCGCCCAACTGCGACGGCGTCAAGAGTTGTCCTTCCGTCTGCAGGATGATCCGCTGGTTCGCGTTTTCGATAAAACCGGCGCCGACGATACCCGTGGCGTTGCGCGCGGCCGCCAGCACATCACTCAACGCCAGCCCATAGGCCACGAGGCGATCAGGTCGCACCTGGATTTGGAGTTGGCGCACCTGCCCGCCGAAGACGATGCACCGGGCCACGCCCGGCACCGCCAGCAAACGCGGCTTGACGGTCCAATCCGCCAGGGTCCGGAGCGCCATCGGCGATAGTTTGTCGGAGACCAGGCCGATTTTCAGCAGGTCCATGGTGGACGAGGTCAAAGGCGACATCGTCGGCGCCTTGGTTCCCAACGGCAATTCACCGATGGTTTCGGTCAATTTTTCCGCGAGCATCTGGCGCGCGATGAAGATGTCTGTCTTTTCCTTGAAGACCGCGGTCACCACCGAAAGCCCGGGGATGGATTCCGAGCGCAGGGAAGCCATGTTGCCCAAACCATTGATGGTATTCTCAATAGGCCGCGTGATGAGCGCCTCCACTTGTTCCGGAGAAAGTCCGGGCGCTTCGGTCTGCACCTCAACCTGGGGAGGGACAAAGTTGGGAAAGACGTCCAACTTGGCGTGTTCGGCCACATACAGCCCATAGCCGGTGAGGAGGCACGCCAGCGCAATGACCACCCCGCGATAGCGCAGGGAGAGATGGACAATCCGGTTCAGCATGACGATCTCAATCCGGCTTCAGGGACGCCTTCGTTTCCTGGGACAGCAAGGTCTGCGCCCCCACCACCACCACATGATTGGTGGCGGCAACTCCCTGGTTGATAAACCAGCCGTTCTCCGCCGGCCGATCCAGCGTAATCGGCGTCCGGGTCAGGGCTTCGGCTCCATTGTTCAGCACGTAAATCCAAGCCGCCCCTTCCGTGCGGACCACCGCGTCCCGCGGAATGATCACGCCGGGCAGCGGCTCGCCGGCCGCCTGGAGATACCCGGCGACCGCCTCTCCCGGTCGCAGGTGGGACTGGTTGGGCGCCACCATGAAAATGAATCCCTGGCCTTGGAATTGCGGGTCAACATTCAGCGCGGGTCCAATCAGTTGCCCGATGGCGGACGTTCCCGCCAGGTTCACCAAGCGCGCCCGGACCGGGGGCGCGGCGAGCGACTCGCCCGCGGGCAGATCGATCCGGACCAGGGCCGTTTCCTGCGCCGTCAACAATTGCGTGAAGCGCGCCAGATCCCGGTGGTGCGCGATATCCTGTCCCCAGGCCTGCGCTAACCGGTCCTGCAGGGCGCGCACCGCTAACTCATCGTGGCGGGCCGCGGCCTCCGCGGCCACGGCGACGCGCGCCGAAGTGTTCCCCTGACTCTGCAAAACCTTGGTGCGGTCCCACTCGGCTTGGGAAGCGGCGGCGGCGATCTGGGCGGTCGCCAGGTCGTTGGCCAACGCCGCCAGCGGAGCCGGATCCAGCACCCGGCCGTAGCCCCGCGTTTCCGGTGGCGCGGTCGCCGGCTCCGGGTGCGCGACGACGATCCCGATGTTCCCCTGAGTCTCGTCATTAATGTTCACCACCACATTACCGCTGGCGTCATGGGTGATGGTGATCTTGGCCTCTTCGGCGGGGGCGGCTTCCGCGCCCGCGGGCGCCACCCCGGCAGCGCCGTGGGTTTGCCGCCAATAAAGCACGCCTCCGCCCGCGATCACGAGGAGCAGGATGGCCCAAAATGCACGTTTCACGGTTTTTGTTCCTTTGATTGAAGGGCCGGCGGCGGGGATTCGATCCGGACCGGTGCCAGGGACGCCAGCGGCCGTTGCAGGGCGTCTTCCAGCGCCCCCCGGGCCTGTTGCAATCGGACTTGTCCGTCCCAGCGCGCCAGTTCCGTCACCCCAGCTTCCAATTCCGCCGTCACCCGATCCAGCGGATCCGCCGCGCCCGCCTGAATTTGCCCCAGCACGCCTTCACTCTGCTTTTGCTGGCTCGCCGCCACGGCTTCCAATGCGGCCAATTGGGCGGCCGCCGCCTCCTGGGCCGTACGCGCATGATCCAATTCCGCCAGCACCCGCGCCTGCAACGCCTTAAAGCGGGCGGCCGCGGCTTCCCGGCGGGCCCGGGCTTCGGCGATCGGCCCCTGGTTCTGGTTGAGGAGCGGCAATTCCGCGGTCAGGCCGAAAGTGAATTTGTGGTCGCCCTGATCAAATTGGTAACCGGGGCCCAGGTGAAGATCGGGGTATTGTTTCGCGATTTCCAGTTGCAAGGCCGCCTGGCTGGCCTGGTAATTGGCCAGTGCGGCCAGGACATCCGCGCGGCCGATCAGGGCCTGCTCCCGGGCGGCCGCGGCGGTGATTCCATCCGCCGCGGTCGGGGTCGGCAATTCGGCAGAAATCTCAATGTCCTTCAAAGCGGCCACCGGCAGCCCGATGGCCTCCGCCACGCGGGCCCGCGCCTCGCGCCCCAGCCGTTGGGATTCGAGCCAGTCGAGCCGCGTCTTGTCCCGGGCGAGTTGGGCGGTCGCCAAGTCCGTCCGGGCCACGGCTCCCGCCTGCAGGCGCTGCTCCACCGAACGCACGATCCGCTCCTGCAACGCCAACTGTCCCCGCAAACGCCCCTCACGGCCGTGCGCCGCGACAAAATCCAACAACGCGCCGCGCAACCCGGCCCGCACCTGCCAGGCGGTGGTGGCAATGTTAAGCCGGGCCGCCTCGGTCAATTGCCGGGCCTGTTCCCGGCGATAAGCACGCTTGCCAGCCAGCTCGATCGGGAGGTCAAACGAAAGGGCGGGAATCCAGGGGCTGGCGCCGTTGGCGGCGCTGAAATTGTAGCCCGGAATCGCACTGACGGTGGGATTGAGCCGAGCCGCCGCCGTCCGGTCGCCACCCTGCGCCACTGCCCAATCCGCCCGCGCCACCTCCAGACTGGGGTGGAAATACATGGCGGCAACCGTCAGCAGTTCAAAATTCCAGACCGCCGGGGGTCCCGCCGGGAGGGGCGGAGTGGAATTGGTATGAAGAAAGCACTGAAAGGCGCTCTCGCTGAGGGAACGGGCGTCCAGTTCCGCCGCCAACTGCGCGGGCACCATTGGCCGGTCTTGAAATCGGGCGCAGCCCCCCAGCGCGCAAACGCAGGCGAAGACGGGTATGAGGCGGTGTTTCAAGCGGGTTTACTTAAGAAGGAACCCGCCGCGAAAGCAAGCCACCGAAAATGACAATCTTTTAACGGATCAAAGCACCCCCAGCACGAGGCCCGCGAGGGCAATGGCCGCGCCGGCAATCCGGAGCACGGGAAACCCCGGTTGGACCCGGGCCAGACGGCCGGCGGCCAGACCGAGCGCGTGCAACGCCACGGTGGCGGCAATAAAGCCCGCCCCATAAGCCAGCGCGGAGGCGCCCACCGGCAGTTCACTGCCGTGCGCATGGCCATGAAACAGGGCAAAACCGCCCACCAGCGCCAGACTCGCGAAGCCAGGCAGGCGCACCGTCCGCGCGATGAGCAGGCCCAGGACCACCACGGAAGCCAGAATGCCCGCCTCGACGCCCGGCAGGGGCATTCCGCTCATGCCCAACAATCCGCCGAGCGACATCACCCCCACAAAGGTGGCAGGCAAGGCCCATTGGGAACGCCCCCCGAGCTGCCCGGCCCAGAGACCGACCGCCACCATGGCCAGCACGTGATCCAGACCCAGCCAGGGATGAACCAAGCCGCTGGTAAAGCTGGCGCTGGTGCCGGGGACGTGGTGAGCCTGCGCCAAGGCCGGCAGCAAACTCACGCCCGCCACCAAGGCGAGCTGTTTCATACGGGATCCGGATGTGGGAGACGGTTTTTTCATAATAAAAACAGGATTGACTGGTCGATTAATTAACGCGTGCCCATCCCGACGCTTTGGACGGTCTGGAACAATTTGCCCTCGGTTTTGATACTGGGGGCAATGATGATCTCGGTTTCTTGAAATTCCCGGATCGTCGCGGCTCCCACATTGCCCATGCAGGTGGTGATGGCGCCAACCAGATTTTGCGAACCATCATCCACGGTCGCGGGACCGAAGAGAATCTGCTTGAGGGAGCCCGTGACCCCCACCTTGATGCGCGTACCCCGCGGCAAATTCGCGTGCGGCGTCGCCATACCCCAATGATTGCCCTTGCCCGGAGCCTCTTTGGCGCGCGCGAAGGCGCTGCCCACCATCACCGCATCCGAACCGCAGGCCAGCGCTTTGCAGACATCGCCACCCTTGCTCATCCCGCCGTCGGTGATGATGGGCACATAGCGTCCGGTCTTCTTGAAATGCGCATCGCGCGCCGCGGCACAATCCACGGTGGCGGTGACCTGGGGAACCCCCAAACCCAGCACCCCGCGACTGGTGCAGGCCGCCCCCGGCCCCACGCCGATCAACACGCCCGCCACACCGCACCCCATCAATTCCAAGGTAACGCTGTAAGTGACCGCGTTGCCAATAATCACCGGGATTTTGAGACTCCGGGTGAAATCGGCCAGTTCCAGGGATTTGTATTGGGTGGAAATGTGCCGGACGGTGGAAACCGTGGATTGCACAATGAAAATATCGGCGCCTGCCTCCTGCGCCAGCGCGGCAAAGCGTTCGGCCTTTTGGGGAATCGAACTCACCGCCGCGAGCACGCCGGCCTTTTTCAGTTCCTCGACCCGCCGGCCGATCAATTCTTCTTTGATGGGCTCCAGGTAAAGCTTTTGGATGAGGGAGGTGACTTCGTCCTTGTCCGCCTTCACCACCTGTTCCAGCACTTCGGCGGGATTTTCATAGCGGGTTTGCACCCCTTCCAGGTTGATCACCCCCAGGCCGCCGAGTCGCCCCATCTCAATGCAAAACTTGACGTCGGTGACGCCGTCCATCGCGCTGGCAATAATCGGAATCTTGAGCGCGATGCTAGAGCCATCCTTGCGGGGGATCAGGAATCCGGTGTCCACTTCCAGCGGGTTGATCGTGACTTCACCGGGCACGAGCGCGATTTCATCAAACCCGTAAGTGACCCGGGCTTTTCGGTTACGACCGATCCACATTCCCATAATATTATATTAAGATTGCTCTAACTTATTCCGGGCGCGGCCTGCCCGGCTCATCCGGATCAGAACTCGATGGCGTTGTTCAACCGCCCGCATTGCGAGCAGCGCGAGCGGTCCACATCGGGATCATCCGTGTAAACGAGTCCGCAGTTCTGACAACGGAAAATCCGGTCTTCCGTTGCCGCCGGACCAAAACGCCTGCGCCGCAGTTCGTAATATATCGCGAGGGCCGAAAGCCCCGCAAGCAAAGAAACCACGTAGGCGAGAATGAGCGTTTGGCTGGCCATGACTCAGGGGGTGCCCGGGGAGGCATTGGTGGCGGGCGGCGGGGCGATGGTTTGCCACTGGAAAATCAACCGGCCCCAATCCAACCGACCCACCGGCGCCGGCTCGCCTCCGCCGGTGGCCCCCGGAGCGGCGGTGAAGCGCAATTCCCGCGCCAGGGACAGGGCCGCGTTGTCCGCGTCTTTCGACCCGCTCGGGGTGAGGGGGGTGACGGTCAGCACCCGGCCGCCGGGGTCCACCACGATTTGCACTTCCGTGGCCGCCAGCACCGTGTTGGTAGCCGGCCAGGCCGTCAGCAGCGGAGCCGCCAGCAAAGGCCGATTCGCGAGGCTGCCTTCAATCCGCAAGGTGGATTGTGTCGGCGTCAATTCGAGCATCGGATAAATCTCGGGATGTTCCAGTTGCGGATCCGGCCGCCGCGCCACTTCGAGGGACCGGAGGCCATTGGTCTGCACATAGCCGCGCAGCGCCTCGCCCAGGCGATCCACCGAAGGATCCAGCCAGCGCGCCCTTTCGTTCCACTCGGTCACCGGATACTCCGGAGGCGGCAGGTGCGCCCAGACCCGGCCGGAAAAACCCTCCGGATGGGCCAGCGCCAGCAAAGCGGGATCCTCCGCCCACACCCCCTCTGGCCCAAGCGGCAGGGACTCCGTCAGGCCCGCCGCGGTCACACCGCGCGCCGGAATCGCTCCCCGATCCAGCCAAAAAATGATCCCGGTCTGCGCCAGCATCAATCCGGCGATGATCAACCCCATCTGGCGCCGGGACCAGCCGGGGGATTCGGCGGCCACCGCGTTCATGGCGCCGGCTTCCCGCCCGCCCGCGGATCGAAGATCCGCGGCAGGGTCTCTTCCACCGCGTTGGTGATCCCGGCCGCCACGGCCAAGTCAACCACCTGCAAGAGCATCTCCCGGGTCGCCTCGCGGTCCGCCCGCACCACCAGGGTTGGCGGCCGGGTAAACCGGGCCACCTCCGTCGCCAGGCGCCGCCGAAACTCATTGGTGCCCAAGGCCTGGCTTTGGAAGTAAATCCGCCCGTTCTTGTCCAAGGCCACCCCCAGGGTGGGGCCCGGCAGACCCGGCAAACGGGAACCGGCCAGCGGCAGTTGCAGCCGGATTCCCGGCGTGTACACCCGCGTGCCCAGCAGCACAAAAATCAGCAGCAAAAAGAACACCCCGGCAAACGGGGCGGCATCCAGGTGACCGCGGAAAATTTTGGCATTGCGGGGAAACTTCATTTGCCCTTGAAGCCCGGCGTCTCGGCCACAATGTTGACGATTTCCGTGGCGGCTTTTTCCATGTCCAGCACGATGGAGTTCACCCGGCTGACGAGATAATTGTAACCCGCATGACTCGGAATCGAGACCGCCAGGCCGGCGGCGGTGCAAATGAGCGCCTCCCAAACTCCGCCGGACAGGGTGGGCAGGTCGGCGCTCAGCCCGTCGGCCTGCATTTTCCCAAACACCTGCATCAATCCCAGCACCGTGCCCAGCAATCCCATCAGGGGGGCGACTTGGGCAATGGTGGCCAGCAAATTCAGTTTTTCCTCCAACCGGGGCACTTCCGAGAGCCCCGCCTCCTCCAAGGCCTCCCGCACCCGCTCCCGGCCGTGATCCCGGTTCAGGATCGCCGTTTTTACCAGACGTGCCACCGGCCCCGGTGTCGCATCGCAAATCGACAGCGCTTCCACCACGTTATCGCGTTTGAGCACCGTTTTGACGCCGTTGAGGAACTCGGCGGAATTGATTTGCGCCCGGTGGCAATGCAGGACCCGCTCAATGAACACGGCCACCCCCACCGCGCTGGTCAGCACGAGCACCCAAAACATCAACCCGCCGTCGCGAAACATACTCGGCAACATGCCGCCTTTATATGCCCCCAAAAGCCAAACTTCAAAGGCTAATTCCATCCCCGGCGACCACCGGCTTGAACCCCGCCCCCGGAGCTGGCATGCTCGAGCCATGGAAAATCCTGACCAACTCCGTGAACTCTTCCGCATGCAACGGGCTTTGAACCAGCGGATCGGTGTCAATACCGACACGATGGACGAAGCCGAGAAGACCAAGTGGATTCTCAACTATTGCCGGGCGATGTCCCAGGAGATGGCCGAACTCACCGACAGCGTCCCGTGGAAATGGTGGGCCAAATACCAGAAGTTCGATGAACAAAATGCCCGGGTCGAGGTGGTGGACCTGTTCCATTTTCTCATCAGCATGGCCCAAGTACTCGGCATGAGCGCCGACGACGTGTTCCAGGCGTATCTCAAAAAGAACGCCGTCAACTTTCAGCGACAGGATTCCGGCTACGTCGCGAAGGACCACGACGATTCCCGCCACATCTAAAACCCGGCGAGGTGCGCCCCCGCATTCCGAAGCTGGCGCCGGAACGCGGGGGGGGTAAGTCGTGACCCGGTTTTGGAAAGGATATTGCACCACCCTTCCCTGCCTGTAGGCGTGCCCGGCGTGACCAAAACCATCCCGACCATTTACCCGGCCCGCTGAGGAACGTCTGACAAATCCGCCTTTATGGTGGAAAAGGCCTGCTGGGAGTGCTAGGGTCCGCGCGATGAAATTTCTGCCCCTGATATTTCGCGCCACTTTGGCCGGGCAGAGAAGTCAATGGGCGTTTGTTCACCCGGGCAGTCTGGCTGGGGTGATTGTTCTAATCCTGGCGGCCTGGTTCTACGCCGTCCCGTGTTCCGCGCAGACCACCGCAGATATCAGCGAGCAACTCCGGGCCCTGCAGCGGCAAAACGAGGCCTTTCTGGAACAACTTCACCGGCAGCAGGAAATCATCGCGACCCTCACCAACCAGGTCAACCAGTTGCAGGCGGAGGCGACCCGGCGCGACCGGGCGGTGGTCCCGCCCCAGACCGTCCCGGAGATCACAGAACCGCCCCGCCGGCTGCCCGGCTGGCTGCCGGTGGGACCGGTGCACCTTTCGGGGGAAGGCGGAGTGGGCTTCTTCCATTCCGCGCGCGGGGGTAACGCACCCAATGCCGAGTTCCGGGTGGATGAAGCCCGGCTATTCCTGGAAGCGCCCCTGGGCAAGGATGCTTTTTTCTATGGCGAATTGAACCTGGCCACGCGGGAATACAATTACGGCCTCGATGTGTTCCTGGGGGAGTTGTACGTGGACATCGAAAACCTGTCGCGACTCTGGAATCGCGAGGGCATGTTGAGTCTCCGGCTGGGCCGGTTTTACATTCCCTTTGGCGAGGAGTACCTCACTCGCAATGCCATCGATAACCCCCTCATCTCCCATTCCCTGGCGGATTTTTGGGGGGTCGACGAAGGGCTGGAACTCTACGGCAAACTGGGCCCCGTCGACTATGTGATGGCGATCCAAAATGGGGGCCACCCCGGGGTCCGGGATTTCACGGCGGACAAAGCGGTGGTGGGACGCCTCGGCTATGATCCCTTCCGTTGGCTGCACCTGGGGGTCAGCGGCATGCGGACCGGTGACCTGGATGTCAAAAACGACATGCTGTCCGAGCTCTGGTTTGCGGACGGATTCATCCGTTCGCTCGGCTCGACCGCCACCACGCAGTTCCACGCGAACCTGGCGCAGGGCGACCTGCAAGTCCGCCTGCCTCATGGGCACCTGGGGGCCGCGGGGGGACTTTTGCATTATGGCGATAACGATTCCGCCCGCGCCAACAGTCGCGCGGTTTACTTTTACTCCTTGGAAGGGGCGCATGATCTCACGCGGGACCTCTATGCGGCCGGGCGGTTCAGCCACATCCTGGCCGGGCAGGGTTTTCCCCTGGTCGGCAGTGGTGATTTTAGCGAATATTTTTATCGGGAACTTACCCGGGACCTGTGGCGTCTTAGTTTGGGCCTCGGCTATCGCTGGAGTCCCAATCTCGTTTTGAAAATGGAATACACGTTCGAGCGGGGCGCGGATTACCCGACGGGCAGGGAAAGCCGCCGGGACCTGATATCCGCCGAGGCCGCGTTTCGTTTTTGACCATGAAACTCCTCCTGGTAATCGCGCTGGCGGGCGGGCTGGCGATACTGCCCGCCCGGGCGGGCAGTATCACGGGAACCGTGCAGGCGCAGGGAAAAGCCGGGACGGACGCAGAGGCGGCAGGCGGCAAATATGGCAGCCGGAAATTCAAGTTTGTCGAGCGGGTCAATTATGCCGCGTTGCACGACTTCGTGGTTTATATCACGGGTCCGCTGACGAATTCCCCATTGCCCAAGCCCCCGGCGGAGGCGGCCCCGCAACGGGTGGTAACCCGGCGAATTCTGCAGCGCGAAGCCAACTTCGTCCCCCATGTACTACCCATCCAGGTTGGCACCACTATTGAATGGCCCAATCAGGACGACATCCTGCATAACGTTTTTTCCATTTCGGATCCCAAACCTTTTGACCTCGGCCTCTACAAGGACCCGGAACTCAAGCGGGTGACTTTTGACAAACCCGGGAGGGTGGATGTCTTCTGCTCCATTCACACCACCATGAGTTGCATCATCCTGGTGCTCGAATCTCCGTGGTTTGCGGTCACGGACGACCGGGGACATTACACCATCAACGGCGTGCCTCCCGGCGTTTACCAAGTGCGCGCCTGGCATGAGCGGCTGCCCGCCCAGGAGCGGGAAATCAAGGTGCCGGAATCCGGGGAAGTCCGGATGGATTTCGTGCTCGGCATCAAGAATCTGCCGCAATACTGAACCGTGCCTGGCAGGGATGTCATGTTGCGGGACAGTTTGCGCGCCAAAGTGCTGCTGCCGGTGGTCGTGAGCATGGGGCTGGCCCTGGTCCTCACCGTGTGGACGGTCAACCATCGGCTAACCCAGGAATTTAAAGCGGATGCGGCTCGCACCCTGGCAATGGCGGAAGACGTTTTTCGCAACTCGCAAAAAATCCGCACCCGCTCCCTGCTGGAGCGTTACCGCAATCTGCCCAATGAACCCCGGTATAAGGCGGTGTTTCAAGCCGCCGACCCGCCCACGATCCGTCATCTCTTTGCCGAATTGCTCGGCGAACAGGGCGCGGACGTGATCGGTTTCACCTCGGACAAATTGGAACTCGTGGCGGGGGCCAGGCGGGACCCCGCCATTTCAATGAGTCTGTTGGAAACCGCGAGCGCCGTCCCCGTCAATAAGGCGCTTGGGGGCGAGGAATCCGTCGCCACGGTACGGGTGGGTGATCGCCTTTTTGACGTAATTGTGATCCCGGTGACCGGCGTGGGCGAAAGTCTCATCGGCGCGCTGACCATCGGGGTGGAACTGGGCGGGGCTGCGGCCCGGGAATTCAACCGGCTCCCACGGAGCCAGATCGTGCTGCTGGCTGACGGGCGGGTGGTCGCTTCCACCCTGCCCCACCCGGAATCCAACCAGAGCATAGTAGCCTTGTTGCGCGAGGCTCCCGGCCCGGCGGGGCCGCTCGATGCTCCCGGAACCGTCCGCCAACTATTGTTAGAGGGCGAACATTACTTCTGCTCGGCCGGCCGCTTCGACTCCGGCAATGGGGATAAGGACCCCGGCTACCTGTTGTTGTGGTCTTACGAACAACCCCTGCGGGCACTGCAAGCCACCCGGCAGGAGTTGATGGGGGTCAGCTTGCTGGGCATCCTCCTCGCCACGGGTATCATCTGGCTCTTTGTCCGCCGGGCCACCCGCCCGCTCCTGGAACTCCGCGCCCTCGCCGATGCCGTAGGTCACGGGGATTTCTCCCGCCGGGCGGCGGTGGCCACCCGTGACGAGTGCGGCCAGCTGGCGGCGGGCTTCAACCGCATGACCGAAAATCTCCGGAGTTCCCGCGACCGATTGGAGGAGACGGTTGCGCGGCTCAAGACCACCCAGGCGCAACTGGTTCAGAGCGAGAAACTGTCCGGCATCGGCCAGTTTGTCGCCGGCGTGGCGCATGAATTGAACAACCCGCTGACGATCGTGCTGGGCTTTTCCGAACTGGTGCAAGGTCGCAGCCAGGATCCCGAGCAACGCGCCGAGTTAGCCATGATTTACAATAACGCGCAGCGCTGTCACCGGATCGTGCAAAGCCTGCTGAGCTTTGCCCGGCGACACGCGCCCGAACGGAAGCTTGTCTGCCTGAACCAGCTCCTGCAATCCGTCCTCGAGTTCCTGGCCTACGAATTGCGCACCAGCAACATCGCCGTCGTCACGCGTTTCGATCCGCACTTGCCGCTGGCGAGCGTGGATCCCCACCAATTGCAACAGGTTTTTCTTAACCTCATCAATAACGCCCGCCAGGCAATCGAAGCCCACCAGCCCAAAGGCTGCGTAACCATCATCACCGAGTCTTCGGCGCCCACTATCCGGGTCACGATCCAGGATGACGGCCCGGGCATCGCACCGGAGAATCTTTCCAAAATCTTCGATCCCTTCTTCACCACCAAGGAAGTCGGCAAGGGCACCGGCTTGGGCCTAAGCCTCTGCTACGGTATTCTTCAGGAGCATGGTGGCACCATCTTCCCACGCAGCCGCCCGGGGGAAGGGGCCGCCTTCATTATTGAGTTGCCCGTTTCCCGCACGGCAATTGATGCAGCCATGCCCCCCACCGCCCGCGATCAGGAAGCGATTAGTCGCGAGGGGTCCGGCAAACGGGTACTGGCGATTGATGATGAACCGGCGATTCTGCAACTGGTCCGCCGCCTGCTCGAGTGCGGCGGTTTTGAAGTGGATGTCGCGGCGGATGGAGAAACCGGGCTTCGCCGTCTCAGCGAACGGCCCTATGATGTGATATTGTGCGACTGGAAAATGCCGGGGTTGACCGGTCAGGACGTTTACGAGCGTTTGCAGTTGAGCCAGCCCCACCATTGCCGCCGGATGATTTTCATGACGGGCGATGTGGTCAGCGAGCGCACCCGCGCATTCCTGGAGTCCCCCAAGAAGGTTTACCTGCCGAAACCGTTCACGGTGGAGGAGTTTCGCGCCGCGCTTAGCCAGATTCTGGCCGGCGGCTGAGCGGGCCGGGGGTCCGGGCACGGGCGGATCAGTGAGGCCATCCGCTTGCCATTCAGCAAAAAATGAAGGATGTTCGGCGAGAAATTTTCACCAACCATGATCCGGTCTCCGGCACCGTTTACTACGCCCTGCTTTTGCTGTGCACCATCATGCCCTGGCTGGTTTGGCAGGGCACCGCTCGCCCGGTAAACCCCGAACCATGAAACCTGTGAAAGGAAACCGAAGGCTCTGCCTTTTCTGCCTCCCCATCCCGTCGCTCCGAGTAGTCCAGAGAAAGCTATTAATTCTGGGCGCCGCTATGGGAATCATTTACGTGCTCGGCTATGGATTGGTCCGGTGGCGAAAATTTATTGTCATGAAGGAATATGATGCCAAGGAAGAAAGACTCATGGTAAGGGAGGTTGGCCCGGGATGGGATGTTCGGGACGATGGGAGAGGAATCTTGAAGAACCGGCTGGACCCAATGGTCTTTTCCTGGTTTCACCCAATGTGCTTTATTGAGAATGCCATTCGGGGATCAAAAAAGCCCACATCGTAGAAACTGCGGGTTATCGAAGATTCTTTCCATGACGCTCCTACGGAGCTTGGCTGATTATTGTGGGGCGGTTCTATAAACGTGGCGCTCCTCTGGAGCTATTTTTGCCGCGATTAGCCATTCCCGCCCGGTCAGCGGGGTGGAGCCGCCAGCTTGAACGCTTAAACCGCTACTCGCGCGCCGGACGAATTCGCGGGCCAGCGTCGGCATAACTCACGGAAGCGCCAGCAGCGCGCCATATCTATAGCTAGCAAACTTACCCATTCATCCCAAGCTGAAGTGGGGCGGCACGATTCGAGGAAAAGGTGGTTAGCCAAGCCGACCGATCAAACACCCGGAAAGAAAAAGTTGGAGGATCTCGAAGGCACCGCGCTTAATCGCGCGGTTTGCCGCGTTCCTCGACGTTCGGGCCGTCCGATGAGCCAAAAGCGGCCACCCACAACGCCGGAGCGAAGAAAAACAAAATGCCGATGGGTACACACAGGACGCCCCAGATATTCGAATCCATGGCCAGAATTATGCGGGTCCCGCCGGTTTTGGCAATCCCAAAAACGGGGGCAAACCGGACGGAAAAATCTTCACATTAGGGTTGACGCCCGAACCAATGAAGGTGGATTATCCCGAAAATCACCCGAATTTATTCCCGCGCGGGGATCCGGTGATCAGGGTGGCGAAGGAGCCGGGAAAGGATTGGCAACATGAATCGACTCGTGGTGAATCCGAATACGCCGCAAGCTTGGGAAATCCAACTCAAGCCCGGAGAAAATTCCTTTGGGCGAGGCGACGCCACTGATTTCACAATTCCCGACCCCAGTGTTTCCACCCGGCATTGTCGCGTGCTGGTGGCGGATGACGGCGTCATCCTGCAGGATCTGGGCTCCACGAATGGGACATCCGTCAATGGCGTCGCCGGGCAGCAGTTCAAGCTGGAGAACGGCCAGGCGCTCCGCTTCGGCAACGTGGACCTGGTGTATTATTCCGATACCCCCGCAGCGGCTCCCCCCAAGCCCGCCGGCACCAAACTCCGGGTTTCGCTCGCCTCGCATGCGCCCGCGGCCCCGGTCGCAGCCGTGGCCGCCCTCGCGGAAGCCCCGCCGCCAACCGCCCCACCGCGAATGGCCGGGCCCGCCGCCGTGGCTGGGGGAAACCGGTTTTGCAAATTTCACCCGAAATCCCTGGCCCGGTTTTTCTGCGCCCAATGCGGACGCTCCTTCTGCGATCTCTGCGTTACCACCCGGCCATCCGAAGACGGCGCGGTGCGGACCTGCCGGAGTTGCGGCGTGGAAGTGACGCCGCTGGAGGTGCGGTCGGAGCGGGTCGTGCAGCGCAGCTTTTACAGCAAACTGCCGGGGGCCTTTATCTACCCATTCCGGGACATGGGCCTGGTGGTGGTGATATTTGCGACCATCGCCTTTGCCGCCGTGGGATTCATGGCCGGTATGTTTGCGATCGGGGCCAACGTGTTGTTTTATGGTTTTTTGTTCCTCTTCATGCAAAACATCATCCATACCACGGCGTCGGATGAAAGCGAGGGGTTGGCCTTTCCCGAGATGGACGGATTGATCGGGGCGGCGCTTGCCCTGCTCGGCACGGTGTTGATGTCTTTTTGGCTGACCATCTTGCTCCTGATCCTGCAGTATTCCGGCATCGAAATCCCGGGCGCCTTCATCATTGCCAGCACCATCTTGGGGTGCCTGTACTTTCCCATGGCGTTCCTGGCGGTGGCCATCAAGGATACCCCGCTGGCGGGCAATCCACTCGTGGTGTTCCCTTCCATCATGAAAATACCCGCCCAATACTCGGTCGCCGCATTTGTACTGCTATCGGTATACGGAGTCCGGAAGTTGGGAGGGTACATTTCCGGCGAGGCCGGAGCCCTCGCCTTTCACACCCATGACATCAACACCGTCGTGCTCGCGCTGGGGTTGCGAGCCGTCTGGGCTTTCGTGAGTTTTTACCTGCTCACGGTCAGTATCCGGATTCTGGGCCTGCTCTACAACTCCACGAAAGACAAACTCGGTTGGTCCTGAGCCGGCCCGGCATCAGGGTTTGGGCAACTTGGGCAACGCGTTGGTCAGGGGAATGAATTCCGCCGTGGATTTTCGCTTTCGCCAGCGGGCCTCCAACCGGGCAATCCGCTGGGCCAGGGCGGGATGGCTCTGGAAGGACTGCGGCAACCGGGGAGCCTGCGCCATTTTCTGCTCATATTGCTGAATTTTCTGGAAGAAGGTGATCATGCCCCGCGGGTCAATCCGGGCGGCCACGAGGTAATCCCAGCCGGCGTCATCCGCCTCGGTTTCATATTCCCGGGAGAATCCCTGCTGCAGCAGCAATCCGGAGCCGGAGGTGAACACCCGGGCCAGGTCGGTCCGACCGCCAAGAAAGATGCCAAATACCGCGAAGGAACCGGAGGAGGACACCAGTTTTTGCGCGTAATGCCGTTTCGCCACGTGCGCCAATTCGTGGGCCAGCACCCCGAGCAATTCTTCCGGCCGGTCGGTCAATTCCAGCAAACCGGTGTTGACCAGCACGTCGCCGCCTGGGAGGGCAAAAGCGTTGGGTTCCTCATCAGTCACCAGGTGGAACCGCACGGAGTTGGACCCGAGGGCCAAGTTTTGCAGCAAAGGTGCAGCCAGGGCGGTCAGTTCGGCCACCTGGTTGGTGTACCGGTCCAGGTCCGACTTCTCCGCCAGATGTTCCAGCGCGGCCGCGCCAAACTCTTTTTCCCATCCGGGCGGGGCCTGGGCGGCGAGGGAACGGACCATGGCGCCGGTGGTTCGGGAAAAGATCCAGCCAATCACCAGGAATCCAATGACGAAGTAAGCGGTGAGGCGGAGGCTCCGGACCACTTCGCGGCGGCCGCGCTCCTGCCCGAGTTGGTCGCGCACGGCCTGCAACTGGGGGAAACCGGGCACGGTGAACACGCGCTGATCCTGGGTGTGAATGCACAACCCCGGACGGGCGCAATCATAAAAGCAAATGCGCCCCGCCGCTTCCTGCACCTCCACGGTGATCCGGTCCACGGGAATCTCCTCGGACCGCCGGGGGGACTCGAAGCGGAACCCGTGACGATGGATGAAAATGCTCCCGGCCACCACCTCGTTGCCAAAATCCGGGTGGAGCAGGCCGGCACGGAAACCTGGCGCGGTCGAGCTCAAGCCCCCGCATTGGAACAAAATGCCGGGGCGACGGCCAATACTTTCTCCGGCGGACTAATGGCCGATGGCGGCCGCGATGGCGGTGCCCATTTCCGTAGTTCCCACCCGGCGGGCGCCGGATTCACTCGCGCTGTAAATGTCGCCGGTCCGGAGCCCGGCAGCGATGACCTGGCCCACGGCGGATTCAATGGCGACCGCCGGTTCGTTCAGGCCAAAACTGTGGCGCAGCATCAAGGCGGCGGAAAGAATCTGGGCGATGGGGTTCGCCAGATCCCGGCCGGCGATATCCGGGGCCGTGCCGCCCGCGGGTTCGTAGAAACCAAATACGCGATCGCCCGTGGCGGCCCCGAGGCTCGCGCTCGGGAGCATGCCGAGCGAACCCGCCAGGGCCGCGGCTTCGTCGCTAAGGATGTCGCCGAACATGTTCTCGCAGAGCAGCACATCGAACTGCGTCGGGCGCAGGACGAGTTGCATCGCGCCGTTGTCCACAAACATATGGTCAAGCGCCACATCGGGATATTCCCGGGACACCGCCGTCACGACTTCCCGCCAGAGCACCCCGTTTTCGAGCACGTTGGCCTTGTCGATACTGGTCAGCTTGCGGCGACGTAACCGGGCGGTGCGGAAGGCCACGTGGGCGATCCGTTCGATTTCCGGGGTGGTGTACACCATCGTGTCGATGGCGCGAAACCATTTCCGGGATGGTTCCCCGGCGGGCGCGGGAATTTCCTCGGTCTTTTTGGGTTGGCCAAAGTACATCCCGCCGGTCAGTTCCCGGACCACGAGAATATCAATCCCCGCGCCCTGACGCTCGAGACTGAGGGGGCAGGCGTGGGCCAATTCCCGCGGCAATTTCACCGGCCGGAGATTGGCGAACAGGCCGAATTCCTTCCGCAACCGCAGGAGGGCGGCGCGTTCGGGCCGGGCTTCCTTGGGGATGGTGGGATCGCGATCCGGCAGGCCAACGGATCCGAACAGGATGCAGTCCGAGGCGCGGCACAACGCCAGCGTCGCGTCCGGCAGGGCCTGACCGGACGCATCAATGCCCGCCCAACCCACCGGGGCCGCGGTGATCTGCAAGGTCAATCCAAACTTGGCTTCCACCGCCCGCAGCACGCGGATGGCTTCGCGCATGACTTCCGGACCAATGCCGTCGCCCGCGAGGGCGGCGATTTTCAAAACAGTCGAACTCATAATTTGCCGCAACGGTCGCCCTTAATACTTGGGAATGGTGGAATCGATTTCGTCGGACCAGGCGTTGATGCCGCCCTTCACGCTCTTGAGGTATTTGAATCCCTGCTCGCGCAGGAATTTCAGCGCCTTGAGGGAGCGGCCGCCCATCTTGCAATGGAGATAGATTTGCTGGTTCGGATTCAGTTCCGTGAACCGCTGGGGCAGTTCGCCCAGGGGGATTTGCGGCACGCCCTGAATGTGGGCGATCAAGTATTCATCCGGGTCGCGCACATCCAGGACCTTGATCCCCAGGCTGGGATCCGCCAAGGCGCGCTTCATTTCCTGGACGGTGACCTCATCGGGATTGCTGAGCGGCACGGCCGGTTCAGTGGGAATGCCGCAAAACTGGTTATAATCGATCAACTGGGTGATGGTGGGATGATCCCCGCAAATGGGGCATTGCGGATCGCGCCGGAGTTTCAACTCACGGAACTTCATGTCGAGCGCGTTGAACAGGAGCAAGCGGCCCACCAGGGAAGTGCCCTTGCCCAGGGCAAGCTTCAGGATCTCGGTGGCCTGAATGCAACCGATGATACCAGGCAGCACGCCCAGCACACCACCCTCGGCGCAACTTGGCACCATGCCGGGCGGCGGCGGTTCGGGATAAAGGCAACGATAGCAGGGGCCGCCCAAGTGGGGGGCGAACACGCTCGCCTGGCCTTCAAAGCGGAAGATCGAACCATAGACGTTCGGCTTCTTCAGCAGCACGCAGGCATCATTGGTAAGGTAGCGCGTCGGAAAATTGTCCGTCCCGTCCACCACGATGTCATAGGGCGCGATGAGTTCGAGAGCATTCTCGCTGCTGATCCGGGTGTTGTGGATCACGACCTCGCAGGTGGGATTGATGCCGAGAATGGTTTCTTTCGCCGAATCCGCCTTGGCGCGCCCCACATCGGCCGTGCCGTGAATGATCTGGCGCTGGAGGTTGGAATAATCCACCACATCGAAATCCACAATGCCAATGCGACCCACCCCGGCGGCGGCCAGGTACATGGCAATAGGTGAACCGAGGCCGCCGGCACCGATGCAGAGCACGCTCGTGCCACAGATCTTCTTTTGGCCTGCCAATCCCACCTCGGGCAGGATCAGGTGCCGCGAGTAACGTCGGATTTGATCGTTGTCTAATTCCATAAATGCGTTTAAGAGGAGCGAGCGTAATTCAGTACCGGAATAAATCAAGCCGCCGAAATTTCCATGACCCAGCCGCGCTCCATCAACCCGGCCAAGCCCGCCCGAGAATGGGCCCGGCTCTCCCGTTTGCGTCCCACCCTCGGCCTGGTATTGGGCAGCGGCTTTCAGGCGGCCCTGGCCAACCTGGCGGTAGATGCCGAAATTCCCTATGACCATGTCCCCGGATTCCCCCCCGTGGGTGTCGGCGGGCATGCGGGCAAGGTGGTTCTGGGTCATTTTGGGGAAACCCCGGTGGTCGCTTTAAGTGGTCGGGCGCACTATTACGAAGGTCACTCGCTCGCGGACGTGACGTTTGGCATCCGCGTGCTCGCGGCATTCGGGGTGCAGGACTTATTGCTGACGAATGCGGCCGGTGGCCTGAACCGGAAATTCCGGCCGGGCGATTTCATGGCTTTCAGCGATCATATCAATTTCATGGGCGCGAATCCGCTGCGGGGACCGGCGCTGCCCGGGCTTCCCCGCTTTGTGGATCTCACCCGGGCCTACGATCCCGCGCTGGGCAAACTCCTCGCGCGGGCGGGCCGGGCGGCGCGGCTGCGGCTGCACACCGGCGTTTATCTGGCAGTCTCCGGACCGAGCTACGAGACCCCCGCGGAAATCCGCGCCTTCGCACGCCTCGGGGCCGATGCGGTCGGCATGAGTACGGTACCGGAAACCATCGTGGCGCGGCAATGTGGCCTCCGAGTCGCGGCGGTCTCCTGTCTCACCAACCTGGCCGCCGGGCGGGGGGGCGGAACGCTGTCGCATGCGGAAGTCTTGGAAACCGCCGCCCGGGTCCAAGTGCAAGCCGGGCGGCTGCTGGAGAATTTTGCCATCAATTATGGCAAAATCCGGTTATAAGACTCCATTATAAGCCGTTGCCCCGAGGGGAAGTGCCCCGGTTTGCCCGGTTTCCCCGCGGGCGGGTGGAACCCTGGCTCAAGCTTGCCACCCGGGGGTTATTTCAATTCCCTTCCACCGGCCGCGGGATCCCGAAAAAAAATTCCGCACTTTATCCCAGTTTTGTTGACTGACCCGTCGAATTCGTTCTAAATTACCTCAACTTATGCAAATCGAAAGTCTGAAAGTCTTCTGCGACCTGACCGAAACCGAAAGCTTCACGAAGGCAGCGCAGATCAATAACGTGACCCAGTCGGCGGTCAGCCAGCAGATCAGCGCCCTGGAAAAGCAGTTCAAATCCCTTTTGATCGAACGCAGCAAGAAGAAATTCCGGCTCACCCGGGAAGGGCAGGTCCTGTACGATTTCAGCAAGCAGATCATTTACAGTTACGATTCCCTCCAAAGCAAATTGCAGGAGATCAAAGACGTGATTTCGGGCACCATCCGGGTCGCGACAATTTACAGCATCGGTTTGCATGACCTGCCGCCTTACATCAAGAGCTTCCTGAAGAGTTATCCCACGGTGAATGTGCATGTGGAATACCGGCGCGCCAACCAGGTGTATGATGATGTGCTGAGCAACGTGGTGGATGTGGGTTTGGTGGCCTACCCGATCCGCGACAACAAATTGGAAACGATCCCGCTCCGCAAGGATCCGCTGGTGCTCGTTTGCCATCCCCTGCATCCCTTCGCCAAATTGAAGAGCGTGAAACTGAAAGCGCTTTCGGGGCAGAAATTCATCGGTTTCGAACCGGACATCCCGACGCGCAAGGCGCTGGACAAGATTCTCAAGGACCACAGTGTGCAGGTGCAGCACGTGATGGAGTTTGACAACATTGAAACCGTGAAGCGGGCCGTGGAAATCGACGCGGGAATCTCGGTCGTCCCGCTGGGCACCATCCTGCAGGAAGTTTCCAAGCAAACCCTCGCCCAGGTGCAACTGGAAGATGGCGAATATTTCCGCCCCCTCGCGGCCATCTACAAGAAGAACAAAGTGTTGAGTCCGGCCGCCCGGCAATTCCTGGCCATTCTCAAGGAAGACTGAGCGCGCCGTCGCGGGCGGGGGAGCCGGGATCGATTGACCGATCCCGGCGTTTTCATGTCAACAGGTCCCGGACCACGTGCCCGTGCACATCGGTCAACCGGAAACGCCGACCCTGATAAGGAAACGTCAGGTGTTCGTGATCGATCCCCAGCAGGTGCAGGATGGTGGCCTGAAGATCATGAACGTGGACGGCGCCGGAGGTGAACTTGCTTTTGTCCACCGGCAGCGGGTTGCCTTCCGCATCGGCAATGTTGTAACCGTAAGCATCCGTGTGCCCATAAGCGAACCCGGGCTTCACCCCGCCCCCGGCAAGCCAGATGGAGAAGCACCGCGGATGATGGTCACGACCATAAGTGGTTTTGGTCAGTTGCCCCTGGGAATAACAGGTGCGGCCGAATTCGCCCCCCCAAATAACCAGGGTGTCATCCAGCAACCCGCGCTGCTGGAGATCCTTGACCAGGGCGGCGCTGGCCTGATCCGTCTCCCGGGCCTGACCGCGAATGGCATTGGGTAAATCGCCATGCTGATCCCAACCCTGATGGTAGAGCTGAATGAACCGCACGCCGCGCTCGGCCAGTCGGCGGGCCATGAGACAATTGGCGGCAAACGTACCCGGCTGGCGGCTGTCCTTCCCGTAAAGTTCAAAGACACTGTCGGGTTCGCCGGCAAAGTTGGTGACTTCCGGCACGCTGGTTTGCATGCGGTAAGCCATCTCGTACTGCGCCACGCGGGACTCGATTTCGGGATCGAGTTCCTGCTCAAACTGCGCCTGGTTCAAGCCCCGCATGGCATCCAGTAACGCCCGCCGGCCCGAACCGCAGGGACCGTCCGGATTGGCGAGGTAGAGCAACGGTTCCTTCCCGGAACGGAATTGGACGCCCTGATAGCGCGAGTCCAGAAAGCCGCTGCCCCACAGCCGGGAATACAATGGCTGGTCACCTTTATTGGGCGTGATGAGCACCACAAAGGAAGGCAGATTCTCGTTGATCGAACCGAGCCCGTAGTGAATCCAAGAACCCAGGGACGGCCGGCCGGCAATCTGTGAACCAGTCTGGAAAAAGGTGATGGCCGGGTCATGATTGATCGCCTCGGTGTATAGCGAGCGGACCACACACAACTGGTCGGCGATGGCGGCGGTGTGGGGCAGCAATTCGCTGAACCAGGCGCCCGCGGGACCGTGCTGCTTGAATTGGAAGGCGGAACCGGCCAGCGGGATGGAGGATTGCTGGGCGCTCATGGCGGTGAGGCGCTGGGTGCCGCGCACGCGTTCCGGCAACTGCTCCCCGTTCTGCTGGTTCAACAGGGGTTTGTAATCCAAAAGGTCCAGGTGCGAAGGGCCGCCACTTTGGAACAGGTATATGACACGCTTGGCCTTCGGAGCAAAATCAGCGAGTCCGGAAGGCAGCTCCGATTTCCGGGCGTCGCCGCCCAACGTTGGGCGCGGCAGCAACCCGGCGAGCGCGAGCGCCCCCAAGCCCCGGGCGGTACGACCGAAGAAATGCCGACGGGTCAACGCGAAGGGATGGCGGGCCGGAAAGGTGGAGGGAGGGCGCGAGTTCTTCATGGCGGTTCAGCGTTTGCTGACGGTGGCGTCGAGATTCAGCACGGCCTGGACCATGACCGTCGTGGCCGCGAGTTCCACGGGGTTCAGGCCGCTGGCGGGTTTGGTTTCCCCCACGGCGATGAGGCGGTCGGCGCGGGCTGGTTCGGCGGTAAAGATCGCCCGCTGTTGCCGCCACAAATCGAGCAGCATTTCCGTTTCCCGAGATTCCGGAGACCGGCCGGTAAACCGGCGAAAAACATAGGCCACGCGTTGGCCCGCCTCCCCGCCGGCCTCCTGTAGCGCTCTTTCCGCCAACACCCGCGCCGCCTCCACGAACTGCGTGTCATTGAGCAGGACGAAGGCCTGTTGGGGTGATCCCGTGGGACTGCGCTTCACCACACAAACCTCCCGCGAAGGGGTGTCGAACGCCGCCATATCCGGCATCGGTGCGGTGCGTTTGCAAACCGTGTAGAGGCTGCGACGATACAGCGCGTCGCCATGGCCCTGCTGGTAGGCGGGACTCATGGTGTTGCTTTCGCGCCAGAGATCGCCCGGGAGATAAGGACTGACGGGCGGACCCCCGATCTGGTCGCGCAGTAATCCGCTCACTGCCAAAGCCGTATCCCGCAACATTTCCGCGGTGAGCCGCTGCGCGGGGCCGCGCGCCAGCAGGGTGTTTTCCGGATCGCGTTCCCGCAGTTCCGGGCGCAGTTTGGAATCCTGCCGATAGGTGGCACTCAGCACGATCTGCCGCAGGCTGGCTTTGACATTCCAACCGGAGCGGACGAAATCGCGGGCCAGCCAGTCCAGCAATTCGGGATGCGAGGGGGGCGCGCCTTGCACGCCAAAGTTTTCGGTGGTGGCCACCAAGCCGCGGCCGAAGAGCATCTGCCAGTACCGGTTCACCGCCACCCGCGCCGTGAGGGGATGCCGGGGATCGGTCAGCCATTGCGCGAGCCCGCGGCGGTCCGCCGGGGCGCCCGCCGGCAGGGGCGGCAGCGCGGTGGGGAGGGTGCGGGTCACCCGCGTCGCTTCGTTCTGGGGGGCATCGTAACGGCCGCGGGCCAGCAGGTAGGCCGGCCGGGGTTGCGGCAGTTCCTCCATCACACTGGTTTCATACACCGGGTTGCGGGACTCCAGATATTGTCGCAGTGCCATGGCCCGGTTGGTGCGGGCCACCCCAACCTCGGACGCGAGGGCGGCCAAATAATAAGGGCGCAACTTGGCAATGTTCCGCTCCGCCAATGCCTGATCCAGCGCCGTGCCATCAAACAAGTGCCGGATTTCCACCTCGGCCAACGCCCGGGAATAGACGCGCAACTCGTCCAATCGGGCGCCCTTGAGTCCCACGCAGCGCATCCGCGCCCCAAAGGTGAGACTGCCGCCCCCGTTTTGCGGGGCCTTGTAAAGATGATCGCGGACGATGGTCACCGGCAGGGCCTGCCCGTCGAGAAAAAGGTGCATGGAGTTTGCCTCGCCGGCGCCATCGTAACTGACCCCGACCTGCACCCACCGGCCGGTGGGCAGAGTGGCTTCCGAACGAACCGCCAGCGCATTGCCGGGCCAGAATCGCTTGATCACGAAAGACAGATGCCCTTCTTCCACGGTGAGTTCCGTGCCCCAGAATCCCGTGTCGGTTCCATCCGTGCGGTGCCAGATCACGGCATTGGTTAATCCGGCGGGAATGTGCAGCCAGCAAATTACCGAATATTGGTCCCACGGTTGCATGCCCGAGGCGGGACTGGGAAATGTCATTTCGTCATCGCCATCAAACTCCACGCCGTGGCCGCTTTTGCCGTGCGCGAGTTGGTTGCGATGCAAGGGGCTGCTGAAGCTCCCGGGAGTGAGCGCATTGACAAAACGGTTTTCGGACAGCGGTTCATCAAAGGTGTAGTGCGTGACGAGACCGGGAATGGCGGCCACCAAGCCGGTGGTTTGCAGCCAGGTCTGAAAGGCGGGCTCGCTCGCCGTGACCGCCCGGGCGTGCGCTTCCCGCTGCTCCCGCCACGCCTGTTCGCCCGCCTGCATGGTCGCGTCCTGTTCCGGAGTGGGCAACAACAAGGACGGCGTGGGCACATGGTTCGGGGCTCCCCAGAGGTAAAGGCCATTTTCGTCAATGCTGTTAAAAAACGCCCCGAGGCTGTAGTAATCCCGCTGGGTCAGGGGATCGTATTTGTGATCGTGGCAGCGGCAGCATTCGAGCGTCAGGGCCAGAAACGTGGTGCCGAAGGTATGCACCCGGTCGGAAACGTATTCGTTGCGCCATTCCTCCGCGATGCTCCCGCCTTCATTCGTCTGCCGGTGCAGGCGGTTGAACGCGGTGGCCAGTCGCTGCGCTCGCGTGGCGTTGGGCAGCAAATCCCCGGCCAGTTGTTCGGTGATGAATTGGTCAAAGGGCAGGTTGCGATTGAACGCTTCCACCACCCAATCCCGGTAGGGCCAGCTGGGGCTCAGTTGATCGCTCTGGTAACCGTAACTGTCCGCATACCGCGCCGCATCCAGCCAGGGCGTGGCGAGGCGTTCCCCAAAATGCGGCGACGCCAGCAAGCGATCCACGACCCGCTCGTAGGCGGCGGCCGAGTTGTCCAAAACAAATGCGTCCACTTCCGCCACCGTTGGCGGCAGACCGGTCAAATCATACGTGACCCGGCGCAACCAGCGGCGGCGGTCGGCTTCCGGTGAAGGTGGGATCTGTTCCGCTTCCAGGCGGGCCAAAACAAACCGGTCGAGATCGTTGCGCGGCCAGTTGGTCTGCTGCACGGCGGGGACCGCGACCTTTTCGGGCAGGGGAATGGCCGACCAATGCGACTCATAAGGCGCTCCCTCCTCAATCCATCGCCGGAGCAACCCCTTTTCGCTTTCGCTCAGGGAAGGATGCGACCCGGGCGGGGGCATCAGTTCCGCGTCATCGCGGGAAAAAATCCGGCGTATCACCAAGCTGTCCGCGGGTTTGCCGGGAACAATGGGATGGGTGTTCGTTTCCTTGCCCGGGCCAAAAGCATTCGCCGGCAAGTCCAGGCGCAGCCCCGCTTTGCGGCCGCTGCCGTCCGGTCCGTGGCAGGGGAAACACCGATCGGAAAGCAGCGGACGGATGTCGCGGTTAAACTGCAATGGGGCGGCCTCCCGCCCCTGGCAAGCCAGACCGAGGAGCACCGCCAAACTCGCGGCGATGGCCGGCAGCTTTTTAACCGTTGATTTTGGCAGCCTCATATTCGTGCCTCATCTTGCTCCGGATCCGCCGCCTTGGCAATGCGCCGTGGATCAGCCACAAATCCAGGTGAGGATCGACTTTTGCACATGCAGTCGATTTTCGGCCTGGTCAAAAATGGTGCCGGCATGGAGCTCGAACGTTTCGGCGTCAATTTCCTTGCCCCGGTAGGCGGGCAGACAATGCATGACGAGCACGTCCGGCCGCGCCACCCGGATTGTGGCGGCATTAATCTGGTAACCGGCCATTTTCTGGATCCGTTCCCCCGATTGGGCTTCCTGCCCCATGGAAACCCACACGTCCGTATACAACAGGTCCGCGTCTTTGGCCGCGCCCAGGACGTCGTCCGTGACGACGATACGGCCACCGGCGCGCGCCAGGATTTCCGGGGCGGGCTGGTAGCCTTGAGGCGCCGCGATGCGCAATTCAAAGCCCAGTTTGGCCGCCATGAAAATCCAGGAATAGGCCATGTTGCTGGCCCCATCGCCGATCAAGGTCACCACCTTATGCTGGATCGGACCGCGCTTTTCCACAAAAGTGAAAACATCGGTCAGCACCTGGCAGGGATGCTCATCGTCGGTGAGCGCATTGATGGTGGGGATGCGGGAAAAAGCGGCGAAGTCCTCCACGTCGCTTTGCTTGAAGGTCCGGATCACGGCACCGTGGATCATGCGTCCCAGCACCCGGGCAGTGTCCTGGATCGGTTCGCCCCGGCCCAGTTGGATATCGTTCGCATTCAGGAACATCACCTGCCCGCCCAACTCGCGGATGCCCACCTCGAAGGACACGCGCGTGCGCGTGGACGATTTGGCAAACAGCAGGGCCCAGGTCTGGCCGGCCAGCGGCTGGCTGGTATGCCGGCCGCGCAGGGCCTTGATCGGTCCGGCGTGGGCCAGAATGAGGTCGATATCTTCCCGGCTCAGTTTTTCAATGCTTAATACATTTTTCATACGCCACCCTCCAGCTACACCATCACCCGACGGCCAACTCCGCGGCCACGGCCGCAATCATCTGCAAGCCTTCCTCAACCTCCGCCCGGCGCAAATTCAAGGCCGGCAAAAACCGGATCACGTGGGTGCCGGTGGGAATGACCAGCATTCCGGCGGCTTGCAATGAATTGGTAAACCGCAACGCCGCGGCTTTCCCGGGGGCATTCAACAAGGCGTGGTCGGCGGACAACTCCAGGCCGATCATCAGCCCGAGTCCCCGCACCTCGCGGAAGATTTCCGGGTAGCGGGTCACCAGGGCCTGCAACCCGGTTTGGAAGAACTCCCCGGTGGCGCGCGCGTTCTGGTCCAGTTGTTCATGCTGGATCACCGACAGGATCTTCAAGGCCACGGCGCAGCCCAAGGGGTTGCCGCCATAGGTGCTGCCGTGCGTGCCGGCGCTCAACAAATCCGCATGCGGGGCCCGCACCCAGAAGGCTCCCATCGGAAAGCCGCCGCCGAGAGATTTGGCCATCGAGATGGCATCCGGTCGGAACATTTCCCCGCCGGGCACACCTTCCAGAATCCGCTGGTAACTCTGGAACCGGCCGGTGCGGAAGTGTCCGCACTGCACTCCATCATAGAGCAGCAGCAGGTTCTTTTCGTTGCACAGCGCCCGCAAACCGAGCAGGTACTCGGCCGTCGCCGGGGTCACTCCGCTTTCGCCCTGAATGCCTTCGATCAGAATCGCGGCCGTGGCGGGCGAAATGGCCGCCCGGGCGGCGGCGAGATCGTTGTAGGGCACATGCCGGAACCCCGCCACCGCCGGGTAAAAACCCTTCTTGATCTTCTCCTGCCCGGTCGCGGCAATCGCCGCCAGCGTGCGGCCGTGAAAGGAATTGAGGGCCGTGATGATTTCGAAACGGCCCTCCTCCTGCCCGAACTTGCGGGCAAGTTTGAACAAGCCTTCATTGGCCTCGGCACCGCTGTTACTGAAAAAGCACTTGCCCGGCCCGATCAGATTAACCAGCGCCTCGGCCAACCGACCCTGGGGTGCGTGATAATAATAATTCGAGCAGTGGATCAATTTGCGCGATTGCTCCACCAGCGCCTCGGTGATCGCCGCCGGGGCATGCCCCAGCGAGCAGACCGCCACCCCGCCGCCGAAGTCGAGATAGCGCTTCCCGGCCACGTCCCACAACTGGCTGCCGGAACCGTGGCTGAGCACGAGGTCCAGACGCCCGTAAGTGGGCATCACATTCCGCTGAAACAGCGATTGAATCTCAAAGGCATCATTCCGGACGATGCCCGGGGGCGGCGGCACGATATCTTTCATGGCAGGCTAAACCAAAGGCAGACGGGAAATGGGACGGTAAGTGGCATGGGGGAAAGTGGCATTGCAGACGGTTATTTCCACCCAGGCAGGGCTTCGGCGACGGGCGGCCACGGGGCGGGTTCCGGGATTTTCACCGGCACTGTCCCCAGAGTGACGGCTGGCGCACCGCTGTCCACGCTGAGATGGATGCCGCGCCCGTCGGAGTTTTGGACGTGCCACGTCTTTGACCAGGCGCCCGGAGAATCGCCGGCAGGCGCGTCGGACGCCGCCACCCCGCGTGCTGCGGTGAGGAGGAGCGCCAGCCCAAGGAATCCGACGAACGCTTTCATGACCTGCGCGATTTAACAACGATGGGTCCGCGACGGCGAGCGGAATTCCCGCGGAAACGCCGATTGTTTCCCGTCCCGCCCGGGCTGGCTGCCGTTCACGGCACCACCTCCGTACCTACGCCTTCATCGGTGAAGATTTCCAACAGCACCGCGTGGCGGACCCGGCCGTCCACGAAGGAGACTTTTTCCACACCGGCCTGGATGGCGGCCACCGCGCTGTCCACCTTGGGAATCATGCCCTTGTCCACCACCCCGGAGCGTTTCAAGCCGTCCACTTCCGCCACATGCAGATGCGGCATGAGGGTGGCCGGATCCTTTGGATCGCGCAGCAAGCCGGGCACGTCGCTCATGAACACCAACCGCCGTGCCTGCAAAGCGATGGCCGCCTGCGCCGCCGCCACATCCGCATTACAATTGTAGATGGCGCCGTCCTCGCCCCGCGCCGTCGGACTGATCACCGGCGTGTAGCCCTCGGCAATGCAGGCCAGCAGGGGAGCGGTGTTCACTGCGATGACTTCCCCGGTCAAACCGATGTCGAGCTTTTCACCGCCCGGTCCCGTCAGCCAGACCCGGCGGCAGGTGAAGATGTCCGTGCCGGCAAAGCCGCGCGCTTTGCCGTTCAGGGAATTAATCGTCGCGACGACCTCGGGATTGATCTCCCGGGAAAGCACGCGATCCACAATCCCCACCGTGGCCTCATCGGTCACGCGCAAGCCCTGCACAAATTTCGCCTGCAGCCCCGCCTCGGTCATCGCGCGGGTGATCGCCTTGCCGCCGCCATGCACCACCACCGGATTGATGCCGGCCGCTTCCAGGAAAACCACATCGTGGGCCACGCCCTCGCGCACCGCCGGATCCGGCGAATCCATGAAACTGCCGCCATACTTGACGACAAATGTGGCGCCCCGAAACTTCTGCAGGTAGGGCAGCGCTTCCAGCAACGTGGCGGCTTTGGCAATGAGATCTTGCATTGTGAATAAGTGAAAAGATCAGCCCCCGAGCGAGGTGGGATCGCTCACATCGCCCTTGTTGAAATCAACATACTCCTCGGTCAGATCGCCCGTATACATTACCGCCGCCGCGCGGCCGAGGTTCAGGTGGATGTGCAGGTCAAACTCCTTTTTCGCCGTGATCGCGCATAACGCCGCGAAAGACGTCCGGGTGGGCTGGCCCTTTTTCAGCGCGTAAGTCAGTTTTGCGCTGCCGGGCAGGCTGTAGGCCACGTCCACCTTTTCTTCGACGATGGTTGCCGGGGAATAACCCAGCGCGCAAAGAATCCGGCCCCAATTGGGATCGCCGCCAAACCAACTGGTTTTCACCAAAGCGCTGTTGGCCACCGCGCGGGCCGCGGCGTCCGCATCCGCGAAGTTTTTAGCTCCGGCCACGCGCACGGTGACGAACCGGGTCACGCCCTCGCCGTCCCGTACGATCATTTTGGCGAGTTCCAGGCACACATGATTCAGCGCCGTTTGGAAAGCGGCCAGATCCGCGCGCCGGGAACGGGTGATGGTGGCATTGCCAGCACAGCCATTGGCCAGCACGAGTACGGTGTCGTTCGTGCTCATGTCCCCATCCACCGTGATGCGGTTGAAACTGTTGGCCACCGCCTCGGCCAGCGCGGCCTTGAGCGTGGCCGAATCAATCGCGGCGTCGGTGGTGATGAAACTGAGCATCGTGGCGTGCAGCCCGCCGTGCGGAGCCGCGGCCGGTCGCGCCCCGGTGGGGCTCATGCCGGGCTGAATCATCCCGGCCCCCTTGCAGATGCCGCCGATCCGGACCGGCCGCCCGCCGATCTGCGTCTCCACGGCGATGGTTTTGGGCCGCGTGTCGCTGGTCATGATGGCTTCCGCCACGTGCGCGGCGGATTCTTCGGAAGCATCGAGGATCGCGGCCGCGGCGCGGATGCCTTTCACCACGTTGGGCATGGGCATCGTCACGCCGATGCGTCCGGTCGAGGCCACCAACACCTGTTCTTCCGCCAGGCCGCATAATTGGGCGGTCACGGCGGTCATGCGCCGGGCGTCCTTCAGGCCCCGTTCGCCGGTGCAGGCGTTGGCATTCCCGGAATTGACCACGATCGCCTGCGCCGTCGCTTGGGCGGCGCGCACCAGACTGATTTTGACCGGCGCGGCGCACACCCGGTTGGTGGTGAATAATCCCGCGACCGTGGCGGGGGTGGACGACACGATCAAAGCCAGGTCGCGTTTAGGTCCCTTGTTCGAACCTTTGCCCGTGCCAAGGCGTTTAATATCACAAAACACGCCGGCGGCGCGAAAGCCTTGCGGCGCGGTGATGGATCCGGTCAGGGGGAGGAGCGGGTTGATTTTCTTCATGGCAGAATGCGGGAGGCGGCGGGCGGAAGGAGAAAAAGCGATTCCAGGATCACAGGAGTCCCGTGGTTTCCGGGTAACCACACATGATGTTCAGGCTTTGCACCGCCTGGCCGCTGGCACCTTTGACGATGTTGTCCTCGGCACTCATCACCAGCAACCGGCCGGTGCGCGGGTCCAACCGCCAGGCGATTTCCACGACATTCGTCCCGACCACATTCTTGGTGTCGGGCAGGGCCTTGCCTTCGAGCAGCCGCACGAAGGGTTCGTGCGCGTAAGCGGCTTGATAGCAGGCGGTGATCCGGGCATTCAATTCGGCGGCCGCGGCCGCGCCGGCAATATGGGTGGTCGGCGCCAGATACAAAGTCGTAAGGATGCCGCGATTGACGGGAATCAAGTGCGGGGTGAACTGGATAATGACCGGCGACCCGGCGGCCAGGGAAAGTTCCTGCTCGATTTCCGAGAGGTGGCGGTGCTTGGGCACGCCATAGGGCCGCACACTCTCGTTGCATTCCACGAACAAATAGTCGAGTTCCGCCTTGCGCCCCGCCCCGCTCACCCCGCTCATTGAGTCGGCGATAATTCCGTGAGCGTGGATCAGCCCCGCTCGGAGCAACGGCAAGGTGGGCAGCAGAATGCTGGTGGGATAACAGCCCGGCGAGGCCACCAGCTGGGCGCCTTTGATCGCGTCCCGATAGACCTCCGGGAGACCATACACCGCGGTGGCCAGCAATTCCGGCGCGGGATGTTCATGGCCGTAAAATTCCTGGTAAACCGCCGCGCTCCGCAACCGGAAATCCGCGCTCAAATCAATCACCTGGCAGCCGGCCTGCAGGAGGGGAATGGCGAATTCAGCCGAAACTCCGTGGGGCAGCGCCAGGAACACCACCTGCGCCTGCCGGGCGAGCAACTCCGGATTGGGTTCCGTGAACCGCAGGGTGCGCGCCTGCGGATAATGGGCGAACCGCGGAAAGATCTGCGCCACCGTCTGCCCGGCATACTGCCGGGAAGTCACCGCGACCAATTCGGCCTGCGGATGGGTGAGGAGCAGGCGCGTCAATTCCTCGCCCGAATATCCGGACGCGCCAATGATGCCGACTTTAACCTGGTTAGCCATGGCTGAAATAGTGCGTTACTTGTGGCGGAAAAAGAAAAACCCCGCAAGGTCGATCTTGCGGGGGTGAAAATTGCAAACCAGATCAACGCTTGCTGTACTGGAAGCGCTTGCGGGCGCCGGGTTGGCCGTACTTCTTGCGCTCCCGCTTGCGGGGATCGCGGGTCAGCAGGCCGTCCGCTTTGAGCGTGGGACGCAGGTTGATGTCCGCTTCGATCAGCGCGCGGGCGATGCCATGGCGCACTGCGCCGGCCTGGCCGTTGGGGCCGCCACCCTGCACATTGACGCGGATGTCATACTTGCCGGTCAGGGCAGTAATGACCAAGGGTTGGTTGACCACCATGCGGAGGGACTCCGTGGGGAAATAGACTTCAATCGTGCGGCCGTTCACCGTGAACTTGCCGGTGCCGCTGGCGATGCGCACGCGGGCGACGGCAGTCTTGCGCCGACCCGTGCCGAGGAATTCCGTGGTTTCTGCCATAAAATCAGTTTCTTAATTAGCTCTTCGGGGCGAGGGTCGCGGGCTGCTGGGCACTGTGAGGGTGCTCGCCGCCGGCATAAACTTTCAACTTGGTCATCAGGACCCGGCCGAGGCGATTCTTCGGCACCATGCCGCGGACGGCGTGGGTGATGAGGCGCTCGGGAGTGCGGGCACGGACTTGGGCCACGGTGCGATAACGCTCGCCGCCCTTCCAGCCGGAATAGGTCATGAACGTTTTGGCGTTCTCTTTTTTGCCGGTCAGCGCCACCTTGTCCGCATTAATGACGACGACAAAGTCGCCCGCGTCCAAATGGGCGGTGTAAACCGGCTTGTTCTTACCGCGCAACACGTCGGCGATCTGCACTGCCAAACGGCCCAAAATGGCTCCGTTGGCATCAATGACGTGCCACTTGCGCTGGTCCAAATTAACTTTCGGCAAATACGTTTTCATCTCAAGTCCTAGCAAAAGGAGTGGAGAAACTAGCAAAACCACCACCCAAGTCAACTACCATTTACATTTTTTTACAGGTTCTTTCCGCGAAGCTCATGGCGGGATGTTTTGGCGGTCCTTTGCCGCCCTTTTCGAACCCGGTTTTCCCAACTAAAGCCGCCTACATCGCCGGATTACGCGGGAATTTCGCAAACGGCAGCCGCGCCCCGCGATATTGCGTCTGATCCGCCCGGACCGGCACCGGGGCCAAAAAAAGTGACGCCCCGCTGGCCGCGATCAAATCATCCTGATCAATCCCGTCGCCGCTCACCCCGATCGCGCCAATTAATACCCCGTTCCGGTACAGCGGAAAGCCACCCGGAAAAATCGTGATCCCGTTGGGCAGGTTGGGGTCCGGACTCGCCGCCGTGGTAAAAACCGCGCCGTTCAGCGGATTGGTGGCCGTGAGGGGAGTCGGGGTGAGGATCGAAAACCGCTCCTGCAAGCCCAGGAACAAGCCCGGCTGGGTATTATTAATACCGGGCGGGTAAAGCCCCTGCGCCAGGAATCCCACCGTGCGGCTGGAATAAGCCCGGTTCGACGCCGAAAAGAACACCGCCGTCCGGGCCTTCTGCACCGCCACATCCCAACTGAACCGCGTGGTGTTGGGGGAGGTGCAAAAAGTTCCCAACACCACGGGGGCCACGCCGTTCGCGTTCGGATTATTCACCACCGTGATGAACACTTCCGCCCGCTCCCCGAGCGGCAAACGGATTCCGGCGCGCGTGGTGCGTGCCCGGTTGGCCGCTTCATTCAAAATGTTGGTGACCTCCACCGCCGACAACCGCGCCACCCCACCTGGCAGGGGGACCACGGAGGGATCACTGGTGATCGGCTGACGTAATTGCCCGGTTACGCCGCCCAAAGTCATCACCGGGTAAGGGTACGCTGCCGGCGTCGCCTGCAAGGCATAAGGCGCCACATTTTTCCCGGGCAGACTGCCAAACGGAATCACCGCCCCCAAACTGGTCGTGCTCTCATTGTATTCCAGCCGGATGCCATTCACATAAACCAGCGAGCCAAAAATCGCCCCGGGCGGTTGCCGCCCCGTTTGCCCGGCCAGCGCCACATCTTCCGCGGCACTCGGGCTGCCAATGACCGTCGGGGTCACATCCGTCACCGCCACGCCATCCCCCGCGACGCCCACCCCACCCACCAGGTGACCGTTTTGGAAGAGCGGCAGGCCGCCGGGTGTGCCGGCGAGACCGCCGGTCAACGGCAGCGGCGGGGCCACCAATGTCAATCCCGGGGAACTGCCAAGACTGATGACACTTCCCGGCGCCTTGAATTTATTGATGTCGGAAAAGCCGAGTTGGGAGAAATTCACGCCGACCAATGGGCCGGGGGGCGTGTTTTCGATTCCGGGCGGAAAATGCTGCTGCACGATGAATCCGGCGGTCCGGGAACTGAAAGCGTTATTATCGCTGCTCAGAAACGCCGCGGTGCCCGCCTTCGCGATCGCCTCGCCCACCAGAGGGTCCGTGGCGGTGAGATTGGTGTTCAATCCCCAAACACCCAGCACCCAACCCTCGCGGTCCGTAACTGCCACCACCGCGTTGGTGGCCAGCGGACTGGCCGTCAACGCCTGGGCGCGCGTCATAGCCTGGGCCACGACGCTTTGCACGTCGGTCAAGGCCAGTTGCGCTTCCGCGACCGGGGCGGCCAGCAGGGCGAACAGCAGGATGCGGCCAACAGGATTCACCGGCGCCAGCATAAACACTTGATTTATTAAAATAAACAACATCTTAATACCCCCAATGTCGGCCCGCATCACTGCCGCGCAAACACCGGGCAAAGCGACGTGGATCCATTTCCTGGTCATCCCCGCTTTGGCTGTTCTGCCGTGTAGCGCGGAGCCACCGACAACCCTGACTGCCACCAATGCCCCGAAGCCGCACCAGGCGGTCAGCACCAATGCCCCGCCGGCCGCCCCCGGCGCCTTTAATCCGGATCCGAATCCCGTCTTGTTGCCCGAGCCGCCGCCCAGCCCCGGCCGCTGGACCCGCCGCCTGATCATCAGCACCAACGCCCCGCCGGCTCCCGGCTATAATCCTGATCCGGGCGCCAGCCTGAAAACCGTCCCCGTCGCATCGACGCCGTTGTTCCGGGAACCCGAGCACGCCGTCAGCTTCGCTCCACCTTCGATTCCGCCCGGCTTGGAATTGCCCCGCCCCGGCGTCCGCGGTGGCGAGCTAAATCCATCCCCGCCCCCCGCGCCGCGCAGTTTTGGCACCGATCCGCTCCCGGAGGAACTGGCTCTGCCGCGCTCCAATACCCGGCGTGAGCTGCTGGTCAACCAGGAGTTCCGCGCCACGGGTTATGACGGCACCTTGACCAATTACCCGGCCAACACCGTCCCGCGCCCCGACCGCTGGCGGATCGGCTTTGTGCCCTGGCAACGTTACACCAGCGGCGTGGTGGATCAGCCGTATGAGAGCCCCGCACCGCACCTCTGGCACCCGTATCAGCAAAGCGTGTTGAAGGGCGATCTCCCCATCATTGGCCAGGATATTTTCCTGAACCTGACCGCCTCCTCCGAAACCGTAACGGAATTCCGCCGCGTTCCCACGGGCAGCATGGTCAGTAGTTCCGCCGCGGGCGCGTATGATTTTTTCGGGGAAGGCGACCAGATCGCCATCCAAAACAAACTGGGCCTCTCGTTTAACTTTTTCCAGGGCGAAACAGTTTTCCGGCCGATCGACTGGGCGGTTTTTGTCGAGCCGGTTTTCAATGTCAACTATTTGCAGGCGCGGGAAACGGGCGTGGTGTCGCCGGATCCGCGCGGCGTCCTCGGCGGCAATAATAACACGCCCCCGCCCGGCAACGGTTTCGTGCAAAACCCCGGCGATATCACCACCCTGCTCAACGGCCAGACCGGCACGGCCAACAGCTACCGGGACACCCGCAGCACCCAGCGCACCCGCACTTACGCTTCGCTGCAACAAGCGTTCGCTGAAGTCCATCTCGCCAACCTGTCCGAGAATTTTGATTTTCTGTCTCTGCGAGTCGGCAACCAGCCGTTCAACGCCGATTTCCGCGGGTTCCTGTTTAATGACGTCAACCTCGGCGCGCGCCTGTTCGGGAATTACCAGAATAATCTTTACCAGTATAACCTCGCGCTCTTCGACATGCGGGAAAAGGACACGGATTCGGAACTGAATACTTTCAATACCCGCCATCAGGAGGTGCTCGTGGCCAATGTGTATCGGCAGGACTTCATCTGGTCCGGCTACACAGTGGAAGGCAGTTTCCTGGCCAACTTCGACCATGGTGGCTTGCACTACGATGACAATGGCGGCCTCGTGCGCCCCGCCCCCATTGGCAACGCCGTCCCCCACCGCGAGCAAGTCTATTATTTGGGTTGGGGCGGCGACGGCCATATCGGCCGGTTCAATCTCTCCCATCAATTCTACCAGGCGTTCGGCCACGATGATCTCAACGGACTCGCCGCCCGCCCCGTGGACATCAATGCCCAAATGGGCGCCCTCGAGCTTTCCTACGACGAGGACTGGGCCCGCTACAAAGCCTCATTCTTCTATGCCTCCGGCGGCGGCAACGCCGGGCAAAGCCAGGCGGGGGGTTTTGATACGATTGTGGACAACCCCAATTTCACCGGTGGTCCTTTCAGTTATTGGACGCGGCAGGGGTTCAATCTCGCTGGCAGCCTCGTGAATCTCAAGACGCCGCAAAGCCTCGTGCCGGATCTCCGCACCAGCAAGACCGAGGGCCAGGCCAATTTCGTCAACCCCGGGGTGTTCATTTACGGCCTCGGCGCGGAGTTTGATCTCACGCCCAAGCTCCGCACTTTCTTTAATGCGAATTACATCCGACTGGCCGACACCGCGCCGGTCGAAACGGCCCTGCAAACGGCCGGCATCGACCCCGAAATCGGTTTCGACCTGAGCCTCGGTCTGCAGTATCGCCCTCTCCTCACGGATAATATCATTATCTCCGCCGGCTTCGGCACCCTGATCCCGGGGCGCGGTTTCCGGCAGATCTACACCAACGGCAACAATCCGGTGCCGGGCTTTGGGGCGGATCGTTCCGGTCCCAGCGACAGCTTTTTCTACAGCGGATTGATCGCCGTCACTTTCACTTACTAGGCATGAATATTTCCTTCCAGCTTTCGCGCCTCCGGCCCTCCCGAAGGACCAACCGCTTCGGTCTTTGGGCGGCCAGCCTCCTGGTGGCGTTGCGGCTGACCGCCGCCGATTCCGACTCCCGCCCGCCGGAAGAAGTCGGCTCCGGCCCGGCCATCTCGGTCGCCAAGAGCCTGCCACTCGCACCCGGTCACGTGGGGCCCGCACCCAATCTCATCGACCAACCGCTCACGGAGGTGGCCCGCAAATCCCGCGGTTGCCTGGAGTGCCACACCGGCAGCGAATCCATGCACGCCTCGCCCAATGTGGTCCTGGGCTGCACCGATTGCCACGGCGGCAACGCCACCCCCGGCCTGCAGCAGAAGCAGGCGCATGTCGCCCCGCGCAATCCCGTTTTCTGGGAAAGCTCCGCCAATCCGAACGACTCCTCCGTCCTCCTCAATCACGAGTCCCCCGAATTCATCCAGTTCGTGAATCCCGGCGATCTCCGCGTCGCGGACAAAACATGCGGTCCCTGCCACGCCGAGATCGTCAAAAATGTCGGCCACAGCATGATGCGCCACGGGAGCATGCTCTGGGGTGCCGCTCTTTATAACAACGGCGCGTATCCGGCCAAGAATTACCGGTTCGGCCAGGCGTACGGACTCAATGGCGTGCCGCTCCGCCTCGAGAGCCCCATCCCGGTCACGGCGCAGATGACCGAGGAACACGGGATCCTGCCGTTCATTGATCCCCTACCCCGTTTTGCCATCAGCCAGCCCAGCAACATTCTCCGCATCTTTGAGCGGGGTGGGGAAAAACAATTGTCGCTGGGCAATCCCGATCCGTTCGAGGAACCGGGCAAACCCGCCCGCCGCCTGAGCGAGCGCGGCATGGGCACGTTGAACCGCATCGACCCCGTGGTGCTGAATCTCCAAAAGACCCGGCTCCACGATCCACTGCTGGATTTCATAGGCTCGAACAACCACCCGGGGGATTATCGCAGCAGCGGCTGCACCGCCTGCCACGTGGTTTACGCCAACGACCGTTCCCCCACCCACTCCGGGTGGTACGCCAAATACGGTCACCAGGGGCTCAGCTTTTCGGCGGACAAAACCATCCGCAAGGACGAGCGCGGCCATCCCATCAAGCATCAGTTCACCCGCGCCATTCCCACCAGCCAGTGCATGAACTGCCACATGCACCAGGGCAACCTGTTCGTGAATCCCTACCTCGGTTACACCTGGTGGGACCAGGAATCCGACGGCGAATTCATGTATCCGGCGAAACAAAAAAATCCCACGCCGGAGGAGTTGGTGGAGGCCCTGCGCAATAATCCCGAAGCCGCCGCCGCCCGCGGGTTGTGGGGCGACCTCGATTTTCTGGAAAAGGTGTCCGAGCTCAATCCCAAGTTGAAACACACCCAGTTCGCCGATTACCACGGTCACGGCTGGATCTTCCGCGCGGTGTTCAAGCATGACCGCGAAGGCAATCTGCGCGACCGCCAGGAAAATGTCATCTCGCACAACGACCCGCAAAAATTTGCCAAAGCCGTCCATCTCCAGGACGAGCATCTCCGCCACGGCATGCAGTGCTCCGACTGCCATTTCGACAAGGATGTCCACGGCAACGGCCTCCTTTACGGCGAACCACGCGCCGCGACCACGATCGAATGCATCGATTGCCACGGCACGATCCAAAGCCGCCCCACGCTCATCACCACCGGCAACGGCGGCAAGATTGACCTCCGCACCAACAACACCGCCAGCGGTCCCCGGTTCTTCTGGTCGGGTAAGAAATTATTCCAACGCTCCACCATGGCCCCGGACCTGATCTGGGAAGTGCCGCAGACCGTGGACACCATTGATCCCTCGTCCTCCCATTACAATCCCAAGTCCGCCTACGCCAAGACCCTCCGGCGCGACGGCCAGAACTGGGGCGCGGTGCCGCAGACCGATTGCCGCCGCGAACTGGCGCATGACAACGCCAACATTTCCTGCCAGGTGTGCCATTCCTCCTGGGCCACCGCCTGCTTCGGCTGCCACCTCCCCATGCGCGCCAACCAGAAGGTGCCGCTGAACAAATTCGAAGGCGTCACCACCCGCAATTACACCAGCTACAATCCGCAGGTGGTGCGCGACGACGTTTTCCAACTGGGTGTGGACGCCACCTACAAGGATCACCGCCTGGCCGTGCTGCGCTCCTCCTCCGCCGTGATCGTCAGCTCCCAAAACGCCAATCGCGAATGGATCTATTCACAGCAACAGACCATCAGTTCCGACGGCTACAGCGGCCAGGCCTACAATCCCCACCTGCCCCACACCACCAGCGGCGTGGGCACCACCAAGGAATGCGCCGATTGCCATGTGGCCAAGGCCAATGACAACAACGCCTGGCTGGCTTCCCTGCTCGGGTTCGGCACCGGCACGGTCAATTTCTTCGGCCGCTACGCCTACGTCGGCGAAGGCAAGGGCGGGCTCGACGCGGTGATCTGGACGGAACAGGACGAACCGCAGGCCGCGCTCGGCAGTCACTTGCACAAGATCGCCTACCCGGACAATTACCAGGCCCACGCCACCTCCCACCGCGGCCAGCTCCAGGAAGCCCACCACAAGGACGCCCGGGAGATTCTCGACGTGCAGTTGCGCGGCGAATACCTCTACACGGCCAACGGCCCCGATGGTTTCGAGGTGTTCGATGTGGCCAATATCGATCAGAAGGGCTTTTCCGAGCGCATCAGCACCGCCCCGGTTTCGCAGCTCGGTCAGCGCACGTATATCCGTACCAAATACGCCACCAGCGTCACCCTCCCCAGCACTCTGGGCGTGGACCCCCTCCGCCTCCATCAACCGGAGAATCAGGAACAAACCGTCAGTCTCCTCTACGCCTGGGTGTTCATCACGGACCGCGAGGAGGGCCTGGTGATGACAACCGTCGGCACGTTGTTGGACGGCAACCCCGGCAACAATTTCTTCGATAGCAAGTCGGAGAAAACCTTCCGCTTCAACCCGGACGGCAAACTCACCGGCGCGGAGCATTCCTTCATGGCCGGTACCAATCTCTATGTCGTCGGCCAAAACGGGCTGTTCGTCGTCGGCCTGCGCAACGATGCCTTGGAAGCCCCCATCCTGGCCGGGGAATTAACGGCGGGCCTCGATCACCCGCGTTCCGTGGGCGTGCAATTCCGCTACGCGTTTGTGACCGACGCAGCCGGGTTGAAAGTCCTCGATGTCACCAATCCCACCCGCCCCCGCCTGGTACCGGGTGCCGCGGTGCCCTTGAACCATGCCGGCCGGCTTTACCTCGCCCGCACCCGGGTGTATGTGGCGGACGGCGCTGACGGCCTGGCCATCATCGACATCACGAATCCCGAAAAGCCCCGTCTGGAGCAGCTATACACCGCCGATGGCCAGTTGACCGACACCCGCGCCGTCCAGATCGGCTCCATCAACGCTTCTGAATTCGCGCTGGTGGCGGATGGCAAAAACGGTCTGCGCGTGCTCCAACTCATTTCGCCGGAAAACGTGCCCAACCATATGGGCTTCAGCCCCGCGCCCAATCCCAAACTCATCGCCACCTTCCCCACCAAATCCCCTGCCGTGGCGGTGGCGCGCGGCCTGGATCGCGATCGCGTGGTGGATGAAAGCGGTAATCAAACCGTGGTGTTCGGTCGGCGCGGCTCCCGCCCGTTCAAACTGGACGAAATGAAGAAATTCTACGAGCGCGACGGCCAGCTCTACACTGTCGAAAATCCGGCCGTCCGGGACGGCCAGCTCGTCACCCCGTCTGGCGCGAAGCTGCAGCCCACCTCGACATTCCAGTCCGTGGACACCGAAACCGAACCCCCGGCGCCGCAACACACCCGCCTCACCCGCCGCGGCCAATGAAAACCCGTTTCCCATTCTCATTCGTCGCCGCCGGGCTCCTGACGCTGGGAGTTCTCCCTGGCACTGCCCAGGACGCCGTGACCACCCTGGCCGGGCGCGCCCTAGTCAGCGGCCTGGTGAACGGAACGGCCACCAATGCCCTGTTCAGCCAACCCGCCGCCCTGGCGGCTGATCCGGCGGGTAATTTGTATGTGGCCGACTCCCGGAACCACGTCATCCGCAAAATCACTGCGGCGGGAACCGTGAGCACGTTCGCTGGCCAATCCGGCGTTGCGGGCAACGCGAACGGCACCGGCACCGCCGCCCAGTTCGACACCCCCAGCGGCCTCGCCGTTGACTCCGCCGGCAATCTCTTGGTCGCCGACACCGGCAACAGCACGCTGCGCAAAATCACTCCCACCGGCGTCGTCACCACTCTGGCCGGGATTCCCGGCAACAGCGGCACCACCGACGGCCCCGCCGGCTCCGCCCAATTCAACGCCCCGCTCGCCCTGCTCATCGCAACTAACGGCACCCTCTACATCGCCGACACTGGTAATCATTGCCTCCGCACTCTGAACCCGATTACCGGCACCGTGGGCACCTTCGCCGGCCGACCCGGCATCTGGGGCACCAACGACGCCACCGGCACCAACGCCCTCTTCAACGGTCCGGTTGCCCTCGCGCAAGACCCCCGCGGCAACCTCTACGTCAGCGACACCTACAACAACACCATCCGCCGCGTCACCACGAATGCCGTGGTCACCACCTTCGCCGGCGCGCCCGGCCAGGACGGCGCCACCGACGGCCCGCTTGCCGCCGCCCGTTTCCGCAGCCCCGCCGGCCTGGCTTTCGACAGCCACGGCAACCTGTTCCTCGCCGACTCCTTCAACCAGACCATCCGGCAAATTGATGCCGTGGGCCTGGTCACCACCATCAGCGGCACCGTCGCCACTCCCGGGCCCGAAGACGGCCTCAACCGCACCGCCAAGTATTACAATCCGTATGGCATATTCGTGGCGACTAATGGTTCCTTGTTCCTAACGGATGCCTACAACCAAACCCTCCGACAACTCCTGCCGCCCTTCGCCCTCGCGATCCAAGCGGTCACCTCCACCGGCTCCAGCGCCAATCCCGCCGTCAACCTGTCTTGGCCCGCCATCATCGGCCACACCTATCAAGTTCAGTTCCGGGACACCCTCTCCGCCCTTTGGCAAAACTTGGGCAATCCCTTGACCGCCGCGAATGCCCAACTAACCACCACCGATGCTAGTGCCGGGCGCTCGCGGGTGTATCGGGTTGTGCAAGTGAATTGAGTTGAGCGGCATCGGGTTCCCCGGAAAACCAATCATTGGGAACCGGATTGGTTCGGAATGCGGTTGCGATTGGGTCCCGATTGGCAAACGAACGCTGCCTTATGTCGCTCCTACGGAACTTGCCGCGTTAACTGGCTAATAACTATAAACGTGGCGCCCCGTACGGGGCTTCGGAAGCCTGGATTCAGTTTCACAACCACCTCCCAGCGCCAGAGGCGCGCCATGTTTATAGTAACAACGACCTAACAAATCTCAAAGCCCCGGCGGGGCGGCATGGGGTTCGGCAATTTTCCACGCTCATATCGTAGTCTTCGAGAAGCTTTATCTGAGCGTGCACCGAAATGATGCTGAAACCAGATCGTGAAGCTTGCGTTGCCGATTGGAGGACCAAGGATTGAAATTGTGTTTGCTAGATTTAATGTTTTTTAATCGTGGTAAGAAACAAACTTGCAACGAGAATTAAACTGCTGACTAGGTAATAGATCTTCCAATGGCGCGGCAAATAGCGAGACGAAAACTGGATATTTGATTGCAGCCCTAAACTCTTCCTCGAAGGATCACACTTCCAGAATTTGTATGCGATCCGGTACATAGCTGAGCAATTCAACAGCAGCAGGACCATGTGTATTCTCCATAAGGTCATAACGCATGATGGAATTTGGGATCGTGAATAACCGTCTACTTTGCAATCACGGCTTCGAAAGCCGGAAAAATACCGAACCATTTCCCGGATCCAGCGGGGTGCTGAACAGATTGTTCGAAACGCCGGGGACGATGCCCCAGTTGGTGCCGAAGCCCTGGCCGGGCGGGTTGGTCTGGCCCTGGAGGATGAAGCTGAAGTAGCTCGTGGGCCAGGAAAGGGAAAGTGTGCCGCCGCCGGTTGTGAATGCCAAGGTCGGCGGGGTGGCGGGTTCGGCGGCGATCACCCGCAGCGTGCCGTCAACCGTGAGGGTGGAGGCGTCCCAGAGCAGATTGGCACTCAAGGCCGGAAGGGTGACGGTGGTGAAGCTGCCAGCGAGTGGATTGCCACTCAATACGGTAAAGCTGTCGCCAGCGGCCAGTTGGTCGGGCCCAATGTTGGTCACGATCAGGGTGCCCCCGAGGTTCAGCGTCGCGCCACAGGTCAGCAGGTCGTTGGTGGCGAGGCCCGCGGATTTGCTGATTTCCAGGAAGGTTTTGCCGGCCAGGGTGGCGGGTCCGTTGCAGGTGAGGGTGCCGATGGTCCCGTCCGACACCAGGGTGCCGTTCAGGGTGACCGTTCCGTTGATGGTGCCAAAGCCCTGCAAAGACTGGGTGGCGCCGAGGCTCCAACCGCTCAGGATGGGGCTCACATCCAGCACCGCGCCAGCGCCCAAGCTGAAACCACTCGACCGGGCCAGCGACCCGGCGGCACCCAGGATCAGGGTTCCCTGGTTGATGGCTACCGGCCCCAGCAACCAATTGGTCCCATTGAGCGTCAGAGTGCCCGGGTTGGTCTTGATCAGGGTACCAGCCCCGCCCAGGGCGCTGGAGATCAGAGCGCTGGCCGTGGCGGCGGTGTCAATGGTCAGCGGGTTGTCCACGGTGCTCCAGGCGCCGCCGAAGGTCAAACGGCCCCCCGTAACCCGGATGGTTGTCGACCCGGCGAGGGTGATCGCCCCGTTGAACGTGGTGAACCCGGCATCATTGCGCAACGCGCCGTTCCCCCCCGCCCCGCTGCCGTTCAGGCTCAGCGGTTTGCCGCCGAAATTGTAGCTACCGGAGACTGCCAGGGTCGCCCCGGGGAGCACCACCACCCCGCGATTCGTGGTGCCCAACGCGTAAGCATTGACGGCGGTAAGCACGCCGCCCGCCACGATGGTGGACCCGGAATAGTTGTTGGAACCATAGAAGGCCTGGGTGCCGGTGCCGATTTTCACCAGGTTCAAGGTGGACCCGCTGGCGGAGCCGCTGTTCAGCACGTTGCCGGAGAAATTGCCGGAATGGTTGTTGGCGCCGAGGGTCAGGGTGCGCGTCAGGTCGGTCGCGAACACCATGCCGTTGCCGAGCAAGGCCCCGACGGTGGCATTGTGACTCCCCAGATCCATTTTGCCCACCAGGTAAAGGTCCGAGTTCGGCAGGCTGAGATCGTCGTTGCCATTCACTTCGAGACCGGTATTGCTGCCGGCCAGGATGGTCGTCTGCCCGCTGTACGATTGTGCGCCGGACATCAGCAACCGCGAATTGCCGCTTTTGCTCAACCCGCCGGCGCCCGACATCGGGCCAGCCAGCCGGATATCGCTGGCTGCCACCAGGTTTAAAGCGAAGCCGTTGTTGGTGATCGCCCCGGCCATTGTCAAAGTGCCGCCGGTATTCTGCCAAGTTTGCGCAGCCGCGAGCGTCGTGTTAATTCCCCAGGTGTTGTCCCCGCTGCTGTTGGTGAGCCCGGATTGCAGGCTGATGGGATTGCCGGTCAGGTTGAAACCGCCATTCGTGAATTGCGCGGAAGTCACCGTGCCGAGGGCCTCGTTGAAATTGGCTTGCAGCCAGGGCGCCCCAAAAATCAGCCGCGAGCCATCCGCGGGCACCTGGCCACCCCAATTCCCGGCATTCCCCCAGTCATTGGTGCCGCCTGCTCCCGTCCAGACAAAAACACTGCCGGGCGACACCACGCTCACCGTCACGGTGGCCTGGGCCGCATGGCGCGGATACAATCCGCCATAGCCGGAATCCTGCACCATGACCGTCAGCGGAAAACTGGTCACCGCTCCATTGGCGATCAACGTATTATCCAACACCTTGATGGTGCCGTCCGCCGCGATGGCAAACATGTTATTGGTGTTTCCCGACACCAGCTTGAAACTCAAGGTGTCCAGCGCGCTGTCCAGCGCCACCACCCGGCCAACGGCGGTGCCGTTCGGCACCGCCGCAAACACCCGCATCGTCTGATTGGCGATGGTGGGCGGGGAATTGATGTCGCAGGGCGTCAAAAAGGAGCCGTCGATGATCACCGTGCCCGCCACGCCATTGGTATCGACGATACCCGGTCCCGCCCAAGCCACCTGAACATGATCGCCGCCGCCACCCTCCTTCTGGAGCGCCTCGATGTAATACCGCTGACCCGCAACCAGGTCGATGAGTGCGGAGGCTTGCTGGGCGAAGGTGTTCCAGGTGCTGGGCGCGGCCCAACCCGGAACATACGCCACGCGGACGGCGTTGGCCGGCGTGTCATCCGTGCTCAGCAACAGGGAGGAATTATCGTCGGACGTAATGAAGAACTGGTAGGTCCCACTCGTCGTGGGGGTCAGATACGCGCGGATGCGGGAGCCGTAGTTGTCGGCCACATCGATGGCAGACCCGAAACTGGTCAGGGAAGTGAGCGCGTCCGGCCGGCCGGGATAGGTCGCCGCGTTGGTTAGGTCGCTCACCGCGGTGCCGGCGCCAATGTTGTAAAACATCTCCCTTTGGATGGTAGTCGCGGTGATGGGATTGCCGGCCTGCAGCGTGATGGTCGCCGCAGCGGTGGCGCTCTGCGCGGGAGTGCCGGAATCCGTCACTTGTACTTGCAAGGTGTAGTTTCCCGGCGCGGCGGCTTGCAGCGCGACATCGTCCGCCACCCGGATCACCCCGGTATTCGGATCAATCGCAAACAAGCCAGCCGCGTTGCCCGCGGTGATGGAAAACGTGTGGGCGTCGGCCGCATTCACGTCAGTCATCCCCATCTGCCCCACCACCGTGCCGGTGATGGCCGCGGCCGGCAGCGAGACCGTAAATCCCGTCAGGTGCGGAATATAATTCAGGTGAAACGGGGCGAGATAGGCGCCCGGAATCACATTCGTCAAACCGGCGGTGGTCGGTCCCTTCCAGGCCACGGCCAGGTTATCGCCCCCGCCGCCCTCCTTCATCCGCGCCTCAATATAATAAGCCTTCCCCGCCGTGAGACTCAGCGTAGCGGAGCGCTGGGTGGTGAATTTGTCCCACTGGCGCGGCGCGGCATAATTATTGGCGCCGCTGATGTACGCGATGCGCGTGCTCCCGGCCGAGTTCGTGCTGTTGCCCCCGGTGTTCATCCACAACTCGCCATTGTCGTCGGTGGCAATCCAAAAAGTATACAGGCCGGTGGAGGGCGCGATCAGGTAGCCCCGCATCGCCGCGCCATAATTATCTGCGCGGTTGTTGATTCCTTCAAACGTCGGCATCTGCAGTTCGGAACTGGGATCGCGCGGCCACCGGGCGCTGGTCGTCAAGTCGGTGACCAACTGGCCCGAACTGAGGTTGTCGTAAAGCGCGTAGCTGATGGACCCGGGCTGGAACGGGTTGGGATTCGTGACGACCGTCACGGTCACCAGACCCGTGCCGCTCAGTCCGTAACCCGTCGCGTTGTCTGTGACCGCCACCCCGAGGGTGTAGATGCTTTGGGCGGCTGCGCTGACGTCCCCGGCCACGGTCACGTTCCCCCAGGAATCCACCGCGAAGACCCCGTTGCTGTTCCCGCTGACCAGGCTGTAGGTATACAACGGCGACAAGTCCGCGCTGGTCACGGTGACGGCACCCAACGTCAACCCCGGCTGGGTGTGTTCCAGCACGCTGGTGGAAAAGCCCCGGACCAACGGTGCCACCGCCACTGGCAACACCGCCACGAGCACCCGTCGTTTCAGCTCGGTCAACGCCGGGTTCGCGAGGTTGGTAATGTTCACCAGCAATTCGAATTTGACGGGGAACATCGTGTTGGTGGCCAGCCGGTCATAATCCAGCAGGGTATTGTTAGCCACGCGGAGAACGCCAGAACCATCGATGGCAAACGTGTTGTTGGTATTGCCCTGCACGATGGCGTAGGCCACGGGACTACCGGCGTTCAACGGGGTGAGCAGGCCCACGGTCGTGCCATTGGGGGAATGTTCCGGAATGCTCAACCGCAGGGGTTGCCGCGCCCCGAATACCGACCCGGAGATCGAATAATAGCCCAGGCTGGCGTAGGGGGTGAACCCGGTGGTCAGAGGATTATTTCGTCCCGCCCCCGTCACCACAAAAGTATAGGTGCCGGCCGGCAGATTCGTGCTGATGGAAGCCGAAATGGTGGTCTGCGGGTTGTTCGTAAAGATCGCCACATTGTTGCTGTTCATCAACGTGGCCGAAACCGCCAGGTCCGCCCAATCCCCGACGGGATTGGCCGTCAGCGAAATCGAGCCGCCGGTGGTGGTGAATTGAAACGCATCCGCGTCTCCCGTGCGTTCGATGAGTCCCTCGGCCGAAGCAGTCGAATCGGGATACACCTCCAGGTAACGCGCCGTGGCCAGCGTGCTCCCGGTGTCATCGGGCCGGTAGGTCACACTATTATTTTGGGTGGTAATAATGTTCAGTTCGTCCTCCTGGTTGTTGGCATCCTGGTACTCGCCCTTTGCCCAGGTGGAAACATTCTGGTAATAACCCACCCCCATGATCGGCGCCCAACCCGTCGCCCCGCTCCCCTGCCCGCCATAATACCCGGCTGTGCTGGTCCCCTGGTGACCCAGCCCCAGCGTGTGGCCCGGCTCATGCGCGCCCACTTCGCCCCCGGCCTTGCCGCTCGTATAAATCGACCAGCACACGGTGTCGCTGCCCCAATTCCAGGATCCGATGTAGGCCACTCCGGCCGCGCCCGCCGGCATCGCGGAAATCGACGGGCTGAACACACACCTTTGGCGGCTCGCCGCCGGCGCGTTCTGGTAAACCCGGAGGTCGGTCGTCACATTGATGTCAAAAGCTTGATAGTCCTCGGCCACCCGTTTCCACAAATCCTTGATCTGCGCATTGCTGACGCCCGCTTTGGGATAAGTTACCCCGCCCCACGTCGGGGTGTAGCCGCCGAAGAAGTCCAGGAGCAACACCGCGGGCGAACCGGGATAGCTCTGAAGGGAAACGATGTTGCTGTTGTACGCGGGGGCATAGTCCGGCACCAGATCTGGTCGCAAAGGCGGAATCTCCGCGGTGGCACTGTTCGTGTCCGCTTCCTCCATCACCGGCATGGTCAGGCACAGGACTTCATCCAGCCGGCGTTGCCACAACTCCGGGGCCCCGTCCGGCCCCGTGGGCTCCACCCGATAAGCGGTTTTGCTCCCCCAAAACTCCACCACCCCCACCGCCTTGCCCGCCTTTCCGCCAGCCGGCGGTGTGAGAAAGAAGAACTTGCCGACCTCGGGCTGGGCCAATTCCCCGGAGATGTACGTCACCTCGCCATCGCGCTGCTGCGTCAACCGAATCACGCCGGACGCCATCACCCCCTGCGTCAACTCGAACTGGATGGGATCACCCGCCGCGGCCTTTTGAAACTGCTGCAAGAAGTCCGCCGGCCAGGCGCGCTTCGATTTACCCGGCTCCTTCAACGCCCCGGCATACGGATTGACGGGAACAGCAGCTTGCACCGTCAGCGGTGTTGGCGCCGTGACGGCCACCTGGGCATGGGCCGGGGTCGCGCTCGGCGGGGAGGCGGGGGTGACGGTGGGCAAGGGTGCCACATCAGCATTGGTTGGCGCTGGACTGGTTCCAGCGAAATGGTCTCGCCGTGGCGGATACCAAACGAAGGAAAGCGTTAAGAGGAGAACCAGCCCGGCGGCAACAAAAGAAAGTCTTTTCATCTGAACAGGCCTGATCTTGAACCTCCCGCCCGTTCCGTCCAAGCAAAATCCCCAGGCCAAAAGTCGTCGATCAGCCCCGCTAAACCTCCTCGCACCCGAAAATCCACCCGGTCCGATCCAACCGGAAATCACCACCCGCCGACAGCAAGGTTCGGAGTTCCGTCTTCAGAAAGCCGGCGCTCAATACCACAACCCCCGCCGCCGCCCCTCCAAAAACCCCAATCCAACCATTCCCGTTGGGCGGAAGGCCCAACCCTCCTCAGCCTGGGGCAAAGCGCCCCCTGCGTCGCACCAGGAACCCGGCCCCGCCAAAATCCCCAAGCGCTGAAACAGGAAACAATCCCAGTGCAAAACCCATAATTTTATCATCTTGTCCCACCGGAATGGCACCCTCACCGAGACCTCAACATCTGGCCAAATTCGTCTCCGCGAATGAAATGTAAATGTTGCTTGCAACAGGTTGTTGCGTCGAGCTTGCGCAATCATTCACCGGTAGAATCCAAAGCTGCAACCCTTCCCCCACGATCTCATGCTATGTTCTTCAATCATATCATGTTAAATCAGCCGCTCATCCGCGACGACCATTTTTTGCGATGGAGCTCGCGGATTCATTTCCGCAAAAACACTCGCGCTTATATTGCCGTGCCAAACTCAATATAACGAAGAAATTCTGCTCATATATTTAATACCATGTGAAGTTAGTCCCCATGGCAGCCTGACCGTAAGCGGTCCTTTTCTGGCGGCAGCGAAGCAAACTAGAGTTAGGAGACAACGGGTCTGTCATTTTTACTCTCCCTGCCAGCCTATCAAATCATCTCAGCGCTCCTCATTTCCTGGCTAACTCTGCCATGGCCCGGATTCCCAAATACTGATGGTGTCCGGCTGCTCCATTGCCGCCGATCTAATCAGTACCCTTTTTTTAACGCACCCCAATTCCGACTTGGAACATCAAAAGCCACTTTAGCATGTTATTTTCACGTTTTATTCTTGACCTGATCCTCGCGCCTGCTACTATCGTCACAATTCTTACCAGCCATCCCTCGTCCACAATGGGACTTCGACTCCTTGATATCGCTCAAGGCAGAAGCGGTCCGGTGGTTTGCGGGATGTCAAACTGACGTTGCCGCGCAAAGCGTTGTTCCCGGCAATTTGTCGGCCGCTGATAATTAACATAGGAGCCTTATGCCCGGATGGTACATTCACATGAATGTTGCGAGGAAGGCACTCGCAAATCTGGCGGCCAATCCCTCGGCCGCGCCAATCTTTGGGGCCAACGGACCCAACGCAACCGTGGTCAGCAACATTGCCAAAGCCAATCCCACCTATGTTGCGCTCGGCGCCATCGGGCCGGACATTTTCTTTCTCCTGCCCGACTTCAAACCGCCCATTGGCAGCATGCTGTGGAAATTGGCGGGCACCATCAAGGACCTCTACACCGCCTGGGATGACACCTTTCTCGGCCCCTATGAATCAGCCATGGGACCCATTGGCGCCAATGCCAGTGATGAGATCAACGCCCTGACCGGCGGATTGAAGGAGACCATTGAGGGGATTACCAGCCAGGCGATGAACTTGCTGCAGGATTTCATCCTCAAGCTGATTCTCCAGCAATACGATTTCTTCGGCCTCCTCTCCAGCGCCGTGCCGTCGGGCTTTGACGAACAAACCTTTTTCTGGAGTGACATGCTCCACTATCGGCAGACCTACCGCTTCGGCGCGGTTCTTTGGCAACGTGCGAGCACGGAGCCAGACCCGCAGCTCAAGGCGCGCCTGCAGGCGTTTGCGCTGGGCTGGATGTCCCACCTGGCCACCGACGTGACCGGGCACGCCTTCGTCAATGAAAAGGTCGGCGGTCCTTACCGCCTGCATTGGCAACGGCATCACCTGGTCGAGAACCATATGGACGCCCAGGTATATGCCACCGACCATGGCGCGCAACCCATCTATCAGCAGATGGCCAACTCCGCCCTCCACCTGTGGCTGGCGTTTAATCCCGATGGCAGTTCGCGTGTCAATGTGTTCAATCCCGAACCCAATCCGCCTTATCCCGACGGCGACCACAGCGCCGATATTGTCGGCCGCCATGCCGTGTGGGACGTGGATTCCGACATGCCGGATGACTTGGCCCAGTTTATCGCCGATTCGCTGAAAGCGGTCTTTTGGCCGCAAGCAGTTCCGCCGCCCGCACCTTTTCAGCCGCAGACGCCGATGACTCCCCTCAACAGCGATCCGAACGGCATGGTGGCCTGCTGCCCCACGATCATCAGTTCGCTGGATGGCCGGGTGCCGATTGCCACCGGCGGCTTCGCCGAGAAGGACGATATTCAAGGGGCTTACTGGTGGCTTTACCATTATGTGAAATGGACCACGACCGATTATTACAAGATTCGCCGCCCGGAACCGCCCTCCGTGTTCGTCATCCCCTCATTTCCTTCCACGCCCGGTTCCGGGGATTCCGATCCGGGCCCCGGGGCGAGCAGCGATAATGGATTCTGGCAGGACGCGCTGGATCTGCTCCTGGCGCTTTTTGCCTGGGCAGCCTGGCTCGCCGAAGTTGCCGTATGGCCGGTGGCGGCGATCGCCGGCATCATTGCAGGCACTGCCACCTACCCATTGCGCGAGCTTCTTTACGAGACCATCGAGTTGCCCCTCTACAATCTGTGGCTCGGCATCCACACCTATCTCGCGATGACCGGCTACGTGATGCCCATGCCGGGCGAGCTCAATAAGGGACTGAACACCCTCGGCGCCAGCGTCAACGACAATTGGGCCATCACCCTCACCGCCCTCGGCGACCCGGATGGCGGGCTTACCCCGGCGACCCTGGTCACGGATCCATCCGGCAACCCCAAGACTGGCAATCCGAAGAACGTGGTGGTGGACCCGCCGAACTTTATCACCCAAATCTTCAACGATATTTTCAAAATTGGCGCGCCCAAAGTGCAGGCCGGCGGCCCGAACGGCCCCACCGAGTATCCCAGTGAATTCACCCGGCCGTGGCGTTTTCCAGCCGCGGACAATGAGGGCGACTCCGTGAATATCGAACACCCCATGAACGCCGCCGGCTCGTTTCCCATCGGCGCGGACGCCAACTCCCTGTTTGGATCCTCGCCAGGGTCCAGCGTGGCCCGCACCGCTTTCGAACGGGCCACCAACGAAGGGGGGACGATTGAAGCCGAACAGGGGCATTTGCCTGCCGGCCGGCATTTGGGCGATCCCATGGATTACACGGCCTATGTCGTGGCGCAATTGACCCGGGAAGGAATTGATCTGCGGAAGCTCGCCAATTTCAATCTCGATGCCGATCGTGGCTACGGCTACTTGACTTGGGACTGGGTACGCGACCAGAAGCTAAAGGCGCGACCGGATGCTTTCAAAAACGAATCGGACCATCGGGCCTATGCCGCGCCCGTCGCGCCCGGGTATGGTTGGAGCCCGGAGGATCAAACCTCCGGCGCACCCGTTCCCCGCCCGGATCCCACCGATCCCAATGCCACCGTCAAGATTCGCTATATTGACAAACAACCTAAATTTCTATGAGCGAAAAAACTCCTCCCTCCTGGTTTGACAAGCAGAAGCCCGATCCCAAGGACGATGACTTCGCACGCCGGCGGAAGCAATTGCTCACCGAATTGCCGACCTTGCTGGCGCGCCAAAAGGATCGTGGTCGCGCCAAAAGATTTGAACCCTATCTGTTGATCCGGTCGGTGCTCGGGGACCGGGGTGACCGGCCCATCAACGTACCGTTTTGGGAAAGCCCCGATATCTGGACCGCCCCCGGCGACCCCGCCGCTTCCCCCGATCTGCCGGCGAGCCACGGCGGAACCATCGTCGTTGGGCAACCCAACACCGTCTATGCCCACGTGTGGAACCTGGGCTTTGCCCCCCTGGCTGGCGTGCGGGTGGAGTTCTTTTGGTTCAATCCTTCGCTGGCCATCGATGGCGCCCACGCGCATTTGATCGGCACCGCGGTTTGCGAGTTGGCCGGCCGCGGGATGGCTGGTTCCCATAAACTCGTCAAATGCCGCAAGCCCTGGGTGCCCGTGATGGAGAATGGCGGGCATGAATGCCTCGTCGTCCGGGTATCGGGTCTGGGCGACCCCGTCGGCGGCAACGAGTGGAGTCCATGGCTCAATCGTCACGTCGGCCAGCGTAACGTGTCCGTGGTCGCCCCTGGCGACCCGGCGGCCGGCCTGGTGCATTCACTCAACAACACGCGCTTGCTCGGCGGCCATCTCCAGCTGATCCAACTCGGAGGCAACGAGGGCCGGCTCGCCGCCCAAATCGCAGGGCCCAAGCTGCGCGTTTCCCCGCTCATCTCCACCCACTTGCTGGGCGAAATCACCGCCCTGGGCGAGATTTCACTCGCGCGCCCCATCGCGTTGCCCCCGGGCATGCTCGCCCCGGTGCACCCGCTGGCGCACGATGTCCCCAACCCGACTCCCGTCATGATGCGCCCGGGAGCGGTGGCCGTGGTGCATCCGTCACGAATCCTGGGCAAAGTCCGTTTGGACCCTTCGGGGGCTCCACCCGCCACCCCACCAGCCGCGGCCCCGGCGGCGACGGTCCATCTTGCCGATCTCTTCCACGCCGTCGGCCGCCTGCACGATGGCAGTGACGGGCTGGGCGCTCCGGCCCAGGGCGAGGCTTATGTCTTGCGCATGGCAACCTATTCCGGCACCCAGCTCGTCGGCGGCTATACTTTGGTGGTGGGAACCGGCTCCTGATGCTCGACCCGCTTAATCGCATCCCGGTTACCATCGTCACCGGTTTTCTGGGGAGCGGTAAGACGACCCTTTTGAACCATGTCCTGAGCACTGGCGGCCTCGGCCGGGTGGCCGCGCTGGTCAACGATTTTGGTTCGATTAATATCGACGCCGCGCTGGTCTCGTCGGTCGCCGACGAGGTCGTCCAGCTTTCCAACGGCTGCGTCTGTTGCACCATCAATGGCGACCTCTTCGCCGCCGCCCAGCGCGTCCTGGCACTCGAACCGCCCCCTGACCGCATCGTGGTTGAAACCACCGGACTGGCCGATCCGTTGCCGGTCGGTCTCACGTTTCTCCAGACCGAACTTCGTCAACGGACCGCCTTGGACGCTCTCATTACGGTGGTGGACTGTGCGAATTTCGCGCTCGACCTATTCAAGGTGGATGCGGCGATGGCGCAGATTGTTCACGGTGACATAATTGTTTTCAACAAAACCGACCTTGCCGATGAAGCCAAGATCGCCTCGCTCGAAACTCGTATCGGCGTGTTGAAGCCGCGGGGAGCGCGCATCTTGCGCGCCGTTCGCGGCCGGGTACCGCTGGCCGCCGTGCTCGGCCAGCCGGATGGCGGCGCGGCCCTGCAACCCGGGCGCGGCTCCTCCCTCCATCATATCCTGGATGAAAAATTCCAAGCCCACACCTACTGCTTTCCGGAGCCCTTATCCGCGCGCCGGTTCCAGGCGTGGCTTGACCACGGGTTGCCACCCGGCCTGTTCCGCGCCAAAGGCATCGTCCGATTGGACGCCGACCCCGCGACCTATCTATTCCAACTCTGCGGCACCCGCGCAGCTTTCGATGTCCATCCCACCCCGGCCAGCGAGACAAATCTGGTGCTCATCGGCCAGGACCTGAACAAAGACCAATTGGGAAAGCAACTTCGCGCCTGCCTCGTCACTTCCCAGCCTGGCTGATCCGCCGGCCATTTTGCCGTTCCCGCACCGCAGCAAAAAGGTAGCAATTGCGGTGACGAACCTAAGCCCCGCCACGCCAATTCCAGACTGGCTGCCCGGCCCTCGGTCCCCCGCCTGGCCGCAACCTCAAGGGGAACGCACCCGGTAAAACCGCGATGTACCATTGCCCGCCGGCGGATCGGTGATTTGATATTGGCCAGGCGCGGTCTCCGCCGCCACCCCCATCACCGTCCACATGTCGGACGCGGCGGACGGATCCGGGCTGGCCAACACTGTAAAGGTGAGGCCGGGAGTGTTTGTGAACGAACACTGAAAAGTGCCGTCGGGCAGGATCGTCGGATTCACCAGCAGGATCGCGGTAGCCGAAGGCCGCGCGGCGGGCGTCACCATCAGGTTATCCGCGAGGAAAACCGGCCCCCAGTCTCCGCCGGTCACGGGTGGAGCGTCATAGTGGACGACCACGCTGTTGAACCCCTGGGCGGAGGCAAACCGGAGTGTTTCCGTGGGCCAGGTGCCCGCCTGCGCATTGGTCGTGGCGCTCCCCACCTGAGTACCATCCCGGAAAGCCGTCACCCGCATCCGCGCGGACGAGTCGCAGGCATATTCCTCCGGCGCGTAAAGGATGGCGAAGTTGGTTAGCAGCGCGGAGAACGCGATTCGCAGGTCTGCGGTATAGACGCTGCTGGGATAAACGCAGTTCCCGCTGAACCCAACAGGCGTGAATCCGAGGGTGTTCGCCCGCTGGATCGAGTAGCCTTGTCCGGTGCCCGTAAATTGCGCGGTGATGCCTCCGACCGACAAAGTAATGGGCAGGGGCGTGTAAGGATTCGCATTGTCAAAATCGAACAGCACCGTTCCCGCCTCGGCGCGCTGGAGCAGCAGGCCCGCCAGCAAGACCCAACCTTTTGCTTTCATGATGCAACCTCGGTCAGCCAACGGCGGTGCGCCGGTCAAAAATTGGCGAAAGCTCTCCCACCATTGATACCCGCTTTGGCTTTGGGCGTAGAAACTGCGCCCCAACAGGCAATTCGGCCAGCACGATCAATCAAGGGATGGCATTTGCCAACCGCTGGAGAGCCGGCGGGCGGGATGGCCGATAACCTAAGTATAATCTGATCCCCTCATAACCGCGGCCCCGAATTCATCCTATGAGAACATTCCACTTTTCCTGTCTCACAATTACCGCCACCCTCCTAGCCTCTGTTGCCGCTCCAGCGGCATCCTTCACCGGCTTGGGCTTCCTGCCGGGCGGAGATGCGAGCTGGGCACGCGCCGTGTCCGCCGATGGTTCGGTGGTGGTCGGGGAATCCGAGATTCCCACTGCTCCGAACGCCATCATGCAGGCCTTTCGCTGGACTGAGCAAGGGGGGATGGTCGGGCTTGGGTTTTTGCCCGGTGGCAAGAATAGCGGTGCCCGGGGCGTTTCCAGCGACGGCGCGACGGTGGTCGGCTTCAGCAGTATCCTGGCTGGCGATCCGCCAGTGCTCACCGAATGGTATGGCTTTCGTTGGACCCAGGCAACGGGCCTGTCGTCGCTGGGCCAGGGTTTCGTGCGCGGAGTTTCCGGTGACGGTTCGGTCGCGATCGGGGATGGCTATCCGGCGAACAATCCATCCCAGGCCTTTTACTGGGCGGCAACCGGAGCATTTGGCTTGGGTATTCTGCACGGTGGGGTGTCCAGCAGTGCGCTCGCCGTCTCGGGCGATGGCTTGTCCGTCGCCGGCACTTCCTTCACCGATCTGACCCCCGGCGGCGAACAAGCCTTTCTTTGGACACCGGCCAACGGGATGGTTGGCCTGGCGGGTTTTCCCGGTAGCAACTTCTCCGAAGGGAATGGGATTTCGGCGGATGGCACCACCATCGTCGGCGTCTGCGATGGCCCCGGCCTTTCCCAGGCGTTCCGGTGGACGATGGCGGCGGGCATGACGGGGCTGGGGACGCTGCCATATGGCGGCAATAGTTGCGCGCTGGCGACTTCGGGTGATGGCCAGATCGTGGTTGGGTTCGCCAACACCAGTTTGTCGTCCGAGGCCTTCGTCTGGGACATCACCCACGGTATCCGCAATCTGCGGGAAGTGTTGATTCAACAACAGGTCGATATGACCGACTGGCAACTCGACACGGCACTGGGCATTTCCGCCGATGGACGCACGATTGTCGGCTCCGGCTACCACCATGGAACCACGGAAGCCTGGGTCGCCCGCGTCGGCAATCTCATCCGACCCGAATTGTCCGTCGCCATCAACGGCAACAATCTGAAAATCACCTGGCCCGGAATCAACCCGCTGGACCAACTGCAAACTTCACCCACCCTCTCCGGTCCCTGGACCAATGTGGGCGTCGCCCCCGTAATCGAAGGCGCGGGTAAAAGTGTTTCGTTAACCCGGGCTGGCACCGCCGGCTTCTTTCGCCTGGTTCGGTAAACCCAAGGAATCGCCCTATTTTGACCAAGAATGGAAGTTCCGGATTCCGCTTGGGCTCAAGGCCCAACCTTCCTCAGCCTGGGGCAGAGCGATCTTCGTGCCGTCCCCGGAAACCACGCCGTAAAAGTGTCCCAAGCGCTGAAAGGGCGGCTCAATCGAGTCGCGCCCTGACGGCGCCACAGGCGTTGGCCCCTCCATCCCGGAGTTGAGGCGAGGCACGAGCTCCTACCTCGGGCAACCGTCCAAAAAGAACCGCCAACCCTGAAAGTGCTTGTGCCAAACCCGCTTTCGCTGGAGCAGCTTCCGCCCTTTCTCAAGCGCTACGAGGCAGGCGCCGCCGCACAGGCCGGAGAGCTCGCTTCCGAAATACCACAAGGATCGAAACTGGATTAAGTGTCCGGAGGCTGGACTCGAAAGAAGAATCCTGGAGATTGATTGGCCGCCAAGGTGCGCAAAATTCGCCAAAAGGAACCGGCTCAAAGGTGAACGAAGCGGTTAAAATGAATTCTGCCAGCGATAACCGCGAAACTGGATTAAGTTTGTGGAACCTGGACACAAGCGGAAAGACCAGGAGGGATTAACCGCAACCCGTGCTACGCTCAGAAGCTTGGCAGGGCGGGAAAGGCACAAGAGTCCCAAAGCAATGAATTTTGCAAACGCGGATCGTGGCGATCCAGTCTCGACGGGCATGACGGGCCGTGGAATTGGATTAGGTGTCGGGAACCTGGACAGGGTCGGTGGTGGCTAAGAGGCGATGAATTACATTTATCGATAACGGCGCTGGGTCGAGGTTCGGGTGGTATGGGCGGTCCGATCGGGGGGGTATAGTGGGCCGCGTGCCGGTTTCGACGGCACGCGGCGAGGACTGCGATCGGGCTACCGCCGGTCTCGCCTGACTGATGGCGACAGCATTACCCATATGTCAAAGAGCAGGCCGGGTGGAATCTTGGATCCACCGGGCAAAATTCAACTTTTGCCGGGCAGCGCCGCGGTTACCGAAACCAGACGGGCTCCCAGACACTTTTAGCACGGGTTGGGGCGGTTCGAATTGCTACGGTAGGAATTTCGCGGGATTTGGTTGGTAACGTGTTGCGCGACAACAAAATAGAGATGGGATTTTGACACCGGAAAATGAATTCAATCAATCTCGGGGAAGATTCTTGATTACAAACGACCTTTATTTGATCCATGCGGCGCTGGGAAACCGCGGTTCGATGTCCACCCTCGTTCGGCTCAAATCAGAGAGCGAGGCGGCGGCGAAGCCGGCGAGTGATTCACCCGAGGGATTGAAAGCGCTCAGGGAGATTTGGGCACTGGCCGTCGAGGAGGGGCGGGCGCAACAAGAGGCCATCACCGCTGAATTGCGGGAGAATCTGGCCTCCCCAGCGGCAGAAAATGAACGCTTGGAAGTTACCGCCATGGCCGCCAGCAATCGGGTGGCAGAACTTCAGGAAGCGATGAGCCGTACGGAAAAGGTTTCTACCCAGACCAGAGCGGAGCAGGAACCCGAACTCGCCCAGGCCTGAGCCGCATTGAACCAGAGCAACGCGTAAGCCGCCGAAGCCTTGCAACGCCATTCCGAAGTCCAGGCGGCCCGGACCGCCGAATCCGCCGCCCTCCAATCCAGCCTCACCGCAGCGGTTCAAAAATCTCACGACATCGAAATCAAACTCGTTCGGGCCCCAGCCCTTCTTGAGGCAAAAGGTATCAAAGTGCAAGCGACATAACCTGCAGCTTCTCCGGATTGCCGTTAGCAGCGTCGTCTGCCGAGGTCTTGATTCAAACGACCAAATGTGGAGTGTGGTTAACGACAATTATTAGTGCTGGCGGTCACTTTTAATTGTCGCTGGCCAGACCCACCCGTTCCCGCGATCTTTGATGCGGGCGAGCATGGCGTGGTCAACTGGGCTGGATATATTCATCGTTTGCCTAATGTTAATATAATGTATGCATCTTTCTGACAATAGCAAATGTATTCGGAGTCTTCTATGGCAGGTCGCCACACCGATGGTGCCGGAAAGCCCAATTTCTGGGTGACTTTCTAAACGGGTGAATGGTCAAGGGCAAACCGTAAACCGAAAAGGCGACGAGGCCCCGGCAAAACCAAGGGCTCACCAAAATACTCCAAACCAACGGCATCAGGAGAAGCAGGGACGTGGCGACCGGACTCAAATCAACCTGCACCGTCAGCGGCGAATAACTCATAGGTGCGGCAAGTTAGCTGGAAGCGCCACGGAGTCTAGCCGCGATTGTTTTAACTTTATGAACAAATGGATCATCCGATTGGAATACACGATCCACCTCTTTTTCCACGCGTTGGACAATCGAGAAAGCGTCATCCTGCCTGTCCAACGCTCCCAAGCACATTCCATGATTAAATAATGCGATGAGCGTGTCACGATTCGCCGGGCCGGTGTAAAACTCTTTCTGTAATTTGTCTTTCTTCTCCCCGCCGCCACCCCTCCGGGGTGAGGCGGAGCGAAGGCGAGCGTAGCGAGGCGAGCGCAGCCG
>CAIXFN010000053.1 GCA_903918755.1 uncultured Pedosphaera sp.
CCTTCGCTCCGCCTCACCCCGGAGGGGTGGCGGCGGGGAGAAGAAAGACAAATTACAGAAAGAGTTTTACACCGGCCAAAGAACGGTATTGATCGAAAAGGTGATCCACGCTGTCACGTTCTCGTTGACCATTTTCCACCCAGCGGAGGAGGCGAGCTTTCTGAGCCCGTCCCAGTGCGCGGATCTTCGGCAAAAGATCTTTTGCTGCATGGAATTGTGCGGCTCCCTCCTTCGCGGGCACGTTGCATCTTGAACACTCGGTGCGGAGGTTCGCGGGATCATTCGGCTTATGAAGGAAGTTTGCCGCGAAATACCCGAGGGAGAGGCGTGCCTTCTTGGTTTGGTCATCGGGATAGCATTCGCCAGCGCCGATGCCGCAGATCACGCAACGAAAGTTGTCGGACTCGAAGATCTCACGGCGTAATTCGGCTGAGATCGTGTCCTTGGCGAACTTCACCTTGCCGCGCCAAATCGGCTTTCCAATTTTGTCCAAACGAAACTCATTCTGCTTGAGGCCGGCCAAATCGCGGCAGGATATCACCGTCCAGCCGTATTTGCGCAGTGCCCGAAAACGACGGTTGAAATGCTCTTGAGCGCTGACGCGGTTCGACGATCCAATCGCTTTCCGGAGTTTGCGCAGCGTGAGGATGTCGCCGATTTTGGCATTGTATTTCAGCCATGCAGCAAGCCGGGGCTCGGTGCCGAATTTCGCTTTGGGCTTGTCCGGCCAGTACCGAGTTTTCCACCAAAGCTTGCCGGAGGGTGCGTAGGCTTCTGCTGGGTATGGAGACATAGGCGGCGGGTTTAGATACCGGGAAGATCGGGTGCGGTGCCAGGGGTATCAGTTGGCGTTGCAACTCGCCAATACCGTTCATCGATCGCCGCTACCCCAAAGCCTGGGGCGTTTGCTGGGGCGAGTCGAACTGATACTGATTCGCCGTGGACGGGAACGGGCATACCAAGGGCTCGGGCGATGTCGGCATGGGATGTATACTGGACCAAGATCACGATTCCCTCTGGCTTGAGGGCCGTTCGGGCACCGCCGTTCGCGCGGACGCATTTCATGTAATCGTCCCGTTGTGCGACCGTGGCAACTACCGCCCTTCCGACGACTCTGCCGAGGGCAGATCGGAAAAGTTCGTTGATTCGCTTCTGGCTAGAATTCAGGCTCATGATTCGATTGACTGTTGCGTTGTCAAGTTGGAGCAAAGCGTTTGGCGGCAAAGGCGCGCGGTTGAAAATCCAGGTGATGGCCGAATGGTCGTCCAACATGAACGTGGGCTTGCGTTCTCCGATGGCGTCGCTGTTGAAAAGGTCGGCGATGATGGACACCAGCCCCATGCTCCAATTCGAACGCTCGTCATCAGCCCCAACTAAGAGGCATAAACGATCTTGCTTCTCCGGTGGAATCATCCAAGCGCAGGCGGATTGCGAGTACTTGCAATCCACTTCAACCCCGGCGATTTGGAAATCCATTTCAGCACCGTCTTGAAAATCAAATTCTCTGTGGAGATTGATTGCAAAGATTCCTCCAATTCCATCGCGCTCAGTTTTGAAAAGTTGATCCCAACGATAACGGCCTGTCCGTTGCCCATCGTATAGTTGGTCGAGTGTGTCGCGAAAAACCTTCCCTGTCCGGATACCCATGGGGTCCAGTCTTCGAATCGCAGTTTTGACGGCTACCAACTCGGAATCCGCGTGAATCTTGCCAGGCATGATTCCGATCATGGCATTTGCAAAGAGCAGCTTCCACAGACCATGGTCTGTAAGGCCTCGGAGCAAAAAGGGATGAATGTTCGTATAAAGAACACTTTTAGATCGCCATTCTGATAATTAGGGATCAATGACAGCAGGTGAAAAACTGCAGCGAAGCCGTAATATTATTGGCAAGCGCCTGAAAGAGGCACGCCAACTGCATTTCCCGCCACTGACTCAAGACCAACTTTCCGGGAAGCTTGCCTCCAAAGGGCTGGAGTTGGACCGCGTCGCGATCGCCAAGATTGAGACCGGGATTCGGTGCGTTTTCGATTACGAGGTCAAGGCTCTCGCTGCGGCACTGAAGGTGGATGTCAAGTGGCTGCTGGGAATTGCGGGCAGCCCAGGCCCCAGCAAACGGCTTGTCGGCGAAGGCAAACGGAGGTTATGAATTTCGACACTGCGGCTTACCTCCGCAAATCGACCGGGCGAGCAAAGTCCGATGTTGCCAACAAACTCGTCAGCATGTTTCTGCACGAGGTCAGTCGCAAATTGTCCAGCACGGTTGAATTGACAGTTGGCAGTCCAAAATATTCCGCTGATGTTTTGGCTGCGTTTGGCCTAAATTGCTGCTATTGTGGACGCGTGCTCGAGCACGACCGCACGGCCGTAGAGCACTTGGACGGAATGAACCGCTTTCGTGCCGGCCTGCACATACCTGGCAACGTCGTTGTATCATGCAAAAAGTGCAATAACGAGAAACGCCGAGATGATCAACTTCGCGAACTCAAACTTGCTGATACTGGATGGGAGTCTTTTCTCTGCCATGATTGGACGAAATGTGATGCAGCTTGTAAGACTTGCACATATTGGAAAAGTCTCTGGCCCGAGGAAGACACAAGAATTTCAAGTTTAAGCCTAGCCCGAACTCGTCTCTTGGCATTTCGCGGGCAACACCGGGAAGCGATTGAACTAAGCCGGAGAATTCAGCCAGCGCTTCATGAGGAATTGGAAAAAATTTACCGCGAATGTCAAATTTTTGCGACATCCAGAATAAAAGGTTCTGTTGATCAGGTGATTTCAAGCCTGACAGCTTGACTCAAACCCAAAGCCTCCCCGGAATTGTGGCCGTTACATCAAAGGTCAAAGGGGGCAAACCATAGTTTGGTTTGAAAACGACAAGCGGTTATCGCAATCAAGAGCCCATTGTTTATTATTATTTGCCAAAAGTTCTTTTGGATGATCTGTATTTGCCTGTCTCCCAACGTGTTACCACGCAAATGCCGCTAAATTCATCCCGTAGGAATTCAAACCGCCCCAATTCGTGCTAAATGTGCATGGGAGCCGATCCGGTTTCGGCGCCTGCCGTGCGGCTGCCCGGCACGGCATGAATTTTGACCCCCTGGAACCAAGGTTCCGCCCGGCCCGCTCTTTGACATATTAAATAGACGTCTGCATCCGTGAGGCGAAACCAGGCAGTCGCACGATCGTGGTCATCGCCGCGTGCCGTCCCAACCGGCGCGCGGCCAACCGCCGCCGCCCGTCGGCCCAATCTGCCAATACCCCGTTCCTTGGGTAGGACCGTTATCGATAATCCTGACTTTCCTCTGTCTTTAAGCTCCGCCGGAGCGGAAGTCCTCGCCATCCGAGCCCGATGAATCCAGGTTCCACACACTTAATCCAGTTTCAATCCTTCGCCAAAGGCCGTAGCGCGACGATCCCCGGTCCCGCCCCCGTGTTAACCGGCCTGCATTCCCTTGGGCCCCAAAGCCTTCGCGACCTCCCTGCCCTGCGTAGCTTTCAGCGAAGCATGGGTTGCGAGCTTCTGTTAATAATTCCGCTCCTTTCCGAGTCCAGGTTCCGGACACTTAATCCAGTTTCGATGTACGGCGACCCGAATACACCTGACCTGCTCCACCCGCCCATGAATCGCTTCCATTTTGCGATGTTTGCGCCTTTTGCGGCTATTCAATTCCCGGCCCTCCCGCCCCAGTCCAAGCTCCGGACACTTAATCCAGTTTCGTTTCGCGGCGACCGGAATTCAGCTTGCCACATTTGTTCACAGTTTGATCAGTTCCCATCTGCTCTCGGCGCCCGCTGTGGTCAATCAACCTCCGGCCACCCCGACCAGTCCAGCCTCCGGACACTTAGTCCAGTTTCGAACTTGGTTCGGCTGGGACTCACGTTGCTTGAGCCAGCAATCTTCCCCGCCCGCCCAAATTCATGGCGCGCGGGATCAGGAGTCCCGAAGCGGCGGAATTCCCCGAAACTTCACTTTCCCGTCGCCAGCCTGTCCGTTACCATGGAGCTGTGAAATGGCTGGCTGATTACCACATGCACATCCCGCCTCGCCAACCAGCCCTTCAGGCCCGTGCTTGAATTTTGCGCCAGGTTGAGGGATTAATGGGAGCCAACAACTTAACGAAACCCAACGCGATTGAACTGTTCCACAACCCGACCTGTCTCAGCTTCTACCAACGCACGCCTATGAAAAAGAGTCTGCTTCTCCTAACCGCCGCCGCGCTCGCTTTGCTGGCGACCGGCACCGCTTCCGCTCAGGAATGGGCCACCACCAAACTCAAAGCCTCCCGCCGTCACGGGGAATGGGTGAAGGTGAAACACGATTCCCGGGAGGTCGAGGCGTTTGTCACCTATCCCGAAGTTAAGGATAAAGTGCCCGCCGTGATCGTGATTCACGAGATTTTTGGGCTGTCCGACTGGGCCCGGCTTGCGGCTGACGAAGTGGCCGAAGCGGGTTACATTGCGATTGCCCCCGATTTGCTGTCCGGTGCGGGACCAAACGGCGGTGGCACCAGTTCCTTCGCGGGTGGTGAAGTCGGCAAGGCCATCCGGGACCTCAAACCGGACCAAAAGACCGCGGATTTGAACGCGATTCTCGATTATGTCGCCAAGTTGCCGTCCTGTAACGGTAAAGTCGTGGTGATGGGTTTTTGCTGGGGTGGCAGTGAAACCTTCCGGTTCGCCACCGAGAACAAGGATATCAAGGCGGCGCTGCCGTTTTATGGTTCCGGCCCGACGGATGCCACCGCGATCGCCCGGATCAAGTGCCCGGTGTACGGTTTCTATGGGGGTAACGATAACCGTGTGACCTCCACGGTCGCGAAGAGCACCGATCTGATGCTGGCGGCGGGCAAGGTCTATGAACCGGTGATTTATGAAGGCGCCGGACATGGCTTCATGCGCGGCGGCGAACCCGAGGCGCCGAATGCCACGGCAGCCGACAAAAAAGCACGCACGGAAGCGTGGGATCGGATCAAAAAGATCCTGAAGGGCCTGTAAGCCATCTCCTCCCCCTGTCGCCCCGGAAAGGCGCGGCAGGGGGAAATACAGTTCAAAAAGCCCGCAGCGTATCAAGGACGGCCCGGACCCGCGGCACTTCATGCGTCCGGAACAAATCGGTTTTGCCCAGGGCCGCGAGCACCGCAAAAAACGGTTCCGCGGAGCGCACCTCATCCCCAAAATACTCGAAGGCGTGCGGCAGGGCGTGGCAGGTCGGATAACCCAACTCCCTCAGCCGGAACGTGTTCAGGAAGGTGGTCATCTGGTGGCGCACCCGGGTCGCGCTGTCTTTCAGGTTGCGATAATAAAAGCCCAGTCCCGGATCCAGGAAGATTTTGGTCACCCCCTGTTTTTCTGCTCGTTCAATTTGGCGCGCAAAATAATCGCGCATCGCGTTCGTGGGATCGCCCGTGAAAACCAGGTCGCCCACCGCCCGGACATGTTCCCCCTGCACATGGCAAATAATGACGGCGGCATCATGCGCCGCAACGAGGCGGAACATCTCGTCCACGTCCCCGGCAGCGGTGAGATTCAGAACGTTGGCGCCCGCTTCCAGGCAGGCGCGGGTCACGGCGGGCTCGTAGGTTTCCACGGACACCAGGATGTCCGCCGCCCGCAGACCGCGAATGACCGGCAGCATCCGATTATTCTGCGCCGAGGCATCCACCCGCGTGGCGTGATCGAGGGTGGATTCCGCGCCCACGTCCACGATGTCCGCCCCCTGCGCACTCAAGACTTTGCCCCGTTGGATCGCCTGCTCGGCATGGAGACACACACTCTCGCGATACCAGGAATCCGGCGAGAGATTGATCACTCCCATCACGGCGGGGCGGGTGTTGAAGGGAAAGAATTTGCCGCCAATGGCGAATTCCCGCACCGCGGCCGTGGCGGCGCCCCGATGTTCCGCGAGCAGGTCCGCCAGATATTCGAGTGAAAGCATGTGGGATTTTGGCGCGCGCGGAGCCCGGTGCGGGTCGCCGCAACGCATGTCCGGAGTTAAGAGCAGGGCGGCGGAATGTCAAGGGCGGGCATAAATCAACAGTTTTTGCCGCCCTTGGCTCGCGGGTTGACGGGCGGGCGCCTTCAATCGGGCATACACCACACGCGCCCTTGCTGTGCCCTTAGACGCACACTTTTCAGGCCCGCCGAATTGGCTATGGTGCTTGTCAAACAACCGGACTGATGGAATAAGCGATTGCAATCATGGGTCTTTTGGGTAATCTGCAAGTTCAAAATTTAGTGGAATGCGACAATTTGTAACCATCGCGGGCAATGCCTTCATGGAACTGGTGCGGCAACCGGTTTTCTTATTGCTCATGACCAGTTCAGCGGTGTTCGAGATTTTTCTCGCCACACCGTTGTATTTCGCTTTCGGGGATGAACCGAAGCTGGTGAAAAACAGCGTTTTGGCGGTGATGCTGCTCGTGGGGCTGTTCGGGGCAGTCATCACGGCCTCGGTTTCCCTGGCGCGGGAAATCCGGACGGGCACCGCTCTGGCCGTGTTGTCCAAACCCGTGGGCCGCGCCGGTTTCCTGCTGGCTAAATACATGGGCCTGGTGCTGGCACTTTCCCTCCTCACCTTTGTCAATATGGTGGCGGCCCTGTTGGCCAGTCGGATGGCCTTCGACGCCTACGGCTCGGTGGATCTCTTCGCCGTGGCGGTTTTTGCCGGCGCGATGGTGTTGGCGTATCTGCTGGGCGGATTCAGCAATTTTTTCCTGCGCCGGCCGTTCGTGTCGGATGCGGTCTTCGGCGTGGTGTTGATGGTGGTGCTGGCGTTCCTGGTCATCAGTTCCTTCGATAAGGAAGGCAAAGCCCAGGAATTTGCCAAGGGCGTGGATTGGCGGATGATTCCGGCATCGGTGCTGGTTTTGTTCGCGTTGTGGATTTTGGCGGGTTTGGCTCTGGCGTGTGCCACGCGGTTGGACATCATCCCCACGCTGGCGGTTTGCTCCGGGATGTTTTTGCTGGGCATGATGTCGCAGTATCTCTTTGGGGAAAAGGCTGCGGCGGGCACCTGGTGGGCGTCCGTGCTTTACACGGTCACCCCAAATTGGCAGCTTTTTTGGCTCGCTGACGTGCTGGACACCGGGAAATCAGATTTTCACTGGGGCTACGTGGCCAAGGCGCTGGCGTATGCCGTCTGCTATATCGGCGCGGTGCTGTCGGTGGCGGTCGTGTTGTTTGAAGACCGGGAATTAAGTTAGGCCTGATAATGGAACGGAACATACAGAAAAACGGACTGATCAACCTGGCGCTGCTGGCAGTCGGGGCGATCAGCGCGTACTTGGTGGCGCATAACGGCAATTCCCTGGCCGGCCAGGTGGGTGCCTGCTTGATGGGGGTGGGTGTGCTGGTGGCCGCCATCAGCTGGTTCCAAGCGCGCCTCGAGGAGCGCGAACGGCTCGAAAAACTGGAGTTCGATGAACTCAGCCGTTCGGCCACCAATTCGGCCCTGTTCACCGCTTCGGAAACCGAAATCCTGCCCGCGCAACGGTCCCGGGAGCAATTTGAGCGCATCATCGTGCCGGTCTTCACCGGGTTGCTGGTGCTCGCGCAAATCCTGCTCGCCGTCTATTTCTGGCGCCAGTTGGCCGGCGGGAACAAGGTCGTTCCTCGGGATCTCCAGTTCGGCATGGCCTTTTTTGCGGTCGTGGCCCTGGTTCTTTTTGTGGTCGGACGGTTTTCCGCGGTCATCGCCCGGTTGGAGAAAATTCGCCTGCTGCAGCCGAGCGCGACGTATTTGCTGCTCAGCGCCTTCGTGAGCAGCTTTATCACGGCGGGCTATTTTGGCGTCTGGTTCGGCTATCCCCAGTCGGACCTCTATCTGGCGCGCGGTTTTTGCGTAGTGCTGGGCCTGGTGGCAACCGAGACCTTGCTGAACCTGATTTTGGAAATTTACCGGCCGCGGATGAAGGGCAAGATCGAACGCCCCGTCTATGACAGCCGCTTGGTCGGCCTCTTGGGGCAGCCCGAAGCCCTGGTCACCACCGCCGCCCAAACCTTGGATTACCAATTTGGTTTCAAGGTATCCGAGACGTGGTTTTACCGGTTTTTCGAACGCGCCCTGGGCTGGCTGCTCCTGATTCAATTCGGCCTGGTGCTGGTCTCCTCCTGTCTCGTGGTGGTGGATCCCGGCGAGCAGGCCCTCCTCGAACGCTTTGGTCAACTGGCCAACAACCGCTTGCCGCTCGGTCCCGGCCTCCATTTGAAATTCCCCTGGCCGGTGGATCAAGTTTACCGCTATCCCACGGATCGCATTCAAAGTTTCATTATTGGCTCGGAACCGGATCCGAAAATCGAGGGCGGTAAAGTCATCCTCTGGGCCGCTCCGCATTTGTCGGAACAAAACTTCCTCGTGGCCAACCGCGATCTCGATGCCGTGGATGCCACCAACGCCGCCCCCGCCGGCGCCACTCAGCATCCGCCGCCCGGCAGCCTGCTTTCCACCAGCATTCCTGTCCAATTTCAGATCACCAACCTCGTCGAATGGGCCTATAACAACGAGGAGCCGGTGGAATTGATCAAATACATCGCCAACCGGGAGGTGATTCGTTACCTCGTCGGCATGGATCTGAATGATGTCATGTCCATCAGCCGCTGGGATGCCGCGAACACGCTCCGGGAACGGATCCAAAAAGGCGTGAACGAGCACCAGATGGGCGCGCAAATTGTCTTCGTGGGCTTGCAGGACATTCACCCGCCCACCAAGGTCGCCCCCGACTACGAAAAACGGGTGGGCGCGACCATCACGCGGGAGACGGTCATCCTGGCCTCCCGTGCGGCGGCTTATTACACCAATGTGATGGCGTCCGCCCGGGCCTCGAATATTCTCAGCGTCGCCCAGACGGATCGGCTCCGCCGGAATGTGGACCTGCAGGCGCAGGAAGCGGTCTTTACCAACCAGTTGCCGGCCTATGCCGCCTCGCCTTCCGTCTTCATTCAGCGGGCCTACCTCGCCACCCTGTCGCATGCGCTGGCCAATTCGCGCACCTATCTGCTGCTGGGTACCAACTCGCAGGAAACCATGATCCTGAACCTGGAAGACAAAGTGCGGAAAGATATCTTTGATTCCATTGCCGTGCCCTCGCCCAAGAGCAAGTAAATCCGATTTTTTGAACAGTTTGCCATGAAACGAAACCTCCTCACGATCATCACCGGCGCCGTCCTGCTGGTCATTTTCATCCTTTTGTTGTTCACCTTCCAGGTCCGGCAATCCGAAGTCGCCGTGGTCACCTTATTCGGCCGCCCGGTCCGTTCGGAAAAGGATCCCGGCCTCAAATTCCGGTTTCCCTGGCCGGTCCATTCCGTCCACAAGTTCGACCAGCGCATCCAGAACTTTGAGGACAAATGGGACGAAGTCCAGACCTCCGACAGTTATATCGTGGTGGCCGGCGTCTATGTCGGCTGGCGCATCAGCGATCCCCAGGCGTTTTTGCCGCGCTTCGCCAACGGCTCCATTCCGGAAGCCGAACGGGTCCTCGAGGGCCTGATCCGCAGCGCCAAGGCCGCCGTGATCGGCAAACACCCGTTGTCGGATCTGGTAACCACGGACGAGCGCCAATTGAAGTTTGCCGAGATCGAGGCCAAAATCCTCGAGTTGGTACAGGCGCAGGTCCAATCCAAGAATTATGGTCTGGAATTGAAATATCTCGGCTTCAAGAAGCTCGAATTTCCAGCCAGCGTTTCCCAGGAAGTCTTCAAGCGCATGCAATCCGAACGCGCCCTCCTCATCAGCCAGACCCAATCCGAGGGCGAATCGGTCGCCAGCAACATCGTGACCACCGCCAATGCCAAGAGCGCGGAAAAGATTTACAACGCGGAAGCCGAAGCCACGCAGATCCGCGCCCTGGGTATCAAGGAGTCCGCGGCTTCCTTTGCCGTCTTCCAAAAGAATCCGGAACTGGCGAAGTTTCTGGCCAATTTGAAAGCCCTGGAATTGTCGCTCGGAGAACACTCGACCCTGATTTTCGATCAGTATAACGAGCCGTTTACCCTGTTCCAAAATTACACCACCAACTCCGTTCCCCGGAAATAGCGGCATGAGCGAACCACACGATCATTCGCATCCCGGTCACTCACACGGGCACGATCATGACCACGACCATGATCATGATCATGGCCACGATCATGGCCACGATCACGGGCATAAGCATTCCCCGCCGCCCCCCGGCACCCCGCCGCCGCCCTCCGGCCCCGGTGGATCCGGTTCCGGGGACGACGCTGGCTCGCAGGCTCTGGCGGAGGCGCTCGGCAGCAGTTTCTTCATTGTCCGGGTCCTGATGGTGGGCTTGGTCGCCTTGTTTTTCGCGAAATGCTTCTTCATTGTCGGGCCCCAGGAAAAGGCGGTGGTGCTGCGCTTTGGCAAGGCCCAGGGCGTGGGGAACGCGGCGTTGCTCACGGCCGGCTGGCATTTTGCCCTGCCGTTTCCCATCGATGAGGTGAAGCGCATCCCCATCCAGGAAATTCAAAAGGTGGAATCCACCACGGGCTGGTATTTTGTCCCCCCGGAAATGGTGGCCATGAACGTGGATCCCGCCGGCAGTGCCTCCCTCAATCCGGCGCAGGATGGCTACGTGATCACCGGGGATACCAACATCCTCCACACCAAGGCCACCCTTTCCTACCGGATCAACGATCCCATCCGCTTCGAATTCGACTTCGTGAACGCTTCGAACGCCTTGCAGGGCCTGCTCGATAACGCCCTGCTGTCCGTGGCGGCCCACTATCAAGTGGACAAAATTCTCCGGGATGATGTCGCCGGCTTCCGGGAGCGCGTGCAGGCGCGCGTCGCCCAATTGGTACGGGATTACGATCTCGGTATCACCGTGGAACAATGCCAGGTGGAAAGCCGGCCGCCGCTGTTCCTGAAGGCGTCCTTTGAAAGTGTCAATACCGCCCTCTCCACCCGCGACAAAATGCGGAATGATGCCAAAAGCTATGAAAACCGGATCATGAGCCGCGCGGACTCCGAAGCCTCCAGCCGCCTCAGCAGCGCCCAGGCGGAACGGTTCCGGATGGTGAAACAGGTCCAGGCCGACGCCCAGCAATTCTCCGACATTTTGCCGCTCTACGAGGGCAATCCCGACCTCTATCACCATTTGCTCCTCGCCGAAAAAATCGGCCAGGTACTGACCAACGTGCAGGACAAGTGGTACTTGCCGCAGCGCACCGATGGCAAATCCCGCGAACTGCGGTTACAATTGAGCCGCGAGCCGTTGAAACCCGCGGCCGCAATGTCGAACAATTAAACGGAGCCCATTTGTATGCAAGTTACGTCTTTGTTGAGCCAGCACGAGCATGACCACGATCACGGCGGTGCGGATTGTTCCGTCTGCGGCCATGATCACGCGCCGGTCCGCCTTTGGCAGACGCTGATCGGGGTGGTGTTTGTCCTAAACGCCTATGTCGTCGATTGGTTGTTCCAGTCCGCTGAGCGCGTGTCCAGCGCCAGTGCCCTGCTGGGTGCCGTCATCCTAGGCTACCCCATCGTGGTCACCTCCGTGAAAGACCTGTGGAAGGGGATTCTTAGCATTAACGAACTCGTGGGCATCGCCATCATCGCCTCCTTTGCTTCGGGCGAATACAAAACCGCCGGGGTTGTGGCGTTTTTCATGCTGATGGGCGAAATCATCGAAACCCGTACCGCCGAAGGCGCGCGGGAATCGATCGAGTCCCTCATCAAGCTGACTCCGACCAAGGCCCGCCGTATTGTCGGCAAAGGCGAGCAGGAAGTCGCCGCGAAGGATCTCGCCGTGGGTGATGTGATCCGCATCCGGCCCGGTGACAATGTGGCCGCCGACGGCGTCATCGTGAATGGTCAGGGTTCTTTCAACCAGGCCACCATCACCGGCGAATCCCTGCCGGTGGACAAGAAACCGGGCGACGACGTTTTCGCCGGCACGCAGAATTTGACGGGCGTTTTGGAAGTGCGGGTCAGCCGTGCCGGCCAGGACACCACGCTGGGCAAGGTGCGCGAACTCATCCTGGCGGCGGAAAAGACCAAGCTTCCGCTCATGCGGATCATCGACCAGTACATGAGCTTTTACACCCCGCTCGTCCTGGTCATTGCTGCGCTGGTATGGGCCTTCACCCATGATTTCAACCGCGTGATCTCGGTCATCGTGGTTTCCTGCCCCTGCGCCTTTATTTTGGCGACGCCCACCGCGATGGTGGCCGCTCTTTCCGCCGCCGCCCGCCTCGGGATCCTGATCAAAAACGTCGGCGACATCGAAGCCGCCGCCCGCATCAACGCCCTCGTGATCGACAAGACCGGAACGCTGACCACCGGTAAACTGGCCGTGAGCCGCCTGGCTCCCTTGGGCGAAACCGCCCCGGCCGAATTGTTGCGGCTGGCCGCCTCGGCGGAAAAGTACAGCAACCATCCCACGGCCAAGGCCCTCGCCATCCTGGCGGACGAAGCCGGCGTGCCCCTCGCGGAACCCAAGAACTTCGCGGAAACCGCCGGTCGGGGCATCAAGGCCGAGGTGGACGGCAAAGCCATCATCGTGGGACGCGCCCAGTGGTTGAAGGACAACGGCGTGACGGAGGATTTCCTCAAAGCGGTGGACCTGAATGAGACCGAGGGCTTCAGCCTGTTGTTCATTGCCCGCGAAGGCAAGTGCATCGGTTGGGTGGGACTGCAGGATCAAACCCGCCCCGAAGCCCGCGAGGCGCTGGCCGAACTTAAGGCCATCGGGGTGCGGCGCATCGCGATGGTTTCCGGCGACCGCCAGCCGGTGGCCGTCCGGGTGGCCCGGGAAATCGGTTGCGAAGAAGTCGTGGGTGATTGCCTCCCGCAAAACAAGGTGGAATTTGTCCGCGCGGTCAAACTCAAAGGGTATCGCGTCGCGGTCGTCGGTGATGGCGTCAATGACGCTCCCGCCCTGGCCGCCGGCGACATCGGCATCGCGATGGGCGCGGCCGGCAGCGAAGTGGCAATTCACAGCGCGACCATTGCGCTCATGAACAATGACCTGCGCCGGTTACCCTTCCTCATCAGCCTCTCGCGCAGCACCCGCGCTGTGATCAATCAGAACCTGCTCTTCGGGATTTTATTCATCCTGGGCGGCTGGTCGTTCTTCTCCATCGGCCCCGTGAGCAGCCCGATCATCGCCGCGATCCTGCACATGACGGGTTCGTTTATTGTGATTTTCAACAGTGCCCGCCTGGTCCGCAAGGGCGAGGAACTGGAACATTACGCCCCCGCCGTGGCGGAAACCGGCGGTACCGCCACCGGCAGCACCCCGTCCGGTGGCGCGCAACTCACTCCCAAGCTGGCCTGACGATCTGACCCCCGTTTCCTAAAATCGCCCCGCCCATGAGCCTTACCGAAACTCTTTCGCCACCCGCCGCCTCCCGGTCCGCCCCGGCGGAAAACGTTATCGTGGTGCAGGGCCTCACCAAGCTCTTCAAGGATTTTTGGGGTCGCTCCAAGGCGCGCGCCGTGGATAACGTCAATTTTGAAGTGCGACGCGGGGAAGTGTTCGGACTGTTGGGGCCCAACGGCTCGGGCAAGTCCACCACCGTCAAGATGTTGCTGGGGCTGTTGCATCCCACGAAGGGCCGGATCGAGGTCTTCGGCCATTCGCCCCGGCACGTGGCCACGAAGTCGCGCATCGGCTATCTGCCGGAGGAGTCCTATCTCTACCGGTATTTGAATTCCCACGAAACTCTGGCCTTTTTTGGCGACCTGTTCCGGTTGCCCAGCGGTGAACGGGATAAGCGGGCCGAGCAGTTGTTGGAGATGGTCGGGTTGAGTCAGACCCGGACGCGCGCCGTCGGTGAATTTTCCAAGGGCATGCAGCGTCGCATCGGTCTGGCCCAGGCGCTCATCAATGATCCGGACCTGGTCATTCTCGACGAACCCACCGCGGGCCTGGACCCGATTGGTTGCCGGGAAGTGAAGGACTTGATCCTGGCCCTGGCGCGCCGCGGCAAGACCGTGATTCTCAGCAGCCATTTGCTTTCGGACGTCGAAGACGTTTGCGACCGCGTGGTGATTTATTACGGGGGCAAAATCCAGGCCATGGGCACCTTGAAAGAGTTGCTCGCCACGCCCGACGTCGTCCGCATCACCAGCCCCGTCCTGCGCCGTGAGACCATGGAACGGGTTCTGGCTGTCATCCGGCAGGATGTGGCGCAGGACAAGGTGCGGATCGACAATCCCACCCAAAACCTCGAGAGCTATTTCCTGGAAGTGGTGCAAAAGGCCCGGGCCGCCGCGGAAGCCACCTCGGGCGCGACGTCCGGCCATCGCGTGGCGGAGTATTTGCGTGGGGAGGCGGAAGCGAAACCTTCCACCGAGCGGGTTCTGGAAAGATTGACCGCCCCGATCGCGGCCACCTCGCCCGCCCCCGTTGTCACCGAAGTGGGGTCGGCGGTGGATAGCAAAAAGCTCGCTGCCTTGACCAAGACCGAGACCACCCCGTCCGCCGCCTCCGCTCCGGCAGCGAACCCGGCCGAAACCACCGCGCCGAAAGTGGATTTGAACAAGGCGAATGAAAAACTTTCCTCGCTCTTGGGGAAACCGAAATAGGGCACCCGCCGCCGTTGCTGTTGAATCATGCGACCGATTTTCGCGCTCATCTCGCTTACCTGGAAGGCGGCTTTCCGTTACCGCCTATTCTGGGTGCTGACCGTCCTGCTCCTGGGCGCGGTGGTGCTGTTGCCCGCTCTGGTGAAGGATGATGGCACGGTCGAAGGCTTCACCCAGATTTTGCTGACTTATACCCTCAGCGCGGTCACGGGTATTCTCGGGATGTGCGCGCTCTGGCTTTCCTGCGGCACCCTGGCGCGGGACATCGAAGATTGCCAGATCCAGATGGTGGCCGTGAAACCCATCGCCCGCTGGCAAATCTGGCTGGGCAAGTGGTTGGGCTTGTTGACGTTGAACGCCACGCTGCTGGCCCTTTCCGGTGCGGGGATTTATGCGCTGCTGGAAATCCGCTCCAAGAAACTTCCGGCGGACCAACAGGCCCGCTTGCGGGAAGAGATTCTGGTGGCCCGCGCCTCCGTGAAGGAAGCCAGTCACGACGCCGAAATCGAAGCCGAAATGGAGCGCCGCTTCAACGAGCGGATGAAGAAGAACCTGATGCAAAACCTGAACCTCGACACCATCCGCGCCCAGTTGCGCGAGCAGGTGCGGGCGGAAGGGCAGGCCATCGGGCCCGGCGATTACCGGCGCTGGATCATGCATATCGGTTCCGCCCGGGAGCAACTCAAGGATCGCCCCCTCTTCGTCCGCGTGAAGTTCAATACCCTCGACAACAGCGAATACGGAACTTTTGGCGCGGTTTTCCGGATCGGCACGGAACAGAAAACGCGGCTTTACCAGACCGATGTCATGAGCCTGGCGCCCAACACGTTTCATGAATTCCCCGTTCCGCCGGGCCTCATTGACGACAATGGCGACCTGATCATCGAATACGCCAACCCGAATTCGGTTGCCCTCATTTTCCCCTTGGAAGACAGCATGGAGGTTCTTTATCGCGAGGGCGGTTTTGGCCTGAACTACTGCCGCGGTCTGGGCATCATCCTTTGCTGGATCACCCTCTTGAGCACGCTGGGTTTGGCCGCGGCCAGCCTGCTCTCCTTCCCGGTGGCCGCGTTTTTCTCGCTGGCCATCTTGCTCATGGGCTTCTCGAGCGGCACCCTGGCCAACGTGGTGAGCGAAGGCACTTTGATGGGTTTCAATGAGGAAACCAGCCAGATGGGCCATTCCAAAATCGATGTCGTGGCCGTGCCCTTTTTCAAGGCGCTGCTCAACTTGATTCAGTTGGTCCAACAATTCGCCCCGATTGACGCCCTCAGCACGGGCCGCGTGATTTCCTGGGGGCAATTCGGTCTGGCCGTCGGTCAGATTGTCTTCCTCATGGGCGGCCTCATGGCGGCCACGGGAATTTATTTGTTCCAGCGACGGGAACTGGCCACCGCCCAGGGGACTCACTAAGCGATGCCCTCCAAAATTAAAAAAGCCCTCCTGCTTGGACTTTCCATCCTGCTCCTCGTCGTGGGTTCGCAGGCCGAGTGGATGCTCAATCACGAGCGGGAAGTTCTCGGGCTTTCCCGGTTTTCCGATTTGAAAGGGGCGCCCCCGGTGTTGGCCCTCACCACCATGGCCCTGGGCGGCTTTCGGGGTTTGATTTCCAACGCCCTGTGGATGCGGGCCACGGATTTGCAGGAAGAGGGCAAGTTCTTTGAAATGGTGCAACTCGCGGATTGGATCACCAAACTTGAACCGCATTTCACCCACGTCTGGCTCGTACAGAGCTGGAACATGGCCTACAATATTTCCGTCAAGTTCAAGGACTACAAGGACCGCTGGCGCTGGGTCCAGCGCGGCATTGAGCTGCTGCGGGACGACGGTCTCCGTTACAACCCGCACGATGTGTTGATGCACCGCGAGCTGGCCTGGTTCTTCCAGCATAAGATGGGCGCGGACATGGACGACGCCCATATTTATTACAAGCTGCACTGGGCCATGAACATGAACGAGATTTTTGGCACCAACAACCTCACCGGCCCGCCGGGGTTGCCCAAGCCCGATTGGGAGCAATTGCTCCACCCTTCCAACACCAATTGGCAATTCCGGGTCAATCTCCTCACCAACAAGTACAAGCTCAATCCGGTCAAGATGAAGGAAATCGATGACCGATATGGCCCTCTGGAGTGGCGCCTGCCCGAAGCCCACGCCATTTACTGGGCGGTGCTTGGGCTGGAGATGGCGGCGCTCAACGAGCGCAAAATCAATCCCGAGGATCTGATCACCCTCCGCCGCGTGGTTTACCAATCCATGCAGACCGCTTTTCAACGCGGCCGCTTGATTGCGGCCAACCCCGAGCGGAAAGCTTTCGAGTTCGGTCCCAATCTGGAAATTATTCCCAAGGTCAATTCCGCCTATGATCAGGCCAAAGTGGATGACCCGAAGAATCGGGATCACATTGAAACGGCCCAGCGCAATTTCCTGCGGGACGTCGTCTTTTATCTCTACATGTACAACCAGATCAACGATGCCGGACGCTGGTTCAAACATCTGGGTGAGGCTTATCCGGAAAAGCAATTGCTGGACGGCCGGCCAACGACGCTGCCGGGTCATCTCGAACTGTATGACTATGTGATCGGTCGTCTCGAAGAGGAAGTGGGCTCAACCGGCCGCAACACGGCCGAAATGATTCTCGAAGGACTGGAAGCCACGGCCATGCGCAGCCTGGCTGTCGGGGAAATGGACCGCTACCTCGGGTATGATGGCATGGCGGAACGCTTCTGGGAGCGCTACATGGCGAAAATTCCCGAGGGCGATGCCGCGGAGCGGATCCGCCTGGAATCCCTGCCTGAAATCCGCCGCATCGTGCTCAACCGCCTGGTCGCCTCCAAGACCCTGTCCGCCGAGGCCACTGGTCAGTTGCTCCAGGCCTTCCGCATCGCCCCCCCAAAAGCCGAGACTACCAACAGTCCCGCCGGCGACCTTAATCCCGCATTCAAGACCGGGACGGGAACGAATGCGCCAGCGGAATCGCCGCCGGCAAAATAAACTCGGGTGGGGCTGAAGATTTTCCTCGGGTAAATCGTCTGGTGTTCTTGACGCGCGCCCCGCCGCGGCGTAAAACTGGCAGCACTTGCCAGTGGTAGATTTTTTATGAATACGAACACTGAATCCAAATTCCCTTCCCGCCGCGATTTCCTTAAAACCTCCGCCGTCATCGGTGGCGCTTTGGCAGCTCCGGCCATCCTGCCCGGGGGCCTGTTCGGCGCCCAAAACAGCGACACTTTAAAAATCGGCTTGATTGGTTGCGGCGGCCGCGGCTCCGGTGCCGCCGGTCAGGCGCTGACGGCCGATAAGAACACCGTCTTGACCGCCGTGGGTGACGTGTTTCGGCCCCAGTTGGACGGCTGCTTGGCCGCTCTCCGCCGCGATGCCGATTATGGCAGCCGGGTCAAAGTGGATCCCGATCATTGTTTCGTCGGCTTGGATGCCTTCCAGAAGGTCATCGACAGCGGCGTGGATGTCGTCATTCTCGCGACCCCTCCCGGTTTCCGCCCGCAGCATCTCCGCGCCGCCGTGAGCGCTGGTAAACACGTTTTCTGCGAAAAGCCCGTCGCCACCGACGCCCCCGGCATCCGCTCCGTCCTCGAATCCGTCGAACTCGCCAAACAGAAGAAACTGGCCCTCGTCGCCGGCTTTTGCTGGCGCTACAACCTGGCCGAACGCGCCCTCTTCCAGCGCGTGCTGGATGGTGACATCGGCGACGTGCGCGTGGTTTACGGCAGTTACTACACCTCCCCGGTCAAACCCATGCCCCCGGCCAGCGACCGCAAGGAAGGCATGACCGACGTGGAATGGCAGTTGCGCAATTGGTATAATTTTGTCTGGCTCTGCGGCGATAGTCTCGTGGAACAGGCTATTCACGCCGTGGATTGGATGTGCTGGGCGAACAAAGATGTCCCCCCCACCAAGGCGGTCGCGGTCGGCGGACGCCAGATCCCTGCGTTGGGTGGCCACATCTACGATCATTTTGAGGTGAATTACGAATATGCCAATGGCTCCCGCGGCTTCCTCGGATGCCGCCAGCAGCCCAATTGCTATTCGGACAACACCGCCACCATCTTCGGCACCAAGGGCGAAGCGCACGAACTGGGCTTCAAAGGCATGCCCTTCATCAAGGGTGAAAAGAGCTGGCGCTATTCCGGTGAACGTCCGGACATGTACCAGGTTGAGCACGACGAAATGTTTGCCTCCATCCGCAAGGGCGAACCCATCAACAACGGCATCCGGCTCGCCCACAGCACCCTCACCGGCATCATGGGCCGTATGGCGGCTTACACCGGTCAGGAAATCACCTGGGAACAGGCGCTGAATTCCAAGGAATCTCTCGTCCCGGCCGACCTCACCTGGCAGACCCCGCTGCCGTTCCCCTCGCTCGCCATTCCCGGCAAGACCCGGTTCATCTAAGCGGTCACTAGGTACCCTTAACGTTTAACTCCGCGCGGGAAAAGATCATCGGCATGAATACGAACCACAATCGACGGGACTTTCTGAAATGGGGCGGTGGAGCGATGGCGGCGGCGGCGCTGATGCCCGGGAGCTTGTTGGCGCAGGATGCGCCGGCGGCCGCCCCGGTGCGCCGCAAGAAGGCCATCATGTTCGGCACCGTCGGAGGCTCCGGTTCCCTCGTCGAAAAATTCAAGATGATCAAGGCCGCCGGCTTTCAGGGCGTGGAAGCCAACAGCGCCATGGACCGGGATGAAGTGCTCAAGGCCCGGGATGCCTCCGGTCTCGAGATTCCCAGTGTCTGTGATTCGGTCCATTGGGCCAAAACCCTCACCGATCCGAATCCCGCCACCCGCGAAATCGGCTTGGAAGGTCTGAAGACCGCGCTGGAGGATTGCCATGCTTATGGCGGTTCCTCCGTCCTCCTCGTGCCAGGGACCGTCAATGGGCAGGTCTCTTATGCCGACGCCTACACCCGTTCACAGGCGGAAATTCGCAAGGCCATCCCCCTCGCGGAAAAGCTCGGCGTGAAGATCGCCATCGAAAACGTCTGGAACCAATTCCTGCTCAGCCCCTTGGAAGCCGCGCGTTATGTGGATGACTTCCAGAGCCCGGCGGTGGGCTGGCACTTTGACATCGGCAATGTGATCAACTACGGCTGGCCGGAACAGTGGATCCGCATCCTCGGTCCCCGCATCCAGAAACTGCACGTCAAGGAATTCAGCCGTAAACGCCGCGACAACGAAGGCCTTTGGAAGGGTTTTGCCGTGGAATACGGCGAGGGCGACAACAATTGGCCCGCCATCGTGAAGGCATTGAAGGACATCAATTACACCGGTTGGGAAATCGCCGAGCCCGCCTGGTGGCCCGAAGGGGTGGATTTGCCCACCCGCCTGCATCAGGTCGTCCAGAAGATGGACCAGTTGCTCGGGAGCTGATTCCGCTCGTTTGCGCTCTGGGGCGAGATGGGTTACCGTGGCGGGTAAGCCATGACCGCCCCCGCCTTTATTGCCCATGGGTAAGGGGCCCGGATCTGAAGGATCGTGCGGCATTCGCCTCCAGGCAAATGCCGGGTTTGGCCAGTAACTCAAATTATTGCCCATCCTATGCCTGCGAGTCCTACCCCCTCCCGCAGTCGGTCGCTTATTCCCTCCCCTGCAAAAATCCTCGCCTGCGTGGCCGCCACCGCATGCCTGGGATTTGCTGTACCCGCACCGGCGGCAAATCTGGACGCCATTGGCGTCACCCTGCTGCGCGCCACCACCACTAATTTGAACGGTGCGGGCATCCGCGTGGCCCAGGCCGAAGCGGGTAGTCCCGCCTGGGAGGTGAATCCCACCGCCGCCGCCCTGACCGCCGGCGCCTTTACCTACTATTCATCCAGCGGTAGCGCCGCGACCTACCCGAACGCCCTGGGCTCCGAGTCCCCGCACGCGGATGGCGTGGGCGCCCGATTGTACGGTCCGGGAACGGGTGTGGCCACGAATGTCCTGCACGTGGACAACTACGAAGCGTCCTACTTTGTCAGCACCGTCGTCTTCGGGCAGCAGGCCATCAGCGCTCCGCTTGTTAATCAAAGCTTTGCGGGCTCCACCAGCCAGCAATCCTCCTTCGATTCGCCTTACGACAACTACGCCGCCACGCACGGCACCCTGTTTGTCTCAGCGGCCGGCGATTCCGGTCCCGTCGTCCCGCCCTCGACCTGCTACAACGGCATCAGCGTGGGCGCCTACCAGGGCGCCTCCAGCACCGGGCCCACTCCCGACAATGGCCGTGCCAAGCCCGATCTCACCGCGCCCGAGGATGCCACCAGCGATTCCTGCCCGCTGGTCACGGGCGCCGCCGCGCTGTTGCTCCAGGCCGCGGCGCGCGGGGACGCCGGTCCCTCCACCGCGACCGCGGCCGCCGACTCGCGCACCATCAAGGCCCTCCTGCTTAACGGGGCCATCAAGCCGGCCGATTGGACGCACCCCGGCGCGTCCCCTCTGGATGTGCGTTATGGAGCGGGAATTCTCAATGTCTTCAACTCCTACCAGCAGCTCGCTGGCGGCCTGCATTCCTTTACCACGACCACCTCGGTCAGCTCTGGCGCCGCCCATCCTCCGCCTTCGGTCTCCGGAAATGTGAACACGAACAGTGGGTGGGATTTTAACACCATCTCCAGTTCCATCCTGAACGACGGCGTGAACCACTATTTTTTCAACCTGACCAATGCCCCCGCCAATGGCGGGTTTACCGGCACCATCACGCTGGTGTGGCAACGTCAGTCCGGCCAGAGCGGCATCAATGACTTGAACCTGTATCTCTATACTGCCGCCGGAACCCTGGTGCAGGCCAGCGTCAGTGCCGTGGACAACGTGGAGCACATTTTCGTGACTAAACTGCCGCCCGGAAGATACGATTTGCAGGTGCTGAAAAGCGGCGGTTTGGGCGGCAAGTCAGTCAGCACCAGCGAGACCTACGGGCTGGCTTTTGAGTTTTTCACGGAAACGCTGGGCTGTGCCCGCTCCGGCAATGGCAACATAATCCTCACTTGGCCGGTCTATCCCGCCGGATTTGTGGTCCAAACCACTGCCAGTCTGAAAGCCCCGGCCAGTTGGAGCACCTTAAATGTCACCCCGGTCATCAGCAACCGGCAAAACGTCCTCACCCTCAACGCCACCACCGGCAATCAGTTTTTCCGGCTGGCACGGCCTTGAATCAACGCCAAATCCCGGACCTCTTCCCGGACCAAGGCACACAGTTGGTGATAGGTTTCTTCCTTTTCGCCGCGGTGACAGACACCGCCCCAAGGGAACAGATCTGGGCAAAAGCCCACGTAAACGCCATCGTCCTTGTCCCATTGAACGAATTCCAAAAACTGGTCTTCGGCCTTCATTTGTTTGCCTCTAGCATCGCATTTCGCACCTGCTTCTCCTGGTAGTGCTTGGCGTCGTCGCCGTCAGCGCCATTCAGCATCACGGAGCCCGCAAATTTTGGATGTCGAAACTTCCGATGTAAACCGATGCCGCCGGGAACATGTTGGAAGACGGATTCCGCCAAATCTGATACCCATTGACGTATTTTTCTCCGCGTCGAGTTCCAAATGAATACCACCAACTCACGATGCGGTCAAACGAAGCTGCTTTGCAATTAGCCTGAAATCACCGCCAATGCCCGCCACGGAAAACGACACCTCCAACAGGAAGCAGCCGGCTCGCCACGGGCCAACCAGCGTACCGAGCGCAGGAAGAGCAGGCTGACCTGCAAACTACTGGCCACGGCCAACCACGACAGAAAAAGCGACCGGCTGCGTGGACGGAATGCTGAAACGTTAATTTGACCTGAATTGGATGAGGGAAAAGGGGCCAGCCGCATTGGCGGGCAACCTAATCTTGGGATCGCCGGCGATGAACCGCGCGGCGACTTGGTGCGGTGGTGTTTTTGTGGCTGGCGAAAGGTCTGAACTATAATATGCTCAAACCTTGAGCCGCTGCGCGAATGATCTGGGCCGAAAACTATTCGTTGTGCTGAACTCGCTGGTTTCGAAAGGAATGTTCTGGCTGACGCTTTTTTCCGCTGCCATGGCGCGCGGACAGCCCGCGAGTCCACCTGTGACCTTGACTGTTGACCGCAATCCGGCCCAAACGTTGGCGGGATTTGGCTGCAGTCTGGTGGATCTGAACGACACCCAGATCCCGCTTCCCCTCCAGGCGGAACTGTTCACCCGGGTATTTGGTGACCTGCGGATGAACGTGCTACGGCTTTGGGTGCAATCCGGCCCCACTCGAACTCTGGCGCAAATGAAATCTGAGTTTTACCGGGCCTATGTGGACAGCGGAATAATTGCCGCCGCCAAAAAGCAGGGTGTGAATAACTTGTTGCTGGCCCCGGCGCGTGGTGAGGGTTCTCCCCCTGAACCCATGTCGGAATATGCCGGCAAGCTAGCGGAGTTCATTCACGACGTGGAAGCCGAACGTGGGATCAAGATTGACGTCACGGGAATCGCCAATGAACCTGCTGGGTTCCAGCCAGCACAACTGACGGAAGCGGTGCGCCAACTGCGTCGGCAACTGGACGCGCGCGAGCTTCCGGATGTGGGGATTATAGCCCCTGAGGCAGCCAGCGCCGATGACTGGGCCTTGCGGTGCATCGCCAGCCTCCAGGCTGACCCTGCGGCGTGGGCGGCCCTCCGGGGCATTGCCACCCATAGTTACAACATGGCCGCGACTTCCGCCTTTGCCAAAATCATCGCCGGCACTGGCAGGCAGTATTGGATGACCGAAGCCGCGGATAACGGCAATGAGTGCGCCGCTGACGCCAGCCTCGCCGCCTCCACGGCCGCCCGCTTCCTCAATGACCTAAACTGCGGGGTGACGCACTGGCTTTACTTCATCGGCTTTCATGATAGTCCCGACGTGACCAACGACGCGGACAACGCTACCAAACTCATGGTTTATGACCGCAAAGGACAACGCATTTTCCGTCCCTTGAAATACGATTATTTTTGCCAATTGCGTTCGGCACTTCCGAATGGCTCCCGCATCTTTCCGCTCAAAGCCCAACCCGGAGGCGACTTGGTGTTCACCTATGGTCAAAAGCCATTTTTGAATGCTGTTGCGGCGCAGCGTCCGGATGGCCGTTGGTCCTTGGCCATGGTCAATCTCACCGGTGTCAGACCAGACACCGCGATTAGCAAGTGGCATCCGGCAACTTCCTTGCAAGTCAAATGGGACGTGGCGGGTTTGGCGGGTGAGCCAACCGTGTCGCTGAGCATCTACCGCTCGGATGCCGAACGACGCTTTGCTTCCGATGGCAACGCCATTATGCATGGTGGCACGTTGACTCTGGATTTACGGCCCGGAGAACTGATTACACTAATCCAGGAATAATCCGCCAAAATCCCGGCGTATGTCTTGCCAGCCTCAGGAGTCCTGAGACTGAAATCACCGCCAATGGCAGCCGCCGAACACGAGCCCCCCAAACGCCAGCATCCAGCCCGTCAATGCCACCCAGCGGAGCGAACGCAGAAAGAACGGGCTGACAATCAGCAGAAAGAGCCAACTCCCCAGGCAAGCCACCGCCAACAGCCATTCCCCAACATGAACTACCGGTTGCCACCCGGCCGGGATTGGCGGTGGATTAAAGGCGGCGAGTTGCCGCTGAAAAAAGAGCCCCGCGACAATTTGCAGCGCTACCATGGCTTCCATCGCCAGGAAGAGCATCCGCCAGCGGTCGGTCACTCGCTGATCAACGGACTTCATTTCTTGGCCTCTTTGGCGGAATGATTCCAATTGCCGAAGACAAAATCCGTGGCCCGGGCCGCTTGGTGACACTGCGCGCAGGCGGCGATGGGGCCGCTCTCAATCTTCGCCGGATTCTCAAAATAGAAATATTCCCAGTCCCCGTGCTCCGCATCGAATCCCGCGGTCCGCTTGACCATGCCCCCCACGCCATTGTTGACCGGAACGACATAGTTCCCGGTCCGGGAATCGCGAAAACCACCCAATTGCTTCCGTTTCACAATGACGGAACCCACCGGATAAATCCTGCTCCCGTTCGTAAAAGCCCGTTCCGCCAGCTCATTCATATGGATCAGGATGGCGGCATTGGCATGCGGACCATGCTGAAGCCGCGCCGCCTCCACCTCATTTTGGCTGGCTCCCCGGCACAACGCTGCCAGTTCCGGATTCACCTGCACGGCATTGGTGGTGATCTGATGAAAAGATAGGTAACCCGCGGCAATGTCTGCCACCTTCGGTTCACCCGTTGGCGGCGGCAACGTCTGGGCCGGGGATCGGCAAATCGCGGCGAGACCGCCAAAGCCCACGAGCAGACCAGTCAACCAAATCTGTCTCCACGCTTTCATTGACTCCACCATACCCTTTGCGGGCCCAGCTTTCAAATCCCGGTTTCCTCGCACCTGCTGCGGCCAACTAGCCTCAGGACTCTTGGGAGCATGGAACTTGTGTGGCCCGCAACGATGGCGGACCAGCGCATTTCTCCCTCGCCGCCATTCAGCATGGCGAAGAAGGGCGGGGAGAGGTGGTGCCATCCATCAACGCCCCAAGATCAAAGGGGCTGGATCATGAGTCCTGAGGCTGCACCAAAAACGGACGCAAATAATCCGACCTCCTATCCCCAACACCAAAGGTGTTGTGCCAGCTAGCCCAACGGTTGGCGCGAGGCACGAGCGCCTACCTTGGGTTCCCATCATTACATTCCGCCAACCCCGCAGGTGGTTGTGGTAAACTCGGCCCTGAGCCAAACACCAAACTGCCCGTGCCGTCGCCGATGTCCGGAATCGGGCTGATCCGCCCAAAGCTTGGGGGCTCCACAGCGGAAATGCCAGTCTCCGGACTCCTGTGACCGGGGAACTTGTATGGCCCGAAACGATGCCAGTTCAGTCCTTGTCCTTTAAACAGTCCCGTAAATCGAAAATCAATGCAAAGGCGGCGTCATGGATCCGCTGTGCATGCAAATCCAACCATTCGTCCACGGCCGCCGCTCGGTCTGGTCCATTCCAGGTTTTCCTTCCCAGCCGATATTGTGCCGCAATTTCAAACAGTCCGAACCGTTCCAATTCCTGGCTCATGCGAATGAAGGCTTCATCCGACAGGCCCTCGTAATATTGCCAGACGCCGGATCGCGCCGGCGCCCATTCGTAAATCCGGCAAAACAACCAAAACTCGTCTGGCAATGGTCGCGCCATTTCCCGCACGCTGACGAGATGATAAATCAGGCTCAGTTCTTTTTCAGCAAAGACTCGATCAACGTAGGAACTCGCAAACCGCGTGTTCATTCCACTTTCCATAGGTCTAACCCGTCCAACCAAGCTTGCAGCCAAGTCTCCAAATCAAGATTCTCGCGCCGAAATTGCTCTGTTCCTGGAACGTTCGGATCGTGTCGAATGATCGGCAATGATGGGGTGGAACAATCCACGCAACTCCGGATCTCGCAGCCCCAATCCAAAATGGGAAGCAGTCTGTAGGGCCAGTAAAAGGACGGATCCTCCGAATCGCCTTGCCTGAACAAAGTGTAGAGGTAAACAACGGATTCGTTTGGAAAATGCTCCGTCCCGGAGTTCAGGCCATAAAATCCGGATCTTGGACCAAATCCTCCATTGCCGATTTCAGTATATAAAAGGCGCAACTGTGCCGGAATGGGAAAGCCCAGTGCGCACTCCGTATCTCCCACGGCGACCTCGCTTATCGGCGGATTCACCCGCTGTTTGCGCGCGGCTTCTTTCAGCTTTTGAAGGTCGAGCGGCATGATTGTCCGAATATTGTTATTTTACCGGCCGGGTAGAACCTCCGCTTGTTGAACTGGCTAGTCGATGTTCCTCTGCACCCAGTCCACACGAGTAGCACTCAATATTTGGGAAGGATCGAACTCAAACCCAAATTCCACCGAGTGCCAAGACTTTGAATTCTCCCGTTGCACTTCCTAGCCGGTAGCCCCCTCAATCAGCATATGGCCACGGGAATCAACGGAGCGCACCACAAGCCGGAGCTCCTTCGGTGAAATTGATTCGAGCACAGCCTCACCACGTCGGTTCTTCTCCAATTCCAACAGACTGAGGCAAAAGCCTCGAAATGCGGCTGCCATAACCCAGAGATCGTTGTGACCTGTGAACCCGGCGGCAGAAACACGAATCGATAGATATGCGTCCCCCCTCGACGGCAAGTCGGCAGTCTCTTGGTTCACAAGTTCTATTTCAACGAAATCTTGATGGTTCTCAAATCGCATCATGGCCAATTCATTTTGAAGATGGATTGTCTCCAATAGCCTGTCAGCAGCAAAGTAAAGGGCGCCGAACAGGCGTGTCTCTTGCGGATCAGACATTTTTGGCATGAGGCAGAGGCCCCCCCTTGGGCGCTCAAGCGACAGCCGTCCCCCACCACCCCCCTCACCGCCGCAATTGCCGCTTGAGCTCAACCGCGGGATAAATAAACCGAAACGCCACCGCCGGAAACTCCCGGGGTTCGTATTCCGGATTCGTGCTTTCCAGGCGAATCGTTTTCCCTTCCGGGCCAATCCGCCGGAAGCGTTTGAGCAGCACCCCATGGTCATCCGCCAGCCGGGCGACCACGATGTCCCCATTCCGGGGTTCGTTGTTCGGCGAGAAAATGACGATGTCTCCGGCGAAGATTTCCTTTTCCATGGAATCCCCCTCCACGATGAGGGCAAATGCATTGGCGTCCCGGCAGGTGCTTTCCACACTCTGGTCCAATTGATTTGCCAGGTCGGCGTAATCATGCGCCGTCCCCGCCGCCCCCCAGCTCACGACTGGCACGAGGCGGATCGGAATGGTTTGCGGCAGATATTCCACCACATTCTTCGGTAGCGGCGCCAGAGCCGGCGGTAATCCCCCGGCGGTGACCCCGTTGGCCCGCTCCAGCAGCCGCGCGGTAGTCTCCACATTGCGCAGGGACTGCATGACCCGCTCTGAGGTGCCCTGATAGCCGTGGGCGATTTTGCGCATGGTCTCTGGCTTCAATCCGGCCCGGCGACCCAGCTCTCGCGCATCAATGCCCAACCGCTGGCAAATACCTGCAATCTCCGCAATCTGGAGGGAATTCCCGGTGGGCATAAAAAATTGTCTAAAAAGGGGTTGACTGTCTTCAAAAGACGTAATAACGTCTCACTAAGACAAATGACCGTTGTCAAGCTAAGCCGGTAACCGGCCCGCAGTCAAGTCTTAAGTCCCGATCCTATGATCGGGGAAGTAGGTGCTGGAACAACCAAGGAATTTGCCATGATCAGTCTCGACCTGCCCGCGGCGGCATTGCCGCAGCCAAACTCCGCCCTCCGAGCCATTGGGGAGCGCGCCCGCGCCGCCATGCAAAAGGAGCCCCTGATGACCCTGCGCGACGCCCTGCGCCTACTCGCCGACTTCCATCTCACGCAACGGGATCTCCTCGCCCGGATCGAGAACCTGGAATTGCCCTGGGCATGGAACATCGCCTCCTCCGATGCGCGCCTGCGTGCCGTGCGCCTGCTCCCGGCCGGCGTGCGGGATTTGCGCCAATGCCTGGCCACCGGCGTCTCCCCCGGCACGCGACCCGCCCCCGCCTTTGCCACCGTGATCGGGCTGGTGCTTCCCCCCTCCGGCCGGAGCACCCTGAGCACGCCTGAAGCGGCCGGGATCCTGAATTGCGGCAGCATGCACATCCTCCACCTGCTCCAGCAGGGAGCGCTGCAGCTCGCCCCCGGTTGCGTTTATCACCGGGGCCGCACCGGGGCTGCCCGGATCACCCGGGCCAGCCTGGAAACCTTTCTCCGTGATCGTGTCTTGGTAAGACACATTGCCGCCGAAGAAACCTAAGCCTGCCGACTTTCCCGAAATTAACCGAGTTCAAATCTGCTGAAATACCCATCAACAACCATGAAAACCAATCCTTCCCTCAAAATCATTCCCGCCGAACCACGAACCCGCACCCAGGTGGAAAACCTGGTGGCCGAAATGGCGTCCGCCAAGAACAACGAACGCCTCATCGCCGCCTCCATGGACGCCGAAATCCTGGCGATCCGCGAGAAATACCAACCCAATCTGGAGTCCCTCACCTCCCGGATGGACGCATTGAGCGCCGCCGTCCAGGTTTGGGCGGAGGCGCACCCAGAGGAATTCGGCCGTCTGAAATCCATCGAGTTCCCGGCCGGGGTCATCGGCTTTCGCACCGGCTCGCCCAAACTCAAAACCCTGCCCAAATGGACCTTTGATCGTGTGCTCGACGCCCTGCGACGCATCGATGCCTGGCGCGGCTACATCCGCGTGAAAGAGGAGGTCGACAAGGAAGCCCTGCTCGGCGCCAAACTGCCTGCCACTGAACTGCGCGGCATGGGCTTGCAAATCCTGCAGGAGGAATCCTTCTACCTCACCCCCCGTCTCGCCGAAACCCCCACCCGCCAGGTCACCGGACGCCGCGCCGCGTAGTCTCTTCCGCCCTCTCCACCATTCACAATGGAGGAGAGGAGGGCCGGGGAGAGGAGGTCCCACCAATCTCCCTCGTCCCCCAAGTTCCCTCGTCCGGGATCAAGGAGCCGGGTGGCTTACGCTACCAACCGCACCAGCGGGGTGCCATCCAGCCGCTTGCTGAGATCAATTGGATCACCCACCGACACTTGCCGGGGATCGACCTGGTAAGCCCACACGTTGAAATAGGTCAGTTTGGCTTCCCCGTATATCGTCGCAAAGGCGCCGTCCACCGCATCGGCGCCATGCGCCACTTTGACGCGGCCGATACGCGGAACGTTAAAGCGCGGATCGAACGTCAGCCAGTCCTGACCCAGCCAGACTTCGCAGTAGGCATGAAAATCCATCGGGCTGCCGGGATCCAGGTAACCGATATCCGGCAGGTGACCGGTGACGTACCGCGCCGGCAAATTGAAGGCCCGGCACAGCGCGATGGCCGCATGGGCGAAATCCCGGCACACCCCGTGCCGCCGACCGATCACTTCGGAAGCGGACAAATCCGGCCGGCCGGAGCCGTAACGGTATTCGATGTTATTGTGGACCCAATCGCAAATGGCCTGCACGCGCGGCAATCCGTGGGTGACGTGACCGAAATTGTTCCAGGCAAAATCCATCAGTTTGTCCGAATCACAATACCGGCTGGGCAGGGTGTAGCGCAGCAGGTCGGAGTGCAGCTGGCTCACGGTTTGCAGCGGTCCCAGCACTTCCCGTGTGTCCGGCAGGGAGGACACCGCCACCAAAGCATCGTGTCGGATCTCGTTCCGCCCCGGCATCAGGGTGGAACGATAGGTAATGTTGCCGTGATAATCTTGAAACTCATACGCCGGTTGGCCAATGCCAAACGAAAGTTTTTCCTGCATCACCAGCACTCGGCCCTCCAGCCGGGGGCGCAGCACAAACAGCGCCGGCGTGGGTACGGGGGTTTCGTACGCCACCTGGCAGCCGACGCGCACGGTCAGATTTAAGGGGGTCCAGTTCATGGCACGGGTTGGGTTCTCAGGCTCAATTCAAACGCCTGCGAGTTTGGGACTCTTGCCGCACCCAGGCAATGGGGGATTTCCCCGATTCAGCGTCTCAGCGTCTCCGGGGGAGCCTCAGGACACCTGAGGCCATGGAAATTACATGACCCGAAACGATTCGCCGATCCGCCCTCTTCCCCCTCTCCCACCATTCACAATGGAGGAGAGGGCCGGGCAGAGGAGGTGTCAGCAAACTTCCACTTCCTGGAATCTTCCGAGTTCAGGATCAATCCTGGAGCTGTGGCATCAACTCGCCGGCGGTCGCACCACGTACAAGTCCCCGCCTTCCAGATGCCGTAGGATCATATCCACTGTGCGTGCAATGGCGCCCGTGTTTTCGTTTACCACCCGCGCGGCGTTGCGTCCCAGTTCCTCGCGCCGGGCCGGATTCGCCAGCAACTCGGCCAGCGTGCGCTCGAGTTCCGCCGCATCCGCCACCTGGGCCACTCCTTTGCCAGCGGCCAGAATGCGCACCACATCGCTGAAATTCTGCATGTTGGGACCGAACACCGTCGGCTTGCCCAACGCCGCCGGTTCGATCGGGTTCTGCCCGCCCTTGGCGGTCAGGCTCTTGCCCACGAACACCACGGTGGCCCGCGCATAAAAGCTGACCAGCTCGCCGGTGGTGTTCACCAGCAGGCAATGCAGCGAATCCGCCGCTAACTTGGTGGTGGGACGAATCTCCGAGCGCAGGAAAAAACGCACGCCGGCCGCCCGCAGTTCTCGCTCCACCTCCCGGGCGCGCTCGAAATGCCGGGGCACGAGCACCAGGAACAGATTGGGAAACTTCCGGCGCAGGCGGAGGAACATTTCCGCCAGAATTTTCTCCTCCCCATCGTGCGTGCTGCCCGCCACTAGGACGGGCACCTCCGGTCCCACTCCCAGTTGCGCCAGGAGCGGATTCACATCCAGGGACTTCCGGCCCCCCGCGAGGGCGGCATCAAATTTCAGATTGCCCACCACCGTCACCGCGTCCGGGTGACAACCCAGTTCCCGCAAACGCCCGGCATCCCGTTCGTTCTGCGCACCCACGGCCGTAAACGATCCAAACAGCTCGCGGAATAAAAAACCGAACCGTTTGTAACGCGGATAAGAGCGGTCGGAAAGTCGGGCATTGACCAGGAAGAGCGGAGTGCGGAGCGAACGCGCGCGCCAGATGAAATTCGGCCAGATTTCCGACTCCGTCAAAATCATTGCATCCGGGCGGATCAACGTGAGGGCGCGCGACACGAAACGATGCCGGTCAATCGGGTAATATATTTTGGAAACGCTCGGCGGCAGGCGCTTCACCAATTCCGCCATGCCGGTCGTCGTGGTCGTGGAAACCACCATTTTGACATTGGGCAATTGCGGCATCAGGACATTGAGCAGGTGCACGCAGACATTAGTTTCCCCCACGCTCACGGCATGCAGCCAGATCACATGCCGGTTCGTGATGGCCTGTTTGAACTTGGTGTCGTATTGCCCGAAACGCTGGCGGAAGTTCTTCTTCCAGTCGCCCCGGCGCCAGAGGCGCCAGAAGTAATAGGGCGAAGTGATCAGGAAAAAAATCCAAAAACAAAAATTGTACAACGACCGCATCACAAATTAGTTACTACGCCCCGGGACCTGGCGTAGGCCCGATTCCCTCCGCAACGGCGCGGATCCAGTTTCAGCGTCTGCCGGGGGAATATGTCACAGGATTGCCACAAAGGGCGAGTGATTACTTCTGAAACCGAAAAAAACCGGGTTAACCCCGAAAAAACAGCCACCACACCACCACCAGCACCGGCACCATGAAGGGTAGGGTGTACCGGCCCAGGTAACCAAAGAAGGACGGCATTTTGACTTTCTGGTGCTCCGCGATGGACTTCACCATGAAATTGGGACCGTTACCAATGTAGGTGTTGGCTCCGAAAAAAACCGCCCCCACGCTGATGGCCACGATGTAAGCATTGAACCGCGCGTTGCCCAGCAGGTAGGCAATGCCGATCTCATCCGGTGTCACGCTGCCCGCCGCCAGTTGCGCGGCATGAAATTTTTGCAGCGTCGCAAAGGTGGCCCGGATTTCGTCCGCCTGTGCCCCGGCCAGATGCGCTAATTCCGGCATCCCCGCATGCGCCCGGATCAAATCAGCCACCTGGGTGATCACCGCGGGATCCACAAACCGCCCGATCAAAGTCTTCAGGAAACACAGATAGGTGGGCGCATTGTCCAGCAGGCTCGAGAGGGTTCCCGCACCCCAAAAAAAGAACGAGGAACTATTGAGCTCCAGCTTGGCGGCGTTCCCTTGGAGCCAGTCCAGCGCCGGCATCATCGTCGTGAATATCCCGATGAACAGGATGGCCACCTCCTGGATTGGATGAAAATCGAAATGGTTCGCCGCATGCACCGATTTGCGCGTGGTAAAATACGAGCCCAAGGCCGCCCCTAGCATCAATCCCTCGCGGAGGAAAGCGGGCCGTTCCAGAAAGACCGAACCGATGATGATGCCCAGGAAAACCAGGTTTCCCCAACCCTCGCAGCGCCATTGATTGGTCGCTGTCTCCAGCACTGGCGCGGGCGGCGACTTCCGGTAGTGCCAGGTGTCCACCGCCAGGAACATCACCAGCAACATCACCATCGCTACTCCCCACATCGGCAGGCAATGTTCGGCCACCCACCAGAACGGAATTCCCTGCAGGTAACCCAGGAAGAGCGGGGGATCGCCAATCGGCGTCAGGCACCCTCCCACATTTGAGACCAGCAGGATGAAGAACATCACGTGATGCGCCGCAATTCGGTAATGGTTCATGCGCAACCACGGCCGGATCAACAACATCGAGGCCCCGGTGGTGCCTAGAAAGTTGGCGGCGATGGCCCCCACCAGCAAAAACAGTGCATTGCCCAGCGGCCGCGCGGGCCCCTTGACCTGGATGTGAATGCCCCCCGCGACCACAAAGAGCGCGCCAATCAACGCGATGAAACTCACATATTCATGCACCGCCTCCCCGATCCGCGCTCCGGCATGCAAACCCGCCGCATAATAGATCACGACCACGGCCCCCAGGCCGATCGCCACCTTGGGATAATGCCGCAGCCACCAGTTCGGGCACAGCAACGGCGCCATGGCGATCATGCCCAGCAAAAGGACAAAGGGCAGGATCCAACCGGGATTCACCGCAATGAGTTCAGCGATCACCGGGTAAAAATACGGGGCACGGAGGGCTCCGGCAAGCCCCCTTCCTTTTCGCTCCGCCCCCTATTTCTCCAGCTCCCGCTCCGGTTTCAAATCCATGAACACCGGCTGCCGGGGATCTCCGGGCACGAGCTTGCCGCCCGCCACCGCGAGTTCCACCACCTCGATCGCGGTGCGCCGGGTGTTGCCAAAATAAAACCACCAGGCCCGATCTCCACTCACCACCACGTCCCCGTGACTCCCCAACAGGTTGCCATCTTGCGGTTGCCAGTTCGCGCAATCGCTCGAACTCCAGACCCGCATCCCGTTGTTCCAACAGTCGGCCACCAGCCAATACTTGCCTTGCCAGTGAAACACCTTCGGTCCTTCCCCGGTGTAATCCGTCACCGCGCTTCCCCGCGTTTCCCAATGCACCAGGTCCACACTGTCGGCGTGGCACAGGGATTTTGCCGCCCGTTCGTCCTTGTACCACATCCGCCAGCCGCCGCCGGGCTTCTCGATCACACACGCATCAATCACCCGGTCGGACTTCAGATCCACCCGTCCAAGCGTGTCCCATTTCACCCCGTCGGTGCTCGTGAGATGCACAATTTCCCGCGGATGGTTCCAATCATCGAAAATGCCCGGCACATAACTCAGGAACATATGATAGCGACCGTTCACCCAGATGACTTCCGGCGCCCAATACGTGGAGTCGTCCGGATGCTCGTCCTGCCCGTACCGAATATCGGCCGTGCCCCGGTAAGTCCACGTCGCGCCGCCATCGCTCGATTCCGCCATGCCGATTCGCGAACCATGCACCCACTTGACCCCGGGCGCATTGGTCGCGGTGGCCCGCCGGGCCGTGTAATACATGAACCATTTTCCCGTCTCCGCATTGAAACACAGGACGGGATCGGTCGGCGCATCAAAGACCGGATCGCGAAACAGCGGCCGGGTCGCCACTTTTCCAGCCGGCAAGGTCGTTGGCGTCGGCGCCGGAGCGGCGGCGGGCGAGTCGGACGCTTCCTGCAAATCCCGATCCATCGCCGCGCCATCAAACGGCACGACGATCACCTTGCTGCCATGCGTGTCGTTGCCGCGCTCCTGGTCCTTGGGCACATCCAGCACCGCAAAAGTGAAATGGGTTACGTGCCCGTTCGCCAGGACCACTCCCGGACGTTCCATCTTGTCCCAGTGATTCAAAGTGCCATCCGAGTAGCGCAGGAAGTCCTTCGTGGGATCATACGCCAGGCCGCGGAACTTCCAGTTGCTGATGCCATCGGGTGACGTGAGATGAAACGCTTTGCGCAGGCTCCAACTGTTGACCACGATGTGATACCTTCCGCCGCTGAACCATACCACCGGATCTTCCAGGTCCTTGAGGGGCAAGCCCTCAATTTTGGGGTAAATGCCCGGACTCAAAACTTCGTAAGGCCCCAGGATGCCATTCTTACTGAGCCAGATGGCACCGGAACGCGGCACGATCATGAAGTCACCATCCGGCCGTAGCAGCACACACAGGTTGGACATATGCGGCCTCCGGCCCGTGCCGTTCGTCGCCACCTTGATCGCCCCGAGGTAATCCCAGGGACCGTCCAGCGTTTTGGCTACAAAGACCTCCCCGGGCCGGGTTTCACTCACCACCACCGCATACCGGCCATCGGGCAGCGTCAGCGCGGTGACATTGTGTCCTTTGCCCTTTTGATTGTCCGGCCAGCACAACCCCAAATCGCGATACGGCCCGAAGATACTATCGCTCACCGCATGGACCGCCGCGGAGCCAAACCAGCCATTATGCCCCCGCGCCTGATCCCAGCGACTGGCGAAGAGATGGAATTTCCCGTCCGGTGCCGCGAGGATCTGCCCATCCCAATAACACCATTGGGTCATCGTGACATCCTCCAACCCGTTTTGCGGATCGCGCGGAAACACCCCCGGCGCCCCCCACACATTGGACACCAGCGGACTCCGGATGGGCATCGGCAGAAAATAATCAATCAACGTCTTTTCCGCCGCCGTGGCCGACACCACATTACACGCAAACGCCAAAACTGCGCCGAGCAGGCCGAGTGGTTTCATGTCATCGAGCAAAGCACGAACCCCCGTCCTCCGCAACGCGATTCCGCGCCTCTTGGTACGGAGTTCCGCATTTATGCGGCCGGGTCACCCGCCAACCAGCCACCACCCGCATGCCCCCAGTTCCTCCTCACTCAATCCCACCTCACCGCCACACTCTTTTACCCCCCCACCGCGCCCACCCATCACCCTATTTTGCCTTGCCTTCCGCAACCCATGTTCAGCCCTGCGCAACCGCATAAAATTACCTTGTGAAAATCGCATTCCAGCCCGATAAACCGGGGCGTTCAGTGAATTCGACCCCGCTGGCTCGCGTCTCACTTGAATATGCCTTTGACCGGTTGCTAAATCTTATTGCGATGACCACATTGATCCAATCCATCAGGGACGCCGTTGGCCGGGAACTGGCCTGCCGGCTGACATTGGGAGCGCTCTTGTTCGTGCCTGGCGCAGTGATCGCCGCCGACACCGGCGGCAATCTGGAATACAACCGGGACATCCGCCCCATTCTGGCCGAAAATTGCTTTGCCTGCCATGGGCCGGATTCCGCCGCCCGCAAAGCGGGGCTCCGCTTGGACCGCTTCGACGATGCGACCGCGCCCCGCAAGGACAAGCAACCCGCCATTGTGCCGGGCAAACCCGATGCCAGCGCACTGGTGTGCCGCATCATGGCCGCCAAGCCGGACGACGTCATGCCCCCGGCCCAGACCCACAAGTGCCTGACCCCCGCGGAAAAATCTACCCTCACGGCTTGGATCACCGCCGGTGCCAAATACCAGGCGCATTGGTCCCTCATCGCCCCCCACCAGGCCACGCTGCCCACCGTGCGCGATACCCGGTGGCCCCGCAACGCCATTGATCATTTTATTCTCGCGCGCTTGGAGCGGGAAGGTTTGTCACCCGCGCCCGAGGCCGATCGTCGGACCCTGATCCGCCGCGTCACCCTGGACTTGACCGGTCTGCCCCCGACCACCGCCGAAGTGGAAGCCTTTGTTTCCGATTCCGCCCCGGATGCCTACGAACGCGTGGTGGACCGCCTCCTGGCCTCCCCGCGCTGGGGTGAGCACCGCGCCCGTTACTGGCTGGATGCCGCCCGCTACGCCGACTCCAACGGCATTCACTTTGATAATTTCCGCGAAATGTGGGCCTACCGCGATTGGGTGATCAAGGCGTTCAATCGCAACGAACCCTTCGACCAGTTCACCATCGAACAACTCGCCGGTGACTTGCTCCCGAACCGGACTCTGGACAACCAGGTGGCCAGCGGCTTCAACCGCTGCAACATGACCAGCAACGAGGGCGGGGCGATTGACGAAGAATATCTGGTGCTCTACGCGCGGGATCGCACCGAGGCCACGAGCCAGGTTTGGCTGGGCACCACGGCCGGTTGCTCGGTTTGCCATGATCACAAGTTCGATCCGCTGCCCCAGAAGGATTTTTATTCCATGGCGGCGTTCTTCAACAACACCACCCAGCGCGCCATGGATGGCAACGTCAAGGACACGCCCCCGGTCGTCGTGGTACCGCAGGAAGCGGATCGTCCCCGCTGGGAAAAAGTCACTGGCGAGGTTCAGGAAGCCAAAAAGCGTGTCGAAAACCGGCGCGAAGGCGGGCACCAGGATTTCGCCGCCTGGGTCGCCACCGCCAAGCCCGACGTGTTCGCGAAGCAGGCGCCGACGGATGTGCCACTGCTGCAAATCCCGTTGGCTGACCACAAGGAAAAATCTCTCGCCGTCAGTGTGAAGGGCGAATGCCGCGATCTCGCCTTGGCCGAAAAGGCCGAGTGGCAGGCAGGCGCGGCGGGTGACCAGGCCTTCACCATCGGCAAGTCCGGCGTGGAAGTGCCCGGGGTGGGGGATCTGGAAAGCGACCAGGCCTTTTCCTACGGCGCCTGGGTGCGCTTGGACCAGGTCCGCGACGGCGCTCTCTTCGCCCGCATGGATGATCAGCACGATTACCGCGGCTGGGATCTGTGGTTGGAAGGCGGCCGCCCCGGGGCGCATATCATCAGCAAATGGCAGGATGACGCCTTGAAAGTCGTGTCGAACAAGGCCATCGAAGCCAAACGCTGGACCCATGTGTTCGTCACTTATGATGGCTCTCGCAAAGCCGGGGGGGTAAAAGTTTATTTGGACGGCGAATCTCAGGCCGTGGGCGTGCAGGCCGACCAGTTGCAAGGTTCGATCCGCACCACGGTTCCCTTCAAGATCGGCCAGCGACACGCTTCCTCCCCGGTCACCGGGGCTGCCCTGCAGGATTTGCGGATTTACGGACGCGCCCTCACGGCCGGCGAGGTCAAATCCCTGGCCCGCGACTCCCGGATGGCCGCCTTGCTCACCAAGGCGGCGGACCAGCGCACGGACAAGGAAAAGGATGAATTGTATCGCGCCTGGCTCAACGGTTTCGATGCCGAATTCCAGGCCGCCAACACCCGCTTGGCCGCGTTGCAGCAGGAGGAAAATGAGATCAAACGCCGCGGCACTGCTGCCCTGGTCATGCAGGAAAAGTCGGAATCCGCCCTGGCCTACATTCTCTTCCGCGGTGATTACGATAAGCGCCGCGACAAGGTGGAACCCAACACCCCGGCGTCCCTCCCGCCCCTGCCCAAAGACTTTCCGCGCAACCGCCTCGGCTTTGCCCGTTGGCTCCTGCTGCCTGAGCATCCCCTCACCGCGCGCGTGAACGTCAACCGCTTCTGGCAGGAACTCTTCGGCACCGGCATCGTCAAGAGCTCCGGAGACTTCGGCGTGGCCGGCGAATTGCCCTCTCACCAGGATTTGCTCGACTGGCTGGCCGTCAATTTCCGCCAAAACGGCTGGGACATCAAACGCCTGTTCAAACAAATCGTGTTGTCCGCCACCTACCGGCAGTCCTCCGTGGTCTCCCCGGCCAGCGAAGCCCGCGATCCCCAGAATCGCCTGCTCTCCCATGGCCCGCGTTATCGCATGGACGCCGAAATGGTGCGTGACTACGCCCTGGCCGTCAGTGGTCTGCTCTCCCCGCGCATCGGGGGGCCGAGCGTGCGCCCCTACCAACCCGAAGGCGTCTGGGAAGCGGTCGCCATGCCGGAGAGTAACACCCGCAATTACAAGCCCGATACCGGCGAGAGCCTCTACCGCCGCAGCCTTTACACCTTCTGGAAACGCGCCGCTCCCCCGGCTTCCCTGGAGGTGTTCAACGCCCCCAGTCGCGAGACTTGCATCGTCCGCCGCGAACGCACCGACACCCCCTTGCAGGCATTGGTGACCTTGAACGATCCACAATTTGTCGAAGCCGCCCGGAATCTGGCGCAATGCACCCTACAAAACGGCGGCGCCACCGCCACCGACCGCCTCGACTTCATGGCCCGCCGGTTGCTCGCCCGTCCCTTGCGGCCCGCGGAGCAGCGCATCCTGACTGGCGCGGTCACCGATCTCCTCGATCAATACCACGCCAACCCCAAGGCGGCGGAAGAATTGCTCACCGTGGGTGAGTCCAAGGCCGACCCGGCGCTCGATCAGCCCCTGCTGGCGGCCTACACCATGGTGGCAAATGAAATGCTGAATCTGGACGAGGTTTTGAACAAATGAGCGACATGAACGATCCCATTCTCTCCCATCCGTTGGTCCAGGACTATGTCCGGGCCGAGACCCGGCGCCAGTTTTTCCGCCGCAGCGCCAGTTTCATGGGCACCGCCGCACTGGGCATGCTGGCGCCCCGCCTGCTCATGGGTGCGGAAAAAGCCGCCCCTTCTGCCGCCGCCGGCTTGGGCAATTTCGTCGCCCCCCACTTCGCGCCGCGCGCCAAGCAGGTGATCTACCTGCACATGGTCGGCGGCCCGCCGCAGTTGGACATGTACGACTACAAGCCCGTCATGAACGACTGGTACGACAAAGACCTGCCGGAATCTGTCCGCAACGGCCAGCGTCTCACCACCATGACCTCCGGGCAGTCGCGCTTTCCCATTGCCCCCTCCAAATACAAATTCGCCCAACACGGCAAGTCGGGCATGTGGGTCAGTGAATTGCTGCCCTGGACGTCGAAAATGGTCGATGACATGTGCTTCGTCCGTTCCATGCACACCGAGGCCATCAATCATGAGCCGGCCATCTGTTACATGCAGACCGGCAACCAGATCACCGGCCGGCCGTGCCTCGGTTCCTGGGTTTCCTACGGCCTCGGTTCCATGAACCAGGACCTCCCCACCTTCGTTGTCCTCGTGGCCAAACCCTCCAACACCGAGCAATTGCAGGCCATTTCCGGCCGGCTCTGGTCGTCGGGCTTCCTCCCGGGCCAGCATGCCGGGGTTTCCTTCCGGTCCTCGGGCGACCCGATCCTGTTCATCAACAACCCCTCCGGCGTGTCCTCCGCGGTGCGGCGCAAAACCCTCGACGGCCTGCGGAAATTGAACGAAATGACTTTCCGCCAGGTCGGCGACCAGGAAACCCACACCCGGATTCAGCAATACGAACTGGCCTTCCGGATGCAGTCCAGCGTCCCCGAGCTCACGAACACGTCCAACGAACCCGCATCCACTTACGCGCTCTACGGTGACGACGCGAAGAAAGCCGGGACCTTCGCCAATACCGTTTTGCTTGCCCGCCGCATGGTGGAGCGCGGCGTCCGTTTCGTGCAGGTGTACCACAACAATTGGGATACCCACTCGAACGTCGCGGGTCGGTTGCCCAGCCAGTGCAAGGACATTGACCAGGCCTGCTACGGGCTGGTGCAGGATCTCAAGCAGCGCGGCTTGCTCGACTCCACCCTCATCATCTGGGGCGGCGAATTCGGCCGCACCATTTATTCCCAGGGCGGTCTTTCCCATGAAAACTACGGGCGTGATCATCATCCCCGCTGCTTCACCATGTGGATGGCCGGCGGCGGTTCCCGTCCCGGGACCATCTACCAGCCTGTTGAAATAATCGTCAAAAAGCGCGATAATTGTATCGCCTAATACTATAAGTAAGCTAATATGTTGATGTGTTTGAAACGCATTGTTTGCCGCCTCAGGAACTCTTCGTTGCGACTTCCCAGCTAGTGCGCCCCG
>CAIXFN010000054.1 GCA_903918755.1 uncultured Pedosphaera sp.
AACGGGGGCCTCGGGCGCCTCGATTTGCGTTCCCACGAATTCACCAATTTCACTGCCAATCCGCCGCCGGATGCGGGCAAGACCAGCCCCCCGCACGTACCCGTTACCGGCCTTGCGCCGGTTCCGGGCGGGGATCTATGGCTCATCGCCGCCGAGGTAAACAGCCCGGTGCCGCCCGCCACCATGCACTACGCGCCGGCCCGTGACACTTGGAGCATGGAACGCGATTTGCCGCGCGCCACCTGTCTCTTTGGCGCGGGCGAGGACCTCTGGTTCGGAGGGGATTTCGAACCCGGGACAGGGGGTGCCGGGCCCGGGGTGAAGGTCTTGGGGCCGGCCACGGGGAAAATCCGCACCCTGCCACCCGTCCCCTTCCTGGAGGAAAGCGGCATCACCACCATCGGGGGCGATGCCCGGCATTTGTGGATCGGCGGCCTGGGCTTCGTGGCCCAGCTGAATCCGGAAACCGGGGAAGTGCTCAAGTACGCCTACGTTAAAGCCGCTTCGGTGGACCGCATCGAACTGGCCGGGGGCTACCTGTGGGTGCAATTCGGCTGCCAGTTGTACCGGGCGGCGATGCCGTGAAAGCTAACCACGAGCCGCATGGCCCGGGATTCGCCTTGCGGGGGGGAGGGGGAAATGGTCAAACTGGCGCACCAGAAACCCAAATATTGCCATGAAAACTGCCAATGCTTTTGATCGTCGCCGGTTCCTCCAAACCAGTCTCCTCGGTTCGACCGCCCTGGCGGCGGCGGTGACGGCTTTGCCAGGTTTGGTCCGGGCGGATGTCACCAAGCCGGAGCGGGACGCGTTTGACGGGCTCAAGCTCGGCATTGCCTCGTACACCTATCGGAAGTTTTCCCTGGAGGCAGCGCTGGCGATGACCAAGGAAGCGGGGTTGAAGTATATCAATTTGAAGGACATGCATCTGCCGCTCAAAAGCACGACGGAGCAGCGCCAGGCGGTGCGGAAACAGGTGGAGGACGCCGGGTTGACTTTGATGGGCGGCGGCGTGATCGCCTTGGGGAAAGAGGAGGCCGATATCCGGGCCAAGTTCGATTATGTGAAGGACGCCGGCATGCCGGTGATGGTCTGCACCCTGGATCCCGAGTCCATGGATTTGGTGGAAAAAGTCGCTAAGGATTATGAAATCCGGCTGGCGATCCACAATCACGGTCCGGGCGACAAACATTTCCCCTCGCCGCACGACGTGTTCGCCGCGGTCAAGGACCGCGACAAGCGTCTGGGTTTGTGCATGGACATCGGGCACACCGTTCGCATTGGTCAGGATCCAGCGGACGCGGCCATCAAGTGCGCGAGCCGTCTGTATGATCTCCACCTGAAGGACGAAACTTTGGCCAAGCCCGCCGGCAAACCCACCGAAGTGGGGCGGGGGGTGATTGATATCGTGGGGCTGTTCAAGGCCCTGCTGCAGATCAAGTATTCCGGCCACGCCGGGCTGGAATACGAGGCCAAGGAAGCCGCGCCGCAACCGGGGGTGCTGGAATCCGTGGCCTATATGCGCGGGGTTCTGGCTGCGCTGGGTTAAGGCCAGGCGACTGCAAATGGGGGGATCCTGCCTTGCTCAGGCGCGGATCCAGAGGGTGGCCTCGGCCACACTATATTGAAATTTGCGGGCGTGTTCCCGGATCAGGAACGGGATGTTTTTGGCAGCCACGAGGCGGCAATGGGGGGCGAGGATGGTTTCCAGACTCGCCCGCGTTTTAACCGGGCCATTGGCGTCCATATACCCGCCCAACCACTTTTCCCGCGCGGTGTATTCCGGCAGCCAGGTGTACGGGGAGGTGATGATCAATTGCCCGCCCGGGTTCAGTAGGTTTGGAATCTGTTGGAGACAGCAGCGGGGATCCGGGAGGCGGTCGATCAGGTTGGCCAGCAGCACCACGTCGAATGTTCCGAGGTTGGCGGGCAAGGCGAGGGCGTCTCCCTGTTCGAAATGAACCCTCTGGCGGTCGATTTCGGGCGGGACAATCGCGGTGGCTGGACGGGTCAATTCACCTTCTTCCAAGGCGACGAAATCCATCCTTCCCTTGGTTTGCAATTCCTGCGCGACCGCGATGAAGCGGTCCGAATAGTCGATGCCCACCACCGTGGAACAGTGACGGGCTAGTTCAAAGGAAGCCCGACCCACGGCGCAACCCAGATCCAGCGCCCGGGCATTCGGGGGCAAACGACCGGGATCGCAACCTTGCCGGACGCATTGTTCCGGAAAATTTCCCACCGACGGCGGAGCGATTCCCGGAGCGAAGTCGGCGTCCGCGCCGCCGTAGTGAAACAGCAGATACTCGGCGACCCCGCGGTCCGATTCGTAGTAAGGAACGGCCAAGCGGATCAATTCGCCAGCAGCCGCTGCAAATAGGCGGAGGGCTGGTAGTTTTCGATGACGATTTCGGTTTGGCCATCCCGATACATCCGGGCTTGCGTCACCAGAATCTCCGGCGTTTTGGTGGGGGAGAACAAAATGTCGTCGTGGGTGGCATTGCCGGCCTTCTTGAATTTGTCCGGCGTGAGGTGGCCGCCGAGATGATCACTGCGGCCGGTAGCGACGTGCAGGGTGCCGAGGATTTTTTCGTCCTGGATGTCCCGGCCGGAAGGCGGCAGGTCTTGGGTGCCGAAGCCGAGTTCGCCGATTTCGCCGGTCACCGGATCGGAAACCAATTTCGCATTGTGGGCGGCGACGACCGCGGCGTCGCCCTGGAGGAGGGTGGCGTGCTGGATGCTGCCCCCGGACACCGTCATCAGCCCGATGGTGCCGTCTTCGTAACGCATCGGAAAGACCCCTTCGGCACCTTGCGGGACGAAGTAGATTTCGCCGGCGGGGAGGTTGGCCACGTCCGGCTTCTTGCCCCGGCAAAGACCATGACTCTTTTGAGCTTCCTGCCGGTTGCACAGGAGTTTCAACGTGTGCTTTTGGCCGGCCACGGCAAAGTCGATTTCAAAGGAATCCGCCCGCGTGAGCCCGAGGCGCAGCTTTTCCCCGGCCCGGCTGACTTCGTCATAATCGACCGCCAACCCCGTCCGGAGGATGATGTCATTGACCCCGTGGAGCGTGGCGCCGCGGAAGCCGAACTGTTTGGCAAGAGCCGTCAGCGGGGCGGTGGCGGAATAGGTGGAAATGCAGAGGATGATGTCGTAATGGGGATAAATATCCCGGGCCAGGCTCAACTCGTTGCCGGCGGGATCCACCGCGCGATCCGGCAAATCCAGGTTGCTGCCGCCGGTTTGCTGGTAGGCGAAAATCTCGCCCCCTTGCAATTGCAATTCCGCGGCGGTTCCTTTGATGAGCCCTTGATAAAATACGTCATGGGCGCGGCGCTGGATGGTGAACTTCGGATCCTGGAGAAATGCGAAATCCACGATTCCGGCGGGGTCCGGGAGGTCGATGAGGATGGCAATCCGCTCGCCCGCTTCGGGGGCGAACACGGTGCGGAGCAGGCGCGTGAGACTGAACGGCGGAAATTTCTGCTTATCCATAGGGATTCCTTCTGCTTAAATCAAAGCTGCTTTGAACATTAACCGACACCAAGGACGAAACGGTCCGCAACCCGGCAACGCCGGACTTGAATGACACCCACGATAATTTGTCGGCGGCATTTTGCAAATAGTTCGCGTGGGAATCTACTGTGAGCGAAACTGATTTAGTCGATTCGGTAAGTCCCTTTTTCAAGGGCTGGGCGAAGCCGGGTCCGATTCCCCCGGGGGCAAAAACCTTGCCGGTAGTAGCGGCCGGCGAATCCCTGGATGCCATCAGCGGTCATTTTCGGCTGTACCAACTGCGCCAGGGCCATCGCTTTTCCACGGACGATGTGTTGACCGCCTGGTATGGCACCACTTGGTGCCCGACGGCCGCAACCGCCCTCGATTTGGGCAGCGGTCTCGGATCGGTGGGCATGATCGCCGCATGGCGATTGCCCGGTGCCCGCTTTGTCACGGTGGAAGCGCAGGCGGAGAGCGTTCGGTTGGCCCGCCAATCCGCGGCTTATAATGGACTGGAGCACCGCTATGAAATCCGGCAGGGTGATTTCCGGGACCCGGCAGTGTTTGGAGCGGAGGACCGCTTTGACCTGATCCTGGGCAGTCCCCCTTACTTTCCGGGGGGCACGGGGATCACCGGGGATCATCCGCAGAAGATCGCCTGCCGCTTTGAATTGCGCGGGGACATTGCCGATTATTGCGCAACGGCGGCTCCGCGCCTGGCCTTGGGCGGTTGGTTCGCCTGCGTTTTCCCCACCCTGCAACTGGCGCGCGTGGAAGCCGCGGCCCAAGCGGCGGGTTTGGTCATCGTCCGCCGTCGGCCGGTCGTTTTGCGTGAGGGGAATGAGCCGCTGCTGACACTTTTCGGGATGATGCGGGCGGATCACCTCCCGCCGGCTTTTCGCGGCAACACGTGGGTGGAACCCCCGCTGACGATCCGCTGCGCGGACGGCCGGGTGCATCCGGAATATTCCGCGGTCAAGCTGGCGATTGGTTTCCCGCCCTGACCACGGGCGGGAAGTTCATTTGACAAGCTGGGTGAATGGGCTGGATAATCTCCTCAGGGTATGACCACGGCCAATAAAGTCACTATATTGCGGATTTTGTTGATCCCTTTCTTCGTGGTCCAGATCCTCTACTACTTTAACACCGGTCGGGAGTTGCATTGGATTTTGGCCTTGGTCGCCTTTGCCCTGGCCGCCATCCTTGACGGGGTGGACGGTTATATTGCCCGCCGATTCAACCAGAAAAGCGAGTTGGGAGCGATTCTGGATCCGCTGGCGGACAAACTGCTATTGGTGTCCGCGATCGTACTGCTGAGCCTCGACAGCCACGGCTATCTGCAGACGATTCCCCTCTGGTTCACGGTGACGGTGATCAGCCGTGACGTCCTCCTGGTGATCGGCGTTCTGGTGGTGTTCCTGATCTGTGGCAATGTGCCCGTGCGGCCGCGCTGGGCGGGCAAGGTTGCCACCGTGTTGCAGATGATCACCGTGGTTTGGACGATGATGAAATGGAGTCCGGCGTGGTTTGGCTGGTGGGCACTGAGCGCCGCGGTTCTCACTCTCTTTGCGGGATTCCAGTACCTGTACGACGGCATGCAGCAGTTGAGCGCCAGCCCCCGGAGCGGCCCGAGTCCCGGGCCGAAAAAATAGTGCCGGACAGGGCTGCTCAGCCGCGGGTCTGGGCCGCAAAGACCGCCACCAGATTGTCGATTTGTTCCGCGGTGTGCTCGCTGGAGAGGACGAAGCGGAAGTAACCTTCCGCCGGACCGCCGAGGTAATGGATAAAGGGCGGGAGGATGTCAGCCGCCAGCAGGGCGCGTTTCCAGCGGTTGGTTTCCCGGGAGCTTTTGGGGATCACCGGGATGATCGGTCCCGGATGATTGGGCAGCGGAAAGCCCACTTGCCGGAGTCGCTCCTTCACCTGGCCCGCCAATTTCATCAGGCGCTGGCGCGGGGCCGGGTGGGCGGCGAGTTGGCGGACGGACGTCAAGGCGGCTTGAGCCAGCGGAAGGGGCAGGGGGGTGTTGCCAATAAACATGCGGCTGCGGGCCAGGATCGCGGCGCGGACCTTGCGGTCTCCCAGGATCATTCCGCCATAAACCCCGAAGGCTTTGCTCAGGGTGATGGATTGAATGATTCGGGCGCGGGGCACGTTCGCATGCTCCAACGTTCCCCGGCCATGCGCCCCGAGCAGTCCGGCGGCATGGGCATCATCGAGGAGAATCATTCCCTCGGCAGGCAGCAGTTCAAGATACTCGCGCAAAGGGGCCGCGCTACCATCGTGTGAGAACATCCCATCCGTCATGATGAGCGGGTGGCAACCGGGCAATCGCCGTAGTTTTTCCGCGAGGTTCGCGGGGTCGCGATGTCGGAATTTGACGATGGGGCAATCCAGGAATTGCGCGGCGTCGATCAGGCTGCCGTGGCTGCGTTCATCCATGAGCGCATGCGTGAAACTCCCGGCGAGCGCCTGGGCCACGATGATGTTGGGCGTGTAACCAATGGAGCAGAGGGTAGCCGTGGGGGCTGTGAAAAACTTGGCCACCGAGTTTTCCAACTCGGTGTAAAGCGGGTGATTTCCCGTGGTGAGGCGCGAGGCAGAAACGCTCAGGCCGAATTTATCCAAACCGGTGTGCACCGCGTGCACGATCCGCGGATGACTCGACTGCCGGAAATAATCGCAGCCGGCAAAATAGGATAACCGCCGTCCCGCCGCCAAAACATAAGTCCGGTCGATTTGCTGGAGGGTGGGCGGCAGGGTGCTCATTGCGTCAGGGCCGGATTTCCACCCGGTCACCCGCCTGCAGGGGTAGATCATGGCCCTGAAGCAGTTTCCGGGGTGCCACCGGGATGTTTTCGCCATTCCGGGTCACGATAATCTGTGACGGATCGCCCGGGTTTACATAATCCGCAATCGCCAGTGCGCGCGCCAACGTCAGATCCGGCGTCCAGGGAATGTTGGGATACCGTACGGGTCCGATGATGAAAACCATGGGCGCCTGGTTTTGGTTCAGGCTTTCGGCCGCTTGCCGGCGACCCTCCATGAACGCCGCCTGCGCCCGGGCGCGGGCTTCCGATTGCGTGGTGCACCCGGTGGCCAAAACCAGCAGACCGCCC
>CAIXFN010000055.1 GCA_903918755.1 uncultured Pedosphaera sp.
CACCCCAATGGCACGGTCACCATCCTCGCGCAAGAACCCAATCCCAAGGAACGCCCAAAGATTTTGCTGCAAATCCGCAGCCCTTGACTTAGTCCGCCTTTGCTCGCACACATTTGTTCGCCTTTGAAATCCTCGCGACACCCCCCGCATCCCGCCTTGCACATTCCTTTGCCCGGCCATAATCTGCCGCGTCAAACGCTTCTATGGATCTCAAAATTTATCCTCCCATGCCGCGGCGAAAAGATTTTCGCATCGGGATATTGGGCAGTGGCTTTATCGTGAACGATTGCCACCTCGTGGCCTATCGCAAGGCCGGCTTTAATCCGGTTGCCATCGCCTCCCGGCAGGTGGCGCATGCCCGGCAAGCCGCCCAACGCCACGCTATCGGCCGGGTCCACGACGATTATGACTCACTCCTGAATGACCCGACCATCGAGGTGCTGGACATCGCGGTCCCCCCGGACATCCTCGTCCCTTTGATCGTAAAAGCCTGTCAGCGGGGCACCGTGAAGGGCATTCTGGCGCAAAAGCCGCTGGGCATGGACCATAAGGAAGCGCTCACGGCCGTGCGCGCTTGTGAAGCCGCGGGGATCCGCCTGGCGGTGAACCAAAACATGCGCTATGACCACTCGGTGCGGGCTGCCAAAGCCCTGTTGGATGAGGGCGTCATTGGGGAGCCAATCCTGGCCACCATCGAAATGCGGGGCATTCCCCATTGGCAACCGTGGCAGGCCCGGCTCGGCTGGGCCACCCTGCGCATTATGTCCATCCACCATCTGGACACCTTTCGCTACTGGTTTGGCGATGCGGAACGGATTTTTTGCAGCACCCGACCCGATCCGCGCACAAAATTTCCGCATTCCGACGGCATTTGCACCTACATCCTGGAATTCAAGAATGGTCTCCGCTGCGTGGGGCTCGATGACACCTGGACTGGTCCGGCCCGGGAAGGTTGCCCTGCCGATGTGTATATCAAATGGCGGATTGAGGGGCGGAATGGTCTGGCGATCGGGGACATCGGCTGGTGCAAGGATCCTTATACGACGCCCTCCTCGATCAAATACGCGGCCAAATCGCACCCCGGCTTTCAGACCCCCATCTGGCAGGAGAGTTGGTTTCCGGATGCGTTCGCCGGCACGATGGCCGAACTCCTATGCGCCCTCGAGGAGGATCGCGCACCGGTCATCAGCGGGCGGGACAATTTGAAGACCATGGCCATGGTGGATGCCGCGTACCTGAGCGCCGAACAACACACGGCGGTGAGTCCGGAAACCGCCCCGATTTGATCTTAGCGGATCGCCCGTGAAGACGGGCAACCTCGCAACGGCCCCGTCCTCGCGGGGGGACGATTCGCGCGGAACCTCGGCCGACACCGCTTCGGGACCCTGATGGGCGCAACGCATGCGCCCATCAGGAGTCGTCGGGATCCATGAAACTCCACCTAGGCAGGGCACTTCGCAAAAAGATTTCTCGACAGCGGCTCGCACTTTAAACAGACTTGACAAGTCTGTTTTATGATGCCTGCGAAAGGTTGCTCCAGGTATCGCTAAGGGAATTCACGCCATGGGAACGAAACAGCCGACGACGCAGTCAGGGCCTTCACGGGAACGGATAGGTCTGGTTTGGAAATTGCGCCATGTCCTCACCCTTGCCGCGGTGGCCGCCGCCACCGCGCTCCAGGTTAAATTGACGAGTTGGTTCGGTCCCGGCCTGCCTCCCTTCCTCACCCTTGGACCCGTAGTTCTTTTGGTCGCGATCCTGGGTGGCTTAATCCCCGGGCTGCTGGCGACTCTTGAGGCTGGAGTGATGTCCGCCTGCTGGATTTTCCCGTCCGGCCACCTGTTTCTGGGCGGTTCCCGGGGCGACCAGATTCTCTGGGCGGGTTTTCTCTGCCTCGGAGTGTTGACCAGCCTGTTCGCGAACTGTTACCGGAGCCATCAAGTCAAATCGGCGGCGTTTGACCGGGACTCGGCCCGGCGCGAAGAGACCGAAAGTTACCACACCTTGATCAACCAGGCGCCCGATGGCATCGCCGTGCATGTCGGAGGAAAAATAGTTTTCGTCAATCCGGCCGCGGTAAGCCTGTTCGGGGCCACCGGGCCGGCGGACTTAGTCGGGCGCGAATTGCATGCCTTGGTGCATCCGGAAGACCGGGAGTCCACCACCACTCGTATCCGGCAGGTGGTGATGGAGAACGTGGTCTCTCCCAGCAAGCCCACGCGACTGCTGCGTTTGGATGGCCGGCCGGTGGCGGTGGAAACCACGGCCGCAAAAATCCAGTTTAAGGGGCAAAGCGCCGTTCAGGTGGTGCTGCGGGATCTCACCGCCCGGAAGCGAATGGAAACGGCCCTCATCGACAGCCGCGAACGCTTTGCCCTGGCGGCGCTGGCTTCCCAGGATGGCCTCTGGGATTGGAATATTCTGACCGGGGAAACGTTCATTTCCAACCGCCTGTGGGAACTGCTCGGACTCGAGCCGGACGAAGTTTCCCATCAAGAAGCCACCTGGCGGGAACTGGTCCATCCGGAGGACTGGTCGGAACTGACGCGGACAATTGCGGTTCATTTGGAGCGCCGCACCCCCTGCCATGGCGATTTTCGCATTCGCACCAAGCCGGGCGATCACCGCTGGTTCCATTTGCGGGGTCAGGCGCTTTGGAATGAACAAGGCCGGCCCTATCGCCTCGCGGGATCCTTGGAAGACATCACCCAACGCAAGGAGTCCGAGCAGGAAATCCGCCGATTGAATGAAAGTCTGGAGAAAATTGTGCAGGAACGCACGGTCGCCTTGAGTGCCAGCGAGGAACGGTTCCGGATGATGGTGGAGAGCGTTCAGGATTATGTCATCATCATGCTGGCCCCGGATGGCTGCGTGGTCACCTGGAATGAAGGAGCCGCCCAGATCATCGGCTATGAAGCGCGCGAAATCCTCGGCCAACCGCATTCCGTGTTCTTTTCGTTGGCGGATCGGGCGCAGGACCAACCCGCGCGGGAACTCGCTACCGCGGAGCGTTGCGGACGCTACAAGGGCGAAGGCACCCGGGTGCGGAAGGATGGATCGCATTTCCAGGCCAGCGTGGTCACGACGGCCTTGCGGGATGAGGGCGGCGGGCTGCGCGGCTTCGCAAAAATAATGCGCGACATCACCGCGCGCGCGCGGGCTGATGAAGCCTTGCGGGCCAGCCAGGCGCGCTTCGAGTCGTTTGCCTCCGCCACCTTTGAAGGCATCGTGGAGAGTGAGGACGGCTGCATCCTGGATTGTAATGAACAGTGCGCCCGATTGCTGGGTTACAGCCCCACGGAACTCCGCGGGATGAGCATCGCAAGCCTGATTGCCCCTGCGGACGTTGTGCCAGTGATGGCCAACATTCAGGCTGGGCGCGATACAGTCATCGAGCATGGGATGGTCCGGAAGGATGGCACGATCGTGATCGTGGAAGCGCACGGGCGGCCCATTTCTCCCGGCCAATCGCGGCGGCAGACCTCGATTCGCGACATTACTGAACGCCGCCGCGCCGAAGGGGATCTCAAATTGTTCCGGGCCTTGATCGACCGCTCCAACAACTCGCTCTTCATCCTGGATTTCGCCACCGCCCGTCTCCTGGATGCCAATGAAAACGCTTGCCGGGAGCTCGGTTACGCGCGCCCCGAACTGCTGGCCCTGGGTTTGCCGGAGATCGTCCCGGCCATTGATCTGGGAGACTTCGTGCGCCATGGGACGAGCCTCAAGGAAAACGGTCGTTTGCTCTTGGAACTGCAATTCCGGCGCCGGGATGGTACTGGGTTCCTCGGCGAGGTAAATCTGTCGCTCGTCACCGTGGACCGCGATTATGTCGTGGCCATTTGCCAGGACGTAACGGAACGCAAGCGGGCCGAGGAAACCCAAACCCGCTTGGCGACGATTGTTGAACAGGCTTCCGACAGCATCCTCATCACCGACCCTGAGGGCACCATTATCTACGCCAATCCGGCGTTCGAGAAAATTTCCGGCTACTCCCGCGCCGAGTTGCTCGGACAATCTCCGGCCATCGTCAAAAGCGGCCAGCATCCTCCCGACTTTTATCAGGATCTATGGGCCACCTTGAAATCCGGCCGCCGGTGGCAGGGACATTTCATCAACCGGCGCAAGGATGGGACCCTGTTTCGGGAGGAAGCCACGATCTCCCCCGTGTTGGACCACGCGGGCCAGATCATCAACTTTGTCAGCGTCAAGCGGGACGTGACCCGGGAAACTCAACTGGAGGAGCAGCTCCGCCAGGCCCAAAAACTGGACGCCATCGGCACCCTGGCCGGCGGCATTGCCCATGACTTCAACAACATTCTGACCGCCATGCTGGGTTATGCCCACCTGCTGCGGGAACACACGGCCGGCAACGCCACGGCGCAGGAGCATCTCAACGAGATCCTGCTCGCGACCCATCGCGCCGGTGACCTTGTATCCCAGATCCTTACCTTCAGCCGGCAGCACGAACAAAAGCGCACCGTGATCCGGGCGGAAACGGTGATCCGGGAGGCGGCCAAATTCCTGCGCGCCTCTTTGCCGGCCCAGATCAACATCAACATTCACCTGGCCCCGGACGCCCCGCCCATCCTGGCCGATCCCACCCAGATCTACCAGGTCTTGATCAACCTTTCCACCAATGCCCTGCACGCCATGGAAGGGAAGGCCGGCACCTTGACCATCCTTCTGGAAGCGTTTACGCCCGACGCCGAATTCCTCTCGGCCAATCCGCAATTTGGATCGCATCCGTACGCCCGGCTAAGTATCTCGGACACCGGATGCGGCATGGACGCAAAAACCCTGGACCGCATTTTTGAGCCTTTCTTCACCACCAAACCGGTTGGCAAGGGCACCGGCCTGGGTCTGGCCGTGGTGCACGGCATCGTTCATTCTCACGAAGCCATCATGACGGTCGCCAGCGCCCCGGGACTGGGCAGTGCTTTCCGACTGTATTTTGCCGCCCAGACACTGGCGGAAGAGGCCACGCAAGCCGCCGAGGAAGCGGCCCCGGAAGGGCGGGGTCGGAGACTCCTGATTTTGGATGATGAAATCCCGCTGACTTTCATGATGCGGCAAAGTTTCGAGCGCCTGCATTACGAAGTCGACACCAGCAACCGCCCGGGTGATGCCGTGCGACTGTTCGAGCAGGCACCCGAAAAGTTTGACCTGGTGATCACCGACCTGACCATGCCGGAGATGAACGGGCTGGAATTCGCGCGCAAGTTGCAAGCGATTCGCCCGGGCGTTCCCATCGTGCTGGCCACCGGATTCGCACCGCAGTTAACCCCGGAGGTGCTCCGCGAGGCCGGCGTCAGCGAACTGATTTACAAACCGTTCGCCCCGGCGGATCTCGCCTGGTTGGTGCACCGCCTGATCGCCGCAGGATGACCGGCCGGGTGCCCGGCCGTTCGCTTCGTTTAACCTTGGTTTCACCCCCGCCCGGCTGCTAAAAAAACGCCATGAAGCTCGGCCTCATCAACAGCGCGTTCCAACAGGCGGGGGTCGACACCGCCACCGGACTCCAGCACATTGCCCGCATCGGGTTCGACACGGTGGATATCTTCACCGAAGCAATGGGAATTGCCCCGGAGGAAATCCGACTGGTGGCCAACACCACCTCGCGGCTGAGCCTGCCCATTATTTCCCTCCCCGTCGTGGCCGTCGGCCTCATTGATTTTAATGATCCCGTCCGCGAATTCCACGTCGAACGCTGCCGCAAATTCATTGACCTTGCCGCCACCTGGGGCGCTAAAAACATCCTGCTGGTCCTGGGCGAATACCTCTGGCAGCGCGAGGTCATCCCCGCCGCCGCCCAATGGAATTGGGCGCTGGAAACCTGCCGCCGGCTGGGCGATTACGCGGAGCTGCGCCAGGTGGACATCGCCCTCGAACTTGAACCCTTCCGCCTGAGTCTGTTGCATAACGTCGCCGCCATGGCCCGCTTTGTGGATGAGTGCAACCACCCGCGCGTCCGGGCCAACATCGACATCAGCCACCTCGTGCTCTCCGATTCCAGTCCCGCGGATCTCGCGCAACTGCGCGGCAAGGCGATCCACGTGCATCTCAGCGATTGCGATGGCAAGGTCCACGGCGACCTGCCCCCCGGCCGTGGGGTGGTCAAATTCGCGCCCTATTTGCAAGCGATCAAAGACCTCGCCATCCCCGGGGTTGTCTCCATCGAGCTCGAATACTCGCCGGACCCCGCCAAAATCGTGGAGTGGGTGGAAGAAGCCTACCGCGAAACTGCCAAGTTGATGGACCTGGTTTGTTTGCGCGGTTAATCGCCCCGTTCTTTTTCCCCAAATCTATGCGCATTGGGTTTATGACAGAGGCGACGGTCGAGCGGCTCGACTGGGCGCGAAATAATGGTTTCGGCTGCATCGCCTGGAATCGCTTCGAAAGTTCCCCCGTCGGCCCGGCCGTGGCGGACTGGCGGCCCGCCGCGGACCAAATCGCGGCAGCGGCCCGGGAGCGGGGCATCCGGCTTTCCAACATCGGCGCGCTCTACCGAAATCCGCTCGATCCCCGGCAATCCGGCCACGCGCGCGCGGTTTTCACCCGGGCCATCGAAGTGGCGGGCTACCTCGGCATCCCCGTGGTTTCCGGGTTTGCCGGCGCGGTCATTCAATTGGAGAATAATCCCAAGGGAGACAACCCGGTTTACCAGCCCTTTGAACAATTCATCCCGCAACTCCTGGAATTCTGGGAACCCCTGGCACGGCTCGCCGCTGATCACGGCGTTCGGCTCGCGTTTGAAAACTGTCCGATGGCCCGTTATCACCTGCCCGTGATGGGGTTCAACATGCTGGCCCAACCCGCCATGTGGGAACGCCTTTTCCACAGCACCCGCTGTGAAAACCTGGGTCTGGAGTGGGATCCCAGCCACTTGATCTGCCAGTTTATCGACCCGGTGCAGAACATCCACCGCTTCGGCTCCCGCATCTTCCACGTCCACGCCAAGGATGCCTATATCAACCGGCACCTCCTCGAAACCTACGGCATCTGCCACCCGGGGGTCGCGGAGCACCGGTTCCCGGGTTTCGGCCAGGCGAACTGGGCGGAAATCATCCATGCGCTCCTGCGGGCCGGTTACACCTCCGATCTGAACCTTGAAGGGTGGCACGATCCGGTCTTCCGCGACCATGGCGTCAATCCCGCCGGAGATGCGCATCACGGTGCCGGCCCCCATCAATCTGGCCAGCGCCTGGAGGCCGCCGGTTTACTGGTCGGCAAGCGGACCCTGGAACAATTCGTTCCACCGGAGGGGTAATTCACCCAAACGTCACTTTGCAATTGGCGGCGCGCCCCCTACGCTCGCCGCCTGAATTATGTCAAAAGGTCATGTCGTTATTGTCGGGGCGGGGATCATCGGGCAAGCCCATGCGTTGACCGCCCAGGAGGCCGGTTGGACGGTCACGCTGCTGGAGCGGGATGGGCGTCCCCTGGGTGCGTCCGTCCGTAATTTCGGCACCCTTTGGCCGATCGGTTGCACGTTTGGACCGGAACGGGAGCAAGCCCTGTTTGGCCTCGGCCGCTGGCAGGAAGTCGCCGCCGCGGCTGGCTTCACTTTGCGGCCGGGGGGCTCCCTCAGCCTCGCCCACCGGGCGGAAGCCTGGGCGGTCCTGCAGGAATTCGCCACCCAAAACCGGTCGGACGTGGAGTTCGAGCTACTGGAACCCGCTGCCATCGCCCGCCGCTTCCCGGCCGCCCGTCTCCCCGGACTGCAAGGCGCACTGTTCAGCCCGGCCGAGACCGTGGTGCATTCCCCCTCGGCGCTGACGGCACTTGCGGCGCTGCTCCAGGCCCGGGGCGTGGTCGTGCATTTCGGCACGCCCGTGGTCAAAGTATATGACAACGCCGTCGAGACCAGCACCGGCCAGCGGTTCTCCTTCGATCATTTGCTCATCGCGGCGGGCGATGAAATGCGTTTGCTCTTTCCGGAAGAATTGGCCGCCGCCCATCTCTCCCGCTGCCGCCTGCAGATGATGCGCACCGTGCCGCAACCCGCCGGGTTCGACCTGGGGACGATCATGGTCAGCGATCTCACCCTTTGCCATTATCCGGCCTTCCGTGATTGCCCCAGCACGGCCAAACTCCGGGCCCGCCTGACGGCTGAACTGCCCCAGCACCTCGCGTGGGGGGTGCACGTGATCGCGGCCCAACACCCGGATGGCTCCCTGGTCCTCGGCGATTCCCACGAGTATGCGGACGATTTCGCGCCCGACAGCCGGGCCGATGTGGAGGAACTCATCCTCGACGCCCTCCGCCAATTTGTCTCTGTCCCCGACCTGCGCGTCGCGGCCCGTTGGCATGGCACCTATCTCAAAAGCACCGTGGGCCAGACCCAGGTCATCCTCCAACCCCGCCCCCGCGTGACCATGGTGACGGCCATGGGTGGACTCGGCATGACTTTGAGTTGGGGGCTCGCCCGCCAGACGGTGCAGTCCTGGGGCACGACCACGGCCTAAGTAGTGCCGCCCGCCGCATCCCCAGTGGCGCGTTTTCGCAAGGTCGGTTATGGTCGCGGGCGATGACGATGCAAATCCAACTGTGAAGCGGCCAACCACCAAGACCGCCAAGGCGAAAAGCACTTCCGTTCCGGCCGCGCGGGCGGAGCAGGAAGATCCGACCTTCACCGCCAAATCCCGTGGCACGGCAGAAATCATCCGCCGGGTGGCGAGGTATCTGCAACCTTACTGGCTGATTTCCGTCACCACGATGGGGTGTGCCCTGCTGTCGCTGGCGTTTTCCTTCGTCTATCCCCACCTCATCCAGTCGGTCATTGATGGCGTGAGCGGCAAGAGTCCGGCCGCCAATTTCTCCCGGCTTTCGGCCGGTCTGATCGGTTCCTTTTTGTTGCGCGACCTTTTTAATGGCCTGCGCATCCGCCTTAACAACGCCCTGGAACAAAACGTAATCTTTGACATGCGCCGCGACGTGTATGCGCGCCTACAGCGGCTGCCCGTGAATTACTTTGATCAACGCGCGTCCGGCGACCTGATGACCCGGGTGATCGAAGATGTCAATTCGGTGGAGCGGATCCTGATTGACGGCATTGAACAAGGGACCCTCGCAGTCCTGGCGCTGATCATCGTGCCGGTCATCCTGTTCCGGAAAAGCGTGCTGCTGGGTTTTGTCACCCTCATTCCCCTGCCCCTGCTGGCCGGGGGCGCCCTGTGGTACACCCTCACGGCCCATCGCCGTTACCGGGCGCAACGCCAGGCTGCCAGCGCGATGAACGCGCTGCTCATGGACAATCTCCAGGGCGTGCGCCAGGTCAAATCGTTCGGCCAGGAAGCCCATGAAGATGTCCGGTTCGCCGCGCGGGCCCAGGATCTCCGCGCGGGCACGCTTGGCATCATGCGCATTTGGGCCGTGTATTCGCCGGCCATGAGTTTTGCCGCCTCCCTGGGGCTCGGCCTCATTCTCTGGGTGGGGGGACGAGAAGTGCTGGCCGGCAAACTCAGCCCGGGCCAACTCGTCAGCTTCCTGATTTACGCCGGTCTGTTTTACGACCCCATCCGGCAATTGCATGGGCTGAACCAGCTGCTGCAAGCCGCCCGCGCCGCGGGCGAAAGAGTGTTCGACATTCTGGACAGCCCGTTGGAACGCGCCGGCGGGGAGTCTCACCGCCCCCTGCCCTCCCCGGTCCGGGGTGAGGTGGTCTACACGGACGTGGCGTTCGATTACGCCGCGGAAAAAACGGTTTTGCGGGGGATCTCCCTGCATGCCCGTCCCGGGGAAATGATCGCCCTGGTCGGCCCCACCGGCGCCGGCAAATCCACCCTGGTCAATCTGCTTCCCGCTTTCTACGAGGCCACCGCCGGCACCATCACCATCGACGGCCAGCCGGTCAACGAAACCACCCTGGAATCCCTCCGCCAGAACATCAGTGTGGTGAGCCAGGAGGCGTTTCTTTTCAACGGCACCGTGCGGGAGAACATTGTCTACGGCAAATTAGACGCAACGGAAGAGGAGTTATTCGCCGCCGCCCGCGCGGCCAACTGCCATGAATTCATCACCCGGCTGCCCGAAGGTTATGACTCCCGCGTGGGCGAACGCGGGGTAAAACTGAGCGTCGGCGAAAAACAACGGGTAAGCATCGCCCGCGCCTTGCTCAAGGATGCCCCCATCCTGATCCTCGACGAGGCCACCGCCAGTGTGGACACGGGCACGGAACGGCTGATCCAGGAGGCCCTCGACCGCCTCCTGCGCAACCGCACCAGCTTCGTCATCGCCCACCGGCTGAGCACCATCCGCCAGGCGGATCAGATCCTGGTGCTGCGGGGAGGCCGGATCATCGAACGCGGCACCCATGAGGAACTGCTTGCCGGCCAGGGGCTTTATCACCAACTGGCCCGAATCCAGAACACGACTTTCATTGAAGAGGGCTTTGAAAAACTGACCCCGATCAGCTAGTCTCCTCCCCGTCCGCGCGAAACCGGGTATGCATGAATGATATCGGCAAGCTATTGGTGGTGTTGGGGCTGCTGCTCACGGTGGTCGGGGCGCTGTTGTGCACCGACTTTGGGCGCACCTGGCTTGGACGCCTCCCCGGGGACATCCATTTTACCCGCGGCAATTTCGGCTTCTATTTTCCCCTCGCCACCTGCCTGCTCGTGAGCGTGCTGCTCACCCTCCTGATGTGGCTCTTCAAGCGCTGAGGGCGCCGGCCCGGTCAGCTGGTAATCCCCCGGGCTCAAGCCGCCCGAAAGCGCTCAAACGCCCCGCCGAAAAGTTCCGCCACATCCCGCTGGATTTCCGCGGGCGTGGGCTGCCAGCCGGTCCGGGCCAGCTCCGCGTATTTGTCCACCAGCAGCCGCGCGATCACGCCCCGGGAGTGTTTCCACTTGTAAACGACCTGGTCCAGGATGCGCGCATCGGAATGCTGCGGGGTGAAACTCAGCCCGAGCAGTTCGACCCGCATCCGGGTGATTTCTTCGATGAGGGAGGGGACATTGAGAAACCACCAGCAGCCAAAAATATGCAGGTTGCGAAATTTGCGGGCGAGAATCGCCAACTCGTGCTGGTTTTCGCGGGCCAGCACGGTCGCCAGGAATTTGTTGTCCGGAAATCCGGCGCACAAATTCCGCAGGGCGGTGAGGTCGGTCAAGCCGCTGCCGTCCCCGGCCAGCCGCAACCGTGGATTCACCCCGCGGCGCACGCCGGGCATCAATGCGAACGGAAGGCCGAACTCCCGGCAATGCGGCAGGATCGCCCACTCCATCAATTGGGCGGTGGCCGAGCGCCCGGGAAAAACCCAATCCGGCGGCAACGATACCATCAGGAACTGCGCATCGATCCGCTGGGTCCAGGCCGCCAGGAACCGTCGTACTTCGCTAAAGGTCCGGTCGTTCAGGCCGCCGGGTTGCACGTCGTAACCCCACTGACGGAGTTGCCCGGCGGTTTCCGGCCAGGCCATCAGCAGGGGATCAATTCGCAAGGCGGCGGTGAACCGTTCATCCCGGCGGAAGCCACGTTCCCACACCGGACGCTCCAGCTCATCGAACGGCGAGTTGGTCATGCAGACTTTGCGGACCCCGGCCAGCTCCAGACATTGCGTGACATGCGCGTCGCGGTTCCGGGCGGCAAACCACCGGCGCAGCGCGGGCAGGTCCCGCCGCTGCACGTCCAATCCGAATGCCTGCAACGTCGTCAAAACTCCGCGACAGGCCTCGGAAATGGGCGAATGCCGGACAAACAGGGCATCCCAAACCAACTCCGCCTGTTGCGTCCGGGAAAGCGCCCAGAATTGTTCGTAGGGCAAAGGCTCCTGCCGCAATGATTCGGCGATGAGATAGTGGTAAACGAGCAATTCATCAATCCCCCAGAGCAGCAATTCCCCGAACGCCGGGTCATACAAGTGGGTATGAATGTCGTAGACCGGGGTGGTCAGGACAATTTGTTCCACCTGCCGCGCCAGGAGCGCCGCACTGGTTTCGGACGGAATTTCGTGCATTGGGCGAAATTAAGAAAAACCCGGCAGCCCTGCCAACCTTATCTTCCAAGTTTGCTTGCGCCCCCGGGCGGTTCCGGGTTCAATCAGGCCATGGTAAAAACCCCGACGCTTTCCGGCTATGCCCCGACAATTGTGCCTGCAATGTGATCGTCGCTTTGATGCCCCGGAGGTCTGGGAATCAGCGGAAGTTACTTGTCCGCATTGCGGCCAGCGGACCTTGCTGCAACCCGTCCGCATCCCCACTTCGGCCACCTTGAAGTTGCCGCCGCTGACCGCCACCCCCGGGCTCACGATGGAAGAAGTGGCCCACACCGCCGGGGAACTCATCGCCAACGTCGAGAAAGTGATCGTCGGCAAACGCACCGCGGTGGAAATCACCGTGGCCACGCTGCTCGCGGAAGGGCACCTGCTGATCGAGGATGTCCCCGGCGTGGCCAAAACCATGCTGGCACGCGCGCTGGCGATCAGCGCCGGTTGCACGTTCAATCGCATTCAATGCACCCCCGATCTGGAACCTGGCGATGTCCTGGGACAATCGGTGCTGGATCCCAAAACCGGTCGTTCGGAATTTCATTTCGGCCCCCTGTTCGCCCAGGTCGTGCTGGTGGATGAAATCAACCGTTCCAGCCCCCGGACGCAGGCGGCCCTGCTCGAAGCCATGGGCGAGCGCACCGTCACCGAGGGACGGGTCACCTACGATCTGGAGCGACCCTTCATGCTGCTGGCGACCCAGAATCCCATCGAGCAGGAGGGCACGTTTCAGCTGCCCGAAGCCCAGCTGGATCGCTTTCTCCTCCGCCTCAGCCTCGGCTACCCCACCCTGGCGGCGGAGAGCGAGATGTGCGAGCGGTTCCAACTCCGCCACCCGATTGAGACCCTGAAGTCCTGCACCACGCCGGAACGCATCATGGCGTGCCAACAGACCGTCCGCACCGTGACCGTCAGTCCGGCAGCGCGCGACTACATTCTGGCGGTGGTGCATGCGACCCGCCGGCACCCGGATCTCCTGCTGGGAGCCAGCCCGCGCGGATCGCTGGGACTGCTCCGCATGGCGCAGGCCAAGGCCGCGTTGCAGGGGCGTGATGCCGTCAGTTTATCGCAAATCCGGGAATTGGTGGCACCGGTCTTGCGCCACCGCCTGCTCGTCCAGCGGAACCGCCCGGATTTACAGGCGGACGCGGTGCTGGCGGAGATCCTGCAACAATTGCCGTCGCCTGCCATTTAAGGCTTTTGGGCGGGCACGCGGCGCAGGAGTGCCCGGGCGCGCCGGACCCAAAACCGGTCGCGTTTGCGCTGAAAATTCGGCGCATGGGCATCGTCCGCGATCACGTCGCGCAACTCCGCCGCCGCGGGGCCCCATTCCTGGCGGGCGGCATACAGTTCCGCTAGTTGCACTTTGGCCCGGGGATAGGCGTGATTGGCCGTCACCTGAAGCCAGATTTCGCGCGCCTTGTCCGACTCCCCCAGCGCCATCAAAGTTTCCGCCAGCGCCATCAGGGAATAACCGTATTCATGCTTCGGATTTTCCGCGCACACCCCCTCCAGCCAGGACCGCGCCTCGGCGGCCCGTTTCTGCCGCAGCAAACATTGGCCAAAATGCGCCCGGGCATCGATGTCCGCCGGTTCCCGTTCGAGCGAGGCGCGGTAGCAGGCCTCGGCTTTGTCCAACTTGCCCTGTTGAAAATAAATATCCCCCAGTTGAAAATGATGATGCGCCTTGTCCAGGTGGTGAATTTTCGCCTGCAATTCGCGGATCCGCTTGCGATTATGCGAACCCGGCAACTCAAAGCCCCGCGTGGCTGAGGGAGCGGCCCGGTAGACCAGGAAGTAATAAAGCGCGCCGGAGAGACCAAATCCCGCAAATATGAATATCGCCCACAACCATTCCTCCCGGCGCACGGCATCAACCAACATCCATAGATTAAACAAAGCCCACAGGGCCAGCACGGGATTGTGCAGGTAAAACTCCCAGTCGGTCAAATTGGTGAGGATGGACGCCACCATGGAGCGAAGCCTAGGCGAATCCGACCACGGTGGCAATCAATCTCAGGAATCAGCAGCGATTCCGCATGGTGGTCTGGATTTCTGGTTCAGGTGCGAGTTTCCTTTTTTAACGGACGCTGGCTCTCGCATAGCCGCGCGTTCTTTCTCCTGTTCGAGGGTAAGCTCCGCCGCCGGACCTGGCAAAGGCAGTCC
>CAIXFN010000056.1 GCA_903918755.1 uncultured Pedosphaera sp.
CAACCTCGCATCCGTGTCGGGCAGCTTCGGGTTTGTCAATCCGGCCATCGCGCCCAACGTCGGCACGACGAATGTGCAGGTGTATTTCCTACCCACGGACGCGGCGGATTACAACAACGCGACCAATACTGTAACCGTGACCGTGACCTTGCCGCCACCGGACGAATATGTGACGAACACGAATGACGACAACCGCGTGGGTTCGCTGCGCTATGCGGTCAGCTATGCGACCAACAATTCCCATATCACCTTTGCCCCCAGCTTGTCCGGCGCGACCATCCTGCTGACCAATGGTGCCATTGTGTTGAAGACGAACTTCGACATTGACGCCTCGGCGCTGCCGGGTGGCATCATCATCAATGGCAACCACAGCGGCAACTACGGCGTGTTCGATTCCATCTCCGGCATCACCAACACCCTGACCGCGTTGACCATCACCAATGGCGCCGCCAATCCGGTTGCCGGCGGCGGCGGCATCGTTTCGCGCGGCAATCTAACATTAAATCGCTGCACCTTGGCCGGTAACTCAGCTTATCTGGGCGGCGGCATTTACAATGAAGGTGTATTGGCGTTGAGCCAGTGCACGCTCGCCGGCAATTCGGCCAGCGGCGGCGGCGGTATTTACAACTACTTCGGCACGGTGACGGTGAACCAGAGCACGCTCGCCGGCAATTCGGCCGACAGCGGCGGCGGCATTGATAGCCTGGGTACACTGAATCTGACCAACTCGATTGTGGCTGGGAACACGGCTGATAATGAAGCTAATATTTATGGCCCCATCAATACTTCCGGCGGCGTCAATCTCACCAGCGACGCTCCGCTCCTCGCCCCGCTGGGCAACTATGGCGGCCCCACCCAAACCATGCCGCCCTTGCCCGGCTCGCCCGCCATTGACGGCTGCACCAACGGCGCTCCCACCTTCACCACCGACCAGCGCGGCTTACCGCGCATCGCCGGCCCGTATGCGGACATCGGCGCGGTGGAAGGCGTGTATGCGGCCAATTACTCCGGACCGGGCCAGTTGATCGGTGCCACCTGGCTGGCTTCTGGCGCAGGCGGGTTCCAATTCGGGTTCACCAATTACCCGGGCTTGAACACCACCTTCAGCGTGTGGGCCAGCACGAACCTGGCCTTGCCGTTCAGCCAGTGGAGCCGCCTCGGTGCGGTCACGGATGCGCCCGCCGGCTCCGGCCGATACCAGTTCACCGACCCGCAGGCGACCAACAGCGTGCAGCGCTTCTACCGCGTGAGCTCGCCGTAAGCATGACCCACCGGTTAATTTGAGAAATAAATTCGGTCGCGCTCCATCAGGAGCGGACGTTGAATCCAGCAAAAAAGCTGTCTGAAAATTAAATCGAAAGGTGGACGAAACTGGATTATGCGTGCGGGAGTTGGACTAACCTTGATTAACCTGGACTGCGAGCATTTTGGCGGTCGGGTTTCCGCAAATGTCAAGTTGAGGAACAGAGATTAATCCCGACTGTTTCAGTCGGGTTTGTAGGCAAAGCAAGACCAAAGGCGGCCGGGCGTTTTGGGTCGAGGGCAGCGCGGATGGTGGGGTGCCGCGTGCACCGCCGAGTACAGTCGGGCAGTGGGCACGCGGCACCGGTCACGGGCCGCCATTCGGATTCGACTCCGCGGGTGGTTGCCCGGCCATTGACGACTTCGATTTCAATATGTCAAAGAGCGACGCCGCCGGAGCCAGGAAATGGCTGTCGGGCGGACAAAATCCCCTTGCGGCAGCCGTGACTACTTCGTTTTGAGCAGCGGGCGGGCGAGCCTCGGGTTGCTTTTTAGCACGGAATGCGACGTTTCGTATTCCTGCCGTAGGAATTTAGCGCGGGATTTTGAAAACATTTTGCAGAAGCAATCTAAGCTAACGAAGCAGCTTTACGGACTGATTCCAACTGCGGCCACTACCACAAGCTCTTTCTTCGTCATTCGGTCCAACGCCAAGTGGGGTTTCTGCTTCACTTACGCAGCACTGTCACTGCAAGTACTGGAGCCGGAAATCATTTAGCGAAGTGTGAAGACGCTTTCCCCGCAGCCTGCCCGCGTGTACCCACTCGTCCAGAAGAAAGCACAGACGTCGCGGACTGCCGCTGGCAATTGCGTCCTCGACCTGTTGCCGCTCTGCGACCGACAACCCGGCGGTTTCTTCTCGAAAAACCTTTAGGTAATCTTCGCGCGGCAGGCCCTTGGTCGAGTTGCAATACCGCATAATCAGCATGTCTTCACAGGCGGAGAGATCACCGTGCAGCAGTGATTGTGCGTACGTCCTCAACTGCCCCGCGTAGTACCCAAGCCAAGGGTCTAATTCGTTTTGGGTGTCCTCTGGCAACCCTACCGCGGGTGCAGCTTTCGGGGCTTCGGGGGGAAGGATCTGGGCGAGCTCCCGCACATCGAACTCGTGCGAGGATGCCGGACGAATCCAGAAGGTATCCTCTTTGGCGGCAATTCTGACGCCAACGCCGTCACGCGAGTTCCAGTATGGCGTGATCGCAACCTTTGGCGAGTCGTAGTGTACCTCAGCGCTCTCCACCCAGCCTTCCGCGATCCGATCTGCGGCACTGACGCCAAAATCACGTTGCAGATAATCGAAGTGCCGGTGCGCTACCGACAGGAAGGAGTGAGGGTTCGTAGGCATGGAATCTACGCTACACCTGCGCCAATTCGGTGATCTCGAATTCCAGCCAGGGCGCGAGTGGGAGTGTCGCCAGATGCTTTTGGACGGCGGTGGCATCGGTCTCGCGGAAGAGCAGGAAGGCGCGCCAAGGTTCGGCCTGGGGTGGCATCATGTGGAATTCCAGCAACAAACCGAGCCGCCGCCACTCCGCCAGATGCGCCTGTTCGGCCGGAATATGCGATTTGAAGATTTCGTCCATGGGCTTGGGGCGTGTGGCGGTGACCATGAAGCGCTTTTTGGTGTCCTTGCCCCAGCCGGGAAAATCGGCCAGCGGAGGCAGCACCAGTGGGGGTTCGGACTCAGTGGTCCGCAACCGCTCGGAGAGGGAATCGAGGTACTTGGCGCGCTCTTCCGGCGTGATGCGAACGGGACTCCAGGCCACGAACGGCGCGAGCGGCAGAAATCCATTGAACCAAAACACACCATGCTGCACAGGCGCGAGCACGTTGGAAAGTGAAGGGTTGACGCCGAAACCGCCATAGGCATCCGGCCCGCCGCCAGTCGTCATCAAAACCAGGGCGCGCCTCCGCGACTGGCCGAGACCGCCTTCGTAAATTTTGGGTCCGCCGTAGATCCGGCCGGCGGCAAACACTCGATCCACCCAACCCTTTAGAATGGCCGGCATCCCGAACCACCAAAGCGGGTAACTGAAGATCAGCAGGTCGCAGGATTCGAGCCGGCGGATTTCCTTTTCCAGGTCCGGGGCGAAGCCGCCGACTTCGGTCGCGTAGGCTTCCTCGGTTTGTTGCTTCAAATATTGCGGGTCTTTGACCGTGGAGAAATTCCGGCGCTCCGAAACCGGGTTGAAGTGTTCCGCATACAGGTCGGCAAAATCAACGGAGTGGCCTTGGGCCTGAAACGCTGTTTCCGCGCGGCGGGCGAGCGCGCTGGAAAAGCTTTTGGGTTCGTGATGCGCGTGAACGATGAGGATTTTCATGGCGGGTAAATTGGGTGGAGGGAGTAGCCAGGGAAATTTAGCTATAAGTGCCGAGGTAGTCGTGGACACAGTTCACCGCCAGCGCGCCATCGCCCACGGCGAAGGCGACCCGTTTGGCGGTGCGCGAGCGGCAGTCTCCGGCAACGAAGACGCCGGGCACAGAAGTTTCCAGCGCGCAAGGCTGGCGCGACTGGAGCGGCCAGACGCCGCAGGCCGCGCTCTCGGCTCCGGTGAGGATAAAGCCCTGCGCATCCTTGCAAACCAGATCGCCGAGGAAGCCCGTGCAGGGGGTGGCGCCGATGAAAACGAAGACGCCGGCGCTATCCTCGGTGATGAGTTCACCCGTGGCGGTATTCTCCAACTGCACTTTCTCCACGCATTCGGTGCCCTCGATCGCGCGCAATTCATGCCGCAGTCGCCGCCGGATGCGCGGGTTCACTTCCACGCGCTCGGACAGGTAGGAGGACATGCTTTTCCGCAGATCGCCGCCGCGCACCACCAGATGCACGTGATCGGTGAAACGGGAGAGATACATGGCCGCCTGCCCCGCGGAGTTGCCCGCCCCGATGATGTGGATGGGTTGATGTTCACAAAGCAGCGCCTCAACCTGAGTTGCGGAATAGTAAACTCCCGCCCCATGCAGCGATGACAAACCGCGCACTCCGAGGCTTCGGTAGCTCACGCCCGTGGCGATAATCGCCGTCCGGCTGCGAATCCGGGTGCCGGCGTCGGTGGTGAGGGTCAGCAGGTCATCCAGCCCACGGGTGAGGCCGGTGACATCCACCGGAGCGGAAAACGTGGCGCCAAACTTCAGCGCCTGCACATAGCTGCGCAACGCGAGATCGCGCCCGGAGATGCCCGCCGGGAAGCCGACGAAATTCTCGATCCGCGAGCTCGCCCCCGCCTGGCCGCCCGGCCCCAACCGGTCGAGCACCAGCGTACGCAACCCTTCCGAGGCCGCATAGACCGCAGCGCCCAGGCCGGCGGGGCCGCTGCCAATGATCACCGTGTCGAACAACTCCTCCGGGATGGGTTGGGCGATGCCGATGCGCGTTGCCAATGCGCGCACGGAGGGATTTTCCAGGACGACGGCGTGGCCCCACACCACGGCGGGGTAGTGTGCGACCGGGGTGTCGAGCGCCGCGACAAGCGGGGCATTTTCCGCCGCGGTGGTGTCGATCCACCGATGCGCCACCCCGTTCCGGTGCATAAATTCGCGCAGGCGCAGGGTGGCGGCATCATTGTGCGCGCCGAAAATGCGCAACCCTTCGAAGCCGCTCTGCTCCATGAGTTCGCGGCGGCGCAACAGCGCCTTGATCCACTTTTCACTGAGGTTCGCGGAGCGCACCAGCAAGCGCCGGACCTGGGCCACCGTGAGGCGGATGATTTCCGCATCTTCTAGCACCCGGCAGGCCGCGACCGCCGGACGTTCCAGAAACAGATTGATGTCGCCGATGATGGCGCCCGGTCCATGGATCACGATCAGCCGCTCGGTCCCATCGGACGTATCCAGAATCTCCACCCGCCCGCTCAGAATGATGAAAAAATCGACCTGCCGATCTCCGGCCACGAAGATGGATTCGCCGGCCCCATGCCGCTCCGTGCTGCCGCAGGAACGGGCCAGCACCAGGTCCTCATCCGTGAGTTTGGGAAAGGCATCCGGATCACGGTCGATGTCGGCGGGAGAAAGCAGTGGAGTCATAGCATATTGGGGAGACTTGAGAGTTGTGAAAGCGGGGAATCATGATGCTGCTCCAGCCAGCGGCGCCACTCCGCCCGCGTCGTAACGTGAATACGTTCCAGTTGGTCCAGCGCGGAGGGCATTGCCAGTTGCATCACCAGGGCTGCGGTTGACCGTCGCGGAAAAAACAGCCACTCGGTCCGTCGTCAGGAAGGGTCGCCGCCCACACGATCCCCGCCGCGCCTTCGGCCACAGGGCGGGCGCCTTGCGCTTCCCCGCCGGGATAAGTTGCCGTCCAGCCGGGGCAAACCGCATTGATCAGGATACCGCTGGCTTTCAATTCGGTGGCAAGCTTGACGGTGAAGGCGGTGAGCGCCGTCTTGGAAATGGAATAGGCCGGCGCCGCCCCGCCCATCTTTTGCAGGCCAAACCCAATCTCGCTCGCGAACGCGCCCGCGCCGCTCGACACGTTGACAATGCGGGCGCGCGGGCTTTTACGCAGCAAGGGCAGCATGGCCTGCGTCACGCGCCACGCGCCGATCAGATTCATTTCCAACGTTTCGCGGACGTAGTCTATAGCGACGGTGGAAGTGAGATGATCACTGTCGAAATTTCCGCCCGCATTATTCACCAGCACATCCAGGCGGCCAAAGTCGCGCGTAATCATTTCCACCGCCGACCGCACGGAATCATCGGAACCGGTATCCAACGCCAGCGCGTGAACTGCTCCACCGTTCCGGGGAATTTCCACGATTGCCTTCTCGGCTTTCGCGAGATCGCGTCCGCTTAGCAGGACGCTGTCGCCGAGCGCGGCCAGTTGGCGGCAAATTTCGAAGCCAAGGCCGCGATTGGCCCCGGTGACCAGGACGATGCGTGGTTCGTTCATAGGGCGATCGGTGGTAATCCGGCGCGCAGCGGAGTTCAAACCAAATCATTCACCAGCACGACGCGATAGCGGGCCTTGCCGGAGCGGAGATGTTCGATGGCGTCATTCGCCCGGGACATCGGGAAGGTTTCCGTGGTCGGCGCGATGCCGTGGCGGGCGCTGAACTTCAGCATGGTGTCGGTGGTCGAGGGACTGCCAAGCGGCGAGGCGGAGAGCGATTTCTGACCAAGGATCATCGGGAAGGCGATCATGGCCATCGGCGACGGCACCGCCCCGACGGTGTGCAGGCGACCCTTGGGTTTGAGCGTGGTGATGTAGGCGTTCCAGTCGAGATCGGCGTTCGCGGTATTCAGGATGAAGTCGAAACTGCCGGCGGCCTGGGCCAGTTCCTCGGCATGCCGGGAATTCAAGGTCCGATGGGCGCCCAACCGCAACGCTTCTTCCCGCTTGGAATCGCTGGTGGTGAACGCGGTAACGTCGCAACCCCAGGCGCGCAGAAATTTCAGGGCCATGTGACCAAGACCGCCGATGCCGATAACGGCCACGCTATCGGTCGGTTTGATACCGCACTGAATGATGGGATTGAACACAGTGATGCCGCCGCAGAGCAGCGGCCCGGCTTTGTCGGTGTCAATTTTCTCGGGCAGCGGGCTCACCCAGGTCCACTGGGCGCGGACGCGGGTCGCGAATCCGCCGTGCCGGCCGATGATGGTGGCCTCGGCCTTGAGGCAAAGATTCTGGTTGCCGGAAAGGCATTGCTCGCATTCGCCGCAACTGCCGGAATACCAACCGAGACCGACGCGGTCGCCGATTTTCAAGCGCTTCGTATGGTCGCCGAGGGCCACGACTTTGCCGATGACCTCGTGGCCTGGCACGAAGGGATAGGCGGTCATGCCCCAGTCGTTGTCGAGCATCGAAAGATCGCTGTGGCAGATGCCGCAGCTTTCGACGGCGATCTCGACCTGCTCGCTGCCGAGGGGGCCGGGATGGTATTCAAAAGGTTGGAGGGGTTGTTTGGCGCCGGGTGCGGCGAGTGCTTTAGTGGGGGTGGTCATGGTTGATTGTGCCTGCTGGTTCATTGTTGCCGCGTTGGACATTAATCCATAAAATATTTGGCGCAAGTAGGCACAAAAAAGTGCCTGGAAATCAGCCTGAAACCCATGCGCCTCAAAGATTGTCCCGTCCGCACCGCGATTGATGTCATCGGTGGAAAATGGAAGCCGGTCATCCTATTCCACCTGATGTCGGGCAAAAAGCGCCACGGCGAACTGCGTAAATTGATGGAGGACGCCACGCAAAAAATGCTCACGCAACAACTCCGCGAACTGGAGCGGGACGGCATCGTGCAGCGAAAGCTCTACGAGGAAAAGCCGCCGCGCGTGGAATATGAACTTTCGAGCTACGGCCAGACCCTGCAACCGGTCATGGAGGAACTGTGCAAGTGGGGCCGGGCGCGGATGAAATTGTGATGCCCCAGGGATACTCTTGCCCCATCAAATGACTTCCTTTCAACTGCCGATTGATTATCCCCGGGTGCGACGCGTGAACAGTTACCAGGAATTGCTGACCACCCGCTTCAGCGCTGGCATCAATGCCCTCTGCTGGGAGCGGACGCTGCCGGGCGACTTTGGCGAGGTGGTGGCAGCGCTCGGCGCGGGGGAGGAAATCACCATTCTCGACGACGCCCGCCTCGGGACGCTTCCGGTCAGTCCCGCGGGTCGGGTTGCCATCGAGATCCTCCGGGAGGATCAACGGGTGCTCCGGGAACACCACCTGGACCCCGTCCTCAATTGCATTCACGGTTACCCGCGGGACGAGGATGCCAGCCCCGTTCCCACAGATGTCTTTTCCTTCCACGTTGACAGCGCGCCGATCGAGGCAGCCACCTGGCTTTGCACCTATCACGGAAGTCCGAGCGAAGGACTCCGCAATGAGGAAGCCGAAAGGCGGGTGGACGATCCCCCGACCCGCGCCGCGTTGCGCCAACTTTTTGGCGGGGAGGACAACGACGACTTCCGCGAGTTCCTCAGGGAAAACTGTTACGATTTGCACTACGCCCCGACCCGGGAAGCGCGTCCCTTTTCCTTCGGCACCGGCAACCTCTGGCGCATCGCGGTCGAATATCCTGGCAGCCCGGTCCCGCCCTGTATCCACCGGGCTCCCCCAACCGTCCCGGGCGAACCGCGTTTGCTCTTGATCAGTTGATGGCGAGATCAGGTGGGGACGGTAAACGCCCCTTTCCCGCCGGCCATTCGCAAAGGCAAGAATTCTATCTTCGGAGGCGAATAGAATTGCTTTATGGCGATAATTCTGGGAGGGTTTCGCACGGGGTAAAAATACTATGCAACGCCAGGGCTTTATTCGAGCGATCAAAATCGTCCCATTCCTGCTGCTTTTGGCTGCCTTCCGAGCAGCAGGATTTGAGGTGAACGACATCACCCGCCTGGCAGTCACGAATTCCCCGGCCCAATTTCTGGTTGCGGCCGATATCGCCCAAGAACCCGATCCCGCCTATAATCGCGGCGAAATCCATGTTGCCGCCAGCGTTCATTACGCAACGCTGGAGAGCACGAACACGACCTACGACTACAACCTGAAGTTCCGGTTGCTAAACCAGGCGGGCGTGCCGGTGAGCCTCCAGTTGCCGGGTGGTTTGGGAAGCGGGACGGAGTACATCGTACCCGATGTCATAACGCTGCCCACGGTGGGCCGCAACCCGGTTTCGTCCATCACCCGGGATTATGCGGCGAACCTGCTGCCTTTGACCCAACTTTCGGCCGCCGACCGTTATCACGTGGAAATGAGTTTGAGCAAGCGCCTCGCCGGCGGCGGCATCGGCTACAGCCCCACGGGAGGAACTTCGAACACTCCTCCCGTGCAATACTATCATTTCACGAACACCATCCCCAGCGGCGATGCGGCGAAAAACGTCATCGCCGAGGTGCGGGGGGTGCATTGGGGACAAGCCACGGCCTGCAAGGGGGTGGACGGTCAAAACCGCTTCAGCGTCCTGGTGGATTACCGCCTGGTGAGTTTTGATGACATCTACGCCGGCTACGCGAGCGCCACGATTGACACCTCCTTCACGGTGCAACTGAATGCGGCGGATTCCGGAGCAGCGGTCCCGCTCACGGGCATGACGACGAACATCACGGTGAATGTTCCCAATCATGACAACTTGTTTTTCGCGCCTTTCACGCAACCCAGCATCACGGACGGTTCGGTGGAGGTCTTTTTTGAACCCGGCCCGGTGCTCGATGGGGTGAACCATGGCTACGTGGCCACCGTTTCGATCAGTCATTTGGAGCAACCCAACCTTTCCGTTGCCGGCAATGACGTTTCGGGCGACCCCCTCCACCTGCTGCACCTGAGCGGGAATTTGAATTTTGGCCCCCTGGCAACGCGCCTGACGGCGATGACCTTTGGTCCGGGGAGCACGACCCTGGATCCGCCGGTAATCCATACCTCAATCAGCGTGGCAGGCGGCGGCGCCTACGTGATCAACCATCCCGACCACACGGTGGCCGGCGGCACGCTCGGGGTGGACGTAAACTCGGCAGGCGACGCCTTGGTGACGCTTGGCGGAATGGCACTCGTGGGGCCGAAACCGGACCCCGACACCAATCACAACGTGGTATTCGCCCGTGGTCTGGCCCAAGTAGGGCCGGCGGGCGCCTCCTGCTCCAATTTGCTGGCGCTCCTGCCGACCGGCCTGGGTTACCGGTTCGATACCAATGCCGACGGACTGCTCAATATCGTCTATTTCAACGGGCAATACGCGCTGGACGGCGACCTGGCGCCCAGCGGCACCGTGGCCGTTTCCGCCAACGTCTTTCTGGCCGAGGAATCCAAACCGCTTTGGTTAAACGTCTCCGATGTGCGATGGCAGGCCAATCTGGGCGAATTTCACTTTACCCCCATCGGCGCGACTTATGTCCGGGCCCGCCAGATCGCTTTCCTGGCGGAACTGAGCGGAGCCATCGACAACATCAAAGCTTCCAATGAACTCCTCTTCGGCGCCGTTAACGGGTTCGCGCCGGGCACCGAATTGGTCGTGCGCGCGGGCGATAACGGCGAATCGCTGGTCAGCGCCACGCTAACCTTGGGGCCGGGGATTTTCCTGCCGCATTTCCCTGTGGGTTCGGGGCCGATTCCGTTCACCAACGGCGTCATGCAGGTGGTGGATGATCTGATCGTTACCAGCAACAGTGTGATCAATGGGGTCACGGGCTTCTACGGCGTCTACTCCCGGAATTGCGCGGATGCCGGCACGAATTGCGGGGCGAGCGGCCAACCCCAGGTCAGCATGCTGGCCTTTGTCCCGGACAATGAGCAACTCCATATCACCCGCGATGGCGGATTGGTCGGGGAAGGCACCCTGGTGCAAGCCGGTTCCAGCATCGTAAAAAGGATTCGGTGGGGAGTGACGGCCGATCCCGCGCAGCCAGTCCATGCCATCGCCAATGACTTCCCCGCCGCGCGGTTTTGCATGGCCGGCTCGTTCTTACGCGGCAACGACGGCAACGACAACGGTTTCAACGCGCCGGGGCAGTTGCTGTTCTCCGGAGTCAATGCTACTGACTGGAATCAATGCGACCGGGTGGGCTCGCCGGGTTACGCGGACGGCACGGGCGATTACGCGGGCATCAACCTCCGGGCCCAAGCCTCCCAGACGGCGGTCAGTTTCCTGGCCGGCGCCTTGACGCAACCCTATCCGCTCAATCCGCGCTCCAAGTACTATGTGCGCGGGGGCGGGGTCACGGGCATCCATGAGGGCCAGTTCAACCAGGTGCAATTGGCGGCCGGCGGGCCCACCTACGCGTTCAGTTTCTCCCTCTTCAGCCTGGCTTACCTGGACAACGAAAACGTGGATTCCCGCACGGCGGGAAACATCCACATCCCGGGAGTGGCCGGGGCGGGTGATCCCGGGTTCGGACTAGCCTTTGACAAGCTGGAAATCACCTGCAACGGCGGGCTGGGAGCGGTTAAGTTGGGCAACTCCTCCTTGGGCGCGACCAACCACCTCACCTACTGGAACAGCGATGTGGTGGCGCAGGCGTTGAAATTTGTGACCCCGGACCTGTGCAACCCCAGTTCCGCGCTCCTGGTGCTGGGCGTTTCCGCAGATTGCGCGCTGCTCGACAAAAAGATTTACGGAGAATTGGGTTTTCTGACGGACGGCAATCTGACCACCACCAACGATGGTTTTGCGTCCTTTCTCCAAGTGCCGAACAATATTGCGATTCATGGTCAGGCCTCCGGCGGGGACTATCATTTTATTCCGGGCCAGGCCGCCTACTTGAATAACGCCCGGGAACTGCCGGGCGGGGCCGCCACCGGGTTCCTCGATATTCCGGGATCGCTGGATGTGGCATTCTTCGAGAACCTCGCCGTGAATCTGCACACGCAGGCGCGAACCAATTCCGGCGCGCCTCTCTATTTGATGGCCGCGCTGCCAGACCCGGACCCGAACCAGCGGGGTTTCCCACTGGGGGTCTCGCTCGCGGATTTCCGCGTCAGCCCGCCGCACGCCCAACGCGACTGGCTCGCCGGCATCCACTTTGACTATCCCCTGAAATGGAACGACAGCCAGCGCAACTTTCGTTCGAGCGCCCCCGCCAACAATTCCTTCCTCGTTCTGAATGTGCAACACGAAGTCAAGGCGCTGGATGCAAAGAACGCCGAACTGACTTTTGGCATCAAGTCGGAAGGCTTGCCCCAATTGAACATCGTGAACCTGGCGACCGACGCCACGGGGATAGGGGCCAAGGTCCAAAACGCCATCGGGGCGGCGGCGAATGCAGCCATCCAGGATGGTCTGGCTCAATTCGACAGCCTGCTCAATCCCCTGGCCGCGACCATTTTGAGTGTTCCCATCGCCTCGTTATGCGATCCCGTGAGCGACCAATTGTATACCGATCTGGCCGATCCGCAGAACTTCAATTGGCAAAATTCCATCAATCAGCGCTGCAACGGCGGATTCGGAGCGGGCCCGGTGAGCATTTTCTCCCAATTGCAAAATCTGGCTTCGACTGTGAACGGCGTCACCAACCTCACCGTGGACTTGACGCAACGACTGGACAAGATCATCGCCGGTTTGAACTCCGTGAATGCGGTGGTGGACGATGCGCCCAAAATCGTGAACCTGGCGCAACAATTGGTTTCGTTGGTGCCGGGAGTGGAAATTCCCCCGGACGTCCTGGCCGCCCAAGTGGCCCAGGTGGAGGCGGCGCGTTCGGAGATTCACGCGGAAGTGGCCAATGTGATCGGAAAAATCACCGAACTGCGCACCGAACTGGCCGGGGGCGCGTTCGTGGACGCGCTTGCCGCTTTGGTGGCCTCGCGCACCGGCGATTTGCAAAGCGTCGCCAAGGCCTTGGCGGATGACCTGAATGCCAAGATCAACTTTTCCACCATCAACTCGCAAGTGGAGAGCTTTCCGCAAGTCTACACGCGGGACCAGTTCAAGCAAATGGTGCGGGACGCGGTCGCGGATCACCTGGGCGGACAGGTGTTCGCCCAGCAATTGAGCACCATGCTGCGGGAGAATTTCTTTGACGCCAACGCCCTCACCCGGCAGGCGACGGACTCGTTGTTTGCGCAAATCAACGACCTGGTTCGCGACGCGATTTCCAGTGCCAGCGCGGCCCTGGATGATTCACTTGCACCTTTGAACGGCAGCGCCGTGAGCAAAGTGATGCGCGCCGGCAAAATCAACGGCTACGCGCATATCATTGGCGATTCCCTGGACGAATTGCGGCTGGATCTCAAGGTGCAAATGGACGCGCCGTCGCCGCTGGATGTCCAGGCCTGGCTGCGGATCAAATCGCTGCAATCCGATGGCATCGCCGGTTGCGGGTATGGGGGCACGCCCGAGAATCCGGCCACCGAAATCGTGCTGGGGGCCGAAAGCTCCAAGCTGGATTGGATCTCGCCCGGATTGGCCGGCAAAATGGAAACGAAGTTCACCCTGGGTCCCGACCACTTTCCCAAAGGGGTGGCCGGCAAACTGGAGATCACCGGGGGCTTGCATTTTGAGGCGTTTTCGGTGGATTACCTTTCCGCGTATCTCGCCTTCGGCGCGCAGGAAAACTATCTGGCGGCGGCGGCCAAATTGACTTTCCAGAGCTATTCCGGCGCGGGCGGCTTCTTCTTCGGCCGCACCTGCACCACGGATCCGCTCAGCTGGGATCCCCTGGTGGCGAACGCCATTGGCACGCCGCCGTTCACCGGGGTTTATGTTTTCGGGGAGGCCTGGGTGCCGGTGAGCGAGGCCCTGCTGGGAATTCCCGCGACCTGCTTTTTCCGGGTCGATGCCAACGTTGGTTGCGGGATGGGCTTTTTTACGGAAGGCCCAACCTTCATCGGCCGGGCGGAGTTGGGCTTGAGCGGGCATGTTTTGTGCCTCCTCAGCGCGAGCGCCGACGCCAACCTCGTGGGCATCGCCAATCCCAGCGGCGTGACGCTGAGCGGCACCGGCGAGTTTTGCGCCGAGATCGGCGTCTGGCCGGCCGAGTTCGATATTTGCAAGACCGCCAGCCTGAAATACCAAAACAAGCATTGGAGTGTCGGCTTTTAACCTCATGATCAAGTTCTTGCGGACTATTTTGATTGCCTCCCTAGGCGGGCTGGCCCTGGCGGCAGGAGCCCAACCCCTGGGCGATACACTTTATACGGTGGGCACCACGACCACGAATTCCCTCAACGGGCAAGTTTACGCGGTGGTGATGTGGCAACCGGTCCCGAACGTTTTGGTTCCGGGAAAGAAATTCGCCATATATTCCAAACCGGGGGACGCCGCCGCCAATGCCCCCTTTGTCCGCCGGAGCATTACGGGCCTGACAACGGATCCCCTCGTGATCGATCCGCTGCTGACGCGGGCGCATGGCCTTGGGGAGGATCTATTTGTCCTGGACGATCACCTGGCGAACCTGTTTGCCGCGTTGATGCCATCGAACACCGTCACGCGCGCGCAACGTCTGGCGGTGATCATCGCCGGCGCGCTGAACGACTCCCGGAATCAAGACAGCCTGGCTGCCCTCGGTCGCGTGCATCCCGGGTTGAATTTCTGCCTCGGCCGGGTCTATGCCGAAGCGATCACCGGGATCACCACTTTTGAAGTGCGGGAATACGATCCGGCCGCCGCAAAAGACATCCTGGTCGTGGGCCGCGTCACCGTGGATCCCGCCAGTCCCACCGCCCTGCCAGCGCCGGGCGCGCCCGTCACGCTGCCGGAAACCGGCTCCTTCGGTCATCTCAACGCGAAGTTGCGCTGGGCCACGCCCGACAACCTGCGGCGGTTGACCCTCCTGCAATACGGCTACAACGTTTACGTCGCTCCCCGGGCAGCCGTCGAAACCGCTGGTTACCACCTGGTTCCCCCGACCACCGAGCAACTGTCGAACCTTCATCCCCATCGCCTGGTCAATGTGGGTGATTCCGGCGGTTCCCTACCGGTCATGGCGGGGAAACTTTATTCCGCGGCGGATGTGGCCAATTTCGCGCTCGACCCCAAGACCCATTACCTGGCGGACGACAATTATGGCACCCGTGGTGGAGTCGGCTACCATGACGGCGAGCAGGTTTACTATTTCATCACTGCCCGGGATATCCTGGGGCGCGACGGTGTCCCCTCCCCCGGCACGCTGGTCACCTTGTGCTCGAAGATCCCGCCCAACGCCCCCGCCGGCGTGCGCGTGGACAATGATTTCCCGAACACTCCGGGCGGCAGCCAACATTTGTTCACGCATTGGCGGATTCCTCCGGGGACGACGAATTCGGCTTGGTTCGTTTATCGCTGGAATGATTCCAAGCAAGTCGGCGCCTTGGGCAACAGCCCGACCAATCATCTCATCGCCGGGCCCTTGACGGCCACCAACGGGGCGCTGGAGCTTTCATGGCTCGACAACGGGGCCGGCGCGCCCGCGATGGCAACGGACGCCGGGAAAACCTACTGGTATACCGTCCGGGTGGCCGAAAACACGGCGTGCGGCTGGAATTATTCGCCCCATAGCGCGCCGACGTTTGGCGTCTTGCGCGATCGCGTGGGTCCCGACGCTCCGCAGGGTGGCGTCAATTTCCGGTGCTGTTCACTGCAGTTGCGATCGGACAATCCGGATTATTTGCTGGTCATCAACCCCGGGGTCGCCCATGCCGCGGGTGAAGTGGTCTTCGAATTCATCGGCCATCGCACGTCGCCGGATATCGAGTGGATGGATTTCAACGTCAACCTGGATACCACGATTTCCCTCGGCCGGTTTTATTTTGCCGGAACCAACAACCTGGTGACCGCGTACTGGCACACCTCGGAATCGACGGTTCTGGACTGGCAACGGCTCCATTCCTCGCTTTCATTCAGCACCCGGGCCGGCGGAAGCCGCCTGAATGGGGACGCTGTGGCCTATTTTTCCCAGCACGCCGCCTTGGAGAACAACCAGCCGGACACCGGATTTGCGATGGTGTTCACCGCGTACCTGGACTGCAATACCGCGAGTGTCCTCGGCTATGTGCCACAGTGTCTGAGCATGCAGACTTACGGCAGTTCCCTCCAACTCCTGCAACCGGGGAGCAATGCTCCCGTGAATTTCTCGCTTTACGGTTTCGATTACTCGCGCACCGTGGAATGGGTGGAGGTCTTTGTCAACGGCACGGCGCCGGCCAACTTGGTGGCGCATGTCCTGCCGGGGCAATACGGGATTTTCACCACCTTGATTGCCACGAATGAGAGCATCTATACCGATCCAATCGCGGCGCCTTTGTTTTATCTGCGCGCCGGCAAGGGCAGCACGGTATCCGATTTCAAGCTGGCAACCAACGTGCAACGTCCCACCTATGGGTATGTGTCTCAAATCAGTTTTGGCGTCAGCACCAATTGTCTGACCGACACCGGTCCCGGTGGCGGAGGCGGCCCAGGCCGACTGTTCGGCTGTTTCCACCACAACCCGGTGCTGGCGGGCGTGCCCGGCATCGCGCCCCTCATCCCCTGGTTTCTGCTCAGCCCCACGGCCCAGGAGTGGCGCGTTTACCGGCGGGTGGACGACGGGCCATTACAGTTGCTCAAGCAGGGATTGGCCAGTTTTGCCGCGGTGCAGTCCGTAACCAATTCCGACGCGGCGCTCCCCGCCAATGCCGCCACCGTTTGCTATTTTGCCCAACTGCTGGACGAGCACGGTAATCCGAGCGCGCTCTCCCCGCTGGGCTGCGTTGATATCCTTTCGCCCACGCCGCCGGCCGTCCCGATGCTCGCTCCGCCCGAACTGGCGGGCACCCCTTCCGCCCCGCAGATGAAGGTCACCTGGTTTTGTCCGCCCGCGGGCGTCGATCGCTTTGAGATCTGTATCGCCGCCGAGGGCAAAGACCCGGCCCCCAACCTGGGCGGTGAAGTCACGCCGGACAGCTATTCGCTATCGAATCCGCTGCAGGTCACCGTCAAAGAAGGCCAGACGAGCCAGAATTTCGGGTATTATCGCACGCCCAAAGCGGCGATCTTGGGCGGCGGCGGCGCCCAGTTCACCCGCACGGTGAATATTCAGGGCGGCGTGAAGTATTTCGTATTTGTCCGCTCCGTGCTGGGCGGCAATGACTTCAGCCCGTTCAGCAATGTGGCGGAGTTCACCTATCAACCGCCGCCGGTGGTCCCGCCGCCGGGCGTGGCCTGGCCGCAACGCCCGTTGCCCGGGTTCCAGACCAATCTTTACCCCACCGTCGCGGTTTACCCCCTGATCGGATTGTCGTTCAATCCGAATCAAAATTTCATTATCACCAACATCGGCAATCAAAGTTTTGGTTACGAAATCACCTTTCCGGTCAGCGGGGTGCGTTGGTTGCCGGGGGTCCGAATCGGCGATCTCGCCAAGCCCACCGGTGGAGATGAGACCTTGCGCAAAACCGTGGCCAGTTTTGAGGAGCATTTCGAATTTGGGGTGGACGGGCTTGATTTCGCCTGGTCCGTCTATTACTACGCGGAGTTGGCGGTGACCAACCCGCTGGTCTCGGTCACCAAGGATGCGCTGGGAAAATCGGTGCTGCCAGCCGTGCTTTATCGCACCCAGGTGCCCAACGCGCTGTTTCCCCGCGTCTCCGGTGATTTGATCCAGGTGACTCCGCAAATGAGCGGCGTGGCGCATCAGGCTCTGCCCAGCCATCCGGGGGATTGTGCGGTGGGCGATCCATTCGTTTACCCCTACGAGTTGAATGCGTCGTCGGTGATGGATGGCACGACCAATGAATTCCATTTCAGCGGCCTGTTCCTCATTGACACCCAACCCCGGCTCATTGCCGCCACCTATTTTTATCTCCTCGCGCGCTTCAATGAATACGGCGAAGTCCGCGACATCATTCCCTGCGGCGAATACACCGAGCCCCTTCAGCCATGAAAACGCGTTTCCTCCGGTCCCTCATTTGTCTGGCGGCGCTCACGGCCGGCGCCTTGCGCTGCGCCGCCGGGTTCCCTTTCGTGGTGGAAACGCCCACCGAATTCTCCGTGCTGGCGGATTTTGACGGCGATAACATTCCGGACGTGATCGTGGTGGACAAGGCCACCGGGCAATATCGCATCGGCTATGCGGCGGGTAGTGGGCATAACTGGACCGCCAGCGTGAGCAGCGGTTGCGCGCCCGTGACGGGCTTTTCGGTGGAACAGGTTTCCGGACGATTCCGGGCCTTGTTCGTTTCCCCCACCGAAAACCGTGTGTTCACCACCGACCCGGCCGATGCCGCGCTGCCAGGCAACCCAATTTTCACCTCGGGTGTCGGCCCCTCCCAAGTGGTGGGGATCAATGCCGGAGGCGCGGCGGACGATCCGTTCGTGGACGACCTTTTTATCACCACCGAACTGAATGGCGGCTATCCGGGCGTCTTGGGGGAATTGGTGCGGGTGGATAGTTCCAGCCTGACCGGTTCGCCTTTGAACTCCTTGGGGCTTTCCGGAATCGAAAGCGCCGTCAAACGCGTCCAAATCGTCAACGTGCCGCCGATCGCGGTGGTGGCTGGTTTGGAACTCAGCACGACCCGACTGCGCCTGTTCAATACCGCCACGGGTGCGGTCACGAATTTTGCCAACGCCACTCCGCTCAACGGCGGCACCAACTACACCGCGGGGTTTTTCGGCGGCGGAAATCTGGCCGCTTTTCTTTTCTATCGCCCCGGGCTGTTTGATTTTTTGGTCTGGCACGTCACGCCGTCGGCGGGCGGGGATTATGCGTTCGCCCCCGGGCCGGGGTTCAATTTGGGCGTCTCGCTCGAGCAGTTGGCCGTTATCGACGCCGCCCCGCCGCAATTGCTGGTGATCATCAACGGGGGGACCTCCGCCCGGGTGTATGATTTTGACGGCACCAATTTCCCCGCCTTTAAGCAAACCCTGACCCCGCCAGCGGGGGACAAATTCACCCTCGCCGCCGCGGGCACCGCCGGACGTTTCAGCTTGAACTCAGGAAGCGGTGGGCGCTCGGAACGGCTGACTCCGTATCTCAAAATCGGGGCGGACTGGGTGGCCCAAACCACCGAAAACATTCCGCCGGTTTCGACCGGCGACAACACCGCGAATGTTTTCCTGTTCGAACAGGAACCCTTCGTGGATCCGCAGGCCCGCCTGGTGGCGCGACTGAATGCCGCCGATTGGAGCACCCTCGCCTCGCTTACCAGCGGCACGGCCAATGCGCAGTCGCAGGCCTTTGGCGGTCCGACTGAAGGTTTGACCGGCAACCAGACGCGTTCCCTGGGCAAAGTTCCGGCGCAGGCCCATTTCGCCTTGGTGAACCAATATCGCCCGCAAATCTCCCTGCATTCCCGCCAACCGGCCCGCGGCGTGGATGTGGTCAACGTCACCGTCGCCCCCAGCTCCGGCCGGTTTCACCAGGGCGTGCAACCCAGCTTTACCGCCACTCCCGGTTCCGCCATCATTCACTGGCGCACCGCCCCTTCCGGTTTCTGGCAGACTTTTACTCCGGGAACCCCGCCCACCATCTTCAAGGATTCCACGTTGCAATATTACGCCGAAGATTCCGGAATAAAGTCGGCCGTGGGCTCCGTCCAATATCAATTCGACGTGCCCCCGGGCCAGTTGGATTCCGACGGGGATGGGGTGCCGGATTTTGTCGAAGTCACCAAGGGACTGGACCCACTGCATAGCGGGCGGGACAGCGACGGCGACGGATACAGCGATCTGGAGGAAATCCTGGGCGGTACTAATCCGAATGACGCGGCCTCCCACCCTGCCGCCCATCCCTCGTTGGACCCGACATACGATTTACGGGTGTCCGCCGCCAGTTTCAGCCTCGTCAGTTCGCAATTGGAGGCGGCCAGTGCGGGAACGCCGGTCACAGTGCATGACCTCGCGGGAGCGTTGCGCGGCGAGACGAACGTGAGCGCGTTCGTCGAGAACACCACCAATTTTCTGGCCGCACCGTTCAACCGCCTGACCCGGGTCACAGATGACCGTTTGTTGGCGCTGACCACGGCGGCAAGTTATGCTCTGACCAACGAACCCCCGGGCAGCGCCCACGGCCGGGAATTGCTGGCTTTGCATACCCCGCCGGTTCTGTCCTCGTTCCATGTGGATTTCACCTACAATGAATCCAACGGTCAGGCGGCCGAAGCCGATCGCTGGATCACCGCGGCTCAAACCGCCATCGCGGCATCGGTCCAGAAGGCGTATGAGAACATTGATTTCCGCAACACGCTGGCCGCGCTGCTGGTGGAATTGAAACTGGAAAATGTCCTGCACAGCCGGGGCTGGAGCGCGACCAATCGCCTGACGCTGTTTCCCTTCCGCCCGGCCGATGCCGGGATGCAGTCCCTCGCGCTGGCCGAGTTGGCGGCCTTGGAACTCCCCACTACTAACGGTCTGCCGGGATACTCGCTCGCCCAACTCAACACGATAGCGCTGGCGGACAGCAGCCATCTCAAACCCCAGGCGGGCGACAAATTTTTCCTCACCGCGCTGGCGTTCACTTTTTACCAGGCCAGCGCGCAAAACACCAATCTTACCCCCGCCCCCGCGGATGCGTTGCGCCAGTATCTCCGGACGTTTACGATTGCGCCCAGTTACCTGAATGCGGACACCAATTTCGCGCTGCTCCTCAGCTTTCCCGCCACCAGTAACGCGGTCGCGGAGATTCTCGGCGATTTGCCGGCGCGGACCCTGGTCACCCGCACCCTTTTTGTCACCGCGAATTCGTTCGCCAACAAGGAATGCGTCCTGCTTTACCCCCAACTCGGCCAGCCTTATAGCCTGGTGCTGGCGGACGGCGCTCCGTTTATCTTTCCGCAATCTTTTGTGCTGCCGGCGGGCTCGGCCCTGCAAGTCACCGGATACGCCGACCTGGGAGCCGGCGCCTGCGGGGGCACGCGGTTGGAAGTGGTAACCGCCATGCTCACCACCCTGCCCGTTCCTTCCTCCACGGATCTCAACGGGAACCTCTTGCCGGACGATTGGGAATACACCTTCCTGGGTGGTCTGGTGGATCCTTTTGGCGATGCAGACGGGGATGGATTCTCCAACTTGCAGGAATTCCTCGATGGCACGGACCCGAATAGCGCGGCGTCCCACGGAACCATCGCGATGGCACTGCCGCTGCCCGTGGTGTCGCTGCAAACCGCCGGAGGGGGAAACGCCTTGACGATGAGTTGGGAATTCCCGGCGGAATATGCCGGCAAATTTGATTTTACATTCAAGAGCACCACTGATTTGGGTGGGAGCTTTACCCCACTGCCGGTGGCGATCAGCCAGCCATCCCCGGGCCATTTCTCGGTGACCCTACCTCCGGGCAGCGCCAGTGCCCAATTCTACCAGCTTACCATGCAGCTGCATTAAAGCGCCAGTGGGACCTACGTCCGCACGGGCGGGTGGTACGACGGCAGGCGAAGCGGGCGCGAGTCACGGCGAAAGCCGGCCCCGATTCGTTGCCCAAACCACGGTATTGCAGGTAAACTCTGGCATTATGGCGGAATCCGAGAAAGCAGGGTTGGCTCCAGCAAAGGCACTGAACCTGATTTGGCGCGGATTTTCTGCCAGCCACCCAGCACCGACACCGGATGCCTTGGGGGAAACACACTAGACAACGACTATTCCCTGAACATGACGACGAAAGCCATTCAAGGTTATCATTTGATCCAACCGGAAGACCTCACCTGGAGGCTCTCCAACTTGATGCGTATTCCGAATGCGGATTACCTGGAGCGCACGGGGAGCGAAAACCTCGGCGCGCGGCTCTGGCGGTTGCCGCCCAAGAGTGCCAACACACTGCACAAGCATGTCCGGGCGGAGGAATTTTATTTTGTGCTGGAGGGTGTGGGGCGCCTACGGGTCGGCAACGAAACTTTGACGGTGCCCAAGTATGGCGGCGTGCTGGTTGGACCGGACCAGTTGCGTCAGGTTTTTAACGATACCGAGGCCGAAGTGCTCTGGCTCATTCTCGGCGCACCAGAGGAATTGGAATTTTTACCGGGCGCACAGGCCAAACCGAACATGTCCCTGATTTACCCGGTGGACCCGAAAGGACTTCCCCCGGAATTGGCGGGGGCGGTCTGGCCGCCCACCGAATAGGGCCGCGCAGCGTATAGAGGAGGAGCGGCATGAGGCAGCGGCGACAAAGTTGGATTAAGTGTCCGGAAGGGCGACTTCGGGAGTGCGGTGTCCCCTGCTCCGCCCCCGGTCCGGAGCGGGGGGCGGCGGGAATCAAGTCAAGATGTCAAAGAGCAGGCCCGCCGTATGGTTTCTCCGGGGCGAGCAAACATTCAGGGACGAGCGAAATTGGATTAACTGTGTGAAACCTGGATGCGGTTAGACAGGCTCACCGTCCGAAGAGGAGCGGAAGTTCTGTTTGATTCAGCACTCACGAGGCAAATTAAAGCTAAAAAAACATACAGGATTTTTGAACAGAAGGGCGCGTCGCTTGCTTCGCCGAGGCCGCCAACTTCGCCGAGGCTATGGTGGACAGGATGGTGGAGCTCCGAACATAGCGGCGAACGGGGGGGCGGAGGCTGGAGTTTCCGGCAATCAACACTGGCTGCATTTCAACGACGCTGGCTGCATTTTCATTTAAGCCGAACAATGCTCTGCTAGGTTTGAGGTGATCATCACGAGAAAACACACATTTTCCGAGGGTGTTGCCAGCGCCGGCACACCGTCACAGATCACAAAAATTAAGCATGGTCATTGTAAGAAAGCATAAATGCCAGAAAACCACATCGGGGAAATCCGCATGACCGGATTCAATTATGCGCCCGCGGGCTGGGCGCTTTGCAACGGTCAAATTCTTAGGATCCAAGAGTATCCGGCTTTGTTCACCCTCCTGGGTACGCGGTATGGAGGCGATGGGGTGAATACGTTCGCGCTGCCGGACTTGCGCTCCCGGGTGCCGGTCCATAAAGGTTTCGCTCCGGACCAAAATATTCATTACCGCCTGGGCGAGCGTGGCGGGGGAGAAACCGTTACCCTGCAAATCGCGGAGCTACCCGTCCATGCACATCGGGTGCTCTGCAACAACAACGTGACCGCCGGGAATCCCGCAGGCAAGGTTTGGGGCAAGACGACCGAAAACCAGTACAGCAAGGGAGCGTCCAACCAAACCCTGAACCCGGCTTGTCTCACCCCATCCGGGCAGGGCCAGCCCCATGACAATCTGCCGCCCGTTTCCGTCATCAGTTTTATGATTGCGCTAAAGGGATACTATCCGTCGGCGGCCTGATCTCGTGAAGGCGCAGCTCGCGAGGCGGCCATGAACAAACATAGTCACAATTTATGATCGAACCATTTCTGGGAGAAATTCAAATCTTTAGCGGCCCGGTAATCCCGAGGGACTGGATGCCTTGCGACGGACAAGTGCTGCCCATTCGGGAGTATGAGGCGCTGCACTCTATTATTGGGGCAACCTATGGCGGAAATGGGATTTCCACTTTTGCCCTGCCTGACCTGCGCGGCCGCATCCCATACGGGCCGGGCTCCACCTTGCAAGCAGGGCAGAACATGGGTGAGGCAAAGCACCGACTCGCCGGGGCCGAGCTTCCGCGCCACACGCACCTGGCCGTGGCGAGTGACGCCAGGGGGCCGAACACCGCGGAACCCGGCGACCATTATTGGGTTGCGCAACCCGCAGAGGCCTATGCGATGCCGACGGGGACCGGGCCGACGATGGCCACCGTGGCAATCACCGCCACGGGTGGGGACCAACCCCACGAGAACCGACCCCCGTATCTGGCGCTCAATTTCTGTATTGCCGTGCAAGGCATCTATCCTATGCGTGGCCGAGGCAAGGCAGATAAATAGCCCACGAATGAGATGGACGCTTACATTGGAGAAATTAGATTGTTCAGCGGCAACTACCCGCCGGAGCACTGGGCCTTGTGCCACGGACAGGAGTTACCGATCCAAGCGTATAACGTGCTCTTTGCCGTCCTGGGGACGGCATTTGGCGGCGACGGCAGAACCACCTTCGCGCTGCCTGACCTACGAGATCGAGGGCCGATGCATGGCGGCCAAGGGCCGGGTTTGAGTGTCCGCGAGTGTGGGCAAAAGACAGGGGTCGCCACCGTGCCCCTGATGGTTGACCAAATACCCTCCCACAACCATCTGGCCGCCGCCTGTTACACGCCTGACCCGGAGGAAGACCCTGGACTAAGCAACACCCCGGAAGGCAAAGTCTGGGCGGGAATCGCCCGCCCGACGGGCACTGCAGCGGAGGCCTTCTACCGAGACACGCCCGGAAGTGCGGTCGCGATGGCCGCGGCGGCGATTCAGCCCACGGGTGGCGACCAGCCGCATAATAATTTGGCACCATGTCTTGGGATTAGTTATATCATTTGCCTGGAGGGTGGGGAATTTCCAGTCCGCCCATAAATAGTGGAGGCTAAAGGTGGCAATGCCCGACTTGGAAGCACCCGCAAACTCCCGAGACCGGCAACATCGGCACGGTGAATCATGAGCCTGGCGTAACTCGCCGGGCTTTTTTAAAACTGACAGAATCCGCAGTGCTTTTTCGGCGAGCATGCGTCGTTGCCCCATCATTAAGCGTCCGGCAGGACTTTCTTAGCAACAAGGCTAACGCCAGGAAAGCAACGCTCGCAGCATTTTAGCGACGCTGGCTGCAAATATGTTTCAGATAAAGAAAGGATTTGTTGTCATCTGATCATGCGGGCAATTTAGAGGATCATAGAATAGGTGATCGCGCAGATAATACGCACTTCCCATGAAAAGAAACCACCGAGCCAGATGGCTCACTTTCGCCCTCGCGCTAGGGGCGGGGTTCACCAGCCTCACGGGAAATGCGAGCGACCTAGAGCACAGCCGCAGGGCTCCCGATGGCGGACCTGGAATATTGGGGGGCAGGGAAGAGGGATGTTACCACGTCTCCCCTCCCCTCTTTGCGGGCCACGCAAATTGCCTGGGCTGGGGAGTCCCGAGCCTTGTCAGGCCCGCTGATCAGGCCTCGGCGGTTGCTGTTACAAATACCGGCTCGGTGATGGTTAACACCACGGGCAAGGAGGCCACTTTCGACTCTGAACTCGCTACGGAGGTTGATCGCAGGCGGGAGGTTGACTCCGTCCAGTGGAGGCAGCGGGACAAAGGTGCCATTATTGTTCCGGTTCCGAATATTGCAGCGGCCCGCCCCGAGGCGCGCCAGCCGATTCCCGCGACGATGCTGGCTTTCGTTTTTATGGCCAGCCTGGTGGGAGTGAGCGAGTTATCCCGGTTAGCCCGCAAGCTTCGGCAAAGCCGGGGGCGCAGGACTCCGGAGGTTGGGTTACTTATGTAAAAGGGGGAGGACCGGAGGGGTGACGGAAGCGCCGGCCGGCTAGAAGCCGGGACTCCAAACCGGGCGGCGGGCTGGCCACGATGATGGTCTTACCGCAAACCATAGCGGTCCATGCGATTATAAACGGTTTTTTCGGTGAGACCCAACTTCTTGGCGGTAGCGGATTTGTTCCCGCCGCACAACGCCAAGGTCTGACGCAAACTGATTTCATCCACCTTGTCCGCCGACAAACCGCCCACTTGTGGTTCGGCCAGGTGATCCCCGGGTTTCGTCGGGTGCAGCTTTTCCGGAAAGTCCTCCGGTTCCAAGTGGTCCCGCTCACAGAAGGCGGCCGCCCGCAGCAGCACATTTTGCAATTCCCGCACGTTGCCCGGCCAGGAGTAGGCTTCCAGCAGAGCCCGCGAGGCGTCGGTCAACGCCAAGGAGGCTCCGCCCTGGGAGACGGCCCATTGCGCCAGGACGCTTTCCGCCAGGGGCGAAATATCCGGACGGCGCTCCCGCAAGGGAGGGATATTCAAATCGATCACGTTGATCCGGAAAAGGAGGTCCAGGCGAAAGCCCTGGCGCGCGACTTTTTCCTCCAGGTCCTCATTGGTGGCCGTAATCAGGCGGATGTCCGTGGTCAGGGAGGTCGAACTCCCCACCCGTTGGTAAATTCGATCCTGCAGAACATTCAAGAGTTTGGGCTGGAGCGGGAGGGGCAGTTGACTGATTTCGTCCAGAAACAAGGTGCCGCCATCCGCGGCCTCGAAGCGGCCCAAGCGCCGTTGCACGGCGCCGGAAAACGCCCCACGCTCGTGGCCGAAAAGTTCGGACTCAAACAACTCTGGCGACAATGCGGGGCAACTCGTGACCACGAATGGCCGGCGGGCACGCGCACTTTGCTCGTGGATCAGCCGGGCGACCAACCCCTTGCCCACCCCGCTCTCCCCCGTGAGCAAGATGGGCACATTCAACTGAGCAACCTTGCGGATGTTCTCCCGCAATTGCCGCGCCGCCGGCGAATCACCCAGGAAGGTAGCGGGGAACTCCGGGGCCGGTACGGGCGAGGGCAAGGCGGGCTTGACCGCCAGCGCCGGGTCCTTCCGGGGCAGCGATTGCATCAGCGCGAGGAGTCGCGGCAGGTCCAACGGTTTAGGAATGAATTCCAACGCCCCGGCTTGCACCGCCCGGACCGCCTCCGGGATGTGGCCCCTGGCGGACATCATGATCACGGGCAATTCCGGTCGTTTCGCCTTGAGGAAGCGCAGCACCTCAAACCCGTCCGCGCCGGGCATTTGCCAGTCAATCAAAGCACAAAAAATATCCTGGTCTGCTTGCGCCATGGCTTCCCGGCCATTATGGGCCAGCACGGGAGCATATCCGGCCGCACGCAAGCCGGATTGCAGCATGACGCGGAGCGGTGGTTCATCATCGGCAATCAAGACCCGCAATGGTCCGGCGGAGCGAGGCCCCTCCGGCGTAGTTAAATTAGAGTTCATAAGGCAAGGGTTGGAAATGGGCGAACCGGCCGGGGCTAGCGCATGCCAAAGTGGCTCAGCCGATTGTAAACGGTCTTTTCCGTCCAACCCAACCGCCGCGCGGTGGCCGCTTTGTTGCCGTCGCAAATTGCCAGGGTCTGCCGCAAACACATTCTTTCCACTTCCTCAAATGGCAAACCGCCCACTTGGGGTTCACCATCGAAGGCTGTTTCGGTGGGCGGCCGCGCTACCGACTTCTGGTGAAACTCCGCGGGAAAGTGTTCCGGCTGCAACTTGTCGCCGTCGCAGAAGACGGTCGCCCGGAGCAGGACATTTTGCAATTCGCGCACGTTGCCTGGCCAGGCGTAAGCGGTGAGCAGACCGCGCGTGGCGGAGGCCAATTTTAAGGGCGGGGCCAGGGCGGTGGGGGCCCATTGCGCCAGCATGCTTTCGGCCAGAGGCAAGATATCCTCCCGCCGTTGCCGCAAGGGAGGAATCACCAGCTTAATCGCGTTGATCCGGAAAAAAAGGTCGGCACGGAATTCCTGGCGCGCCACTTTCTCCACCAGGTCCGCATCGGTAGCCGTGATCAGGCGGATGTTCGTGGACGGGGAGTTAGACCGGCCCAGGCGTTGACAAATCAGTTCCTCCAAAACATTCACCAGCCGGGGCTGCAACGCGAGGGGCAGTTGACTGATTTCGTCCAGGAAGAGGGTCCCACCTTGCGCCATCTCGAAGCGGCTCAACGAACGCTGCCGGGCACCCAAAGAATGCCCCGGTTGGGGGACGGATTGTTCCGAGTCCGCCAGGTCCGCCAGCAGCGCCGAACTACTCTTGGTTATGAACGGCTGGGCGGCCCAGGTACTGTGCTGGTGGAGCAAGCGGGCCACCAGGCCCTTGCCCACCCCACTTTCACCCAGCAAAAGGATGGGGATATTCAGCGGGGCAAGCTTGCGGATATTCTTGCGCAGTTGCCGGATCGCCAGCGAATCCCCAAGGACAATATCCTTCAGTTCCAGCACCGGGGCAAACACCGGCAGGGCCGGCGGGGCAAGCGGAGTCGGGCCCATCCGGGGCAATGCCTGCAGCAGTGCCAGAAGCCGGGGCAGGTCCAAAGGCTTGGAAATGAATTCCGCAGCCCCGGCTTTAATCGCCTGGACCGCATCGCTGAGTTGGCCTGTGGCCGAAATAATGATCACCGGCAATTCCGGGCGTTTCGCCTTGAGGAAGCGCAGCACCTCGAAGCCGTCCGCTCCGGGCATTTGCCAGTCAATCAAAGCACAAAAAATATCCTGGTCTGCTTGCGCCATGGCTTCCACACCATCCCGGGCCAGCACAACATCATAACCGGCCAGGCGCAATCCGGTTTGCAACATTTGGCGGAGCGGTGGTTCATCATCGGCAATCAAGACCCGCAATGGTCCGGTCTCCAACTTCCGCTCCGGCGCAATTAAATTCAGGTTCATTGAGGCAAGGATTAAATTACAGGCGGAGATCGGTCACCGCGGCCAAGGGCAAGGCCGCGGTGGGTCGAATCGGCAGAGTGAACCAGAAGGTGCTGCCCGGTTCCCGGGAGCTTTCCACACCAATAGCGCCGCCGTGAGCTTCCACGGCGAGCTGGCAAAAGGTCAGGCCCAAACCGGTGCCGCGCCGACCGCGATCGCCTTTGATTTGGACGAATTTATCAAATATTTTCTGGCGGAATTCCGGGGCAATACCCGGTCCGGAATCCCGCACTGCGATCCGGACGTGATCGGTGCCGACCAACAAAGACAATTGGATAATCCCATTCGGAGGAGAAAACTTAAGCGCATTATCCAACAAGTTTTGCAGCACGCGGTGAATGATCCCGTGGTCGAGGAGGAGGGTAATTTGCGCCGGACAATTTGTTATTTGAATTTTAATGTCACCAGGTGATTGCTGAAGATGGACGACGACTTCATGGAGGAGCGCCACAAGGTCAACCGGACGGAGGTCGGGCTCCAACTGACGCGCTTCGGATTTGCTCACCACCATCAGGTCGGAAGTCAATCCCGTGAGCCGGTGAAGAACGGAACGGGCGCGGAGCAGATAATCCTGGGCGTCGGGGGAAAGATTGGCGGACTCACAGAGCTCGAGTAGTTGCAAATAACCATCGACCACGGCCAGGGGGTTCCGCATATCGTGGACAATCATTTGGGTGAGGTTTTCCCGGAGCTGTTCCAACTCCTGAAGGCGCTGGTAATTGGCGGCAATTTCGCGCCGCTGCTGGAGGATTTCCAAATGCACCCGAACCCGGGCCAAAACCTCGTTCGCCTGGTAGGGTTTGGTCACGTAATCCACCGCCCCGACGTCGAAGGCTTTGACTTTGTCCGTGGTATCATTCAAGGCGGTGACAAAGATGACGGGAATTCCCCGCAGGGTGGGCTCCAGTTTCAAACGCGCACAGGTCAAGAAACCGTCCATTTCCGGCATCATGATATCGAGCAGAATGAGATCGGGCGGGTTGAGCAAGGCGGATTCCAGGGCACGCGAACCGGACAGAGCGGAGCGAATTCTGTAACCGATCGGTTGCAAAATGTTAGTGAGGAGCCGGAGGTTGTCCGGGGTGTCATCCACCAGGAGGATTGAGGGGAAATGGGAGGTCACTTAATTTGATTCAGGGGAGGCGGCGGGAGGCGGGAGCAACTCCAGAAGAGCGTCGGCATCAAACTGGTTGGCCAGGTAGCGCAATCGATGAGCGCAGAACGGGTGGGTCAAGGCAATCCGCTCAATCAATTGTTGGACCTGCAGAAAATCCCCGAGGGCAAGCGCTTCCCGAAGCTCGCCACACCAATCCGGAGACAAAGCAAGCTGGGCGCAGGCCGGCGGGTCGTCCGCGGGGGGGACTATGGCGCAGGCGGGCAGGTCGAGGAGGTGGCTGATTTTGGCAAACAATTCGCCAGCATTGACCGGTTTGGCAATAAAATCATCCGCGCCAGCCTGCCGGGAGGCGGCCTGGTCCGAGGTGTAGGCAGCGGCGCTGACGGAGATGATTTTCAGGGGCGCGGCCGGGAACTCCGCCCGCAGGCGAAGGATGGTTTCGTAGCCATCCATATCCGGCATGCGGGTGTCCATCAAAACCAGCCGGGGAAGCCGCCGGCGGCAGACGGTCAAGGCGGCGAGTCCGTCGGGCGCAGTTTCCACCAGGAAGCCAGCATCGGTGAGCATTTGTTGGAGCACATCGCGATTTTCAGGGAGATCATCGACGACCAGCACGGACACGGGCGGTTGTCCCGCAGGCAGGACGAAATGAGCCAAGCTGGGGCGGGCGACCGGCGACTCCGGGAAGCCTAATAGTTGCACCGGCACCGAAACGTGGAAGGAACTGCCAACGCCCAAGGTGCTGGTCAAGGTAATTTCACCGCCCATAAGCCGGCTAAATTGACGACAGAGGGCCAGTCCCAGCCCGATGCCCCGGAGCGATTTGCGGCCGGCCCCGGCCTGCTGAAATTTTTCAAACAATAACTCCTTTTCCGCCGGGGCAATGCCCGGGCCGGTGTCGCTCACGATGAGCGAAAGCTCCGGGCGGGAACTGGTCGACTGGACCAGGCTGACGTGGATCTCCACGCGGCCGCGCTCGGTGAATTTAAGGGCGTTGCCCAGGAGGTTAAATAAGATCTGACGGAGTTTGGTGACGTCGCCACGGATGACACCGAGAAGATCCGGAGCCATCACCAAAGCAAGGGAGAGCCTCTTATCGTCAGCCATCGGGCGGAAGAGACGGAGGAGATCCTCCAGCAATTCCGACAGGCGAAATTCCACGGGCTGGAGTTGCATCTGGCCTGCCTCGATTTTGGCCAGGTCCAGAATGTCGTTGAGAATGGTGAGAAGAGCCTCGCCGTTGCGCATGATAATGGCCAGTTTTTCCCGGATGGGAAAAGTGATCTTCGCATCCCGCTCCAAAATCTGGCAGTACCCCAAAATGGCATTAAGCGGGGTGCGAATTTCGTGGGACAGGCTGGCCAAAAACTCACTTTTGGCCTGACTGGCCTGATTCGCCCGGACCATGGCGGCGGCCAACTCCCGGGCGACCCTTTTGGGTTCGGAGATATCGCGGATAAAGGCCCGGAAATGCACGTAATTCCCCGCGCCATCAAAAACGGGTTGCACGAGCAATTCAACAGGCACCAGAGCCCCATCCCTGCGCCGGTATTCTTTCTCGAACCGGAAGGGCTTGTGGGAGGCCAGAGCGTTCGCCAGCAACTCCGCTTCGGCCGCATGGTATTCGGGCGGAGTGAGGAAATCCCGCCAGTTTAGTTTACCAATCAGCTCGGCACGCGAATAGCCGGTCAATTCCTCAAAGGCCTTGTTCACCAATTGCAAAATCCCATTGGCGTGACCGATGGCAAGGGGCATGGCGGCGGTTTCCACGACGTCGGCCAGCAGGCGCTGCCGGGCAAGGGATTCCTGCAAAGCCGCCTCGATAACCTTGCGCTCGCTGATATCGGTGAGAGTTCCGATGATGCGCAGGACCTGCCCCGCGGCATCCCGGAGCATGATTTTCCCGCGCGACAACACGCACTTATACGAGCCATCCTGACAAAGTAAGCGGTGCTCCGACCGGAAAAACGGGCTGTGGTCCGCAAAATGTTCGGCCAAGCCGGCCTGGACGTTCGCCCGATCGTCGGGATGCACGCGGCGGATCCATTCGTCCGGAGAATCGCTGATTTCGCCCGCCGAGTAGCCGAGGATCTCAAGCCATTTGGGGGAGTAAAATAATTTCGTAGCGGACACATCCCAATCCCAAACCCCGTCCCCGGAGCCACTAAGAGCGTAATTCCAGCGCTCCTCGCTCTGCCGCAAGACTTCCGTCTGGTCGGAAAGTTGCTGAGTTCGTTCCGCTACGCGCTCCTCCAACTCCCGGTTGCTCTGCTCCAAGGCGAGCTTGGCGCGGGATAATTCCAGTTCTGAGTTCTTAATCCGGGTAATGTCCCGCCCGGCGCCGACCGTGCCACAGACCTGGCCGTGATCGTCGAAGAGCGGGCGCTTAAAGGTGATAAACCAACGGGGGCTGCGGCCTGGCAGAGCGATTTGCTCCTCATATTCCAAAGGCTGGCCATTTTGGATGACCCACTGGTCAGAAATTTCAAATTGTCGCACTAGGTCAGGCGGGAGCGAATCAACAACGGTAGGGCCGGAGCGGTCTTGGGGATCAATTCCCAATAGTTCTTTCAACGCATGATTCGCCAGCAACAAGCGGCCTTCCCGGTCTTTCATCCAGACCGGATCGGGAATGTTCTCCAAAAGGACGCGCTGGCGGTTTTCCACTTCCGCCAGCGCCCGGGAGGCTACCCGCAAGTCATGGACATCATAACAATAACCAATATAACCGCCGAACTTCCCGTCGGCCGATTGGAAAGGCCGGCCATAATCGGTAATCCAGCGATATTGGCCATCGTGGCGCCGCAGCCGGTATTCGAGATTAAACGCCTCGCGCCGCTGCAAGGCGGCCAGATATTGCTGTAGACAGGGCGGCAAGTCCTCAGGATGAACCCCTTCCGCCCAACCATTACCGGATTCCTGCTCCAAGGAGCGCCCGGTAAATAGGAGCCAAGTCTCATTATACCAATCGCAAAGCCCATCCGGGCCGGCCCGCCAGATCAGGGCGGGGGCATATTGCAGGAGGGTAAGATAAAAATCCCGGGCCTCCCGGTTCGCTTTTTCCGCCTGGCGGAGAGCCCGATCATCCTCAATCCCGTGCCAGGCGCGGCCGATATCCTGAGCCAGGTCATTGAGGAGTTCGATTTCTTCAAAATCCAAACCGTCCTTACCGGTACGATTAGACTTAAACGTCAAGACCCCGAATAACCGGTCCTGACAGAGGAGGGGAAAGGCACCGATGGAGTTGAAATCCAAGGCCACAGTGCCTGCCCGCCAAGGCGCAAAACAGGGCTCATTTTGGACATTGTCAAAAAAGATGGGTTGGCGGGTGCGGAGTGCGACGCCACATGGCCCCAGACCGCGGGGGGAATCGTCCCAGCGAATATCCATCTGAATTACTGATTCCAGAGTTTCTCCGCTGGCGGCCAAGGGGATGATTTTTTGGGACGAGATTTCAGGCCGACCGATCCAAACCGCCAAAAAGCCGCGGTTTTGGGCCAGGCATTCGCACACCTGCTGCAGCATTGGCTCCAAATTAGGTTCGCGATTGATGATTCGTCCGATCTCCCGCATGGTTACCAGCAAAGGGTAATAGCGAACCATCTGCCCGCCAGTGGGAATCGCCCGGGGCAGTGGAGTTAAATGTTCGGACGGTAGGCTCATGGAAGGGCTAGAGGCGGTGATCTGTCAGGGGGACAAATTTGGTTGGCGGACCAGCCGGGGCGGGGCAGCCAGGCGCTGAGCGCAAGACCAATTGGCGCCAGGTTTTTTGCCTCCACCCGGCCGCCCAGCAAAGTGATAATGCGTTTGGCCAGAGGGGGAGCCAGTCCCAGGTCGCCCCCGGGAAATGCTTTACGGACGGCCAAGACTTCAAACAAACCGGCCAAATCGGACTCGGAGAGGGCGAATTGGAGGGTCGTAAAGGTGATAACCACCTGATCCGGCTCGGAATGGAAGGTCACGGTGATTTCCCCGCCAGCTTCCGGGGGGACGCACTTCAAGCCGGTCTCCAGCAAACAAAGCAAGGCCTTTTGAAGCAACACCGGTTCGCCCACCACCTGGCCCAAGCCGGTGGTGGGGAAGGGCGGGAGTTTTTGACCGGTTGGGGCCAGGGCGATGGCGGAGGCCTGGACAAGGCGCATGACTGAATCGAGGTCCGCAATATCGCCCACCACTCCCCGCCCATTCAATTCTATCTGCCCCAGGAGCATGGCATCATCCAACAAACCCAGCAGCCGTTGCCGGGAAGACTCATAGATTTGGTGCAACTCGGTCAGGAAGGCAGGATCCGGCGGTTCGCCGAAGACCAAGTCGGTTGCCCCCAAAAGGCCGTTGAGAGGGGTGCGCAACTCATGGGCGATGAGACTCAAAAAGTCACTTTTGGTACGACTAAGGAGCTGTAACCGATCATTGGCGATGAGCAACTCAGCGGTGCGGTACCGCACGGTTTCATCCAGACGCTCGTTTTGCTGTATAAGCGAACGCTGAAGGCGCATTTGGGTCAACTGGGTGTTGACGCGGACCAGGACTTCGGAGATGTGGTAGGGTTTGGTGATGTAATCCGCTCCGCCGGCGTCGAAGGCCTTGATCTTGTCCTCCATTTCATGCAGGCCACTGATGAAGATGACCGGGATCCCCCGGGTGCGTTCGTCCTCCTTCAGGTGGCGACAAACGGCATAACCATCCATATCCGGCATGCGCGTATCCAACAGCACCAGGTCGGGAAGTTCCCGGGCAATGGAATGAAGGGCCGTCAAACCGCATTTCGCGGCGCGAACCCTAAAACCGTTCAGGTGCAACAGGCCGGACAGCAATTGCAAATTCTCCGGGTTGTCGTCCACCACCATGATGCTGGCGGGGGGGGAGGGATTTGCCAGGAAAGTAGTCATGGGAATTTCTTGGCCGGGGAACGGGACCCCAGATCGGTTAAGAGCTTGGTGTTTCGAATTTTCCGACACCGGACGTCAGATTTATGCACAGCATTTATTACACCGAGAGTGCGTCGAAAGCCGGAAAAAGGACAGGGATTTGCAGCCAGCGTCGGCAAGATTGCAGTGAGCGTTGATTAGGCGTACGCTCAGGGTCTAAGATAGAACGGACCGGGACGGCGGGACGGGTTGAAGGCGGCATTTTATAGGGAAAATGGCATAATACATACAGGCTTCAGAATCCTGATCAGGCACCGGGAATTTCGGCCAATGGGAAAGCTGGAAGGGTTCTCCGTTCCCCGAGCCGCCGAGCATGCGGAACAGGAGGGAGGGATAAATGGGCACATAACCGGAGGGTCTCGGCCAGGCGATTCCCGGAAAGGTCAAGCATGCTGAAAATTGACCAAAGACCGCTTCAAATTGGGCAGGGAGCGAACGCTGATTTCAATAGGGTCGGGGAAACCCCGCAAATGGGCTTGCCGCCGGCCGGAGTGGTTTTGATCCCAATGCTGAAAAAAATGGAGATTGATAATGGCCGAACGGTGAATCCGAACAAAGACGTTGGGCGGCAATTCCCGCAGCCATTCCTTCAATGACTTGCGAAACATCATTTTTTGGCCGTCGCCCCAATGAGCGATGGAATATTCACTCTCCGCCAGAAAAGCCTTCACCTGGGAAAGTTTGACATATTCCTGGCGGGAGCTGCCAGTGGACAAAAACCCGCGGTCCTGGACCGGAGGCAGCGGGGCCGGGGACTTCAACGGCAGGTACGCTTCGCCCAGTTGGGGCAGGATCAGGTCAGCTAGCGCGGGAGATTCGCGGCGAAGGAAAGTAGTGACAGTGGCCCGCCATCGGGCGGGCAGGTTTTCGCCGCCGAGGTCGTTCACCAAGCCGCCAAATAAATCCAAGACTTGAGAAACCCGCCGGGCCTGCAGGTGGTTGATTTGAGCAACCCGCTCAAGGCGGGCCTGGATGGCGGCGAGGATTTCCACCAAGGGGGCGGGTTTGTAAAGAAAATCATCCCCACCCAGGTTGATGCTTTGCCGAATCTGTTCCCGGGAAGTATTGCCGCTGAATACAATCAGGGGAATCTCTCGAAACCGGATTTCGGAGCGCAACCGGGCAATCACACCAAAACCATCCAAGGAAGGCATTTCCAGGTCGCAAATGATCAAGTCGGGCCGATGGGTAACCGCCAGTTGCAGGCCCTGGTTGCCGTCGCGGGCGGTAACCACCACGAAGCCTTTGCGCGTCAGGAATGTCGCCAACATTTTTAGGAGGTCGGCGTCGTCATCGATGAGCAGGATCCGCTGGGAGACAGGATTATTGATGTCGTTTTCTTTGGGCAAAGTCTTCACTGATTTGGGCGATCGTCACTCAATGGGACCCGGTCGGGAAGTGGGCCAAAATTAACGGGGGCCTTCACTGAGCACCGATGTTCGCAGACGATCGTGATTTCTGCTGGAAAGGTTATGGAGCATAGCGGGGGGATTGCCAATTAAAAAGGCATGGCCCGAGGGAAAGACATTCCATCCTCTCGGGTAACAGACACTTCTGGCAGACGGCGCAGCGCACAGCTGGGCGGGGCGGGGAATTCGGGCTGCCGGCCCGGCGACCGGATAATGCTTCAGTTTATTGTAGTCACTTTTTTCTTCGCCCGTTCGGACAGCCGGGATAAAACTTCGTCCGGCACGGCGCACGGGTAGCCGTTTTCGTAAATCGCGCCGCTGGAACCACTATTTCCGTTCATCGTTTCGACATTGAGCACCAGCCGGCTATCGCCGTCGTACGCCCAAACATTGGATTGGCTCTCAATAAAGACAAACCACCCAGCCTGCGCCTTCCATTCACCCGGGCTGATCGTGCTACTCCAACTGGAAACGGGTGGCCCGTCGACTGCGCCAAATCCGCCCAGGCGGGACAAATTCAGAGCGGTCTCCGAAGTCCCAATCCGCCACGTGCCATCGGACGAAGCATTGGTGCCAAATGTGGTAATCAACAGCGGATGAAACACCGGCCCCAGCGCGGCCGTCGTCGCCGGGGTGGGAAGTTTCATTTTCCGTTTCATGAGAAACGTGTCGGGACCGGATAAATTATGAACGACCCCTTCAAATTCCCATCCCTCCCGGCGCAACCGGATTTTTTCCTCCGCACTCAACACCTGTTTAAGCTCCCAGGATTCGACGACCTTGCCGCCCCGTTGATCGGTCAAGGTCATTCTGCCATCTTTCGATTCGATGGTGTGGAATGTGCCATGGCAACCAGCCAGAAGCAGGGCGCCGAAAGTCAGCATTCGCCAGAGCTTTTGGGGCGGCAGAATCATTGTTGAAGCAATATCCAACTATTCAGGTGCTTTCGCAAGTTGTTCCAGAGAGTGGCCCGCGAACGCCTGCAAGCGCGCTTACCTGCGGGGGCAAAGCGAAGGAAGGGACCCCGAGCCACGGAGGCGGGGCGAAGGTCTTGGATTTGGTGGTCCGATCTTAAGGGACGGTGGAAAAATCCGACGCGGGGGTGTTTGCGAATGCGCCGGCCCCCATCGATAAGAGCTTCCAACTTCGCCAAGGCTTTGGTAGACAAGTCGCCGGACGGGACGGAGGCCGGGGAAGGCGGAACTCCGAACCGTGGAGGCGGGAAGCCAAATGACTGAGCGGCTCAGGGTTTTACGGCGGGGCTGGCTTTGCCGAAGCGCCAGAGGTGGGCGTCGCTGCGGAAGTAGATGGCGCCCTGGGAAATGGAGGGGGTGCTGAGGACGGCTTCGGCCAGCTTTACTTCACTGGCGACTTCGCCTTCGGGTTTGGTGGTGTCCACGACCTGAACCGCTCCCTCTTCATTGATGCAATAAAGCATGTGGCCGGCGGCCACGGGAGTGGCGCTGAAGGGGCCTTTCAGGCGCAACTGCCAGCGGACGTCGCCGGTGGCGGTGTCGCCGCAACTGAGGATACCGGCGTCGGTAAGAGTGTAGATGCGCTCCCCGAGGAGCACGGGGCTGGGGGTTCCCGGACGGAGTTTGCCGGATTGCCATAGTTGCTTCGGTGCCTCACCGGCGGCGCCGGGTTGCAAAGCGGTCAGGCCGCGCTTGGAAGGGACAAACAGGACGCCGCCGCCGGCAGTGGCGGAGGGGATGGAGGACCCGACGTCCGTGGTGTTCCAGACGATTTTTCCGGTGGCCGGTTCGAGGGCGGCAAGGGCTTTGGCCGAAAGCAGGATGGCCAGTTCCCCTTCCCCGCTTTTTAACAAGGTGGGCGAAGTCCAGTTGGACTCATGGGGGCGGGCGAGTTTCCAGCGATTGACACCGGTCTCCAAATCGAGGCCCACGACAAAGCCCTCGCTTTGACTCTGGACCTGCGCGATGGCGACGCCGCCGGAAAGAATGAGCGAGGAGGCCATGCCCAGGCTGTCAGCGGCGTTCGGGTAATCGTGGCCCAAACCACGGAACCAGAGGAGATTGCCATCGAGGTCGAGGCAGAAGATGTCATTGGAGGAAAAGGTGGCGACGAGGTGCTTGCCGTCGCAGGCCGGGGTGTTGGCGGCCACACTCATCTTTTCCTGGCAGACGGTCCGGCCGGTAGCGGAGAATTGGCGTTCCCAAAGCCGGGCGCCGTTCACGGCACTGAGGCAGAGAATGTGCAGGCGCTGCTCCTTGGGACCACTGCAGCAGGTGACAAAGATGCGGTCGCCGATCACAATGGGGCTCGACAGGCCGCGGCCGGGCAGGTCGGACTTCCAGGCGAGGTCGCGCGCAGTGTCCAGCGTGGCCGGGACGCCGGTTTCAGCAGACAAGCCGTTGCCGGACGGTCCGCGAAATTGGGACCAGTCCGCGGCGGAGAGGGCGCTGCCACCGGAAACAAGGAGTCCCGCAACGACCGCAAGGGTGGGGCGACAAGGAAGCCAGGCCGGGATGCGGGAGGAAAAGGAGAATAGCGGGTTCATAGGGGCTCGCTGGTCACAGGGGTGGTGGTCTCCGCCGGGGCGGGAGTAATCGGGGTGCCGAGGGCATCCGTGATGCGCAATTGAAAATTCCATTCGACGGTCCAGTCCTCGGTCTGCTCGTTTTGGCACACTTTCACGAGGATGGTGTTGCGACCCGGTTTGAGTTGGGCGGGCATGGTGTATTGGTCGATCCGGGAATCGAAATGATATTCATCGCGACCGAAGAGCAGTTTACCGTTGAGCCAGACTTTCCAGGAAGTTTCGCAGCCGAGGCGGATCTCGACGGCCTGGGCGCGGTCGGAAATGAAATCGGTGGTGGCGTAGGCGGTGACTTCCTTGAGTTTGCCAAAGGCCACGTTGAGGTCCAGCTTGCCGAACGGATCTTTGACAGGGTAATCCCGCCACTTCACCTTGCCCGTCTTGCCGTCCGCTTCGGCCGCCAGATCCAATTTTTGTTCGGGGGCAAAGGCCGTTTCAAAACCTTTTTTGCCGGTGTTATCGAACGGCCCGATGATCTTCCATTGCGTCAGGAAACCGAATAATTTCAACGAATCCACCGGTTGACCAAGCTTGGCGAGGTTGGTGGAAATCTGGTCGATCTGGCCGACGTCGCGGGCGGAATTCAGGGCCTGTTGAAACAGCAGGGCGGCCCCGGCCTGGTTACTGGCGGCCAGAGATTGGCCGGCCTGATCGATGACTTTTTGGATGGCGTCATAGCGGATTTCGAGGCTGGGATCGTTCAGCATGCCGGGGAGGAGTTTGTCCACGGTGGGGGCATCCACCCGGGAGAGCAATTCGTAAACCAGCCGCCGGGCGCGGGGATCATGCCGGGAATCGAGCAGGAAGCCGCCCAACTCGGGTACCGGGAGGCGGCCCCCGGAATTCACGGTGCGGCTGGCGATGGTATCGACGGCCGGTCGCAACCAATTCAGCGCGAGATCGTTGGCCCCATCCATGGCTTCGAAAATGGGCACCAGCGTGGGGGCATCGCCGGCGGCGAGACGTTTCCAGGCGGCAGAGGCGGCGGCGTTCCCCTGGCCTTCGGGTCCGACGGCCCGGATGGTGGCGAGGGAATCGGCCATTTCCTTGGGAGGCGCGGCCAGGGCGGAGCCAACCACGGCGAAGATCAGCAATACTCGCGCGATAGGTGCGATCATGGTGTAGACCATGCGCAAGCCGGGGGGCCGTGGCAAGCCGGAAACAGCGAAACAACCGCGAATAATGGAAATGGAATGACGGAGGTTTAGCCGCGAAGAAGCGCGCACATACGCCAAATCGGAAAGAAAATTCGAGGTTTCGTTGGCCGCTTTCCATATTTTGCCCGATTCCTTCCGCAGCAACGAAAAGGCGGCCGCAAGGAGGAGGTTGATTTAGCCGGGAAACAGGGCAAAACTTGAGGGAGGCGAAAGGAACCGAGAATGAAAGAGATCATGGAATTGACCGCTATCGTGCGGGAGACGGCTTTTGCGATCCACTGCTATCACAAGCACGGGCACTTGGAAAAAATTTATGAAAATGCCCTGGCGCATCGACTCCGAAAAGACGGTTGGGTGGTGGACCAACCGCACCCACTCAAGGTGTTTGAAGAAGACGGAACTTTGATCGGAGAATATTACGCGGATTTGTTCATTGATGGCCGATTGATTGTGGAGGTGAAGGCGGTCAAGACTTTGGCGGATGAGCATGTGGCCCAGGTGCTGGGATACCTACGCTCTTCGCGCCTTGAACATGGGCTATTGATGAATTTCGGAGCACCAAAGTTTGAAATCCGGAAATACGCTCTGACTCCTGTGGGGAATGCCAAAGAATCACCGGCAACGGAGTTGAATCCGGAATAATTTTGCCAGGGAAATAAGGGGGAATGATTAGCCGCAAAAGGCGCAAAATACGCAAAATCTGAAAGAAAGTTTGAAGTTTTGTGCGCCTCTTGCCTGAGGCGTCTTTCGCGTATTTTGGCGTACCAAAATTGCAAATCAGGAATACGCTTTGACTCCTTCGGGGAATGCCAAAGGATCACCAGCAACGGAGTCGAACCGGAACGAATCTGCCAGGGAAATAAAGGGGAATGATTAGCCGCAAAATACGCAAAATACGCAAAATCTGAATGGAAGTTCGAGGTCTTTTCCAGCTCTTCCTTTATTCGCATTCAGCGATTTTTGCGGCGAAATTCCTGGCTGCTTATTGTCCGATTTTTACGGCCTTAGTTTTCAACGCTTCATCCCGAAAGAGGAAATGTGTTTGATGGATTCAGGATTGCGGCTCGGACGGGTTTTGCCCTATTCCTTCCCCGTCAATTCTCCAGCACTTTTGGTGCGGAGAAATTATGAATTCAAGAAATTACAGCGCCCCGCAGCCTGGCAGGCCACAACCATGCCAAAACAGATCCAACCGGCCCAGGTTGAGCGGCCACATTATGCCCCTGCCCAATGCCGTCTCATCCACCAGCCATTAAGAACAAGCCCGCCGGAGCTTATCGAGTGCTGCATACCGCGGACTGGCACCTGGGGAAGATGCTGGGGGAACACTCGCGTGAGGTGGAGCACACGCGGTTCCTGGAATTTCTTCTCCGCCAAATCAAGCAACTGGAGGTGGACGCGCTGGTGATTGCGGGGGATGTCTTCGATTCCGCGAATCCGCCGCAGAGTGCGGTGGCGCAGTATTACGATTTTCTTTCGGCGCTGTTGCGGCCCGGTGGTTGCGCGGTGGTGATCGTGGCGGGGAATCACGATTCTCCGGCGCATTTGGAAGCGCCCCGCCAGATATTGCGGGCGTTGGGAGCGCAAGTTATCGGCACGATGCCGGCGGAGGCGACCAAGGCACTGATCGTGTTGCCGGACGCGACAGCGCCAAGATTGGTGGTGGCGGCGGTGCCGTTTTTGCGGGATCGCGACCTGCGGCTGGGGCAGTCGGGGCAAAGCGCGGTGGAAATCCAACACTCGCTGGTGGCGGGGATTCAACGCCGGTATGACGAGGTCGCGGCGGCGGCCCAAGCGTGGAAAGACCGCGGGGTGCCGGTGCTGGCCACCGGGCACTTGACGGTGGTCGGCTCCAAGACATCCGAGAGCGAGCGGGAAATCCATGTGGGCGGGCTGGGCGCGGTGGGAGCGGCGTGCTTTTCCCCGGTTTTCGATTATGTGGCCCTGGGGCATCTGCACTGTCCGCAGGCGGCCGGGGGGCGAGAAATCGTGCGCTATGCCGGGTCGCCGATTCCCTTGAGTTTCAGCGAAGCCACCGACATCAAAGCGGTGCGGATTCTGGATTTCGCGGAGGGCCGGCTGGTCCAGCAAACGGCGTTGGAATTGCCCCTGGTTCGCCGCCTCTTTCAAATCATCACACAACGGCACTTGTTGGAGGGCGTCCTGGCGGCATTCGCCCCGGTGGTCACGGAATTGCCGGCCTGGGTGGAACTGGTGATCGAGGATCCGGTGGCGGGCGAAAATGTGTTCGACCGGGTCCAGGAACTCACGGCGGATCGAACATTCCAGGTGGTGCGGGTAGTGGGAAAACACGGCCCCGGCCCCGCGGGACTGGCGGTCAGCGATGCCGCCGATGTGGCCGGCATCACTGATCTGCTGGCGGAACCGGCGAAGGTTTTCGCGCACCGACTGGAAGAGGAAACCGGGCTGACGGAGCCCGAACGCACCGGGTTGACCATGGTGTTCCGGGAGTTGCTGGAATTGCACACGGAGCAAGCGCGCACCGCCGCGGAAAGCGGGCGCACCAAAAACCGTCCGGTGGTGAAGGCATGAAAATCCTCCGGATCAAACTCACGAACCTCAATTCGCTGCGCGGCGCGCACGAGGTGGATTTTCAGGCGGCGCCGCTGGCCGGCGCGGGACTGTTCGCGATCACGGGTCCCACCGGCGCGGGCAAGTCCACCCTGCTGGACGCCATCACCCTGGCGCTGTATGGCCGGGCAGCGCGGTACGGCAGCACGCCGAGCCCAGAGGACATGATGAGCCGCCATTGCGGAGATTGTTCCGCGGAGGTCGAGTTCCGGATCCCGTCTGGAACCTACCGGGCGGAATGGCAATTGCGGCGCGCCCACGGGAAGGCGGGCGGGAAGGTGCAGGGGGCGAAACGCTATGTTTACGATGCCCAGGGCAACACCCTGGCCCAGAACGTCCAGGAAACGGAGAGGCTGATTGAAGAATTGATCGGACTCGACTACGGCCGTTTTCTCCGGTCGGCCCTGCTGGCGCAGGGGGATTTTGCGCAGTTTTTGAAAGCGCGACCGGATGACCGCGCCGCGCTGTTGGAAAGCCTTACCGGCACGGCGATTTACTCCGAACTCGGGACCCTGGCGCACACGGAAGCCGGGCGGCGCGAGAACGAGTTGCGGACCCGGGAGGCCAGTCTGCAAAACATCCCGTTGTTGCCGGAGGAAGAACGCGCCCGACTGGCCGCGGCGATTCCCCCGGCGGAAGCGGCGATCGCGCAGGTCAAACTGGACTTGCAAGAGACGAGTGAACGCCTCCACCAAGCCGCCAACCTGGCTGCGGCGTTGGAGCAGGAACGCAAGGCGGTGAGCCAACAACAAATGCTGGCGGTTGAGCGCGCGGCCGCCGCGCCGGATTTGCAACGATTGGCCCAACATCGCCTCACCCTGCCCTTCCAGGACGATCTCGCCAAAGTGGAAGCCGCCAGCGCAGTGGTGAGCAGCGCCCGGCAACTTTTGGACCAAGCCCGACGCGAGGAGTTGGGCGCCCGGCACAACGCCCGGCTGGGTCAGGCCGGTTTCCTGCATAAATTGACGGAGGAAACCGCCAACACACAAAAAGCCCGCGCATTGGCCAGCGCGAAGATTCAACAGGCAACGGAACGCAAAGCGTTGGCCGAGGCCTGGTTACAGGCACACGCGGCGGACGCCAGCCTGCCAGCCGGATTGCCGGACCTGGTGGCCCTGCTGGTGGGGTTGAAAGGCAGCCACCGGGACTTGGCCCGGGAATGGACACAACTCCGGTCTTTGGTGGCCGGGTTGGGCGAGGAAGACGGCGGGGGATGGCCGATGGTTGCGCCTGAGCTCGGTCTCAGCGAGTCTCAGGAACTACTGGAGACCCGGCTGGCCCGGGCCCGGGACAAGGTGCAAAAAGCCATCACGGCGCGGCAGGCAGCGGAGGCCGAATGGCGACTGCGGGAGGATCACCTCAAGCAAACACGACTGGTGGCGAGCCTGGAAGAACAGCGGGCAGATCTCCGCCCCGGGGAAGCCTGCCCGCTGTGCGGCGCATTGGAACACCCTTACACCAAAGGTGTTACGCTGACGTTCCCTTTCGAATCACTAGAGGCCCGCGTAACCGAGGCCAAGGCGAAGCACCGCCAATGCGATATTGCCGTCACCGAGCGGACGCAACTCCAGCGGGAGGTGGAAGCGGCAGCGAAGCGGTTCCTCCAAGTCCTGAACGACCATCGGCAGGCGGAACAGGCGGCGACCGGAAAGCTGGCGGAATTCGCGCTCGCCCGCCCGCCCGCCGGCACGGAAGACGCGCTCAAAACCAGTCTTCAGCAACGGGCAACCGAATATACCCGACAAGCCAATGCGGCCAGCCAGGCGGAACGGGATCAGGTCGCGGCGCAAGCAGAATTGGAACGGCACCTGGCGCTCCTCACCACCTTGATGGAAAAGGTAACCGCCCTGGAAGCGGCCACGGAAGCGGAAGCGGGTGAGCCAACCGAAACTGAGCCGTTGCCTCCCCCACCCCGCTGGCCAAATCTGGCGGCGGCGGAAAACGAGTGGAATACCACCCGCGGCCGACTCACCACCGCCCGGGCAAACTTGGGGCACCGCCAGGCCGATGCCGAACGCGAAGTGCGGGTGTACGCGGAACACACCGCCCGACTGGCGGAAGCGCTGGTCGGTTCCACCTTCGCCAGCCTGGAAAGCATCAAGAGCGCCCGCCTGACGCGGTCGGAGGCCCAGCGACTCGAGGCCCGCGAAGCCGGTTTGCAGGAACGCCAGCAGCAAACCGCCGCCGAGCTAAAAGCCGCGCAAACCGCCATCAGCGAATGGCGGCAAAAAGCGGCGCCCGAAGCCGCCGCAGTGGAGGAATTGAAGTCCCGGCAAGCCGCCCTGCAGAGCCGCCACGACCAGACCATCCGCGACCTATCCACGTGGCGCAACCAACTGCAGCAGGACGAGGCCAATCGCCGCAAGGTCGCCGAGAAGCAGAAGGAATTGGAAAGCGAACGCCAGCGCCTCGTGGTCTGGACGCAATTGCGGGGACTGATCGGATCCCATGACGGGCGGACGTTCCGGCGTTACGCGCAAAGCGTCTCGCTCGACGTCCTGATTCACTACGCCAACCGCCAACTGCGCCGGCTGAATGATCGCTATCAACTGCGCCGCCGCCCGGGCGACGAACTGGAACTGGAGATTGCCGACCTCCACCAGGCGGGCGCCGTGCGGCCCATGGCCAGCCTCTCCGGGGGCGAAAGCTTTCTGGCCAGCCTCGCCCTCGCGTTGGGACTCTCGGATATTGCCGGTCGCAAGGTCCGCATCGAATCCCTGTTCATCGACGAAGGCTTCGGCACGCTGGATTCCGACACCCTGGACGTGGCGATCTCGGCCCTGGAAACGCTGCGGCAGGATAACAAGACGGTGGGCGTCATTTCCCACGTGGATTTGTTGAAAGAGCGCATCGCCACGCAGATCATCGTGGAAAAGCAATCCGGCGGCACCAGCACGGTGCGAGTGGTAAGTTAAGCCAGTCAGGGATGCCCGCGGACATCCCGGCGCTCCGGCAAGTTTACCAGGCGATGAGGGCGACCGCATCGGCGCGGGGCGACCCGGGCCAGTGAACCCGCTGCACGACCTTGCCGACGATCTGATCCTTGGAAACGACCGCGAAAACCGACAGCCAGGCCGGCAGGCTCCGGTTGTCGCCGAGGATGGCAAAGCGGTCTTCCATCATGCGACCCGGCCCAATGCTGAGTTCCCCGGGCAGGATGGGATGGTCCTCCGGGAATTCCGTGCCGGCCAGGTACAGCCGCCCGAGTTTCACTTCGACCCATTCGCCCGGAAGAGCCACCACCCGTTTGACGATCAACTCGCCACGGACACGCGCCACGACCAAATCGCCGCGCCGGGGATCCGCGTGGCGATAGGCGGCCTTGTCCACAAGCAGAAAATCGCCGGGCGCAAAGGTGGGCCACATGCTGTTACCGACCACCAGCGTGCCGAGGAATTGCAGTCGCAGCAGAAACACCGCGGCGCAAACGATCAGGGCCCCCAGGCCAAACCGGCGGAACCGCCGCGAAGAGCGCGGGGGCGGGTCCGGCATCGGCGAGGTTTCCGGCGTCATAAAACCGCTTTCCCCGGGTTCCGGCCCGGCTCGTCCCAGCGGTGCAACACGGCCTGCACCCGATCCCGAGCTTCGGACCGGATGGGCATGGCGGAGAGATTCTGGAAGCCCTGAAGCAACTCCGGTTCCCGGGCCGTGCCCCGGGCAAACTTCCGGGCATCCTCCGCGAACCGGCCGATCAGGGAGTCCGTGGGATCCTCGTAAAGCACCTCCAGATAAAGCTGCAGCCAGCGCTCCGATTGGCCATTTTTCTTCAAAAACCACAGGAGTTCTTCCTGTAACGGGAGCATTTCGGGGCCGCGCTGGAGTTGCGCGATGGTGGCTTCCAGCTCACGAACGGCCTGGGCGGAATCCTCCGGGTGCTGGGCGATGTACCGCGTCCGGATGGAAAGGATGAAGGCCCGGCATTGCGCATCCAACAAGGCCCGGGTGTTTTCGATTTCGGAAAACGTCCGGGGAGCCAGAAGGTAATCAACCCCGGAGGAACGCGGCCCGGCAGAGGCGAGCCAACCGCCTCCCTGGCGGACTCCCGCCGCATAACCCAGCGCACCAGCCAGTAGCAGAGCAAGTCCGACGCCGGGGGTCAACCGGCGGCTCAGGCGATGGACCAGGCCGGCTCCGACCCGCTGAACTGTTTTCACAATCATCCCGGAAGATTAGCACAGAACCGGGAAAAATCACCTTGGTTGGGTCAAATCGGTGGCAAAACGGGATGGGAAGCGGCGGACGGGGGATGGGAGCGGGACGATTACCGCGCCCCGGAAGGCCCCCGGAGGGATTGCGGGCAGAGCGTTGAATCCGGTTGCAAAACCAGTTGCTCCGGTTACCCTTGCCGGCCATTGGATGACGCATGACCATCGGTAGTTTTGTGCTGAAAAACGCGCTGCGCAACAAGCGCCGGTTTACACTCTCAGTTTTGAGCGTGGCCATGAGCCTTTTTCTGCTCGTCACGCTCCTGGTCACCCTGCGGGAGCTGACCAATCCGCCGGAAGATCTTGGAGCCGCCCTGCGCGTGGTGGTGCGCAGCCGCATCTCGATTGCGAACCTGCTGCCCGCGCGCCAGCGAACGGTGATCGAGCATATCGCCGGGGTGGAGGCGGTTTCGCCCTTCACCTGGTTCGGCGGCCAGTTCAAAAACGAGGACTCGATGACCTTCGCCCAATTCGCGATCGAGCCCAGCCTGATGCAGACGATTTTTGGCGAGGCAAAATTGCCGGCAGACCAACTGGCGGCGTTCATTGCGGACCGGCGGTCGTGCATCGTCGGCAAGATCACGGCGGACAAATATGGCCTGAAGATCGGTCAACTGATGTCGCTGGAAAGCTCCTTTTACCCCAATCCCATTGAATTGAAGGTGGCGGGGATTTATGCCGGGTCCATGGACGATCGCAACGTGCTCTTCCACCACAAATATCTCGATGAAGCGTCGGGCGATTTGGGGCAGGTCGGCACGTGGTGGGTGAAAGTGCGGACGGCGGAGGACATGCCGCAAGTGATCTCAGCCATCAACCAAACCTTTGCGAACACCTCGGCGGAGGTGCGGGCGGAGACCGAGCGGGCGTTTCAGCTGAGCTTTGTCTCCATGTTTGGCAACGTGAAATTCCTGGTCAGCGTGATCTGCTCGGTGGTGGTATTCGCGTTATTGCTGGTGACCGCCAGCACGATGAGCATGGCGATCCGCGAACGATTCCGGGAACTGGCGGTGCTGAAAGCACTGGGTTTCCGCCGCCGGGAATTGGCCGCCTTCATCCTGGCGGAAAGCTTCGGCCTGGCGATGCTGGGGGCGCTGGTGGGCATCGGTTCCGCCTATGCCCTGTTCACCTTCGCGGACATCCCCAAAATGACCAACAGCTTTTTCGTGAGCCTGGAAGTGACGCCGCGCATCATGGGCCTGGCGGCTTTGGTTGCCGCGTGCCTGGGCGTGATCGCGAGCATCGCCCCGGCGGTGGCGGTGGCCCGCACCACGGTGGTGCAGGGCTTGAAAACTCTGGATTAAAACCAACCCAGCGCCATGGCTCTTCCGCTCAATTATAATATCCGCAACGTGTTAATCCGCTGGCGCGCCACGCTGGCCACGGTAATCGGCGTGGCGCTGGTGGTGTCCGTCTACGTTTCCCTGCAAGCGATGGCGGCGGGTTTGGAAAAGACCAGTGCCAACACCGGTGATCCCCGGAACATCCTGATCGTCCGCAAGGGTTCGACGGCGGAATCGAGCAGCCAGGTGACGCGCGAACAATTCCAGATCATCCCCTATTTGCCGGGCATCGCCCGTTCCGCCCGGGACCAACCCCTAGTCTCGGCCGACGTGATCGTGCTGGTCACCGTGCCGCGGCGGGAGAATGGCGGCGAAGCGAATGTGATCCTGCGAGGGGTGTCGCCGGCCGGCGCGGAGCTGCGGCCACAAGTGACCCTCATCGCCGGGCGCTGGTTTACGCCGGGGAAACGGGAGGTGGTGGTGAGTCAACGCCTGTCCAAAAGGTTTGCCAATTTTGGCCTGGGGGACAAATTTACGAGCGCGGGCAAGACCTTAACGATCGTGGGGGTCCTGGAAGGGGGCAACAGCGCCTTCGATTCGGAGGTCTGGCTGGACGCCGACGAATGCCGCGCATTGTTCGACCGGGAAAATTATTCCAGCGTGCTGGTCCGCACGGAAAACCCCGAGGCGGCCAAAACCCTGATGGCGCGGGTGGAGGCGGACAAGCGGCTGCCCTTGCGAGCACTGCCCGAAGTGGAGTATTACGCGGCGCAAACCAAGACGGCCATGCCGTTCAAATTCCTGGCCTCGGCCCTGGCCATCATGATGTCGGTGGGCGCGGTCTTTGCCGCGATGAACACCATGTATGCCAGTGTGGGCGCCCGCACCCGCGAGATCGGCACCCTGCGGGTGCTGGGTTTCCGGCGCCGCGCCATCCTGACCAGCTTTCTCATCGAAGGCGCCTTCCTTTCGCTGATCGGCGGGTTGCTGGGCTGCCTGATCGCCGCGGGCATCTACATCCTCATCCGGGATCATCCGATCGGCACCATGAGCTTTGACAGCTTCAGTGAAACGGTCTTCCAGTTCCGGATCACCCCGTGGCTGGCGGTGAAGGGACTGATTTTCTCGGTGCTGCTCGGGATTTTCGGCAGCCTGCTGCCCGCGTTGCGCGCCGCGCGATTGCCGGTAATTGGCGCGCTGAAATCGTTGTAAACGCTATAATTTGCCGGGTTCCGTCAGCAAGTTGGCTATGCGGGCCAGCAGCCGCCCCGCCCCGCCGCCGTCCAGCACCCGGTGATCAAAACTCAGCGTGAGGTTTGCTTCCATCACGGGGAGAAATTGTTTTTGGGCGGCATCCCAACTGGGAACCAAGCGACCGGCCCCCATGCCCAACACGAGGGTTTGTTCGGGCAAGGGTATGGGAGTGGCCCAGGTGAGGCCGAAAGTACCAAAGTTGGTGACGGTGGCAATGGAGCCACCAGTGGCATCCGGCGGCAGGCGCCGCTGGCGGGCCAAATCCACCAACTCATTGTAGCGTCCGACCATTTCCGCCAGGGTGCGGCGGTCCGCGTTGCGAATCACGGGGACCAGCACGCCATCGTCCGCCTCCACGGCGAAGCCAAGATCAATGGCGGAAGGATGGACGATCTTGCTGCCGATGAGGCGGCCGGCGGGCGCGCTGTTTTCAGCGAGGGCGAGGGCGAGAGCGCGCAAGGCATAAAGGGCCGGGCCGGGTTTCGGCTGGCTGGCTTTGCGATGAGCCAGCAAGGGATCCAGGCAGACCGGGATGGCCACGGTGGCGAGCGGACGCGTCCAACTCCGCCGCATCGCATCCGCGACGGCCACGCGCATGCTGGAGGCCTGGGTCAGTTTGTTTTTCTCCAGGTTGGCGAGGAACTGCTCGAAATCCTGGATCGTCAGGCGGCCGGCGGCGCCGCTCCCCGCGATCCCGGCCAGGTCGGCCGCGTGCAGTCCCAATTCCGCCATGCGCGCCTTCATCCGCGGAGACATGTAGCTGGCCCCGGAAGCGTTGGCGGGTACGGGCAAGCCGCGAACGGTGGGTTCCACCCCGCGCTGCCAGCCTTCGGGCGTGGATTTGCAAACGGGTTCGAGCTCGCCCCGGACGGGTTCGGGCGGATGCTCGTCAATTCCCAAACGCTCGGCTTCGCCGGCACTGGCCTCAAGGTAGCCAAGCACCGCACCGACGGGATAACTTTCATTCAGACTCACCCGCAGACTGAGCAAGCGGCCGTTACAGGGTGAGGCCACGGCCATGGTGGCCTTGTTGGTTTCCACCTCCAGCACGTCCTGGTCCGCGTCGATGTCGGCCCCCGGGGTGACCAGGATTTTCACGACGGTGGCTTCGGCGATGGATTCGCCCAACTGGGGCATGATAATGGGAATCTGGGGCATAGGAGAATCAGAGCCGCAAGAGGTTGCGCGCGGCCACGGCGATGCTTCGCGCGGTGGGCCGGTGGGCGGCCCAAAGGGTCGGATGATAGGGTACCGGGGTATCTTTGGCGTTTAACCGCTGGGGCGGCGCATCGAGCAGGTCAAATCCCTCGGTGGCCACCCGCGCGAGCACTTCGGCAGTCACCCCCCCATAAGGCCAAGCCTCCCCGACACAGAGGAGCCGGCCGGTGCGGGCCACGGAGGCCATGATGGTATCCGTATCGAGCGGCTTGACAGTCCGCAAGTCCACGACTTCGATCTCCACCCGCTCGGCGGCCAATTCCTCCGCCGCGGCGAGCGCTTCATGCACCATCGCGCTATACGCCACGATCGTCATGTCCCGACCGGGGCGGGCAATCCTGGCCTTGCCGGTGGGCATGGCTTCGGTGGGGAGTTTTTCCGCCTTCAGGTGGTAGTAAAGGAACTTGTGTTCGAAGAAGATCACGGGGTCGTCGATGGCCACCGCATCGAGCAGCATACTGTAGGCATCCTCGACCGTCGCCGGGGTCATCACCACCACCCCCGGGAAGTGGGCGTAAATGGCTTCCAAACTCTGGCTGTGAAAGGGACCGCCACCGGAGGTGCCGCCGCCCGGCAACCGGATGGTAATCGGACACGGGACATTGGTCCGCCAGTGATAGGCACCCGCATGATTGACAATCTGGTTGAACCCGATGGTCGAAAAATCGGCAAACTGCATTTCCACAATCGGGCGCATGCCCGCAACGGCGGCGCCGATGGCGGCGCCGACGATGGCATCCTCACTGATCGGGGCATCCAGCACCCGGCCGGGGAATTCCTGGGAGAGGTTTTTGGTGGCTTTGAAAGCACCGCCAAAAGCGCCCACATCCTGGCCGTAGATGAACACGCGGGGGTCATCGGCCAGCGCCTTCCCCTGCGCGGCCCGGATGGCTTCGAGATAGGTAATGCTCATGCCCCGTGATATCCCTCGCTCAGATGCCGGGAAGCCAGCGCACACCAATCCTCGGCATAAGGATCGGGTCCCGGCTCCCGCTGCACCTGGGCCACTGCCTCCTCGACCTTCTGGACACACTCAGCCCGCCAGAGCTCCACCTCGCGGGGCGACATCCAACCGGCAGCCAAAACCCGTTCCTCGGCAAGGCGGAGGCAATCGCGGGCAAACGGGGCGGATTTGAGGGCTGGATCGATGTAGGAGGCGTCATCATGCTCCCCGTGACCGCACAAGCGCAGGAGGCGGGCGACCACAAGTTGGGGGCCTTCGCCCCGCCGGGCTCGCGCCACGGCATCACCGACCACCGTCAGACAGGCTTCCAAATCGTTCCCTTCCAAGGAATGACCACGCACCCCGTAACCGATGGCCTTGTCCACGAGGGAATGACAGGCAAACTGACGCGAGGACGGGGTCGAGTAGGCATATTGATTGTTGGCAATCACCAGCACCAGCGGCAACTGCTCGACGGCGGCCTGGTTCAGGGCTTCATGAAAAGCGCCAGTGGAGGTACCGCCCTCCCCCAGGCAAGTGGCTCCCACGGTCTCCCGAATGCCCTTGAAGCGGTGCCCCAACAGCACTCCGTTCACGACAGGGACCATCGCCCCCAGGTGGCTCAACATGGGCAGGAGTCCCGTGAGGGGACGACCGCGGTGGACATTGCCGTCCCGGGCGCGCATGGGGCCAAGGACCGATCCCAAATAGGTCCGAACGGCATCCAGAATACTTTCCCCAAAAGCCAAACGGCCGGCACCATCGCGGATCAAAGGCGCGAAAACATCACCCGGCCGCAAGGCCAGGCCGACCGAAACGCTCAAGGCCTCCTGGCCACGCCCCAGGTACACGCCGCCGTGGATCTTCCCGCCCCGATAAAGGCTGGCGAACTTGTCGTCCAGAACCCGCGCCAGCAACATGCCCCGGAAAGCTTTGATATACTCGGCGCGGAGGGGGGCGTCTTCGACGGGCACGCTCCGCTCCACAACAGATTGAACCATGGGGCAAACTTACGCTCCATTACTCCCGTCATGCAATATTTCTTTGGCCCGCAAAAAACCCCAAGATTCCGTTTGCGTACCACCTGCTTTCGTGTTGAATAAGCTGGATGGTCGGAATTCGAAAGTAGTTGGCGGGAAGTAATTTACCGGATCGCCCAGATATGAAGTTGCCAGGCTCCAGGGTTTTGTGGGTCGCCGCGGATCAACAACTGCACTCCGTGCTGGAGGATGATCTGCGCCAAGATGACATCACCTTGATTTTGTTGCCGGATGTGGCGGCGGCGGTGGCGTCACTGCGGAGCGCCCCCGCAGACCTGGTGCTGCTCGAACTGGCCCTGGCCGGCTCCGCCGGGCTAACACCCTTGCGCGAACTCCAGGCGGACACCAGGGAACGGGCGGTGCCCGTAATCGTGCTGGGCGCGGGTGGCACCACCGCGGAAAAATTGCGGATATTTGAGCTGGGGGCGGTCGATTTCCTGGCGCAACCCTGCGAACCGGGGGAATTGCGCGCCCGGCTCCGGGCGGCATTACACAACCGGCATTTGCAGGAAACGCTCCGGCGCACCAATCGCGAGTTGGAGGCGGCGCGCGTGGCAGCGGAGGCGGCGGGACGAGCCAAGGCGGAGTTTCTGGCGAACATGAGCCATGAAATTCGCACCCCCATGAACGGAGTGATTGCCATGGCCGGGATGCTGCTGGACACACCGCTCAACCCGCAGCAACGGGGGTTTGCCGAAACGATTTACGCGAGCAGTGAATCACTGCTGACGATCATCAACGATATCCTTGATTTTTCCAAAATCGAGTCCGGCCGGCTGGATTTGGAAATGTTGTCGTTCGACCTGCGGCTCTGCCTGGAGGACGCGCTGGATCTGCTGGCCGCCAAGGCCGCCGATAAAAAAATCGAGCTGGCTTATCAAATGGATGATGTGCCGGCGCACTTGCAGGGCGACGTTAACCGGCTACGCCAGGTGCTGGTCAACCTGGTGAGCAATGCGATCAAATTCACCAACCGGGGGGAAGTTGTCCTCTCGGTCAAACCGGTTACCCCGCACCCCCACCCCCTGCCGGAAGGCTATCCCTGCCCGCTGCATTTTTCGGTTCGGGATACCGGCATCGGCATTCCGGAGTCCCAACTCGACCGCCTGTTCAAGTCTTTCAGCCAGGCCGACGCCTCCACCACCCGGCAGTATGGTGGCACCGGTCTCGGGCTGGCTATCAGCAAACGGCTGGTGGAAGCCATGGGCGGGAAAATGTGGGTAGAAAGCATACCGCAGCAAGGCTCAACCTTTCATTTCACCGTTACTTTTCCCACCGCCGCCGCCGTAACGCCTTCCTTGCAGCAGTCCCAGCCGCAACTGGCGGACCTGCAGGTGCTGATCGTGGATGACAACCCGACAAACCGGCGCATCCTGGCCTTGCAAACCAGCAATTGGGGAATGATTCCCCGCACCGCCGTCAGCGGGGCACAAGCCTTGGAATGGCTGAAGGCGGGCGAGATTTTTGACGTGGCAATCCTGGACATGCAAATGCCCGATATGGACGGGGTCATGCTGGCACGAGCCATTCGGGAATTACCCGAAGGGATCATGCTCCCGCTAATCCTGCTCACTTCAATGGGGGTGCGGTCGGACTCCCCGGAATTTGCCGGCACGGCCTTTGCGAGTTGCCTTACCAAACCCATCAAACCCGCCCTGCTGCTCGAGGTCCTGACGCGAGTCGTGTCGGGGGCGAAGGCGAAACCCGCCCGCAAATCGGCAGCGCTCAAACCGGACCGGGCCCTCGCCGCCCGGCTACCTTTGCGACTGCTACTGTGCGATGACAACATCATCAATCAAAAGGTCGCGGCCGGCCTATTGCAGCAGTTGGGTTATCAGGTCGATATTGCGGGCAATGGGCTGGAATGCCTGCATGCATTGGAACGCAAGGCTTACGATTTAATTTTCATGGATGTCCAGATGCCCGAGATGGACGGGCTGGAAGCGACCCGCCAAATTCGCGAGCGCCAGAACAACCCGGCCGGCGCCGTGGGATTCCGCTCCCGGACGGTGGTTATTGCCATGACGGCGAATGCCATGCAGGGCGACCGGGACAAGTGCCTGGCCGCAGGCATGGACGATTACCTTTCCAAGCCGGTCCGGCCCCAGGATATCCGGATGATTTTGGAGCGCTGGGGCACCCGCATCCAAAGTTCCGAAACCAAAAGCGATTTCACTCCCGCGTCAGCGCCGATGGTGACACCGGCAGCCACGCTGACAGTCCCGCCCCCCCCGACTCCTCCAACCCCCGTCGAGCCACCGGTCGATTTGACGAAGCTGTTGGATTTTGCCGATGGAAAACTGGATAATTTCCGGGTCCTGGTGGACCTCTATCTGGAACAAACCCAGACCCAATTGGAGGAACTCGCCGCGGCGGTTGCGGCGGGCCAAGCGGACAAGGCAAATCAGCTGGCCCACACCAGTTCCGGCGCCAGTTCCACGTGTGGGGTGACGGCGCTGACCCAACTCCTGCGCGAAATGGAGCGGGTGTCAGCCACCGGTTCCCTGGCGGGGTCGGCCAATCTCATCCGGCGCATTCAAGAGGAATTCGCCCTCGTGCGCGATTTTTTGGGGGCCGAATTGCGGCGGCGCGCCGCGACCGCCAGTGGCCCCAGTTGAGTGGGGCAGGCGGGCAGAAGGAACGGCGCCGACGAGCGGGTGCGGCGAACGAGGAACCGGTTCGGCCCCGCGGCTAGCCGCGCGGCAGCGGTTCCCCGGGTGCTCGCCGGCGCACCGTCAACAAAACTTCCCGCATGACTTCCATGACGTGCGAGGGAAAGCGCACCTGAATCCGCGGACTGAACGGATCGTCCAGGACTTGCAAAATTTTCCCCTCATAAGCCCCGTAAGTGATCGCGCTGCCGGCGGCGCAGTCGGCCACACAGGGCGGCCAGTCGGGATCATAATTCAAACATCGAGGGGAAGCTTCGGGAATGACTATGGGCGGAGCGATCGAGGCGGTCCCGGCGAAGCCATAATCCTGAGTCACCAACCGCCGGGAGGGGGAACGCGGGGCGGGCGGCGAAGCCGGCGCCGGAACAAAGCGGGGCGGAAATTCCGGAAGCGCGGACGGGCCTGGCCGCGAAGCGGAAGGGAGACGGAGCGCGAGGGAATCAGGAATTGCAACCGGGGCGGAATCCGCGGGCCGGACACCGCGCGGCGACCAATTTGACCGGGTGCGGATCTGAAGATTTTCCACCGCCAGCGGATTGAGGCGCAGCCGTTTGGTCAAGTCGGGATGCCCCTCCAATTTCCCCTTCTCACACCGGGCTTTGATCGTGGCTGATTTCACGCCGGTGGCCCGACTGGCCTCATGGAGCGTCGGCCAACCGTACAAGGCATATTTGTGCCGCTCGGCGAGTTTCAAGGCCAGCTGACAGGGAATGTAATTGGTGCGCCCGACGATCGAAACTGGGATGTGTTCCCGCCGGAACCGGGCATTCAAAGTGGTCGCCTTCACCCCGAGCAAGGAGGAAAGCTGCGGGACGGCGATGGTATTTCCCGCCAGAGAACGGATGGCGGAGACCACCTCATCATAACCGTCAGTTGCCGGGGAACCGGAGCCTCCGGTAATCCGGGCAGCGGACTGCGATCTAGGGTAAGAATCCATAAGCGCTGCGAGCACTACAGGGACACCTTACCCTGGCGCACAGGCCTCCGAAATGTGCGTTTGGGCGCACACAGGCGGGATTTTTTCCGCGGCTTCCGAACGGAAGCAAATCCCCCGCGGCTAGCCTTGCACGCGAATTTCGCCCTGGCGATGGCGACGCAGCAATTCGATATCCGCATCCACCATCAAACGGGTCAAATCGGCGAACTTCGTGCGCGGTTCCCAGCCCAGCTGCTTTTTCGCCTTGCGATAATCGCCGATCAACAAATCCACCTCCGCCGGCCGGAAATAACGGGGATCGATCTCCACGTGTTTACGCCAATCCAGCCCGGCATGGCTGAAGGCCAACTCCACGAATTCCCGCACGGAATGGGTTTCGTTCGTGGCAATGACGTAATCATCCGCCTGCTCCTGCTGGAGCATGAGCCACATGGCTTCAACGTATTCCTTCGCAAAACCCCAGTCGCGCTTGGCTTCAAGATTCCCGAGGAACAGCTTGTCCTGCAACCCGGCCTTAATGTGGGCCACGGCACGGGTGATTTTGCGGGTCACAAAGGTTTCCCCGCGGCGGGGGGATTCGTGATTAAACAAAATTCCGTTGCTGGCATGCAGGCCGTACGACTCGCGGTAATTGAGCGTGATGAAGTAGGAGTACACCTTGGCGCAGCCGTAGGGGCTGCGCGGATAAAACGGCGTCAATTCGGTCTGCGGCACTTCGCGCACCATGCCATACATCTCGCTCGAGGAGGCCTGGTAAAAACGAGGCTGGAGTCCGGATTCACGGATGGCCTCCAGCAATCGAACCGTTCCGGTGGCGGTAATGTCGGTAGTATATTCGGGCGCATCAAAACTCACCCGCACATGGCTCTGCGCGGCGAGATTGTACACCTCGTCGGGCTGGACTTTCCGCATCAAACCCGCGAGAGAACTGGCGTCACTCAAATCCCCGTAATGCAGGAAAAGCCGGCGATTGCTCTCGTGCGGATCGGCGTAAATGGACTCCAATCGCCCGGTGTTAAAGGTGCTCGCGCGCCGGATGATCCCGTGCACGTCATAGCCCTTACCCAGCAGCAGTTCGGCCAGATACGATCCATCCTGCCCGGTAATGCCAGTAATCAATGCTTTTTTGCCCATATTCAGGTGGCGAAGTTTCCGCAACTTCCCCCCCCAAAGGCAAGCCCGGAATCCAGCTGCGCCCCGTTCCGGGCGAACGGAATCCCTGCCCGCAAGGGGTTTCCTGCAAAATGCCGTTGCGCAAACGGAAGGTTGTGCTAAAACCATGCCGATTGGACCACGATCCCGTGGCCAACGCGGTTTGAGCCCATGCTGACTAAAATCCCCCAGTCACTATATAATCCGGAGTTTGAACATGACGCCTGCGGCGTCGGTTTCGTGGCCAACACGAATGGCCGGCGCGAGCACCGAATTCTCGAATTCGCCCTGCAGGCGTTGCGGAATCTGGCGCACCGGGGCGCCCTGGATGCCGACGCCAAGACCGGAGACGGCGCCGGGGTCCTGACGCAGATTCCCACGGCCTTCTTCCGCGCCGAAGTCGTCAAACTGGGCGGGCAGCTGGCGAATGAAGCGGATGTGGCGGTGGGCTTCTTTTTTCTGCCACTGAGCAACACGGAACAATTTCGCCGGAGCCAGCAATTGGTCGAGGCGGCCGTGGCCCAATTTGGCATCCACAGTTTCGGCTGGCGGACCGTGCCCACGAATCCGCAGTGCCTGGGCGACAAAGCGCGCGCGACCATGCCCGCGATGCAACAGATTCTCCTAGGGCGGACGACGGGCTGGAGCGACGCGGAATTTGAACGGCGACTGTTCCTGGCGCGCAAGGTGGCGGAACAGCGCGCGGCGGAGGAAAAGATCGAAGAGTTTTACGCCGCCTCCATGTCCTGCCGGACGATCATTTACAAAGGCTTGTTCAACGCGCCGCAGCTCGAGGGCTTTTATCCCGACCTGCGCGACCCCGCCTTTGTCACGGCCCTGGCGGTTTTCCACCAGCGTTACTCCACCAACACCTTTCCCAACTGGCGTCTGGCCCATCCGTTCCGTCGGCTCGCGCATAACGGCGAGATCAACACCCTGCGCAGTAACAAAAACTGGACCCGGGCGCGCGAACGCGAGCTGGTCTCGTCGGTGTGGAAGGAACGCGTGGCTTTTATTCCGCCCATCCTCCAGCCAAACAATTCGGATTCGGGTTGTCTGGACAACGCGTTGGAAGTTTTGGAACTGAGCGGACGGGACATTCTCCACAGCGTCCTGATGCTGGCGCCGGAAGCTTGGGAAAAAGCCTCCGATATCTCGCCTGAACTGAAGGGGTTTTACCGCTTTCATTCATGCCTGAATGAACCCTGGGATGGCCCTGCAGCGGTGGTGTTCAGCGATGGCCGCTACGTCGGCGCCACGCTGGATCGCAACGGCCTGCGACCCGCCCGGTTCAAGCTTTATGACGACGGCTTGATCGTCATGGGCAGTGAAGCAGGCATCGTGCAATTGGACGAAAAGGAAATCGTCCAGAAAGGCCGGCTCGGACCGGGCAAAATCATCGCGGTGGACACGCTGGAAGGCCGGTTGCTCGACAACGACGAAGTCAAGGCCCGGGTCGCCGGTTTGCAGCCCTACGGGGAATGGTGCCGCAAAAATATCTTCCTCCTCACGGAACACGCCAAGCCCTTCGGCATCAATCATAATCCGGTCAACATTCTGGACCTCACGATGCAGCAAATCGTGTTCGGCTGGGATAACGAGGAATTGCGGGAAATCCTCAAACCGATGGCCATGACCGGCGGAGAACCGGTGGGTTCCATGGGGGACGACACCCCGCTGGCGGTGCTGTCCAAGCGACCACGGCTGCTCTCGGATTATTTCCGGCAATTATTCGCCCAAGTAACGAACCCGCCCATTGATAGCATCCGGGAGAAGATCGTCATGTCCCTGTCCACCTACCTGGGACCGCGTCGCTCCTGGCTGGAGGAGAGTGGCGAGCACGCCAAGCTGGTGCGCATCGACAGTCCGTTCCTGTTGGATTACGAGCTCCGAGCCTTGCAACACATTCAGGATCCGGCGTTCCGCAGCGAAACAATCTTTTGTCATTTCAGCGCGTCGGCGGGTCCCACCGACCTCGAGGTGGCGCTGGACTCGATTTGCAAGCTGGCTTCCCAAGCCATTGACGCGGGCAAATCCATCATCGTGCTGAGCGACCGCTTCACGGACGCCGGCAAGGTGCCGATCCCCATGCTGGTGGCGGTCGGCGCGGTGCACCACCACCTGATTCGCGAAGGCAAGCGACTGCGGGCCTCGCTGGTCTGCGAATCCGGCGCCACGCGCGATGTGCATCATTTCGCCTGCCTGGTGGCCTACGGCGCATCCGCCGTCAACCCGTACATCGCCATCGACACGGTCCGGCAGGCGGTGGAAAGCGGCGAATATGGCGAGGTGACCATGGAAAAGGCCATCGCCAATTTCCGGTCGGCCATTGAAAGCGGCATGCTGAAAATCATGTCGAAAATGGGCATCTCCACCATCGGCAGCTACCGCGGAGCCCAAATGTTCGAAGCGATCGGCATTTCGCCGGAAGTCATTGACCGGTGCTTTTTTGGCACCACTTCGCAGATTGGCGGGGTGACGTTCCTGCAGATTGCGACGGACGCGCTCCGCCGCCACCTGCAAGCCTACGCCAGCGCGGAAGGCGCGTTTCTGGACGAGGGCGGCAATTACCGGGTCGCGAAAGGCGGCCGGGGCGAGTACCACGCCTACAACCCGCAGGTGGTAATGACCCTGCACCGTTTCATCAAGAGCGGCAAGGAGGAGGAATTCAAGAAGTTCATGAACACGGTGGAACAACGGGAGCCGGTGGCCCCCCGCGATCTGCTCGCGTTCAAGCCGGGCACGGCCATCCCGTTGGAGGAAGTGGAGTCGATTGAAAAAATCCGCGTTCGCTTCACGACGGCCGGTATGAGTTTGGGCGCGCTCTCCCCCGAGGCGCACGAATGTCTGGCGATCGCCATGAACAGCATTGGCGGCAAATCGAATTCCGGCGAAGGGGGCGAAGACCCCGCCCGCTACGCCCCCCGTCCCAACGGTGACAACGCGAATTCCGCCATCAAGCAGGTGGCCTCAGGACGCTTCGGCGTCACGCCGGAATACCTGGCCAGCGCCACGGAACTGGAAATCAAGATGGCCCAGGGCTCCAAGCCCGGAGAAGGCGGCCAGTTGCCCGGCCACAAGGTTTCTCCCATGATTGCGAAACTGCGCCACAGCGTCCCCGGCGTGCCGCTAATCTCCCCGCCCCCGCACCACGATATTTACAGCATCGAGGATTTATCGCAGTTGATTTACGACCTCAAACAGGTCAATCCACGCGCCAAAGTGTGCGTGAAACTCGTTTCGGAATCAGGCGTGGGCACCATCGCAGCGGGAGTGGCCAAAGCCTATGCCGATGTGGTGCTCATCAGCGGGCATGATGGCGGCACCGGCGCCTCCCCGCTGAGTTCGATCAAGCACGCGGGCGGCCCTTTTGAATTCGGCCTGTCCGAGGCGCACCAGACGCTCATGCTGAACGACCTGCGCTCGCGCGTCGTGCTGCGGACCGACGGGGGCTTGAAAACCGGTCGCGATATTGTGATCGCCGCCTTGCTCGGCGCGGAGGAATACAATTTCGGCACTGCGGCGCTCATCGCAGCCGGTTGCGCGATGTTCCGCGTCTGTCACCTGAACACCTGCCCCGTGGGCGTGGCGACGCAAAAGGAGGAATTGCGGCTGAAATTCCGCGGTAAACCCGAAAACGTCGTGGCCTTTTTCAACGGCGTGGCGGGGGAAGTGCGCGAGATTCTGGCCCAACTCGGCTTCCGATCGCTCAACGAAATCGTTGGCCGGACCGATTTGCTCGAGCGCCGTCCGCTCAATGATTTTCCGGAGGAAACGCGGGGCAAGATTGGCAGTCTCGACCTCACCCGCCTCCTGGCCCAGGTGGACCCCACCGGGGCCGCGCCGCGCGTTCACACACGCGAGCGCAATGAACGCTTCGGCGACAGCTCCCTGGATGACCGCATCATGCAGGACGCCAAATCGGCGCTCAACGGCAAGGGGGCGGTGAAGTTGCAGTACGACATCGACAACACGCGCCGCAATATCGGCACGCGGATTTCCGGCCATATCGGTTACACGGTGGGCGACAAGGGGCTGGAAGAAGGTTCCATCGACATCACCTTCAAGGGCAGCGCGGGCCAGAGCTTTGGCACGTTCCTGGCCAAGGGCATCCGCCTGCGGCTGATCGGTGAAGCCAATGATTATGTGGGCAAAGGTATGAATGGTGGGGAAATTATCATCCGTCCGCCCGCCGACTGCACGTTTGTGTGGTCGGACAATACCCTGCTGGGCAATACCGTGATGTACGGCGCCACGGGTGGTCGGTTATTTGCGGCCGGACGGGCCGGGGAGCGCTTCTGCGTCCGCAATTCCGGCGGCGTGGCCGTTGTGGAGGGTCTGGGTGACCACGGTTGTGAATACATGACCGGCGGGGTCGTGGTGGTGCTGGGCAGCACGGGACGCAATTTCGGCGCCGGCATGAGCGGTGGTAGGGCGTATGTCTATGACCCGGAAAACGTCTTCCCCAACCGGTATAACAACGCGATGATCGGCATTGATCGGCTGACGGACGCCGAGGAAATCAAACGCCTGCAGGCCTTGATTTACGCGCACCTGGAAAGCACCGAATCCCCGCGCGCCGGGGAAATCCTCCGCAATTGGAAGGCCACCGTCAGCCGTTTTTGGCGGGTGGTGCCGCACCCGGCGGAAGCCAAGCCGGCGAGCAAACCCGTCCACGAATGGGCGGAGGAAAAACCGGCCGTCACGGCGCCCACTCCCCCGGCGGGAGGATTTTAGTTTCAGCCAGCTTCCGGAAATAATCCCCAGCCTTGTCCGGCGCGGAGAGCCAAAAGCTCTCCGCGCTTTTGCGTTGGCGGGGACAGCAAGTTTGGTGTTGCCGTTTAAGAGGCGATGCAGAAGATTGAAACCGGGTCCAATGTGCGGGCCGATGCGAACTGAAACACTCTAACAATCACCGACGCCAAAAACCCACCCAGACTATGGAAATCACCAAACAACTCGCCATTTTTCTCGATAATCGCCCCGGTACGCTCGCCCGCGTCTGTCATGCCCTGAGCGAGGCCCGCATCAATATTTACGCCATCACCACCAGCGATACCGTCGACCACAGCGTCATCCGCATGGTCGTGAGCAATCCGGACAAGGCCCTGGAGGTGTTTGAAGAGCATGGCACCCTGGTCGTGGAAGATGATGTGCTGATGTTTGAAGGTGACAACAAATCCGGTTCGCTCGCGGACCTCGCCGACAAGCTCGCGGCCGCCAAGATCAACATCGAATATTGCTACAGTGCCACCAGCCCGAACTCGAAAAAGGGCCTGATGATCATGCGCGTTTCGAACGCCCAAAAGGCCCTGAAAGCCCTCAACTCCTGACCGACTCCACCCGGGTTACAGCCAGCCGGTGCCCGGGTATTTTTTTTGCAGGCCCGAACGTAATTTCGGGTACGTATTGGCCTTGAAAGCAGGCCAATTGTGGGTGGCTTCCAGGCGTTTGCCATCCGGGGTGCAGAGCCATAATTTCACTGGCAAACGCCCCTCGCACAACAGCGGGTGCTCCTTCAGCGGAAAGCATTCCGTGAGTTTTACCTGCGCTTCCGGGGAATTGGGTTCGCCATCCTTCGAAGCGGCTTCCTCCGCGTAGAGCAACTTGATTTTCCGACCGTCGGGCCAGGGAATCGACAAGGGCACCAATTCATCCAGCCAGCCGCGTTGCTCCGGGGCCAGGTGTTTGAAAAAATCCTCCCGCACGTGAGTCGCCTGGGCTTCCTTCACCAGCGTCAACCCCTGGAAAGCGCGTGCGAGACAGGCGGTGATGGCGGGCGGATCGAAGGGAGGAAAATCAAGTTCGGGCAGCACGGCCGCCACGAGATTCACCCGTGCCATGAACTGTTTTACTTCGTGCGTGACGAGCGGCAGTTCGAACCAGCCTTTTTGATACGCCTCCGCCAGGCAGCGACCCGCCGCGACCGGCTCCACATCGCGCTGGTGTTCATGGTGAATCACGAGATCGCCAAAGCGCAACAAGCGCACCGCCGCCACCCGCTTGTGGGTGCGGTCAAACAAATGCTCGATCTGCGTGCGGACCAGTTGCGGGAAGGTTTCCTCGATCCACTCGCGTTTCACGGCGCTTGCCAATCCCAGCAAGGTAAGGTTGCCAGAACCACGGGAAGGGACCTCCCGGATCGAGGCCGCCACGAACAGCGGGGAATTCTGGACCACGCTCTCCCGGACCAACGTCGCAGTGCGGCCCTCCGTTAGTTCACATTCCAGACTTCCGGCGTCCCGTCGCTTGCACAACTGATCAATAAAGCCCGCCATCAAGCAACGCAGCAGCGCGGTGTCATCGGCTTTTTCGTCGGCGCGCAACAGTTTTTGCTGTTCCGCAATCTGGACGATCTGCCCAAAGGTTTGCTCCACCTGACGAGCCGCCTGGGCCTGGATGCCATACCGGCGGCAGGATTCCACATTAAACCCGCCATTCCGGGCGTACTGATAGGCCCGCATCAGCGTGAAGAAATCAGATTCCTGGCTGGCTTCAAATAATTCCCGCGCCTCGGCGATGTGACCATCCTCGCGACGAAGGCGTTGGAGGAGATCGCGACCGCTGACCAGCGCCGCGCACAAGGCCGCCGCACGCACGCAACCGCGTCCGGCCGCTTCCACGAGCATCCGGGAATACCGCGGGTGCATGGGCAAGCGCCGCATTTGGTGGCCGATGGGAGTGAGTTCACCGGCCGCGTCCAGAGCCCCCAACAAGCCCAGGAGTTTCTCGGCCCGCTCGACGGCCACCGCATCGGGCTTGTCCAGCCAGTCAAATTTCGCCGCGTGCTTGATGTGGAGGGAGTGCAGGAGCAGGACGACCTCGGCCAGGTCGCTGCGCTGGATTTCCGGCGTGTTCCGCTCCGGCCGGTCGAGGTGACCGCTCTGCGTCCACAACCGGTAACACACGCCCGGGGCGGTGCGCCCGGCGCGGCCGCGCCGCTGATCCGCAGAGGCCCGGCTGATGTCCTCGATAAACAGCGTGCCAATGCCTCGCTCAGAATCATACCGCGCCACGCGGGCCTGCCCGCCATCCACCACATGGCGGATGCCGTCGATGGTCACGGAAGTCTCGGCCACGTTGGTGGCGATGACCACTTTGCGGAGGGCATTGGGCGCGAAGGCGCGGTCCTGTTCCTCCGGTTGCAATTCCCCATGCAGGGGAATGATGGCGAGACGTTCGGAGGTGTGGGCCGCCCGGCAGGCGTTCAGGGTGGAATTAATCTCCCCCACCCCGGGCATGAACACCAGGATGTCCCCCTCCGCCCCGGAGTTCACGATGCGTTCCACTGTATCGGCCGCCTGGTCCGAGACCGGCCGTTCATCATGACTGTCCAGATACCGCACTTCCACCGGATAACTCTGCCCCTCGGAAATCAGGATGGGACAAGGCAGCACCGTGTCCCCGGCGGGGGTCCCCAGATATTTGGCCACGGGTTCGGCGTCCAAGGTGGCGGACATCACGACCAGCTTCAATTCCGGCCGCCGTTTTTCCTGCAGGTGCTTGACCAGCGCGAGCGCCACGTCGCTCAACAGGCTCCGCTCATGAAATTCATCGAACAGAATGACCCCGACGTCCGCCAGTTGGGCATCATCCTGCAACCAGCGGAGCAGGATTCCCTCGGTGACAAAACAGATCCGAGTGCCCAGGCTGGTGTGATCATCGAAGCGAATCTGGTAACCCACCTCAGCCCCCAAGCGCACCTGCCGTTCCCAGGCCACCCGCGCCGCCACGGTCCGGGCCGCGACGCGGCGCGGTTGCAGGACGACAATGCGCTGGTCCGTCAGTCCCGCATCCAGGACCATTTGCGGCACCTGGGTGGTTTTACCGGAGCCGGTAGGGGCGACCAAGACCAGCCGGTTCCCGGAGCGCAAGGCACCGAGGATCGGCTCGTGGATCTGCCAGATGGGGAGTGAACGGGGGGCAGGCATGCGAAGTCAAGTCACCGGCCGAGCAGCGGACGATCTGCGGCTGCGCGCAAAATCGTTCGCCCAGGGCGTACCGAGCTTTGAACGGGTCAAAGTTTGACGTTCATCAAGGCGAGAGCCACCAGGGTCAGCACCAGCATCATTCCCGCGGGCATGAATTTTTTGGTCTTGGCCAAGCGGATCGCGAAGACCACGAGCAGCGCGACGAGCAGAATAGTCGCCACAAAGACCCGCTGGTTGATGATCCCCGTAGCGCAGAGTATCAGGGCCCCGGCAAAGGAGCAGGACATGATCAAGGAAACCTGGCTTTTCGCCTTCAGAAAGCCAATCAACCCCCCAATGACGAGGAGGACGATGTAAACCCACAAAACCAAAATCGCATTTTGCATAATAAAAAAATTCCGCGGGAGACCTTCGTTCAATTTCCCAGCACATCCAAGCTCAGAATTTCGCCTGGTTCGCTCTCCACCACCACCTCGAACGGCCGGCAGCAGACCTCGCAGTCGGTCGTGAACCGCTGCAGCCCGACACTGGTATCGATCACCAGGCCAAACTCCTGACCGCAGTAAGGACAGGAAATGCTCTCTTCGACTTGCATGGCGATGGTGTGGTTTGGCGGTGGGTCGGGATTACTCCAACCCCAAAATCTTCCGGCCATTCTCGGTGATCATCGATTGGTGCCAGGGCGGGTCCCAGACAATTTCCACCACCGCCTCCTCTACACCCGGGAGATAGAGAATTTTTTGCTGGGCATCGCCGGCAATCGTCGCCCCCATGCCGCAACCAGGAGCGGTCAGGGTCATTTTGACCGAGACCAGCGTATTCCCGCTGGGCAACGGTTCCAGGTGCAAATCATATACCAAACCCAAATCGACAATGTTGACAGGTATCTCCGGATCGAAACAGGACTTGAGCGTTTCCCAAACCAATTTTTCATCCACCGGTCCTTCGGCGACTCCCGCCGACACCGGTGCGACCACGGCTTCCGGCGGCAAGCCCAGCGCATCGGCATTCGCCGGGGTGACCCGAAACAACCCGCCGTAACCCCGGATGGTGTGGCTGCCACCCAAACTTTGGGTAATGTCCACGTATGTCCCGGCGGGAATCGTCACCAATTCGCCGCTCGGGATTTGCACGACCTCGCAATCGCGCGTCAGGTTTACCGATCTTACGTTATGCACAGACCGTAAATTAGCGGGTTCAACCGCCAAAGTCCAATCCCATGCGGCGCAGGGTCGGAATCCGGGTGGATTGTCCCGCCCGCTTTTCCCTCGACTACCCCCGCCGGTCATCCAAAAATGGGCCGGTGCGAACATGTGTGATTTTCAACCCGACGGCGAAGGGCGACAAAGCCCGCTATTTCCGGCGGCACCTCGATACGATTGGGGCGGAATGCGCGTTGAAGCAAACCGCCGCCGCCGGCGGCGCCCGTCCGCTGGCCGCGGAAGCCGTCCGGGAAGGATTTCAAATGGTGGTGGCGGCGGGTGGGGATGGCACGCTTAATGAGGTGCTCAATGGCATCGGCGACGAACCGGGCGGCTTTGACCGAATCTGCCTCGGGGTGCTGCCGTTGGGCACGGTGAACGTCTTCGCGAAGGAACTGCGCATCCCCTCCCGGTTGCCCGGGGCCTGGGAAGTGATCCGCTCCGGCACCGAGTCCCGGATCGACTTATTGCAGGTGGAATACGTCCGCCAAGGGGCCCCGGCCCGCCATTACTTCGCGCAACTGGCCGGGGCCGGCCTGGACGCCCGCGCCATCGAATTGGTCAATTGGGAATTGAAGAAAAAAGTCGGGCCGCTGGCATACATCTGGGCCGGCTTCGCGGCCCTGCGGGGACCGCTCCCCCGCATCACCGCCACGGCGGCGAAGCATTCCGCCACGGGTGAACTGGTGCTGATCGGCAATGGACGATATTACGGCGGCCGCTACCCGGTTTTTCCCCGGGCCGACCTCCGCAATGGCAAAATGGAAGTCTGCGTTTTCCCGCGCACCAATTGGCTGACCTTGTTGCGCTGCGCCCGCATGTTCGCCTTCGGAGCCGACCTGCCGGCCTCCGCTGCCAAAACTTTTGCGACCGAACGCCTCACGCTGACCAGCCCGACCGAGGCCCCGCTGGAAGTAGATGGCGAACTTATCGGCCATCTTCCCGCCAGCTTTACCATTGAACGCCAGAAGCTGCGGGTCATTGTGCCCGGGTGATAGTTGGCGGGGGCCGGCGGGCTTTCCTTGCCCGCCCACACCACACCCCATTCACTCCGCCGGCAAGGCCAGGATGGTATTGTGAATTGTCCGCGTAAACGCTTCCCCGTTCTTTCCCTTGAGCGAGCACTTGATTTCCATCCCTTGCGTCGGCGCCAGCCCGGGCAGGGTCAACCGTACGGTCTTTCCATCTGCCTCCAGCTTGGCCGCCGTTACGGTCAGGGCGTGTTCACCGACGTGCGGCGAACCATAGTTGGCCGTCCGATGTAAATTCCACGCCCGGACGGAATAATTCGCCGGGAGTTCGGCGGCCGTCGCGGCTAATTCGTCGGTGAAGGTTACCGCAAATGAGTCGTGGCCGGCGTGCAGTCCCACGGGCAGATAAGCGGGCTTGCCCGTGTAGCGCACCCGGTAGAACCCGCCGTCCTGATGCTGGTTGGACGCCCAGCCCACCATCCCGCACACGTAGAGCTGGCCATTGCCGGGATGAAACCGGCCACGCATAATTCCGGTCGGAAAATCGGGGATAGGCAATTGGATTACCCCGCCCTGGAGTTGACCGCGCACGGTCTCCATCGGGGCCAAAAAGATCCGGCCCATGCCGTAAGAAATGTTCACGATCTGGCCCTGCAACGGCCCCCAACCCGTCCCCGTCACACGCACGATTTCCGCCGGAGACCGGTCCATGTCGTTGGTGATCCAAACCACGGGCGGCTCCATTTGATCATCGGCACCGCTGGCGGGGTGATCGTACGCCCACATGTAGCCATAAAACTTACCCGGCCGCACCAGATCAATCCGGTTCTTGGGGGTCCAATGCCCTTCCTGATCGGTGATGAAAAAGGTGCCATCGTCATTCACACAGACGCCATTCGGCGCCCGGAATCCGTGCGCCACGATTTCCGATTTGGCGCCGTCCCGGCTGACCTTGATGAGCGTGCCGTGCTGCGGCACCACCGCCGGCAAGGCATGGCGCCCGCCCTTGGCGTAGTAGAAATTGCCTGCCTTATCCGTCTGCAAGCCCATGGCGAATTCGTGGAAATGCTCGGTGACCTGCTGGTCATTGTTGAAGCATTCATAAAAGTCGGTTTCACCGTCGCCGTTCAGATCGTGCAGCCGCACGATTTGATCCCGGCAGGTGACGTAGATGGTTTCGTCCACAATCTTCAAACCGAGCGGCTGGAAGAGCCCGGCGGCAATCCGCCGCCACCGGACCTCGCGCAGATCTCCGTCCACCCCGCTCACGAGCCACACGTCACCGTTCCAGGTGCAAACGGCGGCCCGCCGACTATCGCCAAAGAAATCAAACCCGCCCAGGCGCATCCAGGAATGCCAGGGATTTTCTTCTCCTTCGGGATACGCAATGGTATCCACCTCATAAGCCGCGCCGGCGGCCCCGAGAGTGCCGTGCGTGACCAGGTCACGATTCCAAGCCGCCTTCCCGCCCTGCCGCAACGGCGTCAAATCCTCCGGATCATCGGAGAGCGCCGCCAAGGCCAAAACCCGCGCCGGTTCGGCATTCGTGGCGGCGTGGCCCAGCAGCACTTTCACGCGCAGCGGCGCCGTCCCGGCCGGAATCCGGAGACAGTGGAAACCCGCCTGGGCTTCCAACCGGGCCCGACTCTCCCCCACCAAAGCCACCGGCACATTCGTGGGCGCAAGGCGCAGGCACAAATCCCGTCCCGCCGGCCCGACATTGAGCGTCCGCGAGAAAGCCTGGTTGTTCCCCGCCCCTTCACTTCCGGGCGATTCGTAAACCTGGGTGTCCCCGACCGTGTAGGCGATCACCACGCGCCGGCCACTGACGTAAGTCCCTTGGAAGTGGCTCCATTCCCTGGGCAACGGGCCATAAGGCCGATGGTCCACCCCCTGAATCCTGGGGTCAGCGAAACCGCCGGTGGCGGGATCAGCCCAGCCCGGCCCCACCGGGTTGGTGAAGAAGCGATCCCCGACGATGCTCGTGTGGGTCTGGTGGGAGGCATCAAAAGCAATCCCCTTCCAATCGACAAATTGGTCCCCCACCCAGGCGGCAGCCATCCGCATGGTGTCGTGATCAAACAGCATCCAGGCATGGCCTTGGGAAACGCCGCCCGAACCCTCGTCCACCCGGACTGCCACGCCCTTGTAGGCGATATTTCCCGGCTCCACCTGGTAGGTCCAATTCAGCACCGGCCCGAAATCCATCCGCAGGTACTTGGGACCCTTTTCGAACTCCACCAACTCCGTGCTTTTCCGGGCAACAACCGCGGCGCCGGCTTTCGGCAATCCGGCCAGATAAGCCGGGGTGACCGTAAAATAATTCGCGGTATTCTGTGGCTTCACGAATTCCTCTCGAATGAAGTGGATGACATCATAGCGCATTTCGGCGCTCAGCCAGGGCCAGGCCGGCATCTGGCCCAGGCCGGTGCCGATCGTCCGATAAATGCTGAGGGGATCATTCCCATTCTTGAATGGCTCGCGCCAAAACGCCCGCGAGGCGGGCAGACTCCCCGGTTGACCGGGTGTACCATGGCACGGAAGGCAAAGGGTGTGATAGAGCTTCTCCCCCCGCGCCCGGCTCTCCGGCCCCCAGCCGGCGATCAATCGCGCGTGATCGGCGGTTTCAGTGTCTCCCCCTTCTGCCGGAGCAGCGGGGCCATCGGCCGCCGGCGCCACGGTGCCGGTCAGCAGCCAACCCAAAGTGAGAAACCCGAAGCTGAGGAGTCGCCATTGCGGGAAGATTTTACTCATGGGTTCATTTTCGTGAAAAACCCAGCCACGTAAATCAACATTTTGGCGGAATTGAGTTTTCCGGCGGGAAAAACCCGATGCGAGGTCAGGAGAAGGGTGGACGGGCGGTAACGGAAACTGGATTAAGCGTCTGGAACTTGGACTCGGGCGGAAAGGCCGGGAGGGGTTAACCGCATAAAGCGCAAAAGGGGCAGAACAAGGATTTTTCCGACCGCCGATCACGGCGGGTCCAGTTTCGACCGGCAAGGTTGCCGGGAAACTGGATTAAGTGTCCGGAGCCTGGACTCGGAGGGGTGAGGACCTCTTCACAGGAGCCGACAGAGGTAACGGAGAGGGAGCGCCGAACCGGGAAACTGGACTAAGTGTCCGGAAAGGCGACTTCAGCGGCGCGGGGTCCCCTGCTCCGCCCCCGGTCGGGATCCGAGGGCGGCGGGGATCAATTCAAGTCAAGATGTCAAAGAGCAGTTCCGCCAGGCGATTGTTCCGGGGCGGACAAAAATTCGGGGGCTAGCGAAGGTTGGATTCGGCGCGACCCTGCGTCGCCAAGGCTTCCGTCTTCGCTAAAAGCTACGCCGGACAGGATGCAGGGCAGGCGGGCGGAAAGGATGCTCGGCAGGTGCGCGAGGTGGTTGGCGGAGGGCGTTCGACTCGGGCACGGTTCGACAGGCTCACCGAGCGCGGAGGCGGGGACGTTATGTTTGATCCAGCTCTCACGAGGTAGATTAAAGCACGGGTTGGGGATTGCGATATTCCTATGGGAGGGATTTAGGGCCGGTTTTTTGAAGTTTTTGGGCGGGCCTTGGCGGGGGTTTGGCACGGGCGGTGCTAACCGGTGACGGAGATTGGCAGCAAATACGGGGATTTTGAACAGAATTTGGAATTGCGTTTATAGCGCCTGTAGCGTTTATAGCGTTGACAGATTTCCTGGTTGGACGAGAATTAAGCCATGAAACTAACGGAAAATCGCGTTGATGCCTCACTGCTGACCGAGAAGGAGCGCGCCTTGCTGCCACAATTGCTGGCGATGACGCAGCGAGACCAGCATCCCTGCCTCAAAAGTGCGGACGGCATGGAAATCCGTCTGCCGACGCCAATTTTTCAAATGCTCGTGAAGGTTCTGGAGGATATGCGCAATGGCCGGGCAGTTGTATTGTTGCCAGAGGATGAGACCTTTACCACCCAAGCGGCAGCCAATTTTCTGGGGATGTCGCGGCAACACTTCGTGACGCTGCTCGAAACCGGCAAGATTCCATTTCACCGCGTTGGTTCGCATCGGCGGGTGACGTTCAAGGATTTGCGGGATTTTTCCCAAAAGCGTGACACTGAGCGGCGGGCCCGGCTGGGCGGACTGTTCAAGAAAGTAGAAGCGGCCGGTCTTTACGACGCCGATTACACCGGGGACAATGCAGGCTGATTTCGCCATCATCCTGGATGCTTGCGTGCTGGCCAATGCAGGCGTGTGCGACCTTTATCTGCGGCTGGCAGAAGCGCCCCGCCTGTATCTGCCCCGCTGGTCGGCAAAGATTTTGGATGAGGTCAAACGCACGCAAATCACGAAACTGAAGCGGCCATACCCCGAGGAATTGGCGGATTACTGGCGGGAGGAGGTTACAGCGGCGTTTCCGGAAGCCATCATCGAGGGGTTTGAGCACATACTTCCGGTGTTGAAGAACAGCGAGAAAGATCGTCATGTGCTCGCCGCGGCGATCCAGGGCGGTGTATCGGTGATTATCACTTTCAATTTGAAAGATTTTCCCGAGGCCACGCTCCAGCCCTGGAAGGTTGTAGCAGTGCACCCGCAGGATTACTTGCTGACGCTCTATTCGATGAATCCCGGCGTGGTGCTGACCAAGGTGGCCGAGATCGCCACTGCCCGGGGTCAAGAAATGCAGGACGTGCTCATCCACTTGGGCAAGAGCTTGCCAACATTCTCCAGGCGTCTGCTACAGGATTCCGGCAGGGAATTCTCCTAAACTCCGAACCCGCCCACGGAAACCGCCTGGGATGGCCTAGAAACGCTGATCATGGGCGAGTTCGGCGCGGGTTTTGCCGTGGAAAGCGGCTGGACGGGGGCAAAGTCAGGCGTTCCGACGGTTGGGCTTCGGAATTTGGGCGCGGCGCGAACGGGGCCGCCGGCGGGCGCGAATTGAGGGCGGAGCGCGAAGCGATAACCGGCGGGAGCGAGCGGAGCGGCCGAGGGTCGTTTCCCACCGAGCCGCCAGGCGATAGTTTCCGGAGGGGGATCCAATTAATGGTCGGCGGAGGCCACATCCTCGCGAGCCAGATCGCGACAAAGATCAGCTGGGCGTCCGAAACCTGATTTTCGCCCCACCGGGAGCCATGGAGGGGCGGAATGGGGGACGACCAAGTGTGAAAGGCGCCGAGTTCAGGGGGATGGACCCGGGGAGCCACACCGCCGATCCCAGCCAACCCGCGGCCGTCAGATTAAAGGACGCGCCCCACCGTCCCTTGCTTGACACCACCAGACACCCGGTTGCCACGGCACTGGCAACCGCAAAGGAAACCAGCAAGCGGGAGTTTCAGCGCAAACGCGGATGGAATTTAGATGAAAAGGGGCAAATCGGGCCTCAAACGGGGCCGAAATTCACCAACTAGCCTCCAAAGCGGTTGCCAGCGGTTGCCACTAAACACCCTTTTTGACCGTATTCGCTCCCTTTCCTTCGCATTGCTGGGAGGAAGGGGAAAACGCACAAAACCCTTGATTTTATTGGGTTTTTTTTGATGAATCAAGTGGTGGGTTGGCAGGGACTCGAACCCTGGACCAATGCCTTAAAAGGGCACTGCTCTACCAACTGAGCTACCAACCCATCACGACTTGGGCCGCGAAAAGTAGCCGTGAATCGCGGGCGGTGCAAGGTCAATTTTTGGGTTTTTGCAATGCCGTGTGCCAGCGGGGAGCCTTTCCGGCCCCAGCAGGACTCCGGATCTCCGACCCGGGATTTGCGGAAACCGCGTTCTCAACTCCTCAAGTCAGCTGCTACAAGGGGAGAGAGTCGGAAAGGCAATGTCAGAGCCTCATTACTTCGGCTGCTACAATTACAAGGGCCTCCCCCATGGTTCGGATTGACCCTCGGGAAATTTTGGCCAACCTTAACCCATGCGCACGACCAGCAAAGCGGAAACCAAAATTAAACTGCCCTCGGCTCACGATTGGCGCACCACGGATGCGGACGAAATCAATAAGCGCCGGCAACGGGCCCGGGAGGAATCGTTCGCAATTCGCAATCTCACGCCGGAACACCCGCTCTTTTCCAATTTCACGGTCAAATCCGGCAGCGGCATCACCTATCGAATTGAAATCCGCGATTTGCATACCGGTCCGGCGGCCTGCGATTGCGTGGACTTTCGCACAAATGGCCTGGGGCTCTGCAAACACATCGAGGCCGTACGCATATATCTTCAGGCCCGGCACAAGAAATTGTTTAAGGCGGCACCCGCCAGCGGTTCGGTCCGGATCGAAATCACCGTGGATTCCGCCGCCAATACTTTGCAGTTGTCCCGCGGCTCCCAGCGCTTGCCCCGGGCGCTGGCGGAATGGTTTGGTCCCGACGGGAAGTTACTGGCCGATTCGCCGGAGGCCGCGCTTGCCGCGTTGGAACGGCTGCGCGACACCGAGTGCCCGCAGATCCGGTTGTCCCAGGAAATCGCCCCGTGGCTGGAAAATCGGCGGCGGGTGGCGGAGAGTCGCCAACTCCGGCACGAATATGAACTCAAGGTGCAGAGGGGGGAATGGCCGCCGCACGAAACCACCGTTCCCCTGTTCCCCTATCAACGCGAGGGCATGTTACACCTGGCCTTCACGGAACGGGCCCTGCTGGCGGATGAAATGGGGCTCGGCAAAACCATCCAGGCCATCAGCGCCTGCGCCCTACTGCACCGACTGGGGCAGGCGCGCCGGGCGTTGATCGTCACCCCGGCCTCGCTCAAGACGGAATGGGAGGAACAGATCCGGCGGTTTACCACGTTGAATTACCAACTGGTTTTCGGGCCCAAAGCCAAACGTCTCAAAGCCTACCAACAAACTCCGGCCACGCCCTTCTTCACGATTGTCAATTACGAGCAAATGGTGGGCGACGCCCTCGATGTCAATGCGCGGCTGGCGCCGGACATTGTGGTGCTGGACGAGGCCCAGCGCATCAAGAACTGGAGCACCAAAACCGCCCAGGCCGTCAAACGGCTGCGCAGCCGGTATGCCTTTGTCCTCACGGGAACCCCCATTGAGAACCGGATCGACGAATTGCATTCACTGATGGACTTCCTCAACCCGGCGGTGCTGGGACCGCTGTTCCGGTTCAACCGGGACTTTTACGAATTGGACGAGCGGGGTCGCCCGGTGGGTTGCCGCAACCTGGATGTGCTGCACGAACGCATTCGTCCTTTCCTGCTCCGCCGTCGCAAGGCGGACGTGGAAACCGAACTACCGGAGCGCACGGACCACAATCTGTTCGTCCCGCTCAGTCCGCCCCAAAAGCGGGAGTATGCCGAGCACGAAGCCCAGGTCAGCCGGCTGGCCAACGCCGCCCGGCGCCGTCCGCTCACCAAACAGGAGCAGGAAAAACTCCAGCGGGAACTCGCCATGATGCGGATGATTTGCGATACCAATTTCATTCTGGATCCCGACGACCGGACCTGCCCGAAACTGGCGGAACTGGAAAAGCTGCTGGAGGAATGCGCTGCCAACGACGCCAAGGTGATCATCTTTTCCGAGTGGGAACGCATGCTCGTGCTGGTGCGCGAACTCTGCCAGAAGCTGGGGCTGGGCTACGGCTGGCACACGGGCAGCATGCCGCAACTGCGGCGGCGCGCCGAGATCAATGCCTTCAAGAACGATCCGGCCTGCCGGGTCTTCCTCAGCACGGACTGCGGCGCCACCGGCCTCAATCTGCAAAATGCGAGCGTGGTCATCAATTGTGATCTGCCCTGGAATCCCGCCAAGTTGGAGCAGCGGATCGCCCGCGCCTGGCGCAAAAACCAGACCAAACCGGTGACGGTCTTCAATCTCATCTCCGAAAACTGCCTCGAACACCGCATGCTCGAAACCCTGGCCTTGAAACAAAGCATGGCGCAGAGCGTGCTGGACCTGGCGGGGAAGGTGAAGGAGATCAAAATCCGCAGCGGGCGGCAGGCGTTTGTCGAACGGCTTAATCAGCTCATAACCCCCACCCCACCAGCGGCCGGTACGGCGGCCGCCCCCGATCCCGGCAAAAAGCGCCTACTTCCGTCTGATCCAGCCGAAGCCTTTGCGGTGCAGGCGGCGGAACGCATGAATGCCGCGCTGGTGCGCTGCGAGGAACGCTACCCCGAAGGGCAGCCTCATTCCGTTCTGTTCGTGATCGTGGAGCGCGACGCGCAGCAGTGGCGCGAGACCCTAAAAACTCTTCATACCGAAACCTGCGGCCCAGGCAAAAGCGATCCCCTCGCCCCGGTGCAACTGGAAGTCATCGACCGCGCCACGGATGAGGCGATCCAGCGCCTGATCGCCGCCGGGTTGATCCACCGAACCACCCGGGCTACCCGGCCGCTGTTCCCTGCCGAACCGGTCGTGGCGGTCGCCCCGCTCACTGCGACGGAATTGGAGCAGTTGAAAGCGCAGCGCGAGCGCGCAGCGCGACAACTCAAACTTGCGCGCGTTCTCGGCGAAAGCGGCTTCGGCGACGAGGCACGCACGCCATTGCTGGCGGCAGTGCACGTGCTGGGGGTTGCGTTGGCGCTGGAACACCGTTTGCCTGCGCCGGGGGACGCGGCAGCGGCCCTGCAAGCGCCGCTAGGCCAGTGGTGGGCCGCCGGCCTTCCCGTGTTGAAGGCGTATCAGCAGGATCCGGCGGCGGATTGGAAGCCAGCGTTGGAGGTGTTGGCCAGACAGGTTGGGTGAGGGTTGGGGGGGCGGGAGGATGGATGGATTTGAGAGGGAAACCTGACCGCATGAATGCGGAACTCCGAGCCGGGGAGGAACGACCTTCCAACGGTCGGTCAGAAGAGCCAGGCGGGCCAGTCCATGGCCACCTGGATCATTTTGAAGGTGGCCAGGCCGGCCAGGCCCATGGACAAATACCAGAGCCATTTCTTTTTGGTGACCAGGCAGATCGAGCCCATCGCGATGGAGATCTGGAAGATGGAAACCGCCAGGCCCATGCCGCCACCGCGCCGGCTCGATTGGTCGGCGGTTTCCCGGGCCTCATCGCGCAGGGCTTCCAAGGCAGTGGCTTCCTTGCGGGTGTCTTCCTTGGTATCGGTGTATTTCTTGATCTTGGCCTTGAATTTTTCCTCGCGCTCGGCGACTTGAGCGGGGGTGCCGTTGCCTTCCTTGACCACCACATCGTGCATGGTTTCGTAAAGGTTTTGCTTGATGGAATTGGCCTGGAATTGGCTCCATTTGTCCGAGGCTTTCGCCTGATTGAAGGTGGATTTATTGAGTTCCACCAACGTGGTGCTGGAGTATTTGCCGCCGCGTTGGGTGGCGATGGCCGCGAGGACGGCGATCACCACGATCGACATGGAGGTGTATTTGGTCCAGGCCTCGCGCTTTTCCTTGTCCTTGGCGGCGGCGCGGTCGGCTTTCAACTCCGCGATGAACTCCTTCAGTTCAACGATTTCCTTCGAAAGATCTTCCATAGGGGGGAGAGAGTGTTCAGGTTGATTTCAGGGGCGACCAGGCAGATCAGCGGGGTGGCCCGGCCGGATCAGTAACGTCGCCGGGAGGGGTCCACTTCGACGGACCAGGCATCGATGCCCCCAGTGAGGTTGCAGAGGCGGGTAAATCCAAGGGTCCGTAAAATCGCGATGGCGCGCTGGCTGCGCATGCCATGGTGGCAATAAACGACAATCTGCGCATCCTTCCACTCCGCGAGTTCGGCCGTAGCGCGGTCGGGGAGTTCGTTGAGCGGCAGCAACCGCGAATCCGGGAGGGCGACGAATTCGTGCTCCTCGGGCTGCCGGACATCCAGCAGCAGCGGGGGCGCGGGTTCGAGCAGGCGGCGGGCCAGATCAGGGGCGGAAATGGAGGATTCCATGGGGGAGTCCGGCTATTCCAGGCGCGCTGCCAGGTACCGTTCGGCGTCAATGGCCGCCGCACATCCCTGGCCGGCGGCGGTGATGGCCTGCCGGTAGACGTGGTCCGAGCAATCCCCGGCCACAAAGACGCCGGAAATGTTGGTTTCCGTGCCGCGCACGGGAATGATGTAGCCGTTTTCGTCCATGTTGATCACGCCTTTGAAAATGGCGGTATTCGGTACGTGACCGATGGCGACAAACAGGCCGGCGCAATCCAGGACGGATTCCTCATTGGTGAGGAGGTTTTTCACCTTCACGCCGGTGACCTTGTCCAAGGCGGGATCCAGCACCTCGGTGACGGCGGAGTTCCAAATGGGCTTGATCTTCGGGTTGGCCAAAGTGCGCTCGGCCATGATGCGGGAGGCCCGGAGGGAATCCCGGCGATGGATGAGATAGACCACGGAGGCAAAGCGCGTCAGATAGGTGGCTTCCTCACAAGCGGAATCCCCGCCGCCCACCACGACCAGCGGCTGGTTGCGGAACATGGGCAGCGCGCCGTCGCAGGTCGCGCAATAGGTGACGCCTTTCTTCTCCAAAAGCGCTTCGCTCGGAAGGCCCAGGTGACGGTGACCGGCGCCGCTCGCGATGATCAACGTCTCGGTCTCCAACCGTTCCCCATCCACGGTGAGGACAAGCGGTTGGCCCCCGAGGGCCACGGAGTCCACCGTACCAAATTGAACGCGGGCACCAAACCGCTCGGCCTGTTTTTGCAGGCGCATCATCAATTCGTAGCCATCGATGCCCTCGGGAAAACCGGGATAGTTTTCCACGATGCTGGTGGTGGTCAGGAGACCGCCCGGCTGCAAACCGGTGAGCACCAGCGGTTGCAGATTCGCGCGGGCGGTATAAAGGGCGGCGGTCAAACCTGCACAACCCGAGCCGATGATGACAACTTTTTCCATTGAGGTCGGCAACATAGATTCAAGTGGCCGCGATGGCAAGTCCCGATGCGCACCGCTCAGGAGTAACCGAACACGCGGCAATACGGTTCCAAAACCGGCAAAATCGGCGCCAGATGCCGCTCATAAGCGTGCCAACGGGCCACGGACCGGGAATATACGGGACGGGTGACATCCTGATAAGTGGGGGAATAGTTCTGTTTGCGGACGCTCGACTCATGGAACCGGGCCTGTTCGGCCTGCCAGGTCAACCCCAGGAACTCCGTCACCCGCCGGCCTTCCCGGGGCAAATCCGCCACCAGGTCTTCATAGCGCGTCTCCAGCCACTGAAAGCCCTCCCACTCGCGGACGGCCAGCCAGATGTCCATGAGGTCGGCATAGTGTTTGGCCACGCGTTCCAGACTGAGGAAGTTCACATTGTCCGTGTTGAGCGGAATGTTCTGGAAGTAGCAACTGAGGGCCACATCCCGGGGATCGCGCAAGGCGATGAGCACCCGCAACTCCGGGAACAAACGCAGCCAGATGGGCAACCGGGCGGTGGGGGACGGGTTCTTGTCCACCAGCAGGCGGCCCGCCGCAGCCGGACCGGCCTCGTGGAGGAGCGCCGCGATATAGCCGGCGCGCAGTTGATTGACGCGCTCGCTGGAAAGCTTGGGGGATTGGTAGAAGGCCGGTTGCAGGATGTCCACAAAGGCGGTTGGTTCATCCAGGGCCGCCACCTGCGGGTGGGCATCCAGCACCCGTTCCAGGAGGGTGGTACCGCTGCGGGGATGACCGCCCAAAAAGACCAGCGGCGGGATGGGCCGACGCTTTCGGGCCGGGAAAAACCGGTCCCAAGTCCGCAGGATGTCCCGGGGCAGCGACCGGGTGAACTGGCGCGCGGATTCCGCACCGTGATCATACCCCCGGAGCAGAAAGTCCGTGTCGGTCAAATCGCGCACCAGTTGCTTGGCTTCCGCCAAGAGCACCATGGCCTCTTCAAACCGGCCGGTCTGGTCCAGCAACTGGGCCAGTTCATAGCGGCAGGAGTAACGAACGAAGGGATGGGCAGGGTCGGCGGCAAGCAAATCCCGGAGTTGACGCTCCGCCGATTCCAGGGCCCCCTCCCGGCGGTCGAGGACCGCGAGCAAATAAAGGGCCTGTTCCTCCCGGGGATCAATGGCCAGGCACTCCGCCACGGCCGCGCGGGCCTCGGCCAGGAGGTGATTGCGCTCCAGCACCACCGCGAGGCTCACCCGGGGATTGATGGCCCGGGGATCCGCCAGGGCCGCCCGCCCAAAACAGGCCCGGGCCTTGACCGGTTGCCGCAGCGCCTGATAGCGATGCCCGATCATGGTGATCAACTCGGTGTTACGTGATTCCAGGCTCATGGCCTGTTCCCAGGCCCGATCCACCAGTTCGAACTGGCGCAGGCCGGCCGCGGCGGCACCATATTCAAACCATACGGCACCGGCGGCGGGGAATTCCCGCGTCAGTTTTTCATAAAGCAGGAGGGCGCCGGCAAAATCATTGGCTGCCAGCATTTCCCGAGCAGCCGTCAGCCGGGGGGGAAGATTGAGGGAACTCATGAGGGCGATAATTCCGAAAAAAGGGCGCGTCCCCTGATGGAACGCGCCCCAAGTCATGGGCCGATGGCCTCCCGCACTCCGCCGCGGTCAGGCAATTCCGGGCAACTTACATGTCGTAAGGATTTGCAAGGATCGTCGCGGTCGTATGCGTAAACCGGAAGTATTGCTGCTGGCCAGCCGGCAGAACCCGGTAGGGCGGAAGGGCGTTCGGCACCGGGGTGAAAGGGCCGTTGATGGACGGGGCGGATTGCAGCAGATCGGTGCTGATCTGCCAATTAAGGGTCAAGCCGGCCACGGGCGCAGAGCCGAAGTCGAGACGGAGCACCAAGGTGCTCGCATCCACTACGGCACCTTTGGTCAGCGAGAGGTTCTCGGCGTCGTTGAGGATGCGGGTGTAGAAGCGGATATCATCCAGCTGACCATCCAGCGGTTGGATGGAGGTATCATGGGAGCGGCCCAACTCGATGGGTTGACCGACGGGCCAGTTCCACGCCTTCGCGTTGGCGGGATAGGATCCGGAATCCGCATTGCCATCGATATACAGGGCCACCAAACCAGCCTGATCATTGTTGGGATCATTGTCAAAAGCCACCGTGACAAGGTGCCAATTGTTGTCGGAGATGGTCGCGTTCGACAGGAAGTCGATGGAACTGGGCTGGGTTTTCACGTGGACCTGGCCGATGGCATTCACTTGAATGGCGAGGCCACCGTCGCCGGTCCGGCGATCAAACAAGGTGGCTTCCTGATTGCCCGTGAGATTGCTGGCGGAAGTGCGCACCCAGAAACTAATCGTGCCCTCGGCACTATCGAAGTTGGTGGAGGCGCCCGAAACCACGATCTGATCGGGATCGGCCGCAGTGAAACTGGCCACCCCGAGGCGGTTGGTGCCATTGGCATCCAGGCTGGAGGCCACAATTTTAGCCCCCAACAGCTCAACAGCGTTGGGCGGGACCGAAGGATTGGTGTCCACCGCGAAATCCTTCGAAGAAGCGATGCTCAGGGTGTCCACGGTCACGGCGGCCACTTTGCTGGTCGCCGAGCCATAGGCATTCACCGCCACCAGGTCATAGTTTCCGGAGACCGTGGCACTGGGAATGTTGTAGCTCAGGTTCGTGGCGCCCGCGATGGGCACCCCGCCCACGCGCCATTGATAGGAGACCGGGGGCACGGCGGCAACCAGGGCCCGGAGAGTGATGTTGTCGCCCGGACCGGCCAGAACCGGTTGGGGGGACATGGAAACGACCGGCTTGTCCGTGATGATAAAACCGCTGATCGTGCTGGCGTTGTCGTAACCATTAGGGGTGGCATCCGTGCCATGCTGGGCGCGGTTGCCGATGATCTTCAAATGATCCGTGGTCAAGGCCCCGCTGACGGTGCTTAAACCACCCCCCTGCCCGCGGAACCAGGGGGCGCCGCCGTTGTTGCCCGCGGGAAACAGCGCGTTTTGGTAGGTGACCGAATAATTGGTCGTGCCGGCCGCGGCATCAATGATGAAGGCATTGGTCAGGGTCTGCATGGAATCGCTCGCGGCGATCAACTGCACGACATAAGGGGTGTTCGTGAAAACACTGCTCAGGCCGGTGATATCCACCACGTAGCCCGGCTGATTGTTATCGGCGCCACCGGTGCCCATGGCATCCTGGGGGCCGAAATTCACCCCGTCGCGAAGAAACCCGGCATAAACTTGCATTTCGCCCGTCGCATCCGCGTTGAGCGGTCCGCCGAAGAGATAGCCCGGAGCTTTGCCGGCATAGGCGGCAAAGCCGCTGTAATTGGCGCTGTTGGCACCCCAACTCACATTGAGAGACCCGTTCGGCAGGGGGTTCAAGCCATTCCCGGCGGTGGTGGTATCAATGATCTGACTCAAGTTATAATAGTTGGCGGGGGTGCAACTGCCGTAACCGGTCGTCATCGGCGTGAGACTCTGCCAACCAGCCGGACCAATGCCAAAGGCGGGCAAAGTCACGGGATAGCCCGAGTAAGCGGGGGCGCCGCAATAATTGACCTGAAAATGCAGACCGACGGTGGCGGCGTGGCTGACGCCCAGCATTAGGGCGGCGGCGGAGACCGTGCCGGCGGCGCGGCGCGGAAAGGGGGAGGATTTCAAACGAGTTTTTTTCATGGGAATGGACCGCCTGCTAATTTATTGGTTAATAACGGCTCCAACATGGCGCAATACTGCCAGAGTGGCAACACAAATCCGGACACTTCCGCGGTTCAGCGCGGGGATTTTCGGGTTGTTGACGACCGATGAAATCGGGTAAACTTCGGGGCATGTGGAACTCCAATCCAGGGCGGTGGCGAAAGGCCTTGACGACACTTCCTTTGCTGCTGCTCGGGCTGCTGCCCGCCTGTTCCACCACGCTCGAACTGCCGACGGGGACGAATGGTCCGATTACTTACCAGCACTTTACCCGGCATAACCCGAACCAAGCCATTTATGTGGCGCGCGTGAATCTGGCCGACCCGCGGGTGGCGGTGCGGGTTTCCCCCGGCGGCCCCGATCCGGACGGGGCCGGGCCCTGGGTCACCACCCTGCTCCCCACGAGTGAGATTGCCGAACGGGACCACTTTGATCTGGCCGTGAATGGCGATTTCTTTGAAGCGGAGAATACGAAAGACATTGAAGGAAAGAAGACGGGTTATATCCGGGGTAAGGCGGCGGCACCGGTCGGACCAGCCATGACGGAGGGGAAACTCTGGCATAGTTCCCGCACCCTGCGTCCGGTCCTGGAAATCACGGCCATGAAGGTGGCGAAGTTGGTGGAAATCGGCCCGAACGGACCGGTGGATGCCGGCGCGATGGAAATTATCGGGGGCGGCCAGATCATCCTGCGCCTCGGTGAACCGGTCCTTTCGAAAGCCAAGTTTACGAATCAACGCCATCCCCGGACCGCGGTGGGATTGGACAAGACCGGCACCCTGCTTACCCTGGTGGTAGTAGATGGCCGGCAGCCCAAACACGCCGTGGGCATGACCCTGCCGGAACTCACCGCGGTGATGCGGGAACTGGGCTGCGACAGCGCGCTCAATCTGGACGGCGGCGGTTCCAGCACCATGGTCTATCGGAATTCCCGGACCGGGCGCCTGAAAATCATGAACTCCCCCTCGGACACCAAGGAGCGCGCCGTGGCGGACGTCCTGGGAGTGACCGTAAAATAAAAAGATCCGGCGGGGCGTCAGCCCCACCGGATTTGTAATCAAAAACAGGAAATTTGCCGAAGACCGGTCAGGCCCGGGAGGCGTTCACCGCGAGGCGGACAGTCGGACCCCGGCGCTTGGAAACCACCCGCCGGTAATTCCGGCGACGGCGACGGCGATCCCGGTTTTCCGCCGAAAGAACGCGCTTGCCCAGCAACTCCCAAACTCCGAAGCCGGCCATGGCAACCACTCCGCAAACCAAGAGAAATTGTGTCGTCAACATAAGATTACCTCGAACGAAAAGATCATAGCATCCCCCCTTGCAAGGGCAAGGGGGGATGCGTGATTTTTGCAGAATTTTCCGCTTGCTTTTGGGCCAGCAAAAGGGCGCGCGTGGGCAAGCGGAAAGCGGCCGTGCGAGCCCGAGCAGGACCCCCGCCAAACAACCCCTTTGCCACTCCGGCCGGTTCGGGTTACTAAAGGGACGTGTTGGCGCAATTCATTCTCGGCCCGGCGGGCAGCGGTAAGACCTTCCGCTGCCTCACGGAAATCCGCCAAGCGCTCGCGGCGGCCGCCGACGGGCCACCCCTGATCCTGATTGCGCCCAAACAAACCACCTATCAATTGGAGCGCCAATTGCTGGCTTCCAGTGCGGTGGCGGGCTACACCCGGCTCCACATCCTGTCGTTTGAACGACTCGCTTTTTTCCTGTTTGACCGGTTGGAGAAAACTCCGCCGCCCATGCTCGACGAGGAGGGGCGGCTCATGGTGTTGCGCAGTCTGCTTGCCCGCAAGCGGGATGACCTGAAGCTGTTTCGGGCCAGCGCGCGTCTCACGGGTTTCGCCCAGCATCTCAGCGAGGCGTTGCGGGAATTGCAAGCGCAACAATTGACGCCCGCCGCGCTGCTGGAGTTGGCGGAGCGGGCGCAGGGCGTGGCCGGACTGCGTTTCAAACTGCAGGACCTGGCGACGCTGCTCCGGGAATATCTGGACTGGCTGGAGTCCCACGCGCTGCAGGACGCGGAGCAATTGCTGGGGCACGCCGCCCGAGCCCTGCAGCAGGCGGCCCACCCCCTCGCACTGGGCCGGATCTGGGTGGATGGTTTCACCGATTTGACTCCGGCGGAGCTGGCTTTGCTGCGGTTTTTACTGCCCCACACCACCGGCGTCACCTTCACTTTCTGCCTCGATCATCCACCCGAGGCGCACACCACCTGGCTTTCCCATTGGTCAGTCGCCCGGCAGGCCTACGGGAAATGCCGGCAAATGACGAATGCCGTGCTGGAATGCGAATGGAGCCGGGAGATGTTGCCGCGGCGCCGCGATCAAGGCCGGTTTAAGGGCAACCCGGTGCTCCGCCACCTGGAGCAGCATTGGTCCCTCCCGGTGCCGTTTTCCCCGCGGGAGGAGGACGCGCCGTCCCTCGCCGAATCCCTGCGCGTGGCCAGTTGTGTGAATCCGGAGGCCGAAGCGGTATTGGCGGCCCGGGAAATCCGGCGTTTTGTGCGGGCAGGCGGACGCTACCGGGAAGTCACGGTGCTGACGCGCGATCTGGCGGCCTATCACGATGCCCTAGGCAACACCTTGACGCGGTATGACATCCCCTTTTTCCTCGACCGGCGCGAATCGGTGGCCCACCACCCCCTGGCGGAACTGACCCGCAATGCCCTGCGCACGGTGGCCTACGGCTGGCAGGGCGATGATTGGTTCGCAGCGCTCAAAACCGGAATGGTGCCCGCCCGGGAAGAGGATATTGATCACCTGGAAAACGAGGCGCTGGCCCGGGGCTGGCGGGGCGATATTTGGGAGCAGGCCATCACAATTCCCGAGCAACCCGCCGCGGCGGAGGCTTTGGAAAAGGTCCGCCGCCAGGTCATCCCGCCGTTTGCCCGCCTGGCAGAGGCGTTAAAACAGGCCGGGAACCGCCCCAACGGCACCCAATTGGCGCAACTGCTGCGACAACTCTGGGCGGATCTGGGGGTGGCCGACACGCTGGAGCGCTGGAGCCGCCAGGACACCAGCCCGCAACCGATCCACCTCACCGTCTGGCAACAAATGGGGGCCTGGCTGGATAATGTGGAAATGGCTTTCCCCACCGAACCATTGGGATTGCGCGAATGGCTGCCGATCCTGGATGCCGGGCTGGCCACCCTCACCGTGGGCGTGATCCCGCCGGCGCTGGACCAGGTGTTGATCGGAGCGATCGACCGCAGTCGGAATCCGGAAATCAAACTGGCGCTGGTGATGGGCCTGAACGAATCCGTTTTCCCGGCTCCCCCCAAAGCCTCCGCCCTGTTGACGGAGCATGATCGCGCGGAGTTGGAGCGGCAGGAGATTCAACTGGCAGGCCGGAACCGCAACCAATTATCCCGCGAACGGCATTTCGGTTACCTGGCATTGACCCGGGCCCGGGAGCGCCTCGTCCTGATGTATAGCCAGATGGACGCCACCGGGAAGGCCCTGAATCCCTCACCTTTCCTGGCCGCAGTACGCCAGCTTTTTCCCAACCTCGATATTGAAACCGTCCCGCGACAGTTGGAATGGCAGGAGGCCGAGCATCCCACCGAACTGATCGCCCCCCTGCTGCGAACGCAACTGGCCGCCGAACCGACGGTGGCGCAGACGCAGACGGGCGCCCGGCTGGCGCGACTCCCCGCGCTGACCGGGCTGCGGGGACAATTGGCCCATTTCCACCCCCCCGGGGAAAGCGAAACCCTGGCCCCCGCCCTGGCGGAGCGACTCTATGGCCGGGACTTGCGGACCTCCGTGAGCCGCATGGAACAATTCGCGGCGTGCCCGTTCCGATTTTTCGTCCACTCCGGGCTGCGCGCCGAGGAACGGGAATTATTTGAACTGAACATCCGGGAACAGGGCAATTTTCAGCATGATGTCCTGGCCAAGTTTCACGAGCAACTGGGAAGCGAGGGGAAGCGCTGGCGGGACCTGACCCCGGCGGAAGCCCGGGAAAGAATCCGGGTGCTGGCGGAAGCCGCCGCGCTGGACTTTGGCGAAGGTTTGTTCCAAAGCGGCGCCCAAAGCCGTTTCACCGCCCGGGTACTCATCGAATCCCTCCAAGATTTCGTGGAAACACTGGTGGGTTGGATGCGTCAACAATATGCCTTCGATCCGGCGGCGGTGGAGTTGCCTTTTGGCGACGAGGCGGGCGGATTCCCCCCCTGGGAACTGGCGCTCGGGGGCGGCCACCGCTTATTATTGCAAGGGCGCATCGACCGGGTGGATCTCCACCGGGGGGAAGCGGGCGAAAGTGACGCGGCCCGCTGCGTGGTGGTGGATTACAAATCCAGCGCCAAGCGACTCGATCCGGTCCTGCTGGAGCATGGGCTGCAATTGCAATTGCCTGCCTACCTGAACGTCCTGCGTCACTGGCCGGATCCGCGGCCGGGCTTCGGCGTGGGCCGTTTACTCCCCGCCGGGGTTTTCTACGTCAACTTACGGGGCAAATACGGGCATGAGACCAACCGCAACGAAGCGCTCGCGGATCTGCCGCTGGCGCGCCGGCTCGCGTATCAACACAGCGGCCGGTTCGATGCCAGCATGCTGGAACTGCTGGACTGCCGTCCCGGGGCGGAGTCGGGTGACCAATTCGCCTATCGCCGCAAGAAGGACGGCACCCTGAGCGCCACCTCGCGGGAGTCCATGGACCGGGACGCGTTTGGCGCGTTGCTGGATCACGTGGAAACCGCGTTGCAAAAGATGGGAGGGGCGGTTTACGCCGGGGTGGTCGCCGTGGATCCCTATCGCAAGGGCACCACCACCGCGTGTGATTTGTGTGATTACCGCCCGGTGTGCCGGATCGATCCGTGGACCCACCAGTACCGCGTGCTCCGGAAGTCCGCCAATGCCGAACCCGAGGGCGAAACCACGCCATGAGCCTCACCCCCACCCAACAAGCGGCCGTAAGCGCCCGCGGCAATGTACTGCTGATGGCCGGCGCGGGCACCGGCAAAACCAGCACCCTGGTGGCGCGTTGTCTGCACTGTCTCCTGGAGGAAGACCCGCCCGCCACGTTGGATCAATTGCTGTTGGTGACTTTCACGGACGCCGCCGCCGGGGATATGCGGCGGCGCATTCGGGCCGAGTTTGAGCAGCAACTCCAAAAACTGCGCTCCCTAGATCCCGCGCCGGCATCGGATGCCGGCGACCAAATCAGTTACGGTGGGCAAAAGAAGCAGCGGGAAATCCGGCTCCAGGAGCAATTGGACACATTTGACACGGCCAATATCGGCACGCTGCACAGCTTTTGCCTGAGCCTAGTGCGCCAGCATTTTTACGAGTTGGAATTGGATCCGCAACTTTCGGTGCTCCCCGCCGAGGAGGGCCGGTTGCTGGCGGAGGAAACGCTGGAGACCATCCTGGAAGCGCATTACGCAGGCGATTCGGCCGTCGCCGCAGCGGTTCAGCAGTTGATTCAGACCCAGGCACGCGGCTGGGACAAACCCGTCCGCGCGCTCATCCTAAAGCTGCACCATTACACCCAAACCCTGCGCGATCCGGCGGGGTGGTTTGACGAACAACTGGCCCACCTCGCCAATGCGGAGCCCGTCGCCTGGCGCCAATGGCTGACGATGGGCGTGATCGATTGGCGGGACCGATGGCGGGAAGTGCTGCGCGCGCAAACCCCAGACAACGCCAAAGCCCGGGAATTGGCCGGCCTGTTGGAACAATTGCCAACGGAACCAGAGCCGGCGGCCTGCCGGGCCACTCTGGCCGACGTTCAAGCCGCCGATGGCGAATGGCCGCGCGGGAAGAAAACGCTGTGGCGCAAACCGATTGAAGGCTTGTTCAAGGAGGCGTCATTCTTGTCGTCATTAGTAACAGCGGGAGCCACGAACGATCCGCTGGCCCAGGATTGGAACTGGATGCGCGGACAAATGAGCGCACTGCTCGGTCTGGCGCGGGAATTTGCCGGGGCATTCAGCGAGGCTAAGCGCCAACTGGGGATGGTGGATTTCCACGACCTGGAGCAGCATGCCCTGCGGGTGTTGTGGGATCCCGTCACGAATGAACCCACGGCCAGCGCGCGCCAGTGGCGGCAGCAACTGCGGTTCGTGTTCGTGGACGAATATCAGGACATCAACGAGGCGCAGGATGCGATCCTGCAGGCGTTGAGCCGCACGGGAGCAGAAGCCAATCGCTTCCTCGTAGGGGACGTCAAGCAGAGCATCTACCGATTCCGCCTGGCGGACCCGCGCATTTTCCAGAACTACGTGCGCGATTGGTCCACGGGAGCCGGGCGGGTGATTCCACTGGTGGAGAATTTTCGCAGTCGCGAAGCCATCCTGGCTTTTGTAAACGCCCTCTTTACCACCGTGATGCGCACGGAAATCGGGCGGGTGGACTATGACACCATGGCCCAATTGCGCTTTGGCGATCCCGCCGGCCGCCAACCGCTCGCCCGGGCGACGGAAGAGGAACCCCGCGTGGAATTGCGCCTGCGTTTTGCCACTGCCGCCGACGCCGTCCCGGACGAAACCGAGGCCGCGGACGCCCCCGCCAATCTCGAGGACGCGGAGAAGGAGGCCCGGATGGTGGCCCGTCGTTTGCAGGAATTGAGGACCGCCGGCCACCTGATCTGGTCGGAGAAGGACAAGGTCCTGCGCCCCGTGGACTGGCGGGATATGGCGGTACTCCTGCGTTCCCCCGCCCGCAAGGCGGAAGGATTTGCGCGGGAATTTGCGCGGCAAGGCGTGCCACTGGCCGTGGCGCGCGGCGGGTTTTATGAAAGCCTCGAGATCACCGATCTGTTGAGCCTGCTGCAATTGCTCGATAACCCGCGGCAGGATGTTCCGCTGTTCGCCATCTTGCGCTCCCCGCTCGTTGGCCTCACGCTCGACGAACTGGCCGCCGTCCGTCTGGCCTCCCCCCGCGGTCCAGGCTGGCTCGCCCTGCAGAGCTTTCACCACAACCGTTCCGAGCAGCCGGGCTGGCCCAAGATCGACCGGTTCCTGCAACGCTACGCGGCCTGGCGGCGGCTGGCTCGCCAGGTGTCGCTATCGCACTGCCTGGAAACCGTCCTAACTGAGACGCACTACGCCGACTGGCTCCTGGCCCAATCCCGGGGTGAGGAGCGCCACGCCAATGTCCGCCGCCTGCTGGCGCTGGCCCGGCAATTCGATCGGTTTCAACGCCAGGGGCTGTTCCGCTTCCTGCGGTTTATCGCCGCCCAGCAGGAAACCGAGACGGAGCCGGACACCGATGTCATCGCCGCGGAAAATTCCGTTTCCCTGATGAGCATCCATCAAAGCAAAGGCTTGGAGTTCCCGGTGGTGGTGGTGGCGGATCTGGGCAAGGAATTCAATCTGTCCGACCTCCGGGCGGAAATCATCCTGGATGAATCCTTCGGGCTCTGCCCGCAAATCAAGCCGCCGGGGTCCGGGACCCGCTACCCCAGTCTGCCCTATTGGCTGGCGCAGCGCCGGCAACGGGAAGAAAACCTGGGGGAAGAACTGCGCCTGCTCTATGTCGCGATGACCCGGGCCCGCGACACCCTGATCCTGACCGGCACCCTGACGGCAGCAGCGTTTGAACGGCAATGGACCGAACCGCGTCCGGTGAACGCCCCGGCCCTGCTCGCCGCAAAAAGCTATCTGGATTGGCTCGCCCTGTGGACAGTGCAAGCGAACACCACCCGGGTGCAACTCCCCGCCGGGGCCAATGACCTCTGGCGTTGGCAAATTGACGTGGACGATTCGCACCTAACCCGGGCAACGCCGCCGGCGGGATCAGTTACCGGAGGGGAAGACGAAACCGTCACCCCCGCGGTTTGGAAGGAACTCCAAAAGCGCCTGGCGTGGCAATATCCCCACCCGGAGGCCACACAAATTCCGGCCAAATCCTCGGCCACGGCCCTAAGTCGCCAACTGGGGCAACCGGTCGACGAGGAAGCCCCGCAAGCCCGTCATTTCCGACCCCGGGGCGCTCGTTTCAAAACGTCGGCCGGCAACGGTCTCTCGGCCAGCGAGATCGGCACGGCCCATCATTTATTCCTCCAGCGGGTCAGCTTGAGCCAGGTGGGCAACCGCAACGACCTCGCGGCGGAAGCCCGCCGGCTGGTCGAACAGTCGGTCCTGACTCCGGCACAAGCGGCGGCTCTGAATCTGCCGGCGATCGCCGCCTTCTGGCAGTCCGTGGCGGGGCGGAAAATTCGTTCCCACCCGGACGCGGTGCGCCGGGAGCTCGCGTTCACCGCCCGATTTCTGCCGGCGGAAATCACCGGGACCGTGCCGCCGCCCCCCGAACTGTTCGAAGAGGAATTTGTCGTCGTGCAAGGGGTCGCGGACCTGGTGGTGATCCTCCCGGAAGAAATCTGGCTGGTGGATTTCAAAACGGACGCCCTGGATCACGACGAGCTGCCCGCGAAGGTCAGTTACTACGAGCCGCAACTACGGCTTTACGCCGCCGCCCTCACGCGCATTTATCACCGGCCAGTCACTTCGGCCCAATTGTATTTTCTGGCCACCGGGCAAGGCGTCGAAGTGCGCAGCAAATGAAGGGCCTAACCGGCAGCCGGGACGGCCGGGACGGCCGGGACGGAGGTTGCGGGATCGGCGGGCAAATTGCCGAAATCGGCCGCCCGGGATTGCCGCACCCACCGGCGACGCGGTGGATTATAGCAACCGCGGTTCCGCCGACTCGGGAGGGATTGGTTCGCCCGGATCACCGCCAGCCAGGGCGAACTCTTCGGCGGTCCGCAATTCCACCAGGGCGGGACGGAGCAGTTGACTCTGAAAGGTGTAGCCGGGGCCCAGGATTTCGAAGACCCGGGCATTGGCGGAGGGTGGCACCTGCCCCTCGCGCAGTTGATGTCGCTGCGCGTCGAAGGGATCCCCGACTTGCGGCAGGAGCGGCACCAACCCCACGCGCCGGGCGATATCACGGCAGGCGATCTGAAAATTGCCCAGCTGCTCAATCAGGCCGGGTTTGCCCGACCGAATGGCCGCCTGATGAAGAATAAAAGTGTGATCCAACAACCGCACAATGACCTGCAACCATTCCCCTTCCCCGCGTTTGAGCTTCTCCACTTCCAAGCGCAGTCGCGCCTTTTCGCCGTCATCCAGCTTCTGCATGAACTGCGTGAAGGAAGCGGTCTCGGCCGCCATGCGCTCGGCGATTTCCCGGGCCGCGGCCACCGTTTGGCCGGAATGATCCTGCACCCCCTGCCACAGGGACGTGGTGCGGGCGATCTGGGCGGCGAGTTCCTCGGCCTTCTGCCACTGGACCGCCGCAGTGACGAGATCCGCCGATTCCGCCAACCGCACCCGGCCGCGGAATTCCAGAATCCAAGGGAGCACGAGCAAGTACGCCCCCAAGGCCAGGGCGACAAAGAAAATCACCAATAATTCCCAATGGGTCAGCAGGTTAACGCGATAAATCAGCGCAATCGCACCCGCCGCACCGACCAGCAGGAGGTCGCCCAGAATAAAGGGCCATTTGACGAGTCGGGCTTCGGTCACATTTGTCATGTTGGGGCATGGTGTAGGCGAAACCAGGACCGGATTCAAGACAACCCTTGGCGTTCAGCACCGGGCCGGACAGGTGAATTGGCGGCCAAAACCGCCATTTTCCAACGCCCGGAAAGGCGGATTTGCGAAAACAGGCCATAATCGGCCTAAAACCCATTACTTGTGCCTGTCAAGCTGAGAAACCACTGTATGTTGTGGTTTTTCGCTTTACTCCAGCCGTCGAATTGTGCTCTTTTTGGCGCCGCAATGTATCTGAAGAATTTAACGGTGCTGGGCTTTAAATCGTTCGCCAACAAGACGGCGTTGAACTTCCAACCGGGAGTCACCGCGATTGTGGGGCCGAACGGTTGCGGGAAGTCCAACGTGTCCGACGCCATTCGCTGGGTCCTGGGCGAGCAGTCCGCCAAGGCGATGCGTGGCGGCGAGATGGCGGACGTTATTTTCAACGGCACGGACGGACGCAAGCCCCTGGGGATGGCGGAAGTTTCGCTGACGATCGGCGGGGTGGATGAAGATCATTTGCTGGCGGCCGGGGTCGAGGTCTCCTACAACGAGGTGACCGTCACGCGCCGGGTTTTCCGGGATGGGGGCAGCGAATATTTCATCAACAAAACCGCCTGCCGCCTGAAGGACGTGCAGCAATTGTTCATGGGCACCGGGGTGGGCCGGACCAGCTACAGCATCATGGCCCAGGGTAATATCACCCAAATCCTCTCCAGCAAGCCCGAGGAACGCCGGATGATTTTCGAGGAAGCGGCCGGCATCACCAAGTTTCGGGCACAGAAAAAGGAATCGCTGCGCAAGCTGGAATACACGGACCAGAATCTGTTGCGGGTCGCCGACTTGATCCGGGAAGTGAAACGGCAGATCGGCTCCCTGCAGCGGCAGGCCGGCAAGGCCCGCCGGTACAAGCAATTGATGCTGGAAATCCAGCATCTCGAAACCCAGCTGGCCCGGCATCAATTTGACGTGCTGCAGGGTGAAATCAATGAGCGCCAGGAATTGGCGGACAAGTTGCGGATCGAGATCGAGGTCGTTTCCGAGGACGTGCTGCGGCGCGAAGACGAGATGCTGCAATTGCGAGAGCAACTGGCCCTGCTGGACCACGAAATCGGCGAACGGCAGAAACGCGGCCTGGAATTGAAGGGCCAGGTGGAGCGCGAGGAAAGCCGCATCCAATATAATCAAGAGCGGCTGCGCGAATTGGGCGCGCAGAACGCCAAGGCCCTGGCCGACATTGCCCAGTCCGAGGAACGGCTCGTGGCGGCCCAGCAGGAATCGGTCGCCCTGACCGAACGGATGGCGGTGGCCCAGGCTTCGCTGGAACACCATCGAGAGGCACTGCAAGCCCGCCAGCAGGCGCTCCAGGTCGTGGAACAGGAATTGCGGCGTCTGCAGGAAGCCCAGCGGCAGGCCCAAAGCGAAGCGTTTGCGCAGGCCCAGCGCCTGGCGCGCGCCCGCAATGAAATGGCGGCGTTGGACCTCCAAAAGCAGGCCAACGCGACCCGCATCGCGAAATTGGCGGCGGAAAAAGTCCAACTCGAGGAAGAGCGCGCCCAACTCGAAGTGCGGATCATGGAATATGCCGCCAACGTGGAGACGCAAAAGCTCAACGTAGTGCAACAGCGCGGCACGGTGGAGGAGCGCCAACGGCGGCTGCGGGAAATCCAGCAGGAATTGACGCAGGTCACCCAGGTGCTCGACGGGCATCTGCAGCAGCAGGCGGCCAAACGCTCGCGCCTGAGTGTGCTCGCGCAATTGCAGTCCGAGCATGAAGGGTTCAGCGCCGGCACCCTGGCGGCACTGAAAAGCGCGCAGAATGTGTTGGGCTCGCTGGCGGATAAAATCCGCGTGCCGGACCAGCATATCACCGCCGTGGAAACCGCCCTCGGCATGCACCTCCAATTGGTGCTCACCGCCAACCCGGAATCCGCCCGGCAGATTCTGGCGGATTTGAGCGCGAATAAGAAGGGTCGCGCCAGCGTTGCCCCGCTTTCGCTCGGTGGGGCGGGGGCGGCACCGGCCGCGGGGGATGGGCTGCCGTTCCCGCTGCTGCTCGGGGTCATTGAGGCCGACGAAAGCATCGCTCCCCTGCTCCGCAGCCTGTTGAGCCAGACTTTACTGGCACCCGATTTGACGGCGGCCACGGCGGCTTGGGAGAGCAACCCCGGCGCGTTTGATTTTGTAACCCCGGCCGGGGAAATTCTGAGCCGGCATGGCGTTTATACCGGTGGTTCGGCCCAGGGTTCCGGCAAGGCCCCCAGTTCGATTTTGGGCCGGAAAAACCAGATTGCGGAATTGGAGACCCAACTCGCGCAAGCCCAGGAACAGGTCAACGAAGCCAGCCGCCGCAAAGGGAGCCTGCTCAGCGAACAGACTTCCCTGCAGGCCAGCCTGCAACAGGCCCAGTCCGAATTGCGCACGCAGGAAGTCGCCATCGCCACGCACCAGGGCGAGTATCGCGCACTGGAAAACTCCCAGCGTCTGCTGGTCCAAAAGCTGGGAACGGTGAGCTATGAAATCGACACGCTGACCGCACAGGAACGCGAGGGCGGGGAAAAGCGCGCGGCCCTGGCGATCCAAGCCGCGGAATTGGAAGCCCGCGAACGCGATCTGCAGCAACATTCGGCCGATACCACGGCCGCGCTCGAAAGCCTCCGACAAAACCGCGACCGCGCCACCGCGGAACTGACCGAGACCAAGGTGGCGCTGGCTTCCGAGGAGCAAATTTGCACCTCGCTGCGTCATCAACTGGGCTCCATCCAGCAACGCATCCGAGAGACCGGGCAATTGGCGGAACAACGGCGCGCCGAAACCGGGGCGGTGCTGCAACGCCGGTCCCAATCGGAACAGGAAATCGAGGAATCCGGTCGCCGGATCGCCGCCTTGCAACTCGACCGCGAGGGCGTGAACCAGCAAGCCGCGGAATTATTGGGGCGCAAGGAAACCCAGGCGGTGGATATCGCCAAACGCGAGGAGGACCTGCGCGAACAACGACGCCGCCTCACCGATTGTCAGCAGCGCCGGGGCGGACTCGAAGTGGAACTGGCGCAGAAGCACATGTCGGTGCAAAACCTGCGCGAACGCATCCAACAGAAATATCACCTGGCCCTCGAGGACATCCGCAGCGAGTGCATCACCATCACCATCGCCGATGAAGGCCCGGCCAAGGTTCAGACCCTGACGCCCGAGGATATGGCGGTGAGCGGCGCCGCCACCGATTGGAAGGCCGTAGCGGAACAAGTGGCGGCCATCCAGAAGCGGATTGATGAGATGGGACCGGTCAACCTGGTCGCGATCGAAGAATACGAAGAAACCGAGCAACGGCACACGTTCCTCACCGCGCAGTCCGATGACCTGGTCAAGGCCAAGGCCCAATTGCTGGAAGTGATCAACCGGATCAACCTGCAGACCCGGCAGATGTTCACGGAAACCTTCGAGAAGATCCGGGACAATTTTCGCGCCATGTTTACCGAGGTGTTCGGCGGCGGCAAGGCGGACCTCATCCTGGTGGGCGAAGGCGACGCGCTGGAAAGCGGCATCGACATCGTAGCCCGCCCGCCCGGCAAGCAATTGCAGACCATTTCCCTGCTTTCGGGCGGCGAGCAAACCATGACCGCCGTGGCGCTGCTGTTTTCGATCTACCAGGTCAAGCCCAGCCCCTTCTGCGTGCTGGACGAGTTGGACGCGCCGCTGGATGAATCGAACATCAATCGCTTCATCCGCGTCCTGCAGCGGTTTCTGGCCCATTCCCAGTTCATCATCATCACGCATAACAAGCGCACCATCGGGATGGCGGATGTGCTTTATGGCGTGACCATGGAAGAGCACGGGATCAGCAAGATCGTGAGTGTCAAATTCCACAAGTCGGGCGAAGAGGTGAGCGGACCGCCCGGCACGCTGCTCGTGCCCGCCGCGCCCGGCGCCGCGCAAGTGACCGCCATGGAAGACACCGCGCAAAAGCCCGGTGAGACCATGGACATTGTGCTGACGCAATAAACCTCCGGCCCGGGCGCCAACCCGGGGGGGGGGACGACGGATTGGTTGGAGCGTGCTTACGCGGAGGGAGGCAGGGCCGATTCGCCAACTGATCCCGGGAAACGGCCAAAAGCCAACTGGCTCCCGGTTCCCCCCCACGCGACTGCCGCGATTCTGATTGGCAACCGGTGAATTTTTGTGCACTTTCAGCCATCAAATAATCCGTATGAAACGAACCTTCATTCCCCTCCTGCTGGCTGGCTTATTGCTCGCCGGCAACGCGCCCGCGGCGGATACCGTCGTCTATCAACCCAAGCCCGGTCCCGGCGCGGGTAAGCACATCGTCTTCCTCACGGGTGACGAGGAATACCGTTCGGAAGAGGGCCTGCCCCAGTTGGCCAAGATTTTATCCCAACGCCACGGTTTCAAATGCACGGTGCTCTTTTCCGTCAATCAAGAAGGCACGATTGATCCCGGCGCCACGGGGAGCCTGACGGGCGCGGAGGCCCTGGATTCAGCGGATGTCATCGTCATGCTGCTGCGCTTTCGCGCCTGGCCGGATGATGTCATGAAGCATTTCGTGGACGCCTACCTGGCGGGCAAGCCGATCATCGCCCTGCGCACGAGCACCCACGCTTTTAACTACCCCGGCGGGTCCAAGAGCCCGTATGCCAAATTCAGTTACGGCGGCAACCGGAGTTGGCCGGGCGGCTTCGGCAAGCAAGTTTTGGGCGAGACCTGGGTGAACCACTGGGCCCGTCATAAAGTCGAAGCCACCAAGGGTATCGTCGAAAAAGGCTCCGAAAACGACCCCCTCCTGCGCGGGGTCCGGGAGGTGTTCGGCAATACGGATGTTTATGAAGCCTACCCCCCGGCCGACGCCAAAATCCTGTTCCGCGGCCAGGCCCTGCAAACCATGAAGGAAGACGGTCAGCCGGCCAGCTATATGAAGAAACGCCAGGACGGTCAGGAACAGGGAATCAATGATCCCATGATGCCCGTCGCCTGGACCCGAAGCTACAAAAACGAAGCCGGGAATACCAACAAGGTCATGTGCACCACCCTCGGGGCTGCCACCGATCTTCTCAACGAGGATCTGCGTCGGTTCCTAGTGAACTCCTGCTATTGGGGAGCCGGTCTGGGAGTTCCTTCCTATGCCAACGTGGAACTCGTCGGCGAGTATCATCCCAGCATGTATGGATTCGGCGGCTTCGTCAAAGGCGTCAAGCCCGACGACCTGGCCCTGCCGGCCAAGTCCAAGTAAGAAGTCGGGAATCCCGACGTAATTTTCACCAACCGGACAGCTCCGGTCGAGGAGCTGTCCGGCGGAAAAGGAAAGGTTCACTACTCTGCTCAGGGAACCGATTGGGAATCGTTTCCGAAGCGGGGTCAGCCCCGGCCCTGAGCGAATGGTGAAGCTTCCGGAATGATCACTGCACCCGCTTGACGTTTTGGGCTTTGGGGCCCTTCTCGCTGGTGATGACTTCGAAGTTCACTTCCTCGCCCTCGTTCAGCGTCTTGAAGCCGCCGCCGAGAATGGAGGTGTGATGAACGAAGACATCGGCTCCCACTTCCTGGGCGATGAATCCGAATCCTTTTTTGTTATCGAACCATTTGACTTTGCCACTCGCCATATTTGTCTCCTGAGATGCCCGAGCCTCACCGGCGCACAAAAGCAAAAGGACACAAGCTGTGCTTGCAGCTAGTGCCCTTCAAATAAACTTCATGTCGCCAACATACGACTCAGATTTAGCCACTAGGCTGACAGGAATCGGACAAAAGTCAAGAATTAGTTAAGCTGAAGTCCACTGAGCGGATAAATCATGCAAGTTGCCCGAACCGCGAGTCGGCAACCGCTGTCTGCAAGTCGTTCGTCTGGTGCGGCTTACCGACCGGCAACCGGCGAATGGCCGAGCCTTAATCCAATTGCAGAGCCTGTTCGAGAAACTGCTCCAAATGGGTCAGAATCGCCACCTCGTTGACCACCAGAGTGGCTCCCGCCTCCCGGGCCGCAGCGACCAGCGGGGGGCTTTTGTCGTCCGAGTAGGCAATCACCGGTAGATGGCTGGTGGCGGGGTTGTGCCGCAAATCCGCAATCGCCTGGGTGGCCTTGGCATGATTCGCCACCAGGTCGATGAGCACCACCATCGGCTTTTCCTGATGCGCCGCCGCCGCCAGCGCCGAACCACCGGGGGAGGTGAGCACGCGGTAGCCCAGATCCTGGAGCCGGTTCACCAGTTGGGTGCCGGGCAGCAATCTTTCGTAGGATACCAGCGCGAGCGGTTGCGTCATGGGGTCAGCTTGAGACACCCGGCCAAAAATTGCAAAACGGTTTTTTGTCCGGATTTCCCCGCCCACCGGGCTTTCGGGAATCCAGGGACTTGTCAGCCCCGGTTTTCCGTGTTGTATAATTCTCCCCACATGAAACAGACCTCGCCCAAAGCCCGTCGCCCCGTCACCGGAGCCGATCCGTTGCGCCCCTATTCCAGCATCGTGCTGGATGGACCCGAGCGCGCCCCCAGCCGCGCCATGCTTTATCCCGTCGGCTTCAAGCCGGAAGATTTCAAGAAGCCGTTGATCGGCATCGCCTCCACCTGGAGCATGGTCACCCCGTGCAACATGCACATCGACAAGCTGGCCATCGAAGCGGAAGCGGGGGCCAACGAAGCGGGCGGCAAGGCCATCATTTTTAACACCATCAGCGTCTCGGACGGCATCTCCATGGGTTCCGAGGGCATGAAGTACTCCCTGGTTTCCCGGGAAGTCATCGCCGACTCCATCGAAACGGTGGTCGGGTGCGAAGGCATGGATGGATTCGTGGCGATCGGTGGTTGCGATAAGAACATGCCGGGCTCGCTCATCGCGATCGCCCGGATGAACCGTCCCGCGGTGTTCGTTTACGGCGGCACCATCCTCCCCGGCTGCATCACCGGTGATCCCCGACAATTGGACATTGTTTCCGTCTTCGAAGCCGTGGGCGCGCATGCGAACAAGAAGATCAACGATCAGGAACTGCTCGCGATTGAGTCCTGCGCCATCCCCGGCCCCGGATCTTGTGGCGGGATGTATACGGCCAACACCATGGCCAGCGCCATCGAAGCGCTCGGCATGAGTATGCCCAACAGTTCCGCCCAAGCGGCGGTCTCGCCGGCGAAGAAGCTGGATTGCCGCCAGGCCGGGGCCGCGGTGGTAAACCTGATCAAGCAGGGCATCAAGCCCAGCGACATCCTCACCCGCCAGGCCTTTGAGAACGCCATCACGGTGGTGATTGCCCTCGGCGGTTCAACGAACGCGGTGCTGCATCTCCTCGCGATTGCCCACGCGGCCAAGGTGAAGCTGAAACTCGACGATTTCACCCGCCTGGGCAAACGCGTCCCCGTGTTGGCCGACCTCAAACCGAGCGGCCGCCATCTGATGTCCGAACTGGTGGCCATCGGCGGCATCCGACCGCTCATGAAGACCTTGCTCGACGCCGGCCTGCTGCATGGCGATGCCCGTACCGTCACGGGCAAAACCTTGCGCGAAGATCTCGCCGGGGTGGCCCCCTACCCGGCCGGTCAAACGATCATCCGCCCCTTGAGCGATCCCATCAAGAAGACCAGCCATCTGGTCATTCTTTACGGCAACCTGGCGCCCGAAGGCGCCGTGGCCAAGATCTCGGGCAAGGAAGGCACGCACTTTACCGGGAAGGCCATCGTGTTTGAGTCCGAGGAAAAAGCCCTGAAAGCCATCCTGGACGGCACCATCAAGAAAGGTCACGTCATTGTCATTCGTTCCGAAGGACCCAAGGGCGGTCCCGGGATGCGGGAAATGCTCTCGCCCACCAGCGCCATCATGGGCAAGGGCCTCGGGAAAGACGTCGCGCTCATCACCGACGGACGCTTCAGTGGCGGCAGTCACGGGTTTGTGGTCGGGCACGTCACCCCGGAAGCTTATGTCGGCGGCCCCATCGCTCTCGTGAAGAATGGTGACACGATCACCATTGACGCGGAGAAACGGGAACTCAGCCTCGGCGTCACCGCCGCGGAATTGAAGAAGCGGCACAAGGCCTGGAAGAAGCCGGCTCCCCGCTATCCCCGAGGAGTCCTGGCCAAATACGCTCACACGGTCACCAGCGCCTCCCTGGGTGCCGTGACGGACGCGGATTTGAAGCTCTGATGCGTTACTCGACCACCCGCTCCGGCGAGAAAACGGCGGAGCGGGTGGTGTTTCTGCTCCGGGCAGCGTCCAAACCGTGATTGGGCGAGCTGCCATCCAACCTGTTGCTTTTTCGGGGTCCCTTCAGTTCTCGGCTTCCACGATCTCTTTCGGCTTCCTTTCTTGTTACCTTTCGCCAACGGTGCCGATAACATGGATGTGACAAGCCAAAACGAACTCCTGCGGATGTTCCAGACCGACCGTTCCGAAGCGGCCTTTGCCGGCCTCGTTCGGCAATACTCCGGTCTGGTGTATTCCGTCGCCCGCCGCCGCTTACCCAACGCCACCCTGGCCGAGGATATCACGCAGATCGTTTTCATCAGACTGGCACAATCACCACCTCGGGTCGGGACCGCCGCCGAACTGGCGGCCTGGCTGCATCGCACCACGCTGCATGTCGCCATCGATACCTGGCGCGCGGAAACCCGGCGCCATAGTCGCGAACAACGGGCCGCGGTTTTGGAAAACGAATCTGTTCCTGCGGAGGGCTCCCTCTGGGAGGAAATCTCGCCCCAACTCGACGCGGCTCTGGATCAATTGGACGACGACGATCGGCAGGCCCTTTTGCTGCGCTTCTTCAGTTCGAAACCGATGCGGGAAATCGGGGCTTCGTTTGGCATCAGCGAGGACGCCGCCAAAATGCGAGTCCGCAGGGCGCTGGACCGGCTACGCGACAAATTGGGAATTCCGGCCGCCGGGGCGGTTGGAGTCCTGGCCGCGACCCTCGAAAGTCGTGCCCTTGAGCTGGTACCAGCGACTTTGACCAGCCAGCTACGGCTGATTAAGCTGCCGACCGCCATTGCCGCGACCACTCTTGGTTTGGGTAGTTGGCTGACATCCCTGTTCAGTTCAAACCGCGGCCAACTGGCCACGGGCGCCGTTGTTTTAGTCTTACTGGCCGCATTTTTGCTGCATCACTTCAAAAAGGGCGCAAACCCTGCAAAGCCCTCCCAGGGAGTCGCGGCGGCCCGATCACCGGCAATTTTCGATTCCAAACTCAACCGTCGCCGTCTGGCCGATGGCAGCGGCGCTGACCGTCCCACCCATATGATATTGCAAGTGGTGGACGCGGATACCGGGCAGGGTTTGCCCGGAGCCCGGGTCCAAGTCAGCAGGGAGTTTTTCCGGGAGCCCCTGCTCTTCACCGACCAGGATGGCAGGGTGGCCATCCCCGAGCCGCATGCGACCAACCGCTCTCCCTTGCTCAACATCAGCGCGGAAGCGCAAGGCTACGTAGCCAAAATCGCCGGCTTTCTGGTCGAAATCCCCCCTGATTTCAACGGAGTCATTATGGAGGAGAACCTCATTCAGGGGAATCCAAGTTCTTACACCCTGCGTCTGGCCCGCGGAAAAACGCTCTCGGGAGTCGTGCTCAATGAATCCGGGCAACCGTTGGACAAAGTGCGGCTCCGAATTGCCGATTCAATACTCTTCCCCGATCGCGGGCCCGAACGTTCCTTCCTCGCGGAAAGTATCGTTACGAACCGGGCCGACGGAAGTTGGTCGGTGAACGGCTATCCAACCTTTATGCCCAACGAAATCCATTTTGTTCTCAATCGGAGCGGTTATGGTGTGAACTATGCAACGGTCTCCGCGACGAATGTGGATTTGAATCACTTAGTCTTTATCCTCCATAACGGGTTCACCATCGCCGGCCGGATCGTCGATGCCAACGGGGAGCCGATCACCAATGCATTTGTCCAAACCTTTCCACCGCAACCCTTGATCCGACGTGAATTAGGCCGGCAATCCAGCGTAGATGAGCAAGGGAATTTTACCATGAGAGGTGTCAATATCCCGCCCGGTTCGCCAACCCCATTCTCCCCGACTGCATTGGACGGTGTAGCCAGGGCTGGCTCGGTCACCGGCGAACAAAGCACCAAGGTTCCAAAGCAACTACGCTTGCAAATTACGGCCGAAGGATTTGCAACGAATTTCGTCAACGTGCCTCTCGCCGAACCGACGAATCGAATCACCGTCGTGCTCGCCGCCAATCCAGACAAATAAGCTTCACCGGTCCTCGTGAGCTGGAGAGTCACGCCGCGACCGGCGCGCCGCCAGTCCAGATTAGCCACAGGCCCTCCTTGCTAATCCGGCATGCAAGGGTAGGATCACTACCAGCTATGCACCGCACCTTCATTGCCGCGTCCGCGCCGCCGGCGCGCCGTCCTGAAGGCTGCCTAATTCCCCGGTTGCTCTCCCGCAGTCTCCTTCTCCTGGCGTTAATCACCGGGTTGCCCAGCGCCTGTGTGGCCGAGGGCCCCGACTTCGCCACTGACATTCGGCCCATTTTTGCCCGCAGTTGTCTCCCCTGTCATGGTCCAGACAAGCAGAAAAGCGCTTATCGTCTGGATGTCCGCGACACCGCGATCCGGGGCGGCGAGAGCGGCAAGGCGGCCATTACGCCGCATAACTCCGCGGCCAGCCACTTGATCCGTCTGGTCAGCGGCGCCGATCCCGACTTGTTCATGCCACCACCCAAGAGCAGCCAGCCGGCACTGAGCGAAAAGGAGGTGGCCACCTTGCGCGCTTGGATCGATGCCGGTCCAAGCTGGCCGGATGAGTTGGCGGGTCCGTCGGTTCCTACGCCACCGCACTGGTCACTCCAGCCGTTGGTCCGCCCCACTGTGCCCAACCCGTCCGGCAATCCCATCGACGCCTTCATCCACGCGGGACTGGCAGCCAAACAGCTCACGCTTTCCCCGCCCGCCGACCGGTCCGCGCTGCTGCGTCGTGTCACCTATGATCTCACCGGGCTGCCCCCGACGCCCGCCGAACTGGCCGCCCTGGTGGCCGATCCGGATCCCCAAGCGTATGAAAAGGTGGTGGACCGGCTCCTGGCTTCCCCCCGCTACGGCGAGCGATGGGCGCGGCACTGGCTGGACACCATCCATTTCGCGGATTCGCACGGTTACGAGCATGATCTCGGCCGCGACAACGCCTGGCGCTTCCGGGATTACGTCATCGCCGCGCTGAACCACGACACCCCCTGGTCCCGCTTCATCCACGAGCAACTCGCCGCCGACGTCTGCTACCCGGAGGAACCGCAACTCACGCCAGCGCTCGGTTTTCTCGGCGCCGGCACCTTTGATCTCAGCACTTACACCACCGGACCGGTCACCTTCAGCTATCTGGATCGCGATGACCTCGTGACCCAGACCATGGCGGCGTTTACGAGCACCACGGCGAATTGCGCGCGCTGCCACGACCACAAGTTTGACCCCATCCCGCAGGCGGATTACTACGCGCTGCAGGCGGTGTTTGCGGGCGTTTTGAAGGGTGATGTGGCCTATGACGAAGATCCGACGGTGGTCCGCCAGCGCCGCCAATGGCAGGCCGTCCTCGCGGCCACGGATAAAAAGGACGCAACCTTGCTCCTGGCGTCCACCAACCAACCGCTCGTGGATGCCTGGCTGGCCGCCCAGGGACAGCCCGTTCCGTGGACGGAACTGACGGTCGCCACTTTTCTCTCCGCGGAAGGCGCCACCCTCACCCGCTCGCCGGACGGAGCGTTTCACTCGGGCGGAACCCGTCCGGACAAGGACACCTACACCATCACCGGCACCACCAGCCTGACGAATATCACCGCCCTCCGGCTGGACCTGCTCGCCGATGACGCGCTGCCTATGCACGGTCCCGGGCGTAACGAAAACGGGAACCTTCACCTCTCGGAAATCGAATTGCGCCTTTTCTCGCGGGGAGCCACCAATTCGGCGCCGCTCAAGTTCCGCCGCGCCACGGCGGATTTCAACCAAACCGATTGGGGCGTGGAACGGGCACTGGACGGAGACCCGAAAACCGCCTGGGGGATTTATCCGCAAGTCGGTCAATCCCATCAGGCTGTTTTTGAACTGGCGGAACCGCTCGCCAATCCGCCCGGATCACAATTCGCGATCGTGCTCAAACAACTGCACGGCGGTGGCCACATCATCGGCGCTTTCCGGCTTTCAGTGACGGCCGCCGAGCCCGGCCGGGCCACGGTGCTGCCGTTCGAAGTCGCCGCCGCACTGGCAGTGGCTCCGGCGGAACGCACTGCCACCCAGCAGGTCGTGCTGGCGGCGCATGCCTTGCGCCTCGCCGCCCGGTCGGCGTTGGAGAAGCTGCCGACCCAGTCCCTGGTTTACGCCGCCGCGCCGTCGGTGAAAATTGTCGGAGGCGAAATCAACACCCTGGCCAAACCCAAAGTGGTGAACGTCCTGCACCGGGGTGATATCGAACAACCCGGGCCGGTGGCGGAACCCGGCGCGCTCTCGGCCCTCACCCATTCGCCCGCCCGGTTTGTGCTGAACGATCCGCAAAACGAAGGCTCCCGCCGGGCCGCCCTCGCGGATTGGCTCGCCCATCCAGATAATGTTCTTACCTGGCGCAGCGTGGTGAATCGCGTCTGGCATTACCATTTCGGTCGCGGACTTTGCGACACCCCGGGCGACCTCGGCCGGATGGGCGGCACCCCATCGCATCCCGAGTTACTCGACTGGCTCGCCGTCTGGTTTCGCGACAACGCCCACGGGTCACTGAAGAAATTGCACCGGCTGATCGTCACCAGCGCCACCTACCGCCAAACCTCCGAATTCCGGGAAGACGCGGCCCAGGTGGACGCGGACAATCGTCTGCTGTGGCGGCAAAACCGCCAGCGGCTGGATGCCGATGGTTTTCGCGACTTCACGCTTGCCACGGCAGGGGTGCTAAACCTGAAAATGGGCGGACCGGGAGTGAAACATTTCCGCCAGAGTCCGGGTCCACAAAACACGCCGGCGCTGGATTATCCCGCCTATGATTGGTCCGCACCGGAGGCGGGGCGGCGCAGCATCTACCGCTACGTGTGGCGCGGCATTGCGGATCCATTCATGGAGGCGCTGGACTTCCCGGATCTCGGTCTGCTGGCACCGGTCCGCGGACTTTCGAGTTCCTCCCTGCAGGCGCTCACGCTTTATAACAATGATTTCGTGCTCCACCACAGCGGCGTCTTCGCCCACCGGCTTGAAAGCGAGTCACCCACATTGGAGGGGCAAGTCACCCGGGCGGTGGCCCTGGTCTGGCTGCGGGAACCGCGGGAAGACGAACGCCGCGACCTGACCGCGTTCGCACGGACGCAGGGACTGCCCGCATTGTGCCGGCTCCTCCTGAACAGCAACGAATTCCTCTTCCTCGAATGAATCCGCCATCCGCCTTCTCCCGTCGGCAATTTCTCGGCACCCTCGGCGCCGGTTTCGGCAGTCTGGCCTTCTCTCACCTGTGGGCGGCCGACGCGCTAGGCGCCGGGATCACCCACCACCCGGCGAAAGTCCGGCGCGTCATCCAGCTGTTCATGACCGGCGGGGCCAGCCCGATGGATACCTTTGATTACAAACCCGCGCTGGAGAAGTTGCACGGCCAAATGCTGGGTCCCAAGGAGAAGCCTGAAGGGTTCACCGCCGAGGTGGGGGCGATCATGAAAAGTCCGTTCGAGTTCGCCCGGCACGGCGAATCCGGTCGCTGGGTGAGCAGCGTGTTCCCCGAACAGGCCAAACTGGTGGACGAAATGGCGTTTCTCATGGCCATGCAATCCAAGTCCAATGTGCATGGACCCGGCACGTACATGATGAATAGCGGGTTCCTCCTCCCGGGCTTCCCGTGCCTGGGCGCCTGGATTTCCTACGCCCTGGGCAATCTCACTGACAACCTGCCCACGTTCGTAGTATTACCGGATGCCAAGGGCCTGCCGTACAACCAGCGCGGCTGTTTCTCGGCAGGATTCCTCCCCGCCGTCCATCAGGGCACCGTCATCAACGCCTCCAGCCCGCGTCCCGTCCCTGATTTGTTCGCCGCGGACAAATACGCCTTTGCGCAGAGAACGAACGATACCGCCAGCCTGGCGTTGCTGGACCGACTGAATCGCGCCCATGCCGCGGCCCATCCGGGCGACTCCCGCCTCGAAGCCCGGATCGCCAGCTATGAATTGGCCGCCAAGATGCAATTGTCCGCGCCCGACGCCTTCGACCTAACGCGCGAGTCCGCCGCCACGCGCACCGGCTATGGACTGGACAACCCGGTCACGGAGGATTTTGGCCGCCGCTGCCTCCTTGCGGCGCGCCTCGTGGAACGCGGGGTACGTTTTGTCCAGGTGTGGAGCGGACCCCAGGGGGCCACCGGCAACTGGGACAATCACGCCAACATCCAAAAGGAGCTCCCGCCCATGGCCGCCAGCGTGGACCGCCCCATCGCCGCCCTGCTGCGCGATTTGAAGGCGCGCGGTCTCGCGGACGACACGTTGGTCATCTGGACGACCGAATTCGGCCGCACGCCCTTCGCGCAAGGCGGCACCGGCCGCGACCACAACCGCGGGACGTTCGTCACCTGGCTCTGGGGCGCGGGGGTGAAAGCGGGCGTGGCGCATGGTCAAAGCGATGATTGGGGCTACCAGGCCGCCGAGAACAAAACCTACTGCTACGACCTCCACGCCACTGTCCTGCACTTGCTGGGCCTCAACCACGAAAAACTGACCGTCCGCCAAAACGGCCTCGACCGCCGGCTCACGGATGTCCACGGCCAGGTGATTCGCGAAATTTTGAGTTAACCGCTTCGCCCGATTGGGGCGCGCAACCGGTCTAATTCATCACCCGGAACTGAGGCTGGCGCAGGACTACAGATGCCATGGTTAGAATTCTGGAGGTTGGGGAAGAATGCTGGCACCTCCTCTCCCCGGCCCTCTCCTCCGTTCTGAATGGTGGAGAGGGAGAAGAAAGCTGGTTAGCCGTCGTCGCGGGCCAGGCAAGCTCCATGGGGGCAGAAGGCCCGAGGCTGGCTTCACGCTGCGGCTTTCTGGCGCACCACGAAATAGGGCTGGTTCGCGCGGTCGCGATCGAATCCCGGAAACAGATCCACGCGTCCGTCGCCGCCCCAGACTTCAAAGTAGTATTGCAAGGGAAACGGCGAATCGGTGTATTCCGCGGGGATGGTAGCCTGCTGGCGATTCGGCCCGGATTCCATTTCCAGGGTCTGCCAGGCTTCCGCCTGGTTGACACGCCGGTAATGTAGCCGCCAGGAGGTGGCGCCCCGGTCTACGCCAATGACGACCTTGGCCCCGCGCTGGAATTGACTGGGGGGGACGTGCGCCAGTTTCAGTCCGGCGCGGGCCGGGGGAGCCAGCACGGCACTAATTGCCCGGGCGATGACGCCGGCTGCGGGCCGGGCACCATTAGAGTCCAAGCCCGCGGCCGGCAGCGCGGCCAGCCGCCGTTCCAAATCCGCGATGTCTTCGTCGATGGCGGGCAGGCGGTCTGACCACGTGCCGCGCAATTGCGATTCCCGGCCGAAGGTCAGGTCGGTAACGTAATGGCCCGCGGCGGCTTCGGCGGCGGCGGCCCAGGCGGCGCGCGCCAGGCGATATTGCTGGATTGACGCCGACAAGGGCTCCGGGGCCCGGCTCTTTTCGTGCAGGGCAAACAACACACCGGCCCGGAATTTGTGGGCGAAGAACCGGCCCACCGCGGCTTGGATCGCCACGTCCACGCCGAGGCGTTGGAATTCCATGCCAGGCGGCCCGGCCTGACGGGCGAGCGCAGTTTTCCATTCGGCCAACGCGGTGTCCGCCAATTCGATCAACCAGACTGCCACCTCCGCCGGCGAGTATTTGGCGGAGGGCTTTTCCGCGAGCAGGGCGGACGCGAAATCGTCCATGCGCGAAAACATTTCCGGATCCAGCGGGCTGACGGCACCGAACCGTTTAGGCGTGTTGGTGTCGCCGTAGGGATGCGGTTTGCGCGGGTCGGGAATCGACATGTTGGTGTAGATTTCCGGCCAGTAGTTGTTGTTGGCCGCCGAAGGACAATGCGCCGTGGTGAAGAGCGGGAGGATGCGACTGGCGATGGCCAGGGCGTCGGCGGCGGCGCGGGCGAAGGGGCCCAAATGACGGCGCCAATGGCGTTGCCAAATGGCGGGGTCCGCGTCGGGCCGGTAGGCCAGCCGGCCCCATAACCGATAGGTATAGGCGTATTTTTCCCAACCGCCCCCGGGCGATTGCCAGGCGGGATCCAAATAGCCATCCCGCGAGCCGGGTAGTCCCCCGCCCTTGCGCCCCTTGAACGAAAGCGGTTCGCACCACTCCACGCCGGCACTGCCGCAGAAGGCGAAATTGCGTCCATACGCCGCGGCGGTCACCGGATCGCCCCAGAGCAGGAGCCGTTGGGTACCGGGCCAGACGCGGTGGAGAACGCCATATTTCCGATCCTCTGCCAGCAAATCGCCGTAGCCATAGCGGAGGAATTTCCGGGAACCATTGCTCCGGGCAAAGAACCCGTTGTCCCGGGTGTCGGGCGCCGGCATTTCCAGCGGTCGAATCGCGGACTGCATGTAGGGCAACCCGCAGTGCTCCGCCCAGAACTTGGGCGATATGTTTACCGGCATGCCGGTCGCGAGCGCGGCGGCAATGGTGGTCTGATCGATCCCTTTGGCGTGCAGGTCAAGTTCCACGCGGCGACCACATTGCGCAGCGCCCTGGAACAGGGTTTTCCAGAATTCATCGCTGCCTTCCGCCACGCCGCTTTCACCGTGGACGGGCAGCGTCACCCCGGAAATCGCCGGGCATTCCTGCAACAGGGTGCGCAGCGAATCCCGGCAGTATGCCGCGTGGGTCTCGGGCGTCAACCCGGCGATGGTGTAATTGGCGTCCGGGCTGTCGGTCCAGCGGTAGGCGTGGGTCCACAAGCCCAGTTGAAAATGCAAGCCGCGACGGACCGCCTCGGCGCCGATGAATTGCAGCATCGCGAGGTTGGCATCACGCTCGGCATCGGGCAGACCGACGGCCCGGACCTCATAACCCGGAGTGCGCAGCAGGAACGGGTAGGCGAAGTGGAAATAACAATCGCGAATCTGGTTGGTGAAATCATAACCGATACCCAGAGTCAGGCTGAACCGGTTGAACCGCTGGCCCGCGAGCATGGTGAGGTAACTCCGCCAGAACTCCCGGTCTTTGAACCAGCTTTTGTCCTCCACGTCGCTGACGAAGAACCGCGCCACACTGCGGATGCGATTGGCGGGCTGTTCGGTGGTGGTTTTGACGGCCGCCAGAATCAGACGCGGATTGGGTTCCCCCGTCAACTGGTCAACGAGTTCGAGTAGGGCATATACCAATCCCAGTCTATCCGACCCGCAGACCAGCAGAACATCCCGATCCGCCAGACTGCCCCGCACCAGGCCCAACGCCTCCGGCACATCGGGCACCACCTTTTGGGTCGCGCCCAGCACCTGACGCGCCGATGCGGATGCCCGCCCGGCCACGACCAGGCAATCCGCCCCCGCCGGCGCGGAGCGAATTTCCGCAAATTCCCGGACCACCAGGCCCCGGGAACGGAGCACCGTGCTCAATTCATCCAATGCCCACCGAACCGACTCTTGTCGCAGGAGTTCCTCACTTGGATCCAGCACCAACGCCACGGCCACGCGCCGCTCCTGCCCCCAGGCGGCCGGCGGTGCCAGCAAGGGCGCACTGGCGACCACGGCCGTGGCGGTCACCGATTGCTTCAAAAAGTGCCGACGCGTTTGCCGGGCGCCGTTTCCGGGCTGGTCTTGGTGGTTCATAGGATCCCAAAGTGACAAAGGATTCGCGACATGGGTTGCCGAACTATAGTGCGGCCACGACCGGCGGGAAGCCAAAATTTCCGCTTTGAACTTGTCCCCCCGCCCCCTAGCCTGTTTCGGATGACGCAAGCGCTGCCGACTGTGACCGTATTGATCGCCGCCCGCCCCCAGCAGGTGGAGGTCCTGGCCGTCAATGCCGCCCGGCGGCTGGATTATCCGGCGGACCGCCTGGAAATCATCGTGGCCCGCGGCAAGCAACCCTCGGTCCAGCGCAACACGGCGTTAAGGGCCGCCAAGGGCGACCTAATTTACTTCCTGGACGATGACTCCGAACCGCCCAAGGACGCCTTGCGTCGCGCCGTAACGACCTTTGCCGATCCCAGGGTGCAAATGCTGGGGGGACCGAATCTTTGTCCAGCAAGCGCCCCGGCCCTGGAACAGGTGTTCGCGGTGGTCCACGCCAGTTGGCTGGCTTTCGGTCCGAGCCGGGCGCGGTATGCGGCGGTGGGAAAAATCCGCCCCACCAGTGAGAAGGAACTCATCCTCTGCAACCTGATCGCGCGCCGGGCGGAAATGCTGGCACTCGGCGGCTTTGATGAAGCGCTGTATCCGAACGAAGAAAACGCCCTGATGGACGAAATCCAAAAGCGGGACGGCCAACTGATCTACGACCCAGACTTGTATGTCCACCGGCGCCCCCGGCACAGCCTCGGGGCGTTTTGCAAAATGCTGCGGAATTACGGGCGGGGCCGGGCCGAGCAATTCCGTCTGCACAGCACCTGGGGATCCGCGCCCAATTTTGTGCCGCCGTTGTTCTGCGTTTACCTCCTGGTCTTCCCGGTGGTGGGTCTGCTGGGCCTACAGCACTGGTATCTCCTGCTCGCCCCGCTGAGCGCGTATTTTCTGGCCTTGTTGTTACAAACCGCGTTCCTGATCCCGGGGTATGGCTTGGTCAACAGCGTGGCCGCCCTGCCCTTGATGGCCTTGACGCACATCCTGTACGGCATCGGCTTTTGGAACGGCTTGTTCTTCACGTCCCTGAAGCCCGCGGGCGCCCGCCCCAAGGTGGAGGTGGTGCTGGAGCGCCTCAATGCGCTCGCATAAGGGCAATATTCTCACCCGCCGCAGATCCACCGCGCCCAGCCAACATCAACCGGTGCCGTAGCGCCGCCCATCGGAAATTGCCGCACGCAGGGCAATTATGGTTGATTGACAGTAGAGTAACACATGGAGCAGGTTCAGAAGTACAGAAATGTGTTGTGCAAGCTGATCGCAAATCATTGAAGTCAGTTGCCTATGGCAAGCCCGGGATGGCCCCACCTGGACTTGCCCAGGTGGTAGTTGGCTGGTTGGTGCTTGCGCTTTATCTGGGGTTTGGCATGCCCATCGGTTTATGCGCCGCATTGGTCGCTGGCTCCTTGGATTCAGCTCACCAAATTTACCTCAACCCCGGTCCCTACGGAGTGGAGTTGGTGCTGCATCACGACGAGCGGCTGGTGGATCACGAGCACAGCCTGATCGCCCAAACCTTGACAGTTTTTGCGCTGCCACCGACCAAAGAGAGCCCGGATCACGTCATCCACTTTGGAACAACAGAGACGCTTTCATCGCGGTTACAAATATCCCCACCGCGGAGCAACCTGGCGGAGCGGGTTGTCACCGCTTGGCCGGGCCTCGGCAAGGCCACTTCCTTTGGCGAATTTAGCTTTACCGACTTTGCCGGACCGCCGGACAACCAACGTGCGCAGCAACTGCGCCAGCGTTCGACCGTCATCCTGATTTGATCCCGCCAGCCCGGCGAGCCGCCGGGCGATAACGATCCCCAACTCACGACCTTGACGTGAACGGGAGCGCCTTGCCATTGCCGAACAAAGCCCCCTCATTCCCAAAAACAATTAACCAGCAAAACAACATGAAAAAATCAATCAAATCCCATAAAATCAAAAATCCCTTGCGAATGTCGAACGTCCCCGCAGCCCTGACCAGCTTACTGGCGATTGGCGCATTGGCGCTGGCGAGCGGCAGCGCCAGTGCCAGCGTCGCCTATGGCAGCATCAACAACTTCGACACCGTCAACGACACGGGAGTTCCCTGTCATGGCTTTGAAATCGAGTTGGATGACACCCGCAGCTCGGACATCACATACACCTACGACTACAACCACTATGGCACACCGAAATTCACTGAAATCACCACCTTTACGGCCGGGGCGTACCATACCAATTTGCTGGTGCGGTATGAAGCGATCTATACCAATACCGGTTGGTCCGCCTACACCGCCGTGCCCACCAATAACATCCCACCGACCCAAGGCCATGCCTTCACCAATCCATCCCTAAATTTTGGCGGGGAACACTTCGGCGTGGGGTATCGCAATCAGCCGAGCAAGGTCTATTATCATTGGCTGGTGGACAGTGGTTCGCATAGTTTGTCACTTGGGCCCCAAGTCAATGTCTCCACCCCGGTATTCACGTACAGCCCGCCGGTGGTGGCGGGTCCGCCGGCGCAAGTGGTGGCGGTCATCCCGGCACCGATTTTACCACCCAAAAATGAGTTCAGCGATGCGACCTGGGTGAAAGAAATCAGGACGACGTCGCACACGAATAGCGAAGTGAAACTCCGGCAGTTGGTGACCGCTGACACCAACAATCCGACGGGCAAGGACTGGCGCAACGGCGAGCCAGATGAAGTGGAAGTCGAATGGCAACTGTTGCAGATCGACTTTATGTCGTCGGACTACAATCCGACGAACGGGGTGGGCGGGATGAACGGCAAGCTGGCCGGAGCGGGGCAGAATCTCGGCCATAGCGATGATGTCGTCACGCGGCGTTACGAATATTACGCTTACGTCGGCCCCTACGATGACGCTTCGGAACCGCCCACGCACGAGGCCTTGGTGGAAACCGTGGCGAAAGATGGCATTCACGGGACGGGCAGCAATTCGAACAAGGTGGTAGTGGGCAAATTCCTGGGCGCGCAAATGTCGGCCATGGCCGCCGCCGCGCCGATCGGATTGATTGATCACCTGGGGGATGGCGAAGTCGGGCTGGCGTATCCCACGCGCAGCGTCGTCATCGCGGGCGGCACCAATTTCACCACCACGAGTTCCGGCGCCTTGCCCGCCGGGATGGCCTTCGATCCCATCTCCGGCCAGGTCTACGGAACGCCTTACGAATCCGGAGTGTTCATTTTCAAAGTGAGTGCCACCTCCAGCAATAACCCGGTAGTCACCAAAACCTATCCCTTCATGGTGGGAGCGGGGGCCATTCTGACACCGCACAGCGCCGTGGATACGGCGGTCTCGCCCCCGGGCGCCGGCACCACGTCCGGTGATGGCGTTTACACCAATGGCACCACCGCAACCGTCATGGCCACCCCGAATCCGGGCTTTGGTTTCGCGAATTGGACAGACAACGGCGCCGTGGTCAGCACCTCACCCAGTTATCGGTTCACGAATACGGTCAACCGCTCACTGGTGGCCAATTTCGGCCCGCTGCTCGGCCTGCCGACGGTGCAGGCCCACACGCTCACGCTCGCCTGGCTGACCAATTTCAGCGGCTACGTGTTGCAGCAAAAATCGGATTTGCGAACAACCAACTGGGTGAGCGTGACCAATCCGGTTTCGGTGGTGGGCACAAATTGGCAGGTCAACCTTCCGACCACGAACAAAATCGGGATCTTCCGGTTGCGGCATCCCTGAGCGGGGCGTGTTGCTGCGGGAGTGGTTGCGAAGGACGCGAGGTGCGCGCGCGCGCGGGCGGGCGGGACGGAAGTCCGGCGCGGCGCGGCCGCGCGGATCGGATAACGCGATTTGCCCCATGGGGGCGTACCCCCCATAGCGCAAACCGCAAGGAACGTGGTAAATGGGCCCTTCCCACTGGGGGATTCCGGCCAGGGGTCGGGGCAATGAACAATCCACGTTGGAAAATTCGCCAGTCGCGGGACTTGGTGGGGCGAATTTTGATGAGGTTGGGCACGGTAATATCCAGAAAGAGATTCCAATGAAACGACATGAGCAAACTGAAGTATTGGTGGTGGGAGCGGGCCCGGTGGGAATGTTCACGGCCCTGCGTCTGGCGGAAAACGGTATCGGTGTGCAATTGATCGACCAGGAAGCCGGTACCGCCAGTCGCAGTTTCGCCTGCGCCCTGCATTCGCGCACGCTGCAGCTGTTGAATGAGGTGGGCCTGGCAAATGAGGTGATCCAATTGGGCAATCGCATTGATAAACTGGCTTTCTATGACGGGTCCCGAAGGCAGGCTGAGATTGACCTGTCGCAACTGCCGCTGGAGTTTCCTTACATCCTGGTTCTGGAGCAAAATGTGCTCGAAAACCTGCTGGAGAAAAAACTCCAAGAGCGAGCCGGACTGCGGGTGCTCTGGAATCACCGATTTTCCGACCTGGCCATGAAAGCGGAAGGAGTCAGCGCTGCAATCGATGAACTAGCCATGTCCGGCAAAGGTTACGGCGTGGCGGATTTTGACATGATGGTCAAAAAGACGGCCACGCTCGGGGTTGAATTCCTGGTGGGCGCCGATGGACCCGGATCGGTGGTCCGACAACGCCTCGGCATCGAATCCGAGCGTAGCGGAACCGCCCAGATGTTTGTGGTTTACGAATTTGAAACGGAGTCCAAACTCGCGCAGGAAGTGAGCATTGTGCTGGAGGAAGATAAAGTGTGCGTGCTGTGGCCGTTTGGTGAAAACCGGGGCCGTTGGAGTTTCCAGTGGCAGCCGGCGGACGGGCCCGCTGATTTTCCGCCGAAGGACCGCAATCACTTAAGGAGCACGGGAAATTTTGACACCGATCCGATCCGGGAAAACCTGCGGCAACGGCTCCAGGAGCACGCGCCCTGGTTTCAGAGCGGCATCAAGGAGATTACGTGGGCCACCACCATCCAGTTTGAACATCGACGGGCCAAGCAATTTGGCCGGGATCGCGCCTGGCTGGTGGGGGATGCCGCGCACCAGACGGGGCCGATAGGCGTTCAGAGCATGAACGTGGGGTTTCGCGAAGGCGCTGATCTCACGGACAAACTCACCCAGATCCTCGGGGAAATGGGCTCCCACGAATTGCTGGCGACCTACAATCGCGAACACCGGAGGGAATGGGAGCAAATGCTTGATGGCGCAAACGGCGCCCCGGCGGCCGCCGGGATGGGTGAATGGGCCAACGCGCAAAGCGCGCGAATCCGGGAATGCGTGCCCGCCTCCGGACGGGAACTCACTTTGCTCCTGCACCAACTGGGATGCGAATTCGCACCTACGGAAACGCCGTCACTTTGATGGCATCACCAGAATTGAGACAAATCAAGAACCAATAATAGAAAGCCATGAACCTAACACATCTCCATCTCCTAATGAACCACGCCCCGGTCCTGGGGACTATCTTTGGCCTGGGCCTCCTCCTCTTCAGCTTTTGGCGGAAGAGCGAGGAATTGAAAAACACCGCCTTGGGGGTATTTGTCATCTGCGCCATCCTGGCCGTGCCGGTTTACATTACGGGCGAACCCGCGGAGGGTCTGGTCAAAGGGTTGCCGGGTGTTTCCGCGGCCCTGATGGAACAACATGAAGAAGCGGCGGGGGTCGCGTTGACGAGCGTGATCGTGCTGGGCGTGGCGGCAATCGCCCGATTCCTCCTGTTCCGTCGCGGCAAAATGGTGCCGGGCTGGTTCGGGGCCCTCATGCTCGTTGGCGCATTGACGGTTTGCGGAATGATGGCGTGGACGGCGAATCTGGGGGGCCAAATCCGGCACTCGGAAATTCGCTCCAATACCGGCCAACCGACCTTGACGGGTAGCCAAGACAAAGATTAGTTGAGCACTATGAGGAACTCCGTTCACCAAGACTGCGCAGAACCGGGGGCAGCAGTGGCAATTACCCCGCCGCCATTAGTCGAGCACGAGGATTTTGCCCGCGGCGGCAGTCCTGCCCATCCACGCGAAACCGAACTATGAACACCACCTTGGAAAGACCGCCCGTCAGCCCGCCGAAAAATTCGGCGAAACCGCAGGAAACCGCGGAACCGCCGGTGGCGCAGGCGTGGTATTCCCCGAGTCGGCTCTGGCAGCGCAAGACGACCATCATCGCGGCGCTTTCCCTGCTGGCCATTCTCCTGCACCTAGTGCTCCGCTTTGGCTTCCGGTCCACAGCAGCCGTTTCCAATCTGCCCTTGCTGGCCATCCTGGCCAGCGGAGGCTTGCCCCTGCTCTACGAACTGGGGCGCAAGGTGTGGAAGCGGGAATTCGGATCGGATTTGTTGGGCGGCATTTCGATCATCACCTCGGTCTTGCTGGGCGAATACCTGGCTGGTTCCATCATTGTGCTGATGCTCTCCGGGGGCGAAGCCTTGGAGAGCTACGCCCTGCGCAGCGCCTCGTCGGTGCTGGCGGCGCTGGCCAAACGCATGCCTTCCATCGCGCACCGGAAGCAGGAAGCGGAAATCGTGGACGTGGCACTGAGTGAGGTGGCGGTGGGCGACACCCTGGTGATTTACCCGCATGATATCTGCCCGGTGGACGGCGTTGTCATCGAAGGCCATGGCATGATGGACGAGTCGTATCTGACCGGCGAGCCCTTCAAAATCACCAAGACCACCGGTTCGACGGTCATTTCCGGGGCGATCAACGGGGAAACCGTCTTGACCATCCACGCAACGCAGTGCGCGGCCGATTCACGCTACGCGAAGATCATGGAAGTCATGCGGGAATCCGAGGCCAAGCGGCCACAATTGCGGCGGTTGGGGGATCAATTGGGCGCCATTTACACGCCCGTGGCGCTGACGGTCGCCATTCTCGCCTGGATTTTTAGCGGAGAATCCATCCGGTTTCTGGCGGTGTTGGTCATCGCGACCCCCTGCCCGCTCCTGCTCGCGATACCGATCGCCATTATTGGCTCGATTTCCCTGTGCGCCCGCCGGGCGATCATTGTGAAGAGCCCGGTGGTGCTGGAACAGATCGCCGAATGTCGCACCGCCATTTTCGACAAGACCGGGACACTGACCTACGGCGAGCCAAAGTTAACGGAGCAACTGCCCGCTCCCGGTTTCGATCAAAAGGAGGTCCTGACCTTGGTGGCGAGTCTGGAGCGTTATTCCAAGCATCCGCTGGCCCGCGCAATTCTCGGCGCAGCGAAGGAAGCCAAGATTCAACTGCCCGAGGCCACCGAAGTGGGTGAACAACCGGGCCAGGGCTTGCGCGGAGTCGTTGCCGGCCACGCCGTCATGATTACGAGTCGCAATAAATGGCTGGCGCAGAAAGGCGCGGACGGCTCCCTCCTACCCCCGATCGCCGGCGGGTTGGAGTGCGTAGTGGTCATTGATCAGCGTTACGCGGCGGCTTTGCGTTTTCGCGATGCGCCGCGCGCGGAGAGCCGCTCGTTCGTGAAGCATCTGGGTCCGAAACATCGATTCGAGCGCGTCATGATTGTCTCGGGAGATCGGGAGTCCGAGGTCCATTACCTCGCGGAACAAGTCGGCATCACAGAAATCCACGCGCAGCAGACTCCCGAGCAAAAGCTCGCCCTCGTCCGGGCTGAGACCGCGAAAGCGAAGACGCTTTATGTGGGCGACGGCATCAATGATGCCCCCGCCATGATGGCGGCGACCGTCGGGATGGCCATCGGTCAAAACAGCGATGTGACGGCGGAAGCGGCGGGGGTTGTGATCATGGATAACTCGCTGTTGAAGGTGGACGAGTTCATGCACATCAGCCGGCGCATGCGAATCATCGCGCTCCAGAGCGCGGTGGGCGGTATGGCGTTGAGCGTCATCGGCATGGTTTTCGCGGCCACCGGACACCTGAACCCGGTCGCCGGCGCCATCACCCAGGAGATCATCGACGTGCTGGCGGTACTGAATGCCTTGCGGGCCGCGTTTCCACCCCGGGTGATGCATGATGCCTAACCAGACCAGAGGCATGCGGAAGGATACAACCCCGGCATGACCAGCCTGCTCGCCAGGTGCGGAAAGTTTCTGCGGCAACCGAAACTGCGGACGCCCCGCAAGGTGGTGATTGGCGTGGTGGGCGGCACGGTGTTACTGGCGGGAATTGCGATGATGGTGCTGCCCGGCCCCGCTTTCCTGGTGATTCCGCTGGGGCTGGCGATTCTCGCCACGGAATTTGTTTGGGCCCGGCGCTGGTTGAAAAAAGTGCGCGCGCTGATTCCCAAGAGCGTGACCAAAGCAACCTCTTCTATTTCATCGACCGTCGGAACCGAGTGTCATCAATTGCCGGCTGAGGAGGTCGTGCGACTGCTCGAGACGCACAGGGATTCGGGTCTTTCGGAAGCGAAAGTGCTCCACCGCCGGGGCGAATTCGGACCCAATCGCGTCGCGACGCGGCGGGGAACGCCGGTCTGGCTGAAGTTCCTCAAACAGTTCCACCAACCGCTGGTTTACATCCTACTGGTCGCGGTCGCGGTTACCGCCTCCCTCGGGGAATGGGTGGATTCGACCGTCATCCTGGGCGTCGTGTTCGTCAATGCCATCGTAGGATTCCTCCAGGAAACCAAGGCGGAGAAGGCGATCGAAGCCCTCGCCAAAATGGTGACCACGGAAGCGACGGTGCGGCGTGACGGTAAAAACATCCGCCTCGCTTCGGAACAACTCGTGCCGGGTGATATCGTGCTGCTAACCGCGGGCGACCGTGTCCCGGCGGATCTGCGACTGCTCCACGTCCGCAGTCTGCAGGCAGACGAATCCGCCTTGACCGGCGAGTCGCTCCCGGTGACCAAACGCGCCGGGGTACTGGCGCTGGACACGATTCTGGCCGAGCGGACCAATCTTGCCTACACGGGCACGCTGATCACCGCCGGTCAGGCCGAAGGGGTGGTGTGGGCCATCGGGGACCAGACGGAGACGGGGCGCATTTCGCACCTCATCGCCAGCGCGGTCGAGCTGTCCACGCCGCTGGCCAAAAAGATCGCGGAGTTCAGCCAACTAGTGCTTTGGGTCATCGTTGGGCTGGCGGCGGCCACGTTTGCACTTGGCGTGGCGCGGGGCGAAAAGCCGGGCCAGATGTTCCTGGCGGCCGTGGCGCTGGCGGTCGGCGCAATTCCCGAAGGCCTGCCCGCCGCCGTTACCATTGTGCTCGCCATCGGGGTGTCGCGTATGGCGAAACGCCAGGCCATCATCCGCAAGCTGCCGGCAGTCGAAACACTCGGCAGCACGACGGTGATTTGTTCGGACAAAACCGGCACACTGACCGAGAACCAAATGACGGTGCAGGAGATTCTGGCCGGAGGGATACTTTACGAGGTGACCGGTGGCGGCTACGAACCCAAGGGCGAACTGCGCCAGGAAGGCAAACTGATCCGGGTGCCGGAGCATCCCGCGCTGGCTGAATGTTTGCTCGCCGGAACGCTCTGCAACGAGGCGGAGTTGGTGTGCCAAGACGGAAGGCTCAAGGTGCAGGGCGACCCCACCGAAGCCGCGTTGCTGGTGGCCGCCGAAAAGGGAGGGCTGGTGCGCGCGGAAGCGCGGCGCGCCGCACCGCAGCTGGATATGATTCCATTCGCGTCCGAGCACATGTTCCGGGCCACCCTGCACGGGACGAAGGACGGACGCGTCATTTACCAAGTCGGCGCGCTCGAACGGGTGCTTGCAAGTTGCACCGATGCGCTTGCCGGTAACATTACCCAGGCGCCACTGGATCGGGAGGCAATTCTAAGAGCGTCCGAAGCAATGGCCGCACGCGGGCTGCGCGTGCTGGCCATGGCCCGGCGGGTCGGAGCCGCACAACAGGCCACTCTCGAACCGGCCAACTGCGCCACGGGATTCAGCTTTCTCGGATTCCAAGGCATGATGGATCCGCCCCGCCCGGCCGCCATCGCTTCGGTGCGGCAATGCCAGCGCGCCGGCATTGCGGTAAAAATGATCACCGGCGACCATCTCGCCACCGCCCGCGCCATCGCCGCCCAGATCGGCTTGCAGGGCCGGGAGCTAGACGGACAACTCGTGGCACTTTCCGGCCGTGAATTGGAAAAAGTTTCCGACCAGGTTTTGCCGGAAGTGGCGGAACGCACGGCCGTCTTCGCCCGGGTCGCCCCCGAACAAAAGCTCCGACTGGTAAAAGCGCTCCAGGCGCGCGGTCACGTGGTCGCCATGACGGGGGACGGCGTGAACGACGCGCCCGCGCTCAAGCAGGCGGACATCGGCGTGGCGATGGGCATCAGCGGCACCGACGTGGCCAAGGGCGCGGCGGCGATGATTCTGACCGACGACAACTTCGCCAGCATCGAAGCCGCGGTGGAGGAAGGCCGGGGCGTGTTCGACAACCTGACCAAATTCATCATCTGGATCATTCCGACCAATCTCGGGGAAGCACTGACCCTGTTGACCGCCATTGTGCTTGGGCTGCCCTTGCCGCTCCTGCCGCTGCAGCTCCTGTGGATCAATCTGACCGACACGCTGCTCGGACTGGCGCTCGCCTTCGAACCGAAGGAACGCGAGGTCATGAGCCGCCCGCCGCGCGCGCCGAAGCAGCCTTTGCTGACCCTGCCACTGATCCAGCGAACCGCCTTGGTTTCGATCATGATGCTGGCCGGTGCGCTCGGACTGTTTTTATGGGAACTGCGCGGCGAACAGGCGGGAATCACAGCCGCGCGCACCGTCGCCGTGAACACCATTGTCCTGGTCCAGACGATCTATCTATTCAACTGCCGCTCCCTCCATCATTCCATTTTCACCATCGGCTGGTTCACCAACCGCTGGGCCATCGCGGGCGCGCTGGTCATGTTGACGGCGCAGCTTCTGTTCACGTACTTGCCAATAATGAACCTGCTTTTTCATTCGGCCCCCATCGATGCCATGGCCTGGCTGCGCATACTCGCCGTGTCGGGAGTCACCTTTGGGGTGGTCGAAGCGGAAAAGTGGGTGCGGTTTCGCTTTGGCGCCCCCTTAAAAGGGACCGGGCGGAACAGCGTTTGACAGCATTCCCAAAGTGTTTGAGAGTTTAGAAAAGATGCGGCAACCGACCAGACGACCAAAGAAACAGTGGACAAGGTGCACTTGGACGCGCTTTCCCGATGTCCAGACATCCGACACGAGCGGCCAGCAAGCTTCGCTGAACCCACCCAGTGCATGAAAGTTTCGGCGACCATCGTAAGCCGAGGTGATCCAAAAGCGAAGGTTTCTGTTACCGTGGATGCGACTGCGGCTAGTGATTACTTATTTGTTAACACAGCGATGCGGCACATTCGCAATAAAAATCAGCCCGTTTCATCAAAGCATCCATTGTTAACTTTCAATGCCATCGAGGCTGCCCACCTTTCCGGCGCCTTTTATGCCAAACATAGAATCGGAGCAAAAGCCCTGAATGTGGAGTTGCTATCGTTTCACGCCGAAGGCTCCGTTGAAAATGCGATTCCGTTTGCCGTTGCAACCACGGTAGCGATTTATGATGCGGTTTCGGGGATAAGGGATTACACGGAAGCGGAATTAGCGGGGTGGGAGGTTTTCCAAGTGAAGCGGGAAATACGTTAATTCTCACGCCCAATTCAAATGCGCCAATCTATGTATGAGATTGCGCATGGATCCCCCCCAATGTGTGATCAATAATTCATAAAATGGCCGCAAGGTGTCAACGGAACGAGAATTACCCACACGTGAGGGTTACAGCTACTGGCCAGGCCCTGCGTCGGCTCCCGCAGGTCGCCTCCGGTTTCGGAAATCGGCGAGGATGTTGGCATACATAATTTGGAGACTGGGACAGGTTGGCTACAACCCACTTCGGGGCTGGGGAATTTATTGAATGCGACCCGGGGTTGCGCTTGTGCCTCGCGCCAACCCCGGGCTGGAGGGCGTAACACCTTTGGTGTTCGGGATAGGGGCGGGGCTTTGGGGGCAATGCGATTGGGGAAAGTGGCTGCCCAGCCGGGTCGATGGTGTTTTTTTGGAGGGGGAGATCGATGGGCGAGGCGGGAGCGGGGCGGTTGGCGTAGGCGCCTGCCACCTGAAGGTGGAACTCCGTACCTTTCGCGGGCTTTATGGTTTGCGGCGGGTGGATTGGAGGTGGCGGGAAATGGTTGTCGTTCGGAGCCGGGGGCATTACCTTGACGGCACATTTTGTCACATGGCATTGAGATTATTTAATACTTTGTCGCGCTCCGTGGAGGAGTTCGCGCCGTTGGATCCCGCCGGGAAACAGGTCGGGATGTACTGCTGCGGGCCGACGATTCATGACTCGGCGCACATCGGCAATTTCCGCACTTTTGTTTTTGCGGATTTGACGCGGCGTTACCTGGAATTCAAGGGTTTTGCGGTGCGTCACGTGATGAACATCACGGACGTGGAGGACAAGATCATCGCGCGGGTGCGGGCCGCCGGGGTGAGTCTCAAGGAATACACAGGCAAATATGAAGCCGCGTTTTTTGCTGATTTGCAGGCATTGGGGTGCCGTCCGCCGCACGATTCGCCGCATGCCACGGAATACATTCCCGAAATTGTCGCGTTGATTGAAACGCTCGTGGCGCGGGGTCTGGCGTACCAGGCAGCGGATGGGTCGGTCTATTTCAGCATCGAGAAATACCGCGGCTGCGGCTGTGTGTACGGGCAACTGCTCAAGCTCAACCTGGACGAACTGCGCGTGGGGGAACGGGTGCGGAGCGACGAGTATGCCAAGGAATCGGTGAGCGATTTCGCGTTGTGGAAGGCGCGGGTGCCGGAAGACGGCGAGGTGTTCTGGCCCAGTCCGTGGGGCGAGGGTCGGCCGGGCTGGCATATTGAATGCAGCGCCATGAGCATGAAACTGCTCGGACCGAGCTTTGATCTGCACCTGGGAGGCGAGGACCTGGTGTTTCCGCATCATGAGGACGAGATCGCCCAAAGCGAGGGCGCCGGATTGCAGGGACCGGGGCACCGGTTCGTGAAGCATTGGATGCACGGGGCTCATTTGCTGGTGGAGGGGAAAAAGATGAGCAAATCCCTCGGCAATTTCTTCGTGCTGAAGGATTTGACCGGCCAGGGATTCACGGGGCGCGAGATTCGTTACCTGCTGTTGACGGCCCATTATCGCGAGACTTTTAATTTCACGCTGGAAGGGCTCCGCGGCGCGCGGACGGCGCTGGCGCGGCTGGATGAATGCCTGGCCAAATTGCGCGACACAGCGGCGGGTCAGTCGGCGGCCGCGCCGGAGCCGGGATTGATCGGTGCCGTGGCGGCGGCCCTTGATGAGGATCTGAATGTGGCCGGGGCGTGGGGCGCCATTTTTGAATGGGTGCGCCAAGTGAACCGGCAGATCGCGGAGAAGAGCCTGTCTCCCGCCCAGGCGGCGGCGGCATTGGCGGCGTGGGAGGTGCTGGACAAAGTGCTGGGCGTGGGGGCGGCACCCGAGACTGAGGCACCACCCGAGTTGCTCGCCCTGCTGGAAAAGCGGGTGGCAGCGCGCAAGGCGAAGGATTTCGCCGGCGCGGACGCGATCCGTAATGAATTGAAAGCCAAGGGCTGGATCATCGAGGACACGCCGAAGGGCGCGCGCCTGAAACGCCTGTGAAGCGCGCGGCAGCCGATCTTATGAAGTCCGGACCCGGAATCCTGGCCTGGCTAATGGTGTTGAGCCTGGCGCTGAGCGGGGTAAAGACCAGCGCCGCCGGGCCGCTCGTGTGGGATGCCGTGGAGAAATCTCAAACCGCGAAAGCGGGTGACCTGGTCGCGCGGTTCGTGTTTACGGCCACCAACATTTCATCGGCCGAAGTGACCGTGGACGAAGTCAAACCTGGCTGCGGTTGCACCGTGGCGCGACTACCCAGCCATCCCTGGCGGCTGGCCCCCGGCGCGAGCAGCAGCATGGAATTGGCGGTGGACCTGCGCGGAGTGAGCGGCACTTTGTCGCGCGGCATCGCGGTGACGGTCGGCACGTCCACGGAGAATCTGGGGATCAACGTCGTCTTTCCGGCCGGCATCACCAACACCCGCGGTAATGACCTGGACACGCGCCTCTGGAACCAGGAAGTGTCGCGGGCCGATCATCAGGCCGTATTCAAGGACACCTGCGTGCGTTGCCATCTGGTGCCGGCCTTCGGCAAACTTGGGGAGCGACTGTACCGGATTTCGTGCGGGATCTGTCATGAGGCGAAGGACCGCGCACCCATGGTACCCGACCTGCAACATCCGGAAAAAGCGCGCGATGCGGCGGAGTGGCGCAAATGGATCTCCGAAGGCAAGGAAGGGACATTGATGCCAGGGTTCGCGGCGCGCGAGGGAGGGCCGCTGGATGTGGCGCAAATCGAATCGCTGGTTAATTTCCTGCAGGTGAAGTTCCCCGGACCCGGGGGCACGAACGTCCCACCCGCAGTGACCCCAAAGCCTCCCGGGGCGCACTAACCACCCCACCCACCCCAGCGTGAAAGGCTTGTTGATTTCATTTGAAGGCACCGAAGGCGGCGGCAAATCCACCCAGGTGGCGCGGCTGGCCGAACGGCTGCGGGCGGAGGGCCGGCGCGTGCGGCTGGTGCGCGAACCGGGGGGGACGCCCATCGGGGAGGAAATCCGGTTCACCCTCAAGCATAGTCCGCACAACGGGGCCATGACAGCAGAGGCGGAATTGTTGCTGATGAACGCGAGCCGCGCACAGCTGGTGCGCGAAGTGATCCGCCCGGCGCTGGCGGCGGGAGAAGTGGTGATTTGCGACCGGTTTTACGATTCCACGGTAGCCTACCAGGGCTACGGCCGGGGACTGGATCTGGGGCACGTAAACGCAGTGATCGACTTTGCAGTGGGGGAAACCCGGCCGCAGTTGACGCTGATCCTGCAGGTGCCACCGGCGGTCAGCCAGGCGCGGTTGGCCGCCCGGCAGGCCAGCCTGCCGGTGATGCGGGATCGCATCGAGGAGGCGGACCGGAGCTTTTTCGAACGGGTGGAAAAAGGTTACGCCGCCCTGGCGGAAGCCGAACCGGAGCGCATCAAAGTCATCGCGGCCGAGGCGCCGGAAGCAGCGGTGGCAGCCGCCATCTGGAGCGCGGTAGCCCCGTGGTTGCCCCGCACGGCCTGACCGGCCCGCGGGCAAAGGTGGGTCTTTCCTTTTGGCCCGGGCCGGATAAACTGGCCCCATGGCGGCAGCCCCGCCCAAGACCAAACATGATCGCAGATACCATCGCGAAGATCGAAGCCCGGCTCCAGAGCGGGGAAGCAGTGCCGGCGGAGAAGCGCCGGGAGTTGCTGGAGTTACTGGCCACACTCAAGGCGGAAGTCGCCGCGCTGTCCGAGACGCACGCCGAACAGGCCGAGAGCATTGCGGGATTCACCGAAGTTTCCGCCCGGGAAGCGACGCGCGAAACGCAGAATCCCCACGCCCTCAAATTGGCGCTGGGCGGCCTGGCTTCCTCAGTGGAAGAGTTTGAGACATCCCATCCCAAACTGGTCCAGATCGTCAACGCGATCAGCCACACGCTTTCCAATCTCGGGATTTAAGCCGCAGAGACCCCGCGACCCGGAGAGTGCCAGGTCAGGGGAAGGATTCTTTGTCCGTGTAGGGCTCCAACCGACCGATGGCGGCCATGATTTGATCCGCCACTTCCTGGTAAATTTCCTTGAGGCGGGCTTTGGAGCAGGTGCGGGCTTCGGCCCGTAATTGGCGGAATTCGAGCAACGGACCGAATTTAACCGCCAGGGGGTAACGCCGCGGCCAAAGCTTTTGGTAACCCAGGGCTTCATGGGTGCCCCAAACCCGGATCGGCACCACCGGGGAGTCGGACTTGATCACAATCAAACCAATCCCTGACCGGGCGGGTTGCAATCGACCATCGCGGGTGCGGGTTCCTTCGGGAAAGAGGACGATACCCCCGCCTTCATTCAACCGGTCCAAAATCACGCGCAAACCAGCGCCGCCGCCACCGTCGCGGTCCACCGGCACGGCGTTGACCTGGCGGAGCAGCCACCCCACCCCGGGCAGGCTGAACAGCGACTTCCGGCCCAGGTAATTAATGGGCCGGGGCAAACTGGAGCCCACCAGGGGCGGATCGAAAAAACTGGCGTGATTGCAGGCGAGAATAACCGGGCCGCGGGACGGAACGCGCTCCGCATTGTGGATGCGCCGGTTAAAAAAACCCGCGAACAGGCACCGGTAAAAGGACCAACCGATCAAATAGAAAAAATTCATTACGACGACAACGGGGCAACCCGGACGTTCAGCGGGCAGGCCAGCTCGTTTTCGGAGCGAATCCCATCCGATTCCGCGTCCCGAGGCAAGCATTTCCCGAAGTTCAGCCAGGGAAATGGCAATGGCCGGCGGGAAATCCCACCGGCCATCGGGAAACGCGAAAGGTGCGGCTCAGACCGTCGCGATGACGTCCGCTTTCGGGAAGCGCACTTTGGGCAGGCCGGCATACTTGTCCGTGGCAGCGCGGTAACCGGCGGTGGCGACCATAACGGCGTTCAGACCCTGGGCGGGCAAACCGAGAACTTCGTCATATTTGGCCGGATCGATGCCTTCCATGGGGCAGGCGTCGATGCCGAGGAGGGCGGCGCTGGCCAGGAAATTACCCAGCGCAATGTAAACCTGGCGGGTAGCCCAAGCCTTCCGGGCGGCCGCATCGCGACCCTGCACGAGGCTCCCGACCATCATGCCGCGGTAACCGGCCAGCGCCTCCACGGAACCGCCGCGCAAGGCCACGGTGCGGGCCAGCAACGCATCAATCTCGGCTTCACCCAGGTTGCTCTTCACGGCAAAGACCACGAGGTGCGAGGCGTCCACAATCTGGCGCTGGCCCCAGGAGAAGGGCAGCAGCTTTTCCCGGGTGGCCGGGTCATTCACGATGATAAACTTCCAGGGTTGCAAGCCGAAGGAGGAAGCGGAGAGGACCAGGGCGTCCTCCAAGGTGGTCCAGTCGGCGGCGCTGATTTTGCGCTGGGGATCGAATTGCTTGGTGGCGTAGCGCCAGTTGAGTTGGGTGAGGAGTTGGTTACCGGTGATGGTGCTCATGTGGTGGATTTATTTTGATTTTAGTGGGGAACGGTTTTGGTAGTTATCTGTTTAGTCAAGTATTGGAACAAATTGTAACCCGCGTTGGGCGGTTTAAACCGGCGAGACGGGGGGAACGGACACCCCGAGCAGGGCGAACATCCCGGTTTGGGCCTCGGTCAGGACGCCCAAATCGTTTTGAATACGGGCCTGGGTGAGCAGGCCTTCGAAGTAGGCGAAGAGACACCGGGATTTGGCCGCGGCATCCGGGGCGATGACCGCGCCTTGGGCATGCGCGTCGCGGATGGCGGATTCGAGGTATTTGCGGCGATGTTCGAGCATTTCCATCACCTTCTGCTGGAGTTGATCCTCCCGGGTGCTCACTTCGGAGCCCAGACAAAATTGGGGACAACCCAGGACCCGGCCAAATTTGGCTTTCATGGCCGCCTGAGCCTGGGCGGAATATTCGCAGAACCGGCGCAAACGTTCCAACGGCGGGGTGGTGGGCGAAAAAAGGGCATCCAATTCGACCCGGCGGATTTGCCAGTCCGCATCAATGGCGGCGACGGCGAGGTCCGACTTGCACTTGAAAAAGTAATAAAAACTGCCCTTCTTCACACCCGCCTTATCGCAAATTTGGTCGATGGTGGTGCTGCCATAGGACCCGGTCCAAATCAATTCCCGGACGGCGTCCATCAGACGCTCTTTGCCATCGCTAACACGACCCATAGATTGCTGTCATTTCTTGTTCAAACGCGGCATCCTCGCCGGATTATGCGGCCAACGTAAGCGACCCGACTAAACAGTCAACTATTATTTTCTGACCGTTGGACGGAGGCCTGGTTTACTGGAATTCAATCCCCACCGGGCAATGGTCGGAGCCCAGGATTTGGGGCTGAATGAAAGCCCGCTGGAGGCGGGGACGCAGGGCGGCGGAAATCAGCACATAGTCAATGCGCCAGCCCACGTTCCGGGAGCGGGCATTCATCATGGGACTCCACCAGGTGTAGTGGCCGCCGCCGGGTTCAAACTCCCGGAAGGTGTCGATGAAGCCCGCCTTGATGAGCGCGGAAAAGCCCTCCCGCTCCTCGATGGTGAAGCCGTGGTTGCGCACATTGGATTTCGGGTTGGTCAGATCGATCTCGGTATGGGCCACATTGAGGTCACCGCAGAAGATGACCGGTTTCTTACGCTCCAATTTTTTCAGGTATTTGAGGAAATCACGGTCCCATTGCTGCCGGTAATCCAAGCGCGTCAACTCGCGTTGCGAATTGGGGGTATAAACGTTGACGACATGGAAATCAGCGAATTCGGCGGTCACCACCCGCCCCTCGTTATCGTGGTCGGCGACCGTGATGCCGGTGGTGACGTGGAGGGGCGGTACGCGGGTGAAAATGGCCGTGCCGGAATAGCCTTTCTTGACGGCGGAATTCCAATAGGTGGAGTAGTGGCCGGGCCAAACCGGGGGAACATCCTCGGGACGGGCCTTGGTCTCCTGGAGACACAAGATGTCCGGCGATTCCGCGGCGAGGAATTCGAGAAAATTCTTGCGCAACACCGCGCGCAAGCCGTTCACATTCCAGGAAATCAATTTCATGACGCGAGCCTAGAGGATCAGCACCCGGACGGCGAGCAAAGGAACAAAGAAATGAGCGGCCGGGGTCAGCCCGGCTCGAACCGGTAACCGATATCCCGGATGGTCTGGATACAGGAGGGATTATGGGGATCGCGCTCAATCTTGGCGCGCAGCGTCGTGATGAACCGGTCCACGCTGCGATCCGTCACGGAGATGTTGTTCCCCCAAACGCCGTCCAGGATCTGATCCCGGGTGAGCGCGCGCCCGGGATGACGGACAAGGAAGGCCAGCAGGCGGAATTCCGTGGTGGTCAGGGGCAATTCGTCCTGGCCGCGAAAGACCTTGTGAGCGGAGAGATCCAGTCGGCAATCGCCGACGGTGAACACCGTGGCGGGAACGGCCTGACGACGCCGGAGGAAGGCCTTCGCGCGGGCCAGGAGTTCCTTGATGCTGAAGGGTTTGGTGACGTAATCATCGGCCCCCAATTCCAAGCCGCGCACGATGTCCTCCTCCTGGCCCTTCGCGGTGAGCATAATGATCGGCAAATCGAGTTTCCGGGCGCGCAGGGTCCGGCAGATTTCGAAGCCGTTCATCTTGGGGAGCATGATATCGAGCACCAGGAGGTCCGGGGGCGAGGCGAGGGCGTTAGCCAGTCCCTCGGCGCCGTCACGGGCGAGCCGCACGTGGTAAGTAAGGGCCTCAAAGTTGTCTTTCAAGCCACGGGCGAGCGTGGCGTCGTCTTCGATGATGAGAATGGAGGGTGAATTCATTTAAGCTATGGTCGCCGCCGGGGCAACCGCGGGAATGGTGATGGTGAAAGTGCTGCCGGCACCGGGCCGGCTCTGGACCGCAACGCGCCCTTCATGGGCGTTCACGATGAAGCGGACAATGCTGAGGCCCAAGCCGCAGCCGCCACCCTGCCGGGAAAGACGTTGGTCCACCTGGTAAAAATTCTGAAAAATGCGCTTGTGCTCGGAGGCGGGAATACCAATGCCATTATCGCGGACCGAGAAGAGCACCTGATCCGGCAACGACTGAACCTGCAGGCAGATGCGCTTATCTCCTTCCGAATACTTGAAGGCATTCTCGAGCAGGTTGATGAGCGCGGTGGCGAGGGCATCGGCATCCGCGCGCACGTGGGGCAATTCCGGGGGCACGACGACCTTGAATTCACAACCGGGCTCCGCAAATCGCTCGCGGACGGCCGCCACGGCGGTTTCCACGATGCGCGGCACGGGGACGGCGGCAAAATGAAGCGAGTATTTCTTTTTCTCCATCCGCGAAAAGGTGAGAAAATTCTGGATGACCCGGCTCAGGCGCTCATTTTCGTGGGCGATGAGTTGGAGATATTCCCGCACGCGCGGCGCGGTGACGTCCGGGGAATCGAGGAGGGTATCCACCAGGACGCGCATGCCCGAAAGCGGCGTCTTAAGTTCGTGGGAAACGGTGGCGGCCAGATCATTCTTAAGCCGGGCGAGAGCCATCTGGCGGCGGAGCAAGCGGATGGCCAGCAAGGTGAAAACACCCATGGTGGCGAGCACCAGGATGCCGGTCCACAAGTACACCGCCAGGCGGTGCTCGGAGGTGGTATCGAAAAGGGTTTGGTCATGCAGCGTGAGGGCGATCTGCCAACCGGGCAGAAGCGGCCCAGCCGGCAGGGAAACGAAGGCGGCGTCATGATCAATGCCCGGGGCCATGAGGGTGATGGTGACATCCCCGGGCCATTCCTCCTCTCGCACCCTAACCGCCTGAGCGCTGGCGCGGAGTTTGCCGGCGCCAACAAGGGCCATAACGCGGTGATCCGGGGTCACGAATTGCCAGAAGTTGGTGACCGGGGAGCGGCGCAGGGCCGCATCACCCAAGGCGGCGGGGAGGCGGCCGGCGACCTGGGCGGCCAAGTCCTCGGCTGCCAGCAAGGGAAAATCAAAGCGGGCGGGTGCCAGCTGGTGCAACTCACGCATCAGGAAACGGCGCTGCGGGGCGGCGAGGGCCGGATTGCCATAATCCTGCAACCGCGCCGCCAATCGCCGCGCAGCGGTTTCGAAATCTGGGTCGGAATGATTGGTCAAAAGTTCCAGCACCATGAGTTCAGCGTTGGCGGCGATCAACCGGCCTTGGGGATCAACGGCCTGGCGGAACTGGTCGCCCCCGAGTTCATCAAGAATCACCCGCACACCGGACGCGGTCCGGTCACCGCGCACCAGGCAGCGGGCCTGGGCCTGGAGAGCTCGGGCGATCAGGTTGGCATTAGTGGATTCCCGGGCCAGCGCGGCGTAGCGGCCAGCCGCCATTTCCAGGTCCTGCCGGAGGAACTCGATCTGGCCGGCTTCGGCCCAGCGCTCATCCGGTTCGGTATTTCCGGATTCGGCCGCCTGGGGCACATTCGGGTAGGCGAGACCACCCCGTTCGTCGAACACCAGGACGGCGTCCACCCGGCCACTGCGAATCGCCCGGGCGAAGGCGACCGGCGCGGATTCCCGGCGGCCGATCTCCACGAGTTCAGCAATCATCTCCTGCCAATTCTGCTCGAATTTATTCTGGAATCCGGTCAATTGCACGCGATAGGCGTCGGCAAGTTTTTGCCGGACGGCCAGGCGCTCATTCCGCATGGCCTCGCCCATGAACCAAAGGAGGCAAACTGCCGGAACGACCACCGCAAATAAGAGCAAGAGAACCGGCCAGATATCATTATCAAGGCCGGCCCGGACACACCACCTGCGGATTACGCTTCTCAATTTCAGGCGGGCGCAAACTTCTCAGTTTTTCGCCAGTTGTGCGATTACATAGTCGAGAGCTTTTTGGAAGGGACGATCCAATCCCTCCCCATTTTGACCAATCCCGGAAGTGCGGGATTCCGCATCATTCAAGCTTTTTGCCAACAACCCGGACTCGGTCTCCGTGAGCAGCACTTCATAACCCGGGTCCGGGCGCACGCCCCAGGCATCGGCGGCCTGCGAATCTGGATAACGATTCAACGGTTTACCATCAGCGCGATAAAACGCGGCAACGGGGAGGCGCACGGCCCCCATCCCGCCGGGGAGCGAGATCACACTGCGCACCAGTCCCTGACCGAAAGTGCGCTCACCGACCACCACCGCCCGCTGGCGGTCCTGCAGGCAGGCGGCCACAACTTCAGCCGCGGAGGCGGTCTTGCGGTCCACCAGCAGCGCCAGGGGGAAGTCGATGTATTTCTTGCCGGGGCGCGTCTCGTAAGTCTGCTCCCCCATCCGGCCTTTGACGGTGACTACGCGGCCCGCATCAATAAAAAGGGAGGCGACCTCAACGGCAGAAGCCAACACCCCGCCAGGATTATCGCGCAAGTCGAGGATGAGCCCGCGCATGCCATTGCGGGCCAGATCGCCGAGGGTAGTCTGAATTTCCTCCGGGGTCCGCACCCCGATTTGCAGGAGGCGAATGTAGCCGATTTTGTGCGGCGCATCACACAGGAAGTCCCAGGTTTGATCCAGGCGCAGGTGATCACCCATGATGCTGGCCAGGCGCACGGTATCGCGCACCAGGCGAATGGAAATAACTCCGTCCCCACCCGGGCGGGTGACCCCGACGGTTACCGGGTCCCCGGGGTTACCCCGCAAGCGCCGGATCTCTTGCTCGAAGTCGAAGTCCGCCGGCAAAGTATGGCCATTGATTGAGACGAGGCGGTCGCCGGCGCGCAAGCCGCCGCGGAGCGCCGGAGAATCGGGGAGAGTCTGCTCCACCCGGATGAGGTGATTGGTCTCATCGAAGCGCAACATGACCCCGATGCCTCCGATTTTCTGTTCCAGGTGCTCGGACAAACGAACGACTTCGTTCGTGTCCATAAAAAGGAGGTCGTTGGTGCGCGCCGGCGGGGAACCGGCGTCCAGTTTGCCCACAATTGCCCGGATGGCGACCTCCATCAGTTCGCTGCGATCCACCTCTTTGATGTAGTTCTGCTCGATTTGCCGGAGCATCTCGTCCAGGACCTGGGGCATGTGGTTTTCCACCACCCCCATGAGTTTGTTTTTGTCCGGAAATTCCTGGGTGAGCCGGTCAAACGCGGTGATGGCCTGGGGTTTGTGGCCGAGCTTGAGTTCACAAAGACCCAGGCGCAATTGCGCCTGCGCGACGAGGTTGCGCTCGGCGGTCGGGTCATCCACGATCTGGCGGTAGATGGCACCCGCAGCCGCGAGATCTCCCTTCGTCTCTTCGAGGTAAATGCCGCGCTCCAGCGATTCCGGCGGGGAATCCGCCCGGGCTGGCGAAGCCAAAACCAGAAGGAGGATGGCCCCCAGAAATACCCGGGCCAGCCGTCCGGCCGATTCCCCATGACGAATAGATTTTCCCATAGTCATGCGCCAAGGTGGCACAGAATTGTTACGATTGTACTACGATTACGACCGGTCAGGGGGATCGCACGGTTGGCTGGTCGCGGTCAAACCCGGCACCGCCGCCGATCAAGGGAATTGCACCACCCGGTAAAATCGGCCGCCGGCGGATTTGGTCACCTTGTCGAGAAACTGGTAATTGCTGGAGGCGACGACAGTGTTGGTGATCGTAAACCAGGTCTGCAGGTCGCCGGACCGTTGCAGCACGTTGGTGCGGCCCGGGGTGGCGCCGGTAATGGTCAATTGAAAACCGGTGCCACCCGGGGCCAGCCCTCCCGCCACCCGCAAGCCGGTGAACAGATCGAGCAAATCCGGCGCCTTGGCGGCATCCCCTAACAACGGATATACTCCGAACAACTCCTGAATTGTCCGCAAGGTGGAACTGTGGGTGAGGCGTTGCGAACTGGCATAACCGCCACCCCGCCCATAAGGGGAGACCAGGATCATGCCCATGGGTGCAATCAGGCCGATCGAGGCTTCATCCCACGTGATGAAAATGGCCCCGCCGCGTTGGTAGGCGGCGGATGCCATGATCCGGGGGATCTCGGTGGAGAGCCAGGCGTCTCCCTGCTGGAGTTTGTTGTAAAAGGGGCTGCAGAAATCGTGCATGTCGTTGCACAGATTGGGGGTGATGAAGTTGTAGGCGGCCACGGTGTCATTGGTCAGATCCTGCGCCAACTCGGAATAAGGCCGGATGTGGGCGATGCCGTAAGCGTAAAAAGAATTGTTGGTGCCGGTGACATCATCGAAATAAACGAAGGGATTGTGCCGGGGAACGTACGCGCCATAAGGAAACAATGGCACGTCCTGGCCGGTGATGTCTTCCTGGTAAGTTTTCCAACTGATTCCGGCCCGGTGGAGGAGCGAAACCAGGTGATTGGTCGAGGCCAGATGATTGGCGAAGGGCTCGGCATCGTCGATCAAGCCGAAATTCGTGCCGGCCTCGAGCCAGATGTAGTTCGGCTCACTCGGATGCGGGGGGCCCGGGGGGAAATATTGGGTGCAGTAGGCGGCTTGGGGGAGCAGCAACTGATTAATATACGGGGCGTCCGGGCTGCCTTGAACCGCACTCCAGCTCAGGTTTTCCATGACGATCAGGAAAACGGTTTTCACCGGCGGCAGGTGGTTGACCTGGGCGCGCGAGGCGGGCGTTAGCAAGCCAAAGGCCAGCAGCAGCCAAGCCCAACCGAGCGGCGGGCGGGCGATTGACCGGCCATGGGTGGGTTGGGTTTCCCGGCCGGTCCGACCTGGCAGTTGCGTATTTTGCATTATCCGATTCCCCAGAGTCCCAAATTCCGTGAAGGCGGGCGGGTTTTCCCGCCAAGCGCCTAGCGTCCGGCGACCGGGAGGGCGAAGGCGACGTAGGCGTCACCCGCGGGAGTTTCGAGTTTGCCACCCCCGGTGGCGGCAATGACAATATACTGACGCCCGTTGACCGAATAGGTGGCCGGCGGTGCCGACCCCACCCAAGGCAATTTAGCAGACCACAATTCCCGCCCGTTGTCACTATCGAAAGCCCGGATGCGGGAATCACGGGTGCCCGCGCAAAAAACGAGGCCGCCGGCAGTGACGATCGCGCCACCAAAATTCTCAGTGCCGGTGATTTTTACACCTTGGGCCGTCAGTTCCTCATGCTCTCCCAAGGGCACCTGCCAGACGGATTTGCCCGTATTCAAATCGAGGCAATTCAGGGTGCCCCAAGGCGGCTTGATCCCGGGATAACCTTCTTGGTCGAGGAACTTGGGATAGCCGTTGAAACTGTAATGCGGGCGTTCGCCGCGCGGAGTGGCGGGCAGCGGACGATCGCGAATCAGGATAAAATCAATCACGGCCTTGATCTGCACTTCCGTGAGGTTGGTATGGGCAGGCATGAGATTCTTGCCGGTGTGGATGAGCGTGTTGATGGCCTCAAACGAGAGGCGATTCCGCACGCCGCGCAGGGGGGGCGCGGTACCCAAGCCCACCCGGTTGGCCCCGTGGCAGGAGGAGCAGGCCAGGTCATAGATCAAAGCCCCATCGGTCTTCTGCGCTTGGGGATCATCCGGGGGATCTTCATCGCGGAACACCGCCACGATGTCGGGAATGTGATTGGCGGTCACATAGAATCGCCCGGTGGTGGGGTCGCTGCAAGCGCCGGTCCACTCGGCCCCGCCGTGCAGACCGCAAAAGACATTCATTTTGCCTTCTGAAAACGGGCGGAACCACGCCGCAGTGGCACTCTTGAAACGGCTGAAGACATACTCCGCAACCTCGGGGGTGCGATCCGAGAGATCGGCCGCGGTGAAATCCGGCTTGGCGAACGGCTCCGGCAATTCGAGGTCGGGTTGATAAGGCCAGGTCAATTCCCCCGGCAAATCGCTCACCGGCGCGCGGCGCAGGCGGAAGGGAAAGATTGGCTTTCCCGACACCCGATCCAGCAAGATGGTATTGCCCATCTTGGACACCGCGGTCACCACATCGATCCGTTTGCCGTCGCGGGTGATGGTGGTGAGGTTCGGCGGGGCGGGAATGTCCAGATCCCAGATGTCGTGCCGGATTTCCTGAAAATGCCAGAGGCGCTGACCGGTCCGCGCATCGATCGCCACCACACAATTGGCAAAGAGGTTCTGGCCACGGTGACCCACGCCGATGAAATTCTCCTTGGGTCCGCCGGTCGTGATGTAGGCAATGCCCCGGCTGGCATCGAGGGCCATACCGCCCCAGCAATTCGCAGCGTAGATCTCGGGCCGGTCCCAGGTTTCCGCGCCAAACTCGCCGGCCTCCGGCACGGTGTGAAAGGTCCAGCGCGCCGCACCCGTAACCACATCAAACGCCCACACATCTTTTTCCCAGCCGGGAACAATGACCGTGCGTTCGAAAATCGTGGGCGCGGCGGTGGCGGAACCGAATTCGCGCTGGGCGCGGCCGCCCAGCGGAATCCGCCCCCCATTGCCGAATCCCGGGACCGGCTGGCCGGTCCGCGGGTCCAGCGCATATAGCCAGCTACCGGACGGAAAGATGACCCGCTCCCCTGCCCCAGCGAAGCCCGGCCAATAGATCAGGCCCCGGTAGGCGGGCCGCCCGTCGGGTTTGAAGCGCCAGAGTTCCTGGCCCGTCGCCGCATCAATACCGACCATGTGCTTGCTGGGAATGGGCGCGATGAGCACGCCGTGCACCATGATGGGATTACACTGGATGTTCCCCATCCCATCCCCGGCATGATACGTCCAGGCAACCGTCAGGCCCGCGACCGTTTTCCGGTTGATCTGATCGAGTCCGGAGTAGCGCGTGCCGCCGTTGTCGCCGTGGGAACGCTCCCAGGTCAGATAAGTGGCGGGCGGCGGAAAGCCATTGGCGGGGGTTAGTTCGTCGGGAGTGGCGGCCGGGATGGTTTGATACAGCGGCAGTTGCTCCCGGGCGGCCGGATCCTCGACGGCCCAGTATTTTCCGCCCGCGCCGGCGCTGGCGCCGTCCGGCCGAGCCATTTCAGTGGTGAGCCGTTCCAAACCGAGCAGGTTTTCCTGCAGGCGGGTTTCCGCGTCCTCGTCAGTGTGATTCAGCAATCCGATGGGACCGGTCCAGCCGCTGGCCGCGATGATCCGCAGCAGGTGCAAATCCAAATCCCCCTTCCCCAGGGGCACGATTTCCCGGCCAATGTGATCCCCATTGCGCACCATGCCGTTGAGATTCAGCGCCAGCAAATACGGTTTCATTTGCTGCAAGAGAGCGGGGAAACGGTCCAGGTGGCCATGCCCGTGGTGCAGGTTGTATACGATGCCCACGTTGGTGATGCCCAGCGGGCGCAGGTGCTCGATGATGGCGATCTGATTTTCCGGCTCCCCAAACCAGCCCCCGTGATTGTAAAGGCCCACGGTGCTACCAATCCCGGCGGCAGCCAGCGCGATGGGACGGATCCTCTCCGCCTCCGCGGCGACCCGGGCAGTCTGTTCGGCCGGGGAATGGGTGGGCTCACCGCCGCCCATCACCCAAAGCTGGGGGTGCAATTGATGCTTTTGCAGGAGGCCCAGGATCAGCCGCGCTTCATCATTCAGCACGGTGGGAAACCACCAGGCGGTCAGAGCGATGTGGTGCCGGGCGAGGGCTTCGATCTCCGCCGAAAAGGTGGGGATATGTTCCGCGCGATAATCATAGGCGAAAGAGCGAAAGCCCAACTTTTCCAACATGGCCGCCCGCTCCTCCGGCCCGCGTTTTTTGGCATCGAAGGGGACAATGCACCAGGCCAGAAGATTGGTGCGGGCGAAAAGGGCAGGGCCGGAACCGGCGTCGGCGGCCGCAAGTTGGGGAAGCGGGACGGCGATACCCGCGAGCCAAAGAAATGCCAAACCAAGGGAGCGGAAGCTTGACCGGTGCATATGTTAAGACAGGCTAACCCGCACGCCGAATCCTGAAAAGGGAAATGGCAGGGGGGCGACTGGTCGACCGCCGCGTTTGCCGCGTGACAATCCGAGCGCCGCCGTGTTTCCTCACTCCATGAGTCAGAAGCGCCCGCCGGCATATCGCCCGGCCACTCCTTGCCAATATGCCGGGGCTGCGCCGGGATCCATTTCCGGCGCGTCCACCCGGGGACGCGTGGAACTCAGCGCACTGGCGGACAATCTGTTCCGGCTGCGCCTGACGCAGCGCGCCCCTTTTTCCATCCGCCCTTCCTGGGCGGTCGCCAAAACCGACTGGGCCCCGGTCCGCGTGCGGCGACGGCATGCCACGGAACGCCTCGTAATCCAAACCAACGCTGGCCAACTGACCTTTGCCTTGCATACCGGCGCGTGGGAACTCTGCGACCAGGCGGGAAATGTCCTGTTTGAGGCCGCACCGGAGGCCACGGGATTTACCGGGGAGCAGGTTCAGACGACCTTGCGGCTCGAGCCCGGAGAAAGCCTTTTTGGCCTGGGCGAAACCACAGGGACTTTTAACAAGCGTGGGTTGATCCGCGAGTTTTGGAACAGTGATGTGTTGGGTCACGCCCCGGCGATTCACCCCAGTCTGCGCAATTTGTATGTCTCGATTCCGTTGGCCATTTCCCTACGGGAAGGGCGGGCCGCCGGATTGTTCTGGGACAATCCCGCCCGGCAAATCTGGGACCTGGGCCAAACCCAAACGGATCGATGGCAGATGCGGGCAGTTTCGGGCGAACTGGATTTATATCTGTTCACCGGCCCCACCCTGCCCCAAGTGGTGGAGCGGTACGCGGAATTGACGGGGCGCCAACCGCTGCCGCCGCGTTGGGCCCTGGGCTACCATCAATGCCGCTACAGTTACCCGACGCGGAAGCGATTCGAGGAAGTCGCCGCCACCTTCCGGCAAAAGGAGATTCCTTGTGATGCGCTGTACCTGGACATCCATCACATGGACGAATACCGCGTGTTCACCTTTGGGCGGGATTTTCCCGAACCGGCGCCCATGATCGCGGGCCTGGCGGGTCTGGGATTCAAGGTGGTCACGATTGTGGATCCCGGGGTAAAGGATGAGCCGGCCTTTGGGGTGTGGCAGCGCGGGGTGAAGGCGAAGGCGTTCGTCCGGAATCCAAAAGGCAAGGAAGACTATGTGGGCAAGGTCTGGCCGGGCGCGGCGCGTTTCCCTGATTTTCTCCGGGCCAAGGTGCGGGAATGGTGGGGACGCGAACAAGCGGCCTTGTCCCGGTTGGGGGTGGCGGGGTTTTGGAACGACATGAATGAACCGGCGAATTTTGACGGTCCGGGCAAGACCCTGCCCGAGGATTGCCGGCACCGGAGCGACAGCGGTCCCCTGCCCCACGCCCTGGCGCATAATGTGTATGGGATGGAAATGGCGCGGGCATCACGCGAAGGGGCGCTGACCGCGCAATCGAACCGGCGACCCTTGGTGATCACCCGGGCCGGCTACGCCGGAGTGCAGCGCTACGCCCTCGTGTGGACCGGGGACAATAGTTCCGTGTGGGAGCACCTGGCCGATTCAATCCAAATGCTGCTAAATCTGGGAATGAGTGGCGTGCCGTTTTGCGGCGGCGATGCCGGCGGGTTCATGGATAACACCACGCCGGAACTGCTCGTGCGCTGGATGCAATTTGCCGCTTTCACGCCGTTCTTTCGCAACCATTCCAACCTGGGAACGATTGACCAGGAGCCCTGGGCTTTCGGACCGGAAGTGGAAGCCATCTGCCGGCAGTTCATTTCCCTGCGCTATCAATTGCTGCCCTATCTTTACGGATTGTTTGTGGCGGCGTATCGCACCGGTGCCCCCATCATGCGACCGCTGGCCTGGCACTATCCCGGGGAAACCGACGCCGTGGCGGCGGGCGATCAGTTCTTATTAGGACAGGATTTGCTGGTGGCGCCGATCATCCGGCAGGGCGCCACCGCGCGGGCAGTCTATTTGCCGCGCGGCGACTGGTACAATTTCTGGACAAACGAACTGGTCAGCGGCGGCCGACACATCGTGGCGGAGGCGCCGTTGGAACGCATGCCGCTCTTTGTCCGCGCCGGGGCAATCATTCCGATGGGCGCGGTGCAGCAATTCGTCGGCGAGAAGAACGTCGACACGATCAATCTTCATCTCTGGCCCGGCGGCGAGGGGCGGTTGGATTGGTACGAAGACGATGGCCAGTCGCAAGACTATGAACGGGGCGAGTATTGCGAGCGCACCATCCGGAGCGAATCGTCGCTGGATGGGTCGCGGCTGAACTTTGCCCCGACCAACGGGGCGCGGCGCTCGGACATCAAGACCTGGCGGATCATTCTGCGCGCAGCCAAGCAAGCACACCAGTGGCGACTGAAGGGGCAACCACTGGCGGCTTATTTCGACGCGACCACCGGAATCGGTTCGGCGCAGTTTCCAAATGACCGCGAGCCGATTACGATTGAGTTGGAGTAAGCGTCAAACGATTCCGAGCAATTCGACTTCGAAGATCAGCGTGGCGCGCGGGGGGATGGCGCCGGGGTAGCCGTGCTCGCCGTAGGCTTTTTCGTGGGGAATGGTCAGGCGCACTTTGTCGCCCACCTGCATGGTGGCCACCCCTTCATCCCAGCCCTTAATGACCTGGCCGGTGCCGAGCACGAACTGGAAGGGATCGTCGCGATCCACCGAGCTGTCGAATTTTTCGCCGGTGGTGAGCCAGCCGGTATAATGGACGGAAACGGTGTCGCCGCGTTTGGGCTTGGGACCTTGACCGGCGGTGATTTTTTCAATTTTCATGTTGGTTGTTGGGTTTGGGTAAAGTAGCAGGGAGCGGGGAGACGGAATGAGCGGCGACCCATTCGTCAATCACCGGCACCTCGCGTTGGGCGAGGGCGGCTTTCAAGCGGATGGTGGCCGCGGCTTCACGGGCTTTGATCACCGCGTCTTCGGAGACGTTTTCCCGGACGTAAGTTTCCAATTCCCGCGCCCGCCGCTCCTCGGAAAACGCGCGCATCACGGAAGGAATGTAGAGGTTACGTTCGAAGGATTCCAGTTTGGGGAGCAGCTCTTGGATGTGCCGGGCCGCAAATTCCCAGGCCAATTCGGGTTGCTCGCCGGTATTGGCCACGTCCGTGACGAGGGCGGTGGCTTCCTGCGGCACGGTTTCGGAGGTGACCGAGATGGCGAGCGTGAGTCGGGCGAGTTCCGGGTCCAAGGTGGCCGCCAGGGCGTGATAGTAAAGTTGCCGTTCCTCCGAGCCCTTCGCCTCCCGGGCGAGTTGGTGGAGGCGGTCATGCACCGCGCGGCCGCCATAGCGACCGGCCAGTTGCAGCACCGCGGGGCGCAAGTCCGCCGCCAGTGAATCGGGGTCGTCCACAAATTTGGCGAAGCGAGCCAGGGCTTCCCGCACCACCGCCTGATCCCCAAATACGCCCAAGCAGGTGAGCACGCGGGAGCGCAGGAGTCCGCTCGTGGGGTGCTCGCCGCGGCGCTTTTCCCAGCCCAGGCGCCGGAATTGCGGCTGGAGCAAACGCGCGGCATACGCCTGGAAGGCCGCGCGACCAGGCCGGCCGCGTTCCAGGAGATCCATGAATTCCAGCGTGGAGAGTATTTGGTCCCAGATGGCGTAGGTCTTCTCGTCGTAGATGGATTCCACCAGGCCAAGATAGCCCGCGGAGGAACCCCGACCGGCCTCGACCGCGGCCCAGGCATCGGCCAGCAGATTGAGGCGGTCCGCGGGCGGAAGTTTGTGATAGCCCTGCCGCAATTGCCGAAGCAGTTCCGGGTCATAGGCGACGCGGTAATAGCCGGTATCGCCCGCGTTGGCCTTGACCAGACTATTCGCGTCGCCGAAGGGAACCGTGCGCGACTTCCCGTCGAGGAGCACAAAACTGGTCCCCCGCCGGGGATGCGTGGGATCCATGAGGGCGACCGGCACCCGCCAACTCAGCGGGGTCGCGGTGGGATCCTGGACGGAATAGCGCTCCTGCTCGAGATGAAGGAGGGTTTGGCGGTTGGTGTGTTCCAGGCGCAACTGCACCAGCGGCAATCCGGGTTGTTCGGTCCAACCGGCGCAGATGTCCCGAATCGGCTGATGGGAAACCGCTTCGAGGGCGTTCCACAAGTCCGCTGTGGTGGTGTTGGAATTCAGGTGATTGGAAAGGTACATGTGGACGCCCTGGCGAAAGGTCTCCTCCCCGAGGTAAGCCTCGAGCATGCGCAAAATGGCTCCGCCCTTTTGGTAAGTGATGGCATCGAAGGCATCGTTGGCCTGGCTTTCATTGGCCACGGCCTGCTGGATGGGATGTGTGGTGCCCCGCGCATCCGCGCTCATCACACCGGATTTCTCCGACCCCGCAGCCAGCCACATCTGCCACTCCGGATAAAAGTGGTCGGTGGCCTTGGTTTCCATCCAGGTGGCAAAGCCTTCATTGAGCCACAGATTATCCCACCAGGCGGTGGTGACCAAATCCCCGAACCATTGGTGCGCCATTTCGTGGGCCACCGTCACAAAGATCTCCTGGCGGGTTTGCAGGGAACTGGACTTGGGATCAAACAGCAGGACCGATTCATTGTAGGTGATGCCGCCCCAGTTTTCCATGGCCCCGCTGAACCCGCCCGGAATGGCCAACTGGTCCAATTTGGGCAGGGGAAACTTCAAACCGAAATACCGGTTGTAATAACCGAGCAATTTCTTGGTGGCGTCCAGGGCAAACCGCCCCTGCTCCTGCTTGCCCTCGGTCGTGACAATCCGGATGTCCACGCCTTCGGCGCGATCTTCCAAAGTCTCGAGTTCGCCGGAAACGAGCGCCACCAGATAGGTGGCCATGGCGGGAGTCGGCGCAAAGCGGACTTCCTTCAGGCCATCCGAGCGCGGGGTCTCGGCCGCGATGGGCATGTTCGAAAAGGCCCGGTGCCGGGCGGGCACCACGACCGTCAATTCGAAGGTTGCGCGAAAGGCAGGCTCGTCCCAGCACGGGAACATCCGCCGGGCATCCGTGGGTTCCATCTGGGTTCCGAGCATGACTTTCTTACCCGAGGGAGCCGCGTACTTGACATAAAATAATCCCTGCGCCTGTTCGCCGAGGGTGCCGGAGAACTCCAACTCGAGCCGGTATTTTCCCGGGGCGATTTCCTGCGCCAGAGGCAGGGCGATCATTTGTTTGCCCTCCACCGCTTGGGGATGCAATTCCCGAGCCTCGGGTGCGAACAGCGTGGCCCGGGTGATCTCCAACTCGAGGGCGTTGAACCGGATTTCCCGGACGGGCTGGCGCACTTCCAAATCCACGGCAACCTTCCCCAGTAGCGTGAATTTCTCGAGATCCGGTTGCAGACGGAGAACGTAACCGCGCGGCACCACCGTTTTCGGCAGTTGCCCCGGGGTGGCATCAAAAGCAAAGGGTTGCCCGGCGAAAGCGGACAGCGCAGACCAGCAGGCCATCAAGAGCCAAACGGCCAAAAAACAGGGGCGGGCACATGCCAACATCGGAGGATGATTCAGCAAGCCCGGGCAGGTGTCAACGCGGTTGCGCCGCGAAACGAGGCGATCCGCCGCGAGGTTTGGCGGGGTTTTGGCTTGACTTTGCCGCCGCGGCTCGTAGCCTTCACCATGCGTTACATCCGCGAACGAAGGGCGCATCCCGGCCCCGGTCCAGTCCCTGCACTCAAACGACAAAACCCGCCAATCGCCGATCCAACTCGATCATCCAGTTTCCGAAGACGGCTGGCGCGCCGAATCACCACCGGCGGTTATCTCCTGCTGCTGCTGGCCGGTGCCACGTCCGGCCGAGCGCAGTCCCCTTCCTTCGCAGGGGACGCCCAGCATTCGGCAAATTACCCCGCCCCGGCCCAGGCGATCAGTTCGCTTCATTGGGTGACCAACACGGATTTATACAGTTCGGGGGATTCAGCGCATTACGGGGCACCGCTCGTGACGGCGGCGAACACCCTGGTGTTGCCCCTGCGAACCAACGCAACGCGGTTCATGCTGAATGCCTTCGCTGCAGCCACCGGTCAGCGCAAATATTCCCTCGCCACGGATTATGTGCCACCGCCCTATAACTGGCTGCCCGTCTACCAACCGGTGCTTGCCACCAACAATCCGGGCACGCGCCTGTATTACGCCGGGGCCGGCGGCACGGTGTATTACGTGGACAATCCGGATAACGATACGCCGGGCATTCCGGTGCAATTGTGCCCCTACACCAGCCTGGCGGCCTATCGCGCGAACAGTTCCGTCCTCAACAACAACGTGTATGTGAACACCGGCCTGGCGGCGGATACCAAGGGCGCAGTCTTTTTCGGGATCCGGGTCCTGACCAATGGCACCGCCACGGTCACCACGAACACGCAAGGAGGATTTGCGCGGATTGATGCGGACGGCAGCAGCCGGTTTGTGACCGCCATCACGGCCATCGCCGGGACCGGATCCATGGCCGCCACGCCGCCGCACAACGCAGCGCCGGCAATCAGCCTGGACGGCACAACCGTTTATGTGGCAGTGAAGTCGCTGGCCCCCCATACCACAAATTATCTGGTGGCGCTGGATAGCGCGACGCTCGCCACCAAACACCTGATCCCGCTGATCTCCCCCGTCCAGGGCACGCCGCTGGTCATCAACAGCGACTCCACCGCCTCCCCCACGGTAGGACCTGACGGGGATGTTTATTATGGCATGGTGGATGGCGATGCCCGGGGGTATTTGTTGCATTTTAACGCCGACCTCTCCGTTCGGAAAACGCCCTCGGGTTTTGGGTGGGACAACACGGCGGCCATTGTCCCCACGAACATGGTGCCGGGTTACACCGGTCCCTCATCCTACCTGTTGCTGTGCAAATACAACAACTACGCCGCGCGGGCGGACGGGGATGGTGTGAACCGGATCGCGTTGCTGGATCCCAACGCGACCGAGTTGGACGGTCACCCCACGGAATCCAAATTGGTGGAAATGCGGATCGTCCGCAGCGTGATCGGCTGCACCCCGGATACCGAGTATCTGAGTTCCACCTATCCGCTGGCCGTCCGGGAATGGTGTGTGAACACGGTGGCGGTGAATCCGGCGACCATGAGCGTTTTTGCCGCCAGCGAGGACGGCCGGTTGTATCGGTGGAATCTGGCAGCCAATGCCTTGACGGAATGCGTGCGCCTGGGCGCCGCATTTGGCGAACCCTATGTGCCGAACGCGATTGGACCGGACGGCGTCGTTTATACTTTGAACGGCGGCCGGTTAATGGCGGTGGGCGGACCCGCCAATGTGGCGGTGGCCATCACCTCCTCCCAACCGGAACTCCGTACGTTTGTCGCCGGCCAGTCGGTGACCTTCACCGCCACGGTGAGCAACCTTAATACGGGCGGTCCTCTGCCCACGGGGACGGTGACTTTCATTGCGGAGACCTACAAAGGGCTGCTCCCGGTCACCAACATCCTGGCGGCGGTACCGCTGAGTAACGGACAGGCCAGCGTCACCACGACCGCGCTCCTGGCCGGCACCAACTATCTGGGCAACCATTTCATCACCGCCAGCTACAGCGGCGACGCGAACCTGCCGGCGACCAGCGCCACGCTGGTTCAAAAAGTGCATGCCTTCGCCACCAGCACGCGGCTGGGGATGGCCACGATCTCCGCGGGCAGCCAACTGGTGTTGACGGCCACCGTCACCAGTCCAACGGTGACCACGAACCAGCCGAGTGGCATGGTATCGTTTTGGGACGGGCCGAACTGGATCGGGCAGATGCCGTTGCGAGCCAGTGGTACTGCCAGTTTTACCAATAGCGCACCGGTGGCAGGAAACCATACGTTTCTGGCGACTTACGAATCTGACACCCACTTTGCCGCCAGCACCGGCGTCCTGGCGCCCCCGGCCCCGTTGTTAAGCGCGGGCCCGCTGTTTCCCAGCCTGGGACTGCAGTTGGAATTCTCCAATTTGTATGGCGGATCGTTCACGGTGCTGAGTTCCACCAATCTCCTGGTGCCACTGAGCAATTGGTCGGTGCTGGGGACCGCCAGCAATACTCAACCGGGGCTATTCCAATTCATCGACGCGGGCGCCACCAACCTGCCCGGCCGATTTTATCGGGTCCGCAACCCCTGATCGGCGCCCCGCCACCGATCATGATCGCCACGAAAGCCAGGAACACCCTGAGATGGTGGCAACGTACCTGGTGGGTGGGGATGCTGGCCCTTCTTCCGGTTGGCCCGGTAATGGAAGCGCGGTCACAATCACTGTCCACCCTGGATGAAACCGCGGAGAGCATCATTCATTATGATGCCGCGGAAGGTCGGACTGATCCCATTGCCGGTCTGGAAGCGCGGCTGACGAACGCAACCGCCAAGCTGACTTATGACTCCAAGCGGGGATACCTGCCGGCATTGTTGGAGGCGCTAAAGATTCCCGTGGCTTCGCAGGGATTGGTGTTTTCCAAGACCAGTTCCCAGCGGGATCGAATCAGTCCGCGAACGCCCCGAGCGATCTATTTTAATGATGAGGTCGCCGTGGGCTGGGTTCCGGGCGGCCAAGTGGTGGAGATTGCCGCGATGGATCCGCAACGCGGGCTGATGTTCTATCATCTGGAACAAAATCCGGCCGGGCCGCCCCGTTTCACCCGGGGTGACGACTGCATGCGGTGCCACCTGGATCGCCGCACCCTTAATGTTCCCGGCTGGTTGGTGCGGTCCACGTATACCGCGCCGGACGGCAGTCCACTGGCCATGGTCCCGGGGTTCATCAATGGCCACAATTCCGCCCTCGCCGAGCGCTGGGGCGGTTGGTACGTGACCGGTCTTGCCGCGGGAGACAGCCACTTAGGAAACCTGCTGACCGGCGGGGCGGAACTCTTAACCGCGGCGAGCAATCCCAACCGGAATTTGACCAACCTGGATTCGCTGGTGGACACCCGACCCTACCTGGCGCCCGGGAGCGACATCGTCGCGCTGATGGTGCTGGAGCACCAGTCCCGCCTGTACAACCTGCTGATCCATGCCAATTATGAGGCGCGCTATGCCCGCGACTGGCCCGCGAACACCGCGGGTGGCGGCCCCCCCGCATGGGCGCGTCGGCGGATTGAAATGGCGGGCGAAATGTTGCTGGAATACCTGCTTTTTCGCGATGAAGCGCCGCTGCATGGCCGCGTGACGGGCACGCCGGAATTCACGGAGGCCTTTCAAAGGGCCGGACCACAAGATTCCCGGGGACGGTCGCTCCGAGAGTTTGACCTCCAGACGCGGCTCTTCCGCCACCCGTGTAGCTACCTGGTTTATTCCCCGGCGTTTGACGCCTTGCCGGGGGAAATGAAGACTTATGTCTGGACCCGATTGGCCCAAATTCTGCAGGGAAGCGACACCAGCGGCGTATTCAACTCGCTGAGTGAAGGCGAGCGGACAGCGATTCGGGAGATATTGCGCGAAACCAAGCCCGAATTTGCGGCCTACTGCCCGGCGGCCAAATAAGCTTTCCGGGCGAAAATTTCCATTTGACACCGCATCGCGCTATGTTAATTTCTGTATAGACAGAAATAGAAGAAACATGGCCACACTGACGCCAATCCAGGAAAAGTTCATCCTCCACTGGGGGGAGATGGGAACCCGTTGGGGCATCAACCGGACGGTAGCCCAGATTCACGCGCTGCTGTTCATCTCCCCCAAGCCGTTGCCAGCGGAGGAGATCGCCGAGACCTTGTCGGTCGCCCGTTCCAACGTCAGTAACAGTCTCAAGGAATTGCAAGGCTGGGGAATTGTGAAATTGGTGCATGTGATGGGGGATAAGCGGGATCATTTTGAATCGTTGAAAGATGTGTGGGAGATGTTCCGGCATGTGGCCGATGAACGGAAACGCCGGGAAATCGACCCGACCCTGGCCATGCTCCGGGAATGTCTGGCGGCCGCGGGCGAGGAAAAGGACGCCCACATCCGGGAGCGTCTGGGGGCATTGCAGGAATTCTTTGTCACCACCACCTCGTGGTACGATGTGGTCAGGCAATGGCCGGCCAGCGCGCTGGCGAAATTCGCCAAACTCGGGGACAAAGCCTTGAAATTATTCACCGGTCCGCGGGCGTAAATTTTTTTAACCCACTATTTCTGTGCCTACTGAAATAACAGACAATAACAGCGGAATAATCCTCTACGATGGCCAATGCGGTTTCTGCCGGGGGTGGGTGGCGCGGGGCTACCGAATGCTGCGGGGAAAGGGATTCCGGCTGGCCAGTTTCCATGAACCCTGGGTGCGGGAGCGCCATAATTTCGACAGCGCCACCGGACCGGCGGAAATGTGCCTGGTCAAGCGCGATGGGACCGTGCTGGGCGGGGCGGACGCGCTACTGGAAATTGCCCGCGCTTACTGGTGGGCACGACCGCTGGTTTGGTTTGCGCAATTGCCCGGGGTGCGTTCGGCGTTGCGGGCGGGCTACCGCTGGGTGGCCCGGCACCGGCATCAGCTCGGTGGCACCTGCGCGGTGCCGGGCCATTCGCCGGAGCATTTGCCGGAACAAAGCCGAACCAGCGGATTTTTTGAACTGCCGTAAAATAGTCCCCGCCCCATGAATATCCTCCGGCAAACAACCTTTGGCCCCACGGACCGCCGGATGGGAGAAACCGGATCAAGCCCGTGGCGCGGAGGGCTTCCTTTTCTGCTGCTGATCGTCAGCGTGGCGGCCTTGCGCCCGGTGATGGTGCCGTGGGTGTTTATGTGGGCTTTGGCTGGGGCCATGTTTCTGGAGTGCAAGTGGGTGGCTCTGCGAGTGGAAGGAGTGGACAGGATGGAAGGGGTGTCGTGGGGTCGCCGGGTGGCTTGGTATTTCGGCTGGCCGGGACTTGATGCGGCGGCGTTCTTCGCCAAAGGCAAAAAAGTTGCGCCTCCCGGTCGCAGCAAGTGGTTATGGGCGGTGGCCAAGATTGGTTTTGGTGGGGTCATGCTCTGGCTGGTCATCCCGCGCGTGCCGGCCAGTCAGCCGCTGGTGGCGGGTTGGTGCGGGTTGATCGGGCTCGGCTTCCTCCTGCATTTTGGTGGATTCCACCTATTGGCCCTGGCCTGGCAGCAGCACGGCGTCGATGCCCAGCCACTGATGCGGGCGCCGATTGCGGCAACCTCGCTGGGGGACTTTTGGGGACGCCGCTGGAATACCGCGTTCAGCCACCTGGCCGAGAAGACCCTGTTTCAACCATTCCGGCGGGCGCTGGGTGTAATCGGCGCAACGATGCTGGTGTTCGCCGTCTCGGGGCTGGTCCATGAATTGGCCATCTCCTTGCCCGCCCGCGGCGGTTATGGGGGGCCGACCGGTTACTTCCTCTGGCAGGGTGCCGGAGTACTTCTGGAACGTTCGCCAACCGGCCGGGCACTGCAATTGCGCCAGGGCCTCCGGGGACGACTTTTTGCGCTAGCCTGGGTCACGCTGCCGTTGGGTTGGCTGTTTCACGCCCCATTTCTGGACCGGGTGATCCTACCCTGCTTGCGCGCGCTGAAGGCTGGGTAAACGAAGGCAAAGCAAATGAACCTACTCCTGGAAAACTGTCTCCGCCTCGGCGGTGCCGTCCACTTCGCCATTCTGCTGGCCAGCGTGCAGGTGCCGCGGGTGCTGGATTGGCGGTGCCAACTGGCGTTGCTGACGCCGTTTCTGCGGCGGTTGTTCTGGGTCTACGGCGTTTTCATCGTGCTGGTGATCGTGGGTTTCGGAACCCTCAGCCTCGTGTGCAGCGGCGAACTGGCCAGCCGCACGCCGCTGGCCCGGGCGGTGTGCGCCTTCATCGCCGTCTTTTGGTTGGCCCGGCTTGCGGTGCAGTTTTGGGTCTTCGACGCCCGTCCTTACCTCACCACCCGGTTATATCGGTGGGGTTATCAGGCTTTGACCCTGGCCTTTGCTTACTTAACGTTCGTTTACGGCTGGGCCGCCAGCTTATGATTCCAAGCAACCATTCCCTCAGCCTGGCCTTGCAGGCCGCCGCGCTCCTGCAATTCGTGATCGCGCTCGTCAACCTGGGCCTGGAAAACATCCTCGGGTGGCGCGCCGAAATGGCCCGGATGCCATTACTTCTCCGCGAGGTCCACCGGGTTCATTCCTGGTTTATTTCCGTGACCGTCGGCTTGTTCGCCTTGCTGACCTGGCGTTTTGCGGCCGAACTCGCGGCGGGAGGGAATCCCATCGGATGCTGGTTGGTGGGAGGGATCGCCGTGTTTTGGGGCCTGCGGACCGTTTTACAGGTCACTTATTACAGCGCCAGCCATTGGCGGGGCAAACCCGGCCGGACTTTGCTGCATTTGGCCTGCCTGGTCGCTTATGGCGGCCTCACCTTGATTTACGCCCTGGCCGCGAGATAAACGTTGCAGAAAATCACCCGTGGCTGGGAGTTCGCGCTTATGGACACCATCACTGCAAAGTCCGGGCAAACGCCGCGCACGGAAACCAATCAAGCTGACAGGCGGTTCCGAGTGCTGAATCCAGGCGCAACGTGGTTCCGGAGTGATTGGTCGCGGGCGTTGTTCATCCACTACGAAGTGGAGGCCGCCCTGCTCCAGCCCTTCGTTCCGTTTGAACTGGATTTATGGCAAGGGCGGGCGCTCATTAGTCTCGTAGCCTTTACCATGCGGCGGTTGCGCCCCCACCGGGGCGGGGCCGCCATGGAATGGCTGTTCCGGCCCATTGCCACCCACGGCCTGCTGAATTTGCGAACTTACGTACGGGGGTCGCAGGAATCGGGGATCTACTTCCTGGCGGAATGGATCCCGAACCGGCTCAGTTGCTGGCTGGGTCCGTTGACCTATGGCTTACCGTATCGACTGGGAGCGTTGGACTACCAGCATGCGCACGAATCCGGGGAACTGGGTGGGAGGGTCCAGGTGGATGGGGCCAGTTTCGCCTACGAAGCCGAATTCAGGGCCGCAGAATCGTTCCAACCCGCCGGTCCCGGTTCACTGGGTGAGTTCGCCTCGGAGCGCTATACCGCGTTTACCGGGAAAGGGCGAATCCGCCGCTGCTTTCACATCGCGCACGCAGCCTGGCCGCAACGGGAAGTATCCGTAAAGGTCACGGACGATTCACTCTTGCGCCAGGGGCAACCCTGGTTTGCGGGAGCCCGGTTCGCCGGGGCGCACTATTCACCCGGCGTAACCGAGGTGTGGATGAGCCGACCTCGCTGGCTCGGGGGGCTCAGGGTTTGACCACGGGAACTGCCGAGGCCGGGGCGTCCAGTTCGAGGGCCACGATGGTATCCACGGCATTTCGTTCGGCTGCGGGGACAGTGAGGGTTATACCGCTGGCTTCCTGTTGCACCGGCACGGGACCGCCCCCGAGCAAATGAGCACGCAGAATTTTCGCAGAGATCGCTGGGAGCTTGACTGCGTCCGCGGAGGATTTGAGCAGGTGGACAAAAATCGTTTTATCTTTGCGAGTGGAAACGCCGTAGGCACCGGGCTGCCAGGGACCACCCCGGGTGTGGTAAATGCTCTCCCCGTTTTTCGTCAACCAGGCGCCCAACTCCCGCAAGCGCGTTGCCTGGCGGGGCTCGATGCGACCATCCGGCATGGGACCGACATTGAGGAGCAGATTGCCATCGCCACCGGCGCAATTCACCAGGGTCTGCACGCATTCGGTCAGGGATTTTAACCGGTCATCCGGTTTCCAGGACCATTGCTGGCAGATCGTCATGCAGGTTTCCCACGGGTGGGTGTTGTTGAAGCCGCCCACGTGTTGTTCCGGCGTGTCGAAGTCCCCCCAACCGCCGCAGCGTTTGGTCAGCAGAATCTCCGGTTGCAAGGCGTGAATCATCGGCCAGAGCGCGGCATTATCCCAGGTTTCCGGCATGTTGGTGCCCCCATCGGTGTCAAACCACAGGACATCCACCCGGCCATAATGCGTGAGCAACTCCTTCACCTGGCCCTTCATGTTGGCGAGATAACGGGCGTGGTTGGGGGTGCACATGTCGGCATCGTGCCAATCGGGGGGTGAGTAATAAAAGCCGAGGGGCAAACCAGCCGCGTGACACGCCTGCGCCAGTTCGGCGGTCAGGTCCCGGCCAAAGGGCGACCGGGTGATCTTGTAATCCGAGAAGGCGGTATCGAACATCGCGAAGCCATCGTGATGTTTGGCGGTGAAAACGAGATAATTGACCCCGGCCGCCTGCGCCGTGGCAACCCATTCCGGGGCGCTGAACTTCGTGGGATTGAATTGGCGGTAAAGATTGTCGTACTCCGCCGCCGGGACGCCGCTGGTGATGGTCTCGTTCCGATCGCGTCGTTCCCCGGCCCGACTCCAACTGATTTCCGTGCCCTTGAGACTGGAGGGATCGTAGTGAATGAAGAGGCCAAAGCGCCAATCCCTCCAGCGCTCAAGGACGGCGGGCGAAGCGCCGGCCGGGGCGTCAGCCGCAAGAGCGGTCACTGCCGTGAAGGAGCCCAGCAGGCCGATCAGCAGGAAGGGCCACAGCCGATCGAGGCGAAACAGGGGGTACGCGGGCAGAGAAAGGCCGGTTTTCATCCTGGCAGAGTGCGTGGCCCTCCCCTCCCCCGCAACGCGCCCGTTGCGCAAAAGTGGGCCTTTATTGCCACCCGGGAGGACCGCCGGTCGGCCGGGAACTTGTGCTTTCCATGCCGGGGGCAAGTTGCGAAGCTTTTCCCATGACGGTTGCTGAAATTTTGTCCAACGAAGAACTGCGCGCGCACGAATTTCCCGTGACGCGGGAATCCATTTTTTTGGCGCACGCGGGCGATTGCCCCCTGCCCCGCCGGGTCGCGGAAGCGATCGCTGCTTATGCCAACGCGGCCGCCCGGGGCGACCAGGAAAAGGCGGCGTGGCCGGGCTTGCTCGACACCGGGCGACGGCTCGGGGCGCAACTCCTCGGGGCGAAGCCCAACGAGATTTCCCTGGTGGGGCCCACTTCACTGGGGCTCAGTTTGATCGCCGGGGGCATGCGGTTCCGCCGGCACGAAAACATCCTGGTCTATTTTGATGATTATCCGTCCAACGTGTATCCGTGGATGGCCCTGGCCGCCAAGGGCGTGCAGGTGCGGTTGCTGAACGTGCGCGAACTGGGCAACATCCGCAACATCGACGTGCTCGGCCAGGTGGACGAGCAGACCCGCCTGGTGGCGCTCGCCTCCTGCCATTTTGTGACGGGCACGCGGCTGGATTATGAAGCCATTGGCAAGTTTCTGCATACCCGGGGCATCCAGTTCTGTGTGGATGGAATTCAAACGGTGGGCGCCTTCCCCACCAATGTGGAGCACGTGGACTTTCTGGCGGCGGATGCCCACAAGTGGTTGCTGGGACCATGCGCGGCGGGCTTGCTTTACGTCCGGCAATCCCTGCAGGAGACACTGCAGCCGCCGATCTACGGCTGGCACAATGTGCGCAATCCGAATTTTGTGGCGCAGGAACACATTGAGTACCGGAACGGTCCCGATCGGTTTGAGGCGGGCAGTCAGAATTGGCTGGGATTGGCGGGGTTGAACGCCGCCATGGAAATGTTGCTGGAAGTGGGCGTTGAAGACATCGCCCGGGAATTGCTCCGCAAACGCGCCTGGCTCGTGCCAGCCTTGCAGGCCAAAGGTTATCACGTGGCCGGGGCCAACGCGACCCCGGCGCAGGCCAGCGGGATCGTCAGCTTCGGGCGACCGGACACCGACCTCCCGGCGTTGCATGAAAAGCTCACCGCCGCCGGCATCATCACCTCGCTCCGGGGTGACCGCAATGGCAAGCAATACATCCGGCTCTCCCCGCATTTTTATAACACCGATGCGGAACTGCACCGGGTGTTGGAGGTTTTGTAATCCGAACGCGGGATTTAATGGGGAGGAAGCCGGCAAACAAAAAGGCCGGAGGGTGATGCCCTCCGGCCGTGTAAACTCCGCTGAACGATCCCTTACGGAGTCGTGATCAAGTAGAAGCGGTCGGCGTGGGTCGAGGCGTTGGGGTCATCGAACGTGGTGACGCCCGCGCCCAGCGTGCCGGTCCCGATCACCGGCCAGGCCGAGTAGGGCCGCAGGTTGAGGTCGGTGGTGGCATGCACGGTGAAGGTCGCGCCCGCGCTGCCGGTGAGGCTCAGGCGGAAGCTGCCGTTGGCCTGGAAGGCGCCCCCCGCCAGAGCGGGAGGTTGGGCGATGTGGGTGTAAACCAGCATCAGCGAATTCCCGTCGCTCGTGACACTGAACACGCCGGCGAGTGGGCTGAGGAAAGCCGAGGTGTCCACCTGGAATTCCGCAGCGCTGAAGTTGGTGATCCCCGAGACGGTGGTGACCATGGGCCAGGATTGGCTCACGCCCGGATTGAAGCCGGCCAGCAGGCCGGGGGTGTTGGCGGCCGTCAAGGACACCACTTTGACAGTGATGGGCGCGCCCGCAAAGGCCTCCAGATCCAGACCGTCCGTGATGCTCAACAGGGACCAACCCGCGCTGTTCGTGGCGTTGTTCAGCGAGAAGATCAGGGTGCTGTTGGTGTTCCATTGCTCGGCGCCGGTGGTCAGAGTGCCCACGCTGTTGGAGCCCGGGGCGATCTTCCCGTTCACGGTCACCGGTCCCAGAATGGTGCCGGTGCCGGCCAGGGTGCCGGCGGCATCCACCGTCACGAGACCGATGGACTCCAGTGTGCCGTTCACCTGGAGGGTGCCCGCGGCGACTTCCGTGGTGCTAGTGTAAGTGTTGTCGCCATTCAGGATCAGAGTCCCGGCGCCTTGTTTCACGAAGGGTCCCGGCCCCGTGATGACACCGGGAATGGTGCCGGTGAAACCCTGCACGTTGATCGGCTCCACGCCGCCGCTGTCGAGGGTGATCGTGCGGCTGGGGCTGAGGGTGATGTTGTCGGCGTCGAAGCGGAAGGAACCGTTGAGGCTCCACAGATCGATTTCAATATTGTTCGCGGGATCACCCAGCGCGGCATCGCTGGTGAATCCCAGGGTGCCGCGCCACAACTGGATGTCGCCACCGAAGGTGTTGGATGGATTGTCCAGGACCAGGACGTCATAATGGTTGCCACCGACCCCGGTGTCAGCCAGGCGGAAGGACTGGCCCAATGCGCCGCCCGTGATTACACCGGTGAGACGGACCGTGGTCCAGGTCGTCGGATTGCCTTCGATCAAGAATTCCTGGGAGCCGAACCCGGGCAGGACGATGTCGTTGGCGATGACATTGGTGCTGGCGCTGGGGAAGTTGAAATAGAGGGCGCCGTTGTCGATGGTCACGGGACCAGTGCCCAAGGCGGTGGGGTTCGCCGCCACGAGCGTGCCGCCTTCGATAAAGGTTCCGCCGTGATATGAATTGGCCCCCTTGAAGGTGACATGGCCGTCAAAGTTCGTCACCACGCCGGAGCCAGCGATCAAGTTGGGCACCGCCAGGGTGTCATTGCGGGCGAAGGCCAGGACGCCATTGTTGGTTACCGGACCGGAACCGAGCGAGCCATAATTGGCATCATTACCGACTTGCAAAGCGCCGCCAGAAATGAGCGTCGGACCACTGTAGGTATTGGCACCCAGGAACAAGGCGGTGCCACTGCCGAGCTGCTGCACGAGCCCGGAACCGGCAATGTTGTTCGAAACCGCGAACGCATCATTGCGGTCGAGAACCAGGGTGGCGTTGTTGGTCACCGGCCCACTGCCGAGCGAACCGGTCGCGCCATTGGTATCCACTTGGAGAACGCCCCCATTGATGAGGGTTGCGCCCACGTAAGTGTTGGCGTTCAAGACCACCAACTTGCCGTTGCCGCTCTTGGTGAGACCGGTGGCACCGTCGATGCTGCCGCCGCCGGCGAAGGCGTAGGTAGTGGTGTTGTTGGTGACCAGGATGGAGAAGGGTTGCACCGAGCCCTCGACATCCACCAAGCCGTTCGTGGCCGTGTCGTTAAAGGTGGTGAAATCACCGTTATAGAAGGTGTCGGCGATGGTGCCATTGCGCCAGTTAATGGTGCCGCTGGCCCACACACTGCTGTTGGTCCCCAGCCAAAACAGGGAAGCCGGCTGGGCACCGCTCACTTGCAGGAGCACGCTTCCGGGAATCGTGGTCGTATCCAATGTGTACGTCTGCCGCCCACCCCCCGGGAGCACCAGGTGCAGGTTGTTGGGATCCCCGTTGAAGGTGGTCGCCCGGATGAGGGTGTAAGTGCCGCTGGCCAGGCGTCCGGACAAAAAGCTCGGGGTGAGCGTGATTGGCCCGCCCACATTGAGCGCGCCGGTGACGACAATCAAATCGTTGACGCCGGCTCCCGCCACGGGATTCGCCGCGAGGTCGAGCAAGAGATTGCCGCCCAGCAAGTTGAGGTCACCATTGACGGTCAGGGTTCCGGCCACGCCGCTGCCGGCGACATTGACCGTGCCCAGCGTGGAGAGAGAGCCGATGAGGTCCGGGCCGAAGCTGCTGCTGCGCCCGCCGACGAGCGTCTGCGGGATGCTGGATCCAAGCGTGAAAGCCGCGGCGCTCACATCCAGAGCCGCTCCCGGCGCAATGGTGATGGCGGGCGTGGCGTCCAAAGTTCCCGTGGCACCCAGTGCAAGGGATCCGGCGGTGATGACGGTGGGACCGGTAAAGGTATTGATGCCATTCAACGTCAGGGTTGCCGGACCGCTCTTAGTCAGGCTCAGCGTGGGCGTCAGGCTGCCGCCACCGCCATATTCCGCCTGCACATCCACCAGGCTGCCATTGAAAGCCAAGGAATGGTTCTGAATCACCGTCAGGGTGGCCGGGCCGATCTTCTCCGGATTGACATTGCCATCGGCGATCACGGTCGTGCCCGCGTTGGTCGCGGACAAATCCGTCACGGTCGTGTTATTGCCATAGAGGAAGAACCGGGCATTGTTTCCGGTGGCGGGATTCAGCGTCAGCACATTGCCCGCAGGAAACGCGCCCGGGGCGCCGAGGTAAATGGAGCCCCGTTGGAGTTCCACCGGACCGGTGAAGGAATTGGAAGCGTTGAAACAGAACGGCACTTCCATCAGCGGCGAGCCGGTGTAGGTGTTTTGCGCGATGAGCGTGAGTCCGCCGGCGCCCGAGATCGGCCCGCCAAACTGGCAATCGGCGCCCGTCAGGCCATATTGCCCCACCCCATTGTGGCCGGTCTTCCCGAACACAAAGCGCTGGGCATTGCCCAAATCCAGGGCGGTGCCGATCCGCGCGCCATAATCAGCATTACCACTATGGTTGGGCCCGAAATAGAGATCGGGGGAAGCCGCACTGGTGTTGGTGGCGGTCAAGCGCAGCAATCCGCCGCCGGTCACATCCACTATCGTGCCCGTGGCATCCACCACCAGATTGAGCAGGCCGGCGGATTCGGTCACGGCATTCGAAGCGATCGTCAGGAGGTTGCCCCGCGCAAAGTTCCAGGTCGAACCCAACGTGAGCGTTCCGGCATTGGCAAAAGTGCCGGCGTTGTAAGTGCCGGGGATCGCGAGCACCAATTGGCCGGCGCCCGTCTTGGTGAGCGTCGAAGAACTGCTGCCGTTATTGGCCACGGTACCATTCACCACCAGCACCGCGCTGTTGGTCACGTCTACCGTGCCGGTGCCGCTGCCGGCGAGCGGGCCAAGCGCGAGGCCGCGGTTCGCGGCCAGCGACACCGAGGTGGCGGCCGCCAGGGTGCCGCCATTAATGACGACCGCGGCGGGAGTCGCCACCGCCGGAACCGAGCCCAGGTTGGCGTCCGCATTGATCGCCACCACGCCGCCGCCGATATTCACGGGGCCGGTGAAGGTGTTGGCATTACGCAGGGCGAGGAGGCCGGAGCCGGTCTTGCTAATGCCGGTGGGCCCGGTAATGGCCTTCGTACCAGTCACGGTGTAATTCTTGGCGCTGTTATCAAAAGTCACCGCGGCCGGGGCCACATCCGCCACACTCACATCGACGGTCGTCGTGCCGGTGGCCACATCGTTGAACAAGACCGAATTGCCGGGATTAAAATCCGTCGGGGAAACGCCGTCGGTGATGAACACCCAATTTTTGGGCGCCGCGAGTTTGTTCGTGCTCCATTCCGAGTTGAGTTTACCGCTCCATTCGGGCGAGGAGACGGCCGTCACGAGGAGATCAATTGAGCTGTTGGCGGCATTATTGATGAGAGTGGCGGTGAGGTAGCCCGGAAGGGAACCCAGGTGAAAGGCCGCGTAGCCGGCGCCACCGATAGTGCCGCTTACGTATTTGACTAGGGGAAATTGACCGACGCTAATGCCACCGTTGATATTTACATTCACCGTCACGGCTCCCGCCCCGCCGTTGGCGGTGAGGTTGGTAACCGTCACCGGCGCCACCGTGGCGGAGGGACTGGTGCTGAACGTAAACTCGAGGGCCGTGGCGCCCGTGTTGCCGAGCGTCAAAGCGGCCATCGCCACCGTGCTGGCGCCCGCTCCGCCAACTCCCAGGGCGGTACCGTCCGCCAGCGTGAAAGCGCTCCCTCCCTTTTGCACGGCCGGGATGACCAATTTGCCGCCGTTGACCAGGGTGGCTCCGCTGTAGAAATTGGTGCCGGTGAGGGTCAAGGTGCCCGTGCCGTTGAGCGTCAACGAAAGCGGACCGGATTTGAAGCTGCCGGCATCGTACTCATACTGGCTGTCCACCAGCGCACCGCCGAAAACCGTGTTGGAAGTTTGCAACACCGTGAGGGTGGCCGCGGGGATGGTGGCGACGTTGTTGTTCACATTACCATTGGCCACCAGCGCGTTACCGGCGCCGGTGGACTCCAGGTTGAGAACAGTCGCATTATTGCCGTACAGGAAGAGCCGCGCGTTGTTACCCGATAGCGGATCCAGCAGCAATTTGTTCGTCTGCACCAGGGCCAGGGCGTTGAACAGATAAATGGAGCCACGCTGAATTTCCAAGAGGCCCGAGAAGGTGTTGGCGCCAGCCAGCACGAGCGGCACTTCCATGGGAGTGGTGCCCCCGAAATTATTCTGGGCGATGTAGGTGATTCCCCCGGTGCCGATGATGCTGGTTTCCAGGCGCGCATCTTCGTTATTCCGATAGCGCGCCACGCTATTGTGCCCGGATTTCGCAAAGATGTAACGTTGGGAAGCGCCCAGATCCAGGGTGGCAACCTGCGACTTGGCACCATAATAGGAGGTGCCGCTGTGATCCGGCCCAAAGTAAACGTCCGGGCGGGTCGGGCTGTTCGTGGTGCCGATCAGGCGCAAGGTTCCCCCACCCAAAACATCCACACTGGCGGCGCTGCCGCTTTGTTTGACATCAAAATTGAGCGTGGCGGCGGATTCCGCCACTCCGCCGTTGATGGTCAGAGGACTGTTCTGAAGCGTGACGAGACTCCCGAGCAAACGCAGGGTGCCGCCGTTGACGATCGTGGGGCCGGTGTATCCGACGGGTCGGCCGAGGACCAAGGTGCCATTGCCATTCAGAGTGAGACCCGCGGTTCCCGCCAGCGCCAGGCCGATGGTCGCGGTCTCATTGTTCACAGTCACCGCGGGTGAACCGACGCTCGTCGTGAGGGTCAAAGGATCCCCGCTGCCGGTGTTCAGGAACCAATTATGCGCGGAACCCAAATCGCCGAACAAAAGATTGCCGATGCTTTGCGCCCCATCGAGGGTCACGGTGGCATCCGCCCCCAGGGTCAGGGTGCTGAAATCCGCCGTGCTGTCGGTCCCTTGCGCCAGAGTTCCGCCCTGCCAATTGGCCGGGTTGGCATAGCTGCCGCCGGCGGGATTGGTCCAGACGCCATTTTGGGCCAGTGCGCGGTTCACAGTGAGGAGGCACGAGGCTAGACCCAACAGGCCGGCTCCGTTAAGATATTTGCGGTGGAAGGATTTGTTCATGGTTCGGCATGCTTGTTCAATCATTCAGCGGGGCGACTGATTGCCGCCCCTCGTAAGTCCAACCCGGTCGAGTGACGGGATGATGTCATAGTGGTGACATTTCGTCAAAAATTAACGCGCGCCCCCAGGACGTCCGAAAATACGGACGGGAAAGAACGAATCCGTCCCAACCTGGGTTTGCGCCGGCCTGAAAGCCGACGGCGCGCTGGACCTCTCAATTGCAGGAGAAGAGGGAAAGGCTCGGCTATTCCGTTCCCCGGCATCCCGATTCCCCGGAACCCCAATCCCACGACGGGGCGGGTTCACACGAAGCAGGCCAGAGGAACAAACCTGGATTAACCTTAACTCGTTAGCTTGGACTCGGAAGGGACGGGAACATTTTACAGAAGCCCGCAAAGGTCGCTAAGGCCAGCCGCCAGAAATCTGCACAAAAGGGGATCCGGGCGGGGGGAATCTCACCCTCCTTCCGCCGTCGCTTAGGAAGCTTCCGTCTTCGCCAATGCTTGCCCCTTCGCTCAAGCGCTACGGGGGGACAGGACGCCGGACGAGATGGCGGACAGGTCGCTAAAGTTACGGAGGGCAGGCAGCGGAGGCGCAGAGCGCGGAGGGGAGAGACGGAACTTGGACTAAACGCCGGGAAACTGGACCAACCGTCTCGAAACTGGACCAACCGTCCGGAAACTGGACCAACCGCCGCGAAACTGGACTAACCGTCCGGAAACTGGACCAACCGTCTCGAAACTGGATTAACCGTCCGGAGGGGCGATTGCCGGGTGGCAGGTGGGTGCGCCGACCGGCTTCCCCCTTCGCTCAAAGCTTCCGTCTCCGCTGGCAGCCGGACAGGTCTGGGGACAGGGAAGCCGGAACTCCAAGCCGGGGCGAACGGCCGCGAAACTGGATTAACCTGCCGCTGGCTGGACACGGCGGGGAATTCGGACGGATCGGACGGATCGTGCCGGAATTTTGGATTGGGCTCTTCCAGTATGGTAAAAGTCGATTGCTTTAGTCGGGATTGAGGGCTGATCGGGGGTTCATGACGGGGTCGGCTTTGGAACAAGGGAGCCACGAATGACGCGGGTGCCGCGCGCGCGGCCAGTTAGGGCACGTGCCCGCGGCCAAGGGTATCCGCTGAGTGATGGGAAGTTTGCCCAGCACTCGGCCAAATCAATATGTCAAAGAGCGTGACCACCCGGAGCTCGGGAGGCGTTGGCCGTCGGGCGGAGATAATCCGCGGGTGGCCGATGCGACCGCGTGTTTCAGAACGGTTGACGAATCGGCTCCCCCCGGTTTGGTTGTAGCATGGGTTCCGGGATTTCGTATTGCTACGGTAGGAATTTAGCGAGGATTTGTGATGAGCACGATCCTGGAAGGCCAAGGCCGCCGAACGATCCCTCGGTGTTTGGATCACGGTCGGCATGACGGCGTTGGCCATTCGCGCAGACCTGAGGTCACTCCCCTGACGCAATCAAGCGCACCGAGATTCAACAGAAAGAACGAGCCAGCATCAACCCGGTTTCGCAATACCCACATAAGTAAACTTGACGCAAAGTCAAAGAAATGTGATCATGCCACCGAAATCACGCAAGGAATCAACCGCTATGAAACAATCGTGCTTATTGGGTGGCTCGCGAGTAGTCATTGGCTGCCATTGGTTTGCCTTATTCCTCGGCCTGATCTTCAGCCCCGCAACGGTAAATGCGGACAATTGCCTGACGCCGCCACCCGGTTTGATTTCGTGGTGGAAAGGGGATGGGAACGCGGCGGATTATGTGGCGGGCGACAACGGGGTCCTGGTAAACGGGGCGGGCTACGCCCCGGGGAAGGTCAGCCAGGCCTTCAGCTTCAACGGCACCAACCAGTATGTCCAGGTTGCGTACAACCCGGCCTGGAACTTTGGCACGAGTGATTTTTCCTTTGAGTTCTGGACCCGGCTAGCGGACCCGGGCCGGAATGTTGCCCAGGCGTTCATGGCGCTGGACAGCGGACCGGGAAATACCACCAAGTGGATCTTCTGGCTGAATAACGGATTGCTGCAACTAGTTACCTCCGAGTATGGTGGTCCGGCGGTCAATTACCCTTTTCATCCCAATGCCAACGAGTGGCATCACCTGGGGGTTACGCGGAGTAACAATGTTGTTTCCTATTATCTGGACGGCAGCCTGATCAACCAAATCACCTGGCTTTCCGCCCTCCCATCACCCAACGTACCCTTGACGATCGGCGCCGCGGAGACCAATTTTTTTCTGGCGGGCGAGATGGATGAACTGGCCTTTTACAACCGGGCACTTACCACCACCGAAATTCAATCCATTTTCGCCGCGGGAAGCCTGGGAAAATGTCCGCCGACCGCACCACCCGCTTTTGCCAGCCAACCACTCAGCCAGATCGCTTACGTTGGCGATAACGTGAACCTGTCGGCCAGCCTCACCAACGCGGGCGTGGCACAGGTGGAATTCTGGCTTTATAATGGCGCGCCGATCCCGGGCGCCAGCAATATGAGTCTTAGTATGGGCAACGTCCAAACGGCCAGTTCAGGAAACTACGCCCTGGTAGTCAGCAACCTCTTTGGAACCGCCACCAGTTCCGTGGCGACCTTGACCGTCAATGCGCGGGCCTGTGCACCGCCGAATCCGGGAATCGTGGGATGGTGGCCGGGCGAGGGCAATGTCCGGGATGTCATTGGCCAAAGCGACGGAACCCTGGCGGGGGGAGCAGGTTATGGTTCCGGCGAGGTCGGGCAGACTTTTGCATTCGGTGGCAGCACGCAGACCTTCACAGTTCCCGCCGGCACGAATTGGAACTTTGTTAACAACACGTCCTCGCTGGAGTTTTGGGTGAATTTCACGAGCACCAGCGGCCGCCAACCCCTGGCAGCAAATTTGGGGGCCTCCTATTACCAAGTCTGGTCGCTCTTTTTGCAGGACGGTACTTTGCAATTTCAATTAGCCCCCGGCTTCAATAACCCTTATAACGTGGTCCTGGCAGCATGGAACCCGACACCCAACCAATGGCACCACGTCGCACTGACGCAGAATGGAAATCTTTTTTTCACGCTCTATACGGATGGCAACCCAGTAGCGGGAGGAACCTCCGTGAACGGCGCCTCCTTGCTCGGTAACGGGCTCACGGGCCTGAGTTTTGGCGGGTTCGCGGGCGGCCTGGACGAAATCAGCATTTATAATCGGGAACTGAGTTACGCGGATGTGCAGGCCATCTACCACGCCGGGAACCAGGGTAAGTGCGCCGCGACGTTCCCGCCTACCATCGTATCCCAACCCCAGAGTCAGACCGTCAACTCCTGGACCAATGCCAGCTTTGCGGTGGCGGCCCAAGGCACAGGAACGCTCACCTACCAATGGCGGTTTAATGGAGTGGATATTCCCGGGGAAACCAATGGCGTCCTCAACCTTCATTATATCCTGGGCAATGCTGCCGGCGCTTACACCGTCAAGATCACCAACCCTTACGGTTCCACGGTCAGCAGCGCCGCAGTGTTAACGGTCATTCCACCTCCCTCCCTGGTGCAAATCCCGAACCTCGCCACCACGTCGGCCGTCGTCGTCGTGCCCATCACGCTATTGGCCACGGGAGCCGAAAGCCAATTGGGATTCAGCCTGGCTTTTGATCCCACCAAACTCACTTTCGCCGGCCTGGTGTCCGGCGCGGACACGCTGGGCGCCCTCGCATTGGTCAGCACCGCCTCCGCCGCCTCCGGCCGGGTCGGCCTGTCGCTGGAATGGTTGGGCGGCACTTTTCCCCCCGGAACCCAGGAAGTGGCAGTGGCCAGCTTTTTTGTCAATTCCCCCACCAACCCCGCCACCACCGCACTGGCTTTTGGCGATGTACCGGTTCCACGGCTGGCCGCCGACGGCGCGGGAACCGCCCTGCCCTCGTTGTTCCTCGGGGCGAGCATCACCATTCCGTGGTTGGGCTATGAGGGGGATTTGACGCCTCTGCCTAATGGGGACGGGGTGCTCACGATCAATGACTGGGTAAAAGTGGGACGATTGGTCCTCGGACTCGATGCGGTGACCAGCCCGGGCGTTTTCCAGCGGGCGGATTGCGCCCCCCGGTCCACCTTTGGGGACGGGGCATTGACAGTGGCGGATTGGGTGCAGGCCGGGCGTTATGCCTCCGGGGTCGATCCCCTGACCGTAAGCGCTGGGCCGATGGGTGCCATCACCGCCACAAATGTTGTCTTCCCGAACCCGGCGCGCATCCTCCAACTCGTCAGCACCAATGGAGTCCGGGGCCAAGTCTGCCAGATGTCCGTCCAACTGACGGCCTTGGGCAATGAAAACGCCCTCGGCTTCAGCCTTGCGTTTGATCCCGCGCAACTGAATTACGCCGGAATAACCCTGGGCAAGGGAGCCACCCATGCCAACCTGATGGTGAATGACCGGCAAGCGGTGAACGGATCGCTGGGAATCCTGCTGGCCCAACCCACCGGTACCACCTTCTCCGCCGGCCTTGGGGAAGTCGCCAAGGTGAATTTCGTGGTAGCCTCAGGTGCCGCCAACAGTGTCACCGTAGGCTTCGCGAATACCCCCTGCCCGCCCGGAACGACGGATTCCCAGGCCCAGCTTTCGCTCGGCACCACTTATCAGGGGGCCACGGTGACGGTCAGCGGCTTCGCTCCTCCGGCTTTACGGGTCGCCAGTTCCACTGCGGGATTGCGCCTGACTTGGCCAGCCAACGCGGATGGGTACCTCCTGCAAACCACCGGTAATCTGAGCAGTCCAACCTGGACTCCGGTGGTGATGGGGACGACCACCAATGGCACGGAACAAAGCATGACCCTTCCCGTGACCGGCAGCGGCCAGCAGTTTTACCGCCTCTATCATCCTTAGCCAGCCGCCGATACCTGGTTCGGTCTCCCCAGGCAGTGGCTTGTTTTACCAGGATCAGGTACTTCGTTTTTTTCCCAAAAACGCTAGTGGCCATGCTTACGAGATCATTTCGTTTTTATCCAAACCCACCGCAGGACTCCCGGCCGCGTGCCGCCGCACAAACGCCCCCAGATATGTTCCCACCAACGCGGGAATAAAGGCGAGACTTGTCGCCGGCACTCCATAGGGTTGGCCGTGAATCACCCCCGCAAGCAAACCCGCCACGGTCACCACCGGAATCCACCCCGCCAGGAGGATAGCGGACAGGGCGGCGCGCGGCGGTTTGGCGAAACCGGCGAAGCAGCCAAACACCAGCAACAATAGGACGGTAAATTGGGTGTCATCCGAGCGCAGGTCGAGCAACCCCGTCAGCAGACCTAGGAATACCGCCAGCAATTCCACCGCAATTTGCGGCCGTCGCCAAAGCGTAAAGAGCGCCACGGGAAAATAAACCACCAGGAGGTTGAAGGCGATCATCGTGAAAAGAACATGGGGGTGGGCAGGGGCATGGTTCATGGGGAATCCTTTGGGGTTAAGCGGTTCGGTCGCGCAGTGGTTTATCGCTTCGCGGAATGCATTTGTCTGGCTTTCACTTTGCACTACAAAGTGACTGTTGTCAAATGCATTCGGGCGCGGTGCTTGCCCGAAACCGGAGCGGTCCTCCGTTCACGCTGCCAAATTCATTGGCGGCGGCCCCCGGAAACGCCGGCGCTCCCCACCCCACCAGACCAGCGCCAGCAGCAGGACGGCGCCACCCAGAATTTTGAGGGCAATTTCGTTGGGAGGTTGGATGCCAATGATGACGAGTCCCCCACAACCGGCCACCGAGAGGAGAGCCAGCGGGCGATACCAAGGACCCATGTGCCAGGGCCCCATTTTCGTCCAGGTCCGGCCATGGGCCCGGAATCCCACGAAGATGGGGAGCACGTAGGAGAGATAAAGGAAGACAGCGCAACTGGCGGCAATGGCGGAATAGGGAACCCACCAGAGGAAGCCCA
>CAIXFN010000057.1 GCA_903918755.1 uncultured Pedosphaera sp.
CGCACTAGCTGGGAAGTCGCAACGAAGAGTTCCTGAGGCGGCAAACAATGCGTTTCAAACACATCAACATATTAGCTTACTTATAGTATTAGGCGATACAATTATCGCGCTTTTTGACGATTATTTCAACAGGCTGCTAGGGCGAAGGTTGCAGAAGATACCGGGCCGCCAGTGAAGGAGTGAGGAGGATGCGCATGGCTTCCTTGAGCTGCTGTTCCCCGGTGCCCCGCATGGATCCGGAGAAATCCAGAACAAAAATGGTGCAGGAAGGTTTCCGGAAAGCCACCTGATAAAGATCCAAGGCTTCGCGAATGACTGGGCCGGCGGGCATCCGGATGGGAGCCAGGATTTTGTTCAAGTCAATGCCCCAGTCCGGGTTGAAGACCCGGGCATCCGAACTATCCGAGCCCAGTCCGACCAAGCCGGTGCGACGGCCCTGGGCTTGAATCTGTCGTTGGACATCCCGGGAAAGCAGGAACTGTTGCAATTGCTTGAAAGTGGCCTCCTTCGCCACATCACCCTTGGCGACAAAGGCGAGGGGGCTGTCAGCAATGGTAAGTCCGTCCACGGGATAGATCGCATAAAGCGGTTCCCGGCCCTGGGCCACCAAGGTCTGGTTGGCTTCAATCACCATGGACTCATAATTCACCATGGCGTCGAGGAGATCGTACTTTTCCAGGAGCACATCCTTCAAGAAACCGGAACTGCCGACCGAGCGATTGACCTGACCGAGGAATTTCTTGGTGAGAGTGCGGACTTCATTCCGCTGGAGATGTTCAGGGAGCAACACTTCAGGGCTGTTGGCGAAGGCACTTAAGAAGCCGAGGTAGGCGGAGGCCCCGGAATTGGACTGACTGGCGGAAGTCATGGCGAACCGAAATTTGCGGGCTTCGGCGGCCTTAAGAATATCCATGACTTTGACGTCGGAACCGATCCATCCAAGGTTGCGGGCGATGGAAGTCTTCACGCCGAAAACCACTGGCGTGCGCATGATGCTTTCGGAGTTCCTGGTCACCCGCGCTTCGTCGAACATGTCGATCCAAAGCGAAGCAGCCGGCCACACCGCATCGAACGGGCACTGTTTACCCTTGGCCAGTTCGCGGCCGATTTCAACGCTACCCATATAGGACACTTCCAGCTTCACCCCATTTAGTTTGGCGAACTGCTGGATGAGGGGTTCGAGTGAACGATTTTCCGAACCCGCCGCGATCTGGAGACCCGCCCCAGCGACATGGACTTCCAGGGGGGCGGCGGGGGGAGGTTTCGGAGCCGGGGAGGAAGGCCTTTGATTACAGCCGGAGGCGAGCAATAACAACATGCCAGCCACCCAAAAAGTTAGAATATTCCAGTGTTTCATAAGTTGTTCCATCTCGCCGAGGCCATGAATCCGATATCCTACCTAACCTTGCGCTGGTTCGAGGCGGGCCGCTACTATAATGTAAGGACGGGTTTGGAATCGGCGGAGGGAACGAAAGAAATTGCCGGGCGCACCCCAAAGGCTTGCCGAATGACCACCGAGGAAGAATCGGAAACGGTGACAAAAAGGTAGTTTGCGTTTTGGAATCGGGTGTGCTAAGAGTTGTCTAAGAGTCATAACTGGATGGATGGTGCTCAGTCGGGTGAGGGTGGTATGTGGTAGTTTTGGAAAACGACGGGCCAGCCATTCGCAAAGCCGGAATCTTATGACCGGCATGGCTGAATGATTCTCAAGGCAGAATCCCCGGGCTCACTTTTTCCTGACTACAAGCATTATCACTGCGGCGCTGGCTCCTGATGGAGTCAAACCGGAAGCGATTGGGCATTTAATGCGGACTCCTGACCGGTTTGGTACAGGAGTCGGAAAAAGTCACGAACGGATTTTAGCTATGCCAGTTGAAACGAAATTTGCCGAAACCATGCGCGCACCGGTGAAGAACTTATTGGCCATGATTCAGGACTCCATCATGAAGCTGGGGGCGCTGGGGGTGGCGGCGGTGATCTGTATTTATCTGCTGCCCGCCATGATTGCGGTGCACCGCCCGAGCGCCAAGGCGATTACCTGGCTGAATCTTTATCTTGGCTGGACGGTGGTGGTCTGGATATTTGTGCTTATTTGGGCGTGTTTGGATTGGCGCAGTTGGGCGGAAAGCCGGGAAATGCTCAATCGCTGAAGCGGATGGTGCGGCCAATTCCATTCGCTCCCAGCCGGAGTGCCCGCGCGCTCATTCCGGCAGGCGTAATGGTTTGCTCGCTGCTGCAATTTTTGGTCGCTGCGGCATTCGCCGGTGAATTGCCGGAACCCAGCATTGGCTCGGGAATGGGGGTGAATCTGTCAACTGCCCGGATGGGGCCGGAAGAAATGGCCATGCTGGTCAGGGCGGGAGTTAAGTGGGGGCGGATAAGTTTGGCATGGTCCGGCACCGAGCCGCAAATGGGCGGCTGGCAATGGTCCGAATACGATGTCTTGACCACGGGACTGGAAAAAAATGGATTGGGGGCCATCTTCAGTCTGGACTCGGGTCATCCACCGCAATGGTTGAGTAATGCCGGGCGGAAAACAGAAGCACCGGGCGCCTTTGCCCGGTGGGCCGGTGCTGCGGTGCATCATTTTCGTGGCCGCAAGATTCTCTGGGAAATTACGGCCAGCCGTGGTTCGACGGGGATGAACTCTCGGGCGGAGGCCACCGCTTACTACGCCCTTTTGGAGGCCGCGTCGCCGGCGATGCGCAATGAGGACCCCCACGCTTTCATCCTGGGTCCAGGGACGGATTTTGACTGGGAATTCCTGGAGAGAATCTTTGGGCAAGGGGCACTCAAATACTTGGATGCGGTGAGCATGCGGCCGGCGCATGCACCCGACCTGCCGCCGGAAGTTGAGATGGCCGATTTTAAAAAATTACGGCAATTGGTGGAGGGTTGCGAGAGCCGGAGCAGCGATTCCGCATGGTGGTCTGGATTTCTGGTTCAGGTGCGAGTTTCCTTTTTTAACGGACGCTGGCTCTCGCATAGCCGCGCGTTCTTTCTCCTGTTCGAGGGTAAGCTCCGCCGCCGGACCTGGCAAAGGCAGTCC
>CAIXFN010000058.1 GCA_903918755.1 uncultured Pedosphaera sp.
AATTACAGAAAGAGTTTTACACCGGCAGGGAATCGACGTGCAGCAGTTGGAGCAGCTTCTTTTCAAGGTGCCAGAGGTCCCGGAGGGTGTCCTCGGGGATGTTGAAAGTGCGTAGCGCCACGATGGAGCGCAGGCAGGCGAGGTAGGCGTCGGTGTAGGCAGCGCCAGCCACTGCCGGCAACTCGAACCGTGCCTGCAAGCCACTGACGTAAACGGCAGAACGGTTCAACGCCTTACAAATGTCGCCCAGTGTGTGCATGGCTGAATCAACCGCCCATTGCCTTTCGGAGCAGTTTACCAATGTACGTGGCCCTGTCCTCATTTTGGAAGAGGACATTGCGCGATTCTAAATCCTCCTTGCTCATGGGCAGGCCGGTCCCGGGCGTAAGCCAATCAGGCACTTCGCGAAAGCGCGTGGTAGCGATGATGAAGGAATTCAGGATTACCGCCGGATCGGCAAGGCGCTGCTCTAGGGTCTTGACGGTGCGAAAGAATGAAATTTTGGGGTCGTCTGCCCCGTCCAAGTTGCGCAAGCCCTTTGGGTCCACAAAGGACACAAATTGACGGCCACCTACCAGCAGCCAGAGAATGAAGTCGGGGTAAAAATTGCCCGCCTCGAAAAAGCCGATGCCCTTCCCGCGACTCAAATTGCGGAGCAGGTAAAGTTCTTTATCCGCGAAAAAGGCCCGGTTGTGCTCGTAAAAGTGTTCCAGGTCCCCAACAAAATCTCGCTCCCCGTCGTTCAAAGCAACTGGTCGAACATCGATCACATCGCTTTTAAGATAAATCAGCGGTTGGTAGAGGTGCTGGCCAAAGCAGATGGATCGAAAATTGGACCATTCCACAGCTTTCAACTCGCGTTGCGCCACGGCTTCCTTGACCTCGGTCAGCTTGGCGATGATTTCCTTTTCGGACTCATTGATCATGAACCGGTATTCGCTGACAAAATTCTGATCTCCTTCGCCGAGAATCTCGTAGCGCAATTGGGGTGCTTCCCATGCGGCCTTTTTCGTTTTGAAGAACAGATCGCAGTATTTTCTCAACAGCGCCACGGCGATCTCCTGCCACCGAAAGACCCGGTCAAAGCGGGTGATTTCCAACTCTTGCGGCGGGATGTACAGCGTATACCACCCGGGGTCCTGGAGCAAGGCGAGGCAGGCTCCCGCTTCCAGATTGAGATTGAACCAAGAGCGCTCGTTTTTGAATGTCTGCATCTCGCGGTCGATGGCCGGCCAATCGAAAAAGGCCAGATGCTGGGCCGAAAGAACTCCCTCGTGCCGAGGGGCAATTTCCGCCGTGGCCGACAAGCCGGGCGCGATCCGGCTCTGGATTTTTGGATACCAATCCACAGTCACCCGACGATCCCCCATATCATCATCCGGCAGACCGAGGGCGGGTTTGGGTCCCTGGCGCTTGAAATCCAGTTCCGGCGGCAACCGCAGAATCTTCAGCGGCTGGCCCCCGAGGTTTTTGAACGTGGGCAGGATAAACTCAATCCGGTTTTCGTTGGTGGCCAATCCTTCCTCTTCCAGGTATTCCTTGAATTGCTGCATGAACTGGGCGCGGACCCCGAACACATTAAGCGTTTCCAGCAAATTGATATGGTCGGGCTTGAGCGGGCGAGCCTCGTCCACGAAGCCGCTCCGCTTAAGGCCAAACTGGTACCCCTTCAAGCGGACACCACGACCAAACAACTGGATTATTTGGGACCCTTCAGTCTGCCCCACATTGAGCAATCCCATGGTGCTGACCCGCCAACTGCTCCAACCTTCCGTGAATTTCTTGGAGCCAATCAGAAGATTGATGGTCGAGCCCTTTTCGTTGATTTCGGCAAAAAGCGATTGGGAAAAAGGCCGGTCGGAAACCTTGAGCAAAGCGGGGTGCTTGTCGCACAGATCGCGGAGTTTGGAAGCGTCGCCGACATTGATGACGCCGAACGGTTCGTTGTGTTCCCCGAGCCGGAGGGCGATCTCGCCGTCGCTGCCGGTCAAATGATCCACATGCAGGGCCGCGACGACGGTCGCATTGAACACGGTTTTGAGGATGTCCGTGAAAATTTCGGCGGGTGTCAGCCGACTCTCAATCAGATACGGATAGGCCCCGCGAAAAATGTCGCTGCCACTGGTACTGAGCAGGCCGGTATTACCAGACAAGAGGCGCTCAATCCGGGCAACGGAGTCCGCGCCGCCCTGGATAAACTCCGCGAGGAACAGCAAAACATCCACCACGTCAGAAACGTCCTGGCGGCCCTCGGTGCGAACGGCCGTCACCTTGCTCCCCACCAGAATCCACAGCGGGCGCTCGATGAGGAACGGGCGGAACGCGCTTTCCTCGCAGGCGTAAAGCACAACCTGCTGGTAAAAGGCGAGCAAACAGGCCGTGAGGTACAGTCGCCGGGTATCCTCATTGCGGTCGTCCGCGAGATTCAGGATGCGGTAATCTTTACCGAAGCCATCGCGGTAAAAATACTTGTAGGAATAATCAAACAGCACGCACTTGGCGTATTCCTCCGTCAGTTCCGGTTTGTTGGCCGCTTTCAGCGCCTGGCTAAAGGTGGCCGAATACTCAAACGAAAAGCCTTGGTCACACAAACGGTCACGGTTGCTTTTCCATTTGAACCCGCCCGCTCCCCGGTGGCCCTCATCCACCAGCACCAGATTGTTGCTCTCGAAAGCGTCCACGGCCACGGTTTTGTCGCCACTGTCCTCGGACAGTTTGGTGACTTCCAGAATCTCCACCGAATGACCTGCGAACAGGCTGGTGCTTTCTTTGACGAAGATTTCCGCCTCAATACCGCTTAATGCGAACTCAGCCAGATGCTGCCGGGAAAGCCCTTCGTTGGGCGTCAGCAGAATGGTCCGGTTCAGTTCGCGCTCCCGGCCATGCTGCCGCAGATAGTGCCGATATTGCAGCAAATTGACGTGCATAAGCAGCGTCTTGCCGGAACCGGTGGCGCTCCAAAATGCGAGTTTCCGTAATTCCTCGCGCCGGTAGGGGCGCAACGCATCCCGCCCCGGGTTGGCGACGTTAAAGCTGGCAACGTGCGCGTTGAGGTCGGCCAGCAATCGCTCGGGGTCCGAAAAATACCTGTCGAGGTAGATTTCAGCGAAAAGCAGACCCAAATATTGGAAGTACTTCCAGCGCAACGGCTCGCCCCGTCGGGCGCTGATCGCCTGCGTGTGGCGAACGATGTTCTGGTCGTAGTTTAACAACGCATCCCGGTTCAAATGCTGGCGCTCAAACAGGCGGTTGGCGATGACATGATGGAAGCGGGATATGTTGTTCTCATCGACCCCTTCGTATGCGGTGTCGTGAAGCCCTTCCGTTAGAGGAACGAAAGAATCCGTTTCAAAGAGCCCCAGCAACCACTGATTCAAGACGAGCCGCTGGTCAAAGCGGAGCGCCGGGCCTGGAGGGCGACGGGCGCGACGGTTGGTGGTGGGCGCGGCGGGGGGCATGCTTTTAATTTTTAGCTAATTCTGACTTCTTCCAGCGTCTTTTCACTCGAACAAGCAATAATTTGGAATTTTGGGAAAATTACCATAGTTATGGAAGGTTCCCCATATCGTTTTGGGCGGCACCCCATAAATGCCCAAATCACCCCATTTCAAGGCTTTAATTCATACCAACTTCCGCGCTTTTCGCCGTGTTTCAACAAGCGTCCGTCCTGTGTCAGTTTTTTTAACAACATCTTGGCTTGCTCCGGTTTGACGCGACAGAGATCGGCGACTTCCCGCCGGGTGATGCGGCCATTTTTTCCAAGGTATTGGAGCACCATTTGTTCACGCTGAATGGGTTCAAACCCGCGCTGACGGACATAAGCTGGCTTCTGGCCAGTATCGCGATAAAGGCTCGCTGAAAGGTGGTAATCGCGGGCTTTGCCAGCGCCGCGAGCTTCGATGAGTCCCTTTTCCAGCAACCGATGGACAACGGTTCTGGCCTCGGTTTCAGATTTTTGGGTCAGTGCGGCAGCTTCCGCCGTGGTGAGGCTGCGCTCGTACCAAAGCTGGTTTAGCACCAGCAATTCGTCCAGCGACAAGGCGCGTCCCTCCTGGCTTTCCGTAGCGACGAGCCGGACGAAATCGAGATTCGCTTGCCCGCCGGGCAAAACGAGCACCACATCGGTTTGCGTGCTGCGGTCATAAATAGGCGCAGGGCGTCCGTTGCGCAACTGTTCTTCAAAAAGCGTATCAATTCCGCGAGCGGTGCGATCCACCAGACCGGCACGTTTGAAAGCGTCCGCCAGCAACAGATTGCGCGGGCGCGGGGGCGTGGTGAGTAGGTTCCCCAAATTGACGCCTTCGGGGAAACCGCCGGGGTTGGAAATTTCCAAGGATTCTGCGTGCCACTGAATATGGACTGCCCCCATGCGGGTATAATCCCGGTGAACCAGCGAATTGGAAATGGCTTCGCGGAAAATGCGCTCGGTGTAAAGTGGCACAGGCACGCGCAGCATTCCCACCATGATTTCCTCCTCACGGTTGAGTGCGGCCAACCGCCCCCGCAGTTCCTCCATGGTGCGTAACAATGGCCAATGGAAAAACTCGTTTGGGCCGAGTTGCCCACTCGTGATCACTTGAAACGCGACCTCATGCGTGGGCAGCCACCGCCGCAAGGCATCCTCTTTGCCGAAAAGCAACAAGCCTAACACACGGATGGCGGTTTCCGGCCCATTCATTTCCACCGCACCCAACGCCTTCGCCAGTTCCACGTCCGGCAGTCCCAAAAGATTTACGTCCCCGCGCCCACGGCTTTCCTGCACGTTACGGCGGAAACGCTGAAACTCCAGTGGATCAAGGTCATCCCATGAAGCGCCGCGCACGACGAAGGTGGAATAATCCTGCATCTGGCGTTCGGCCACCATGCCTTGCATCTCATGAAAAGGAAATGGCACGCACTCTGGCACGCCCCGGCCTCCCATGGCCCGGCGCACATACTTGGCATCTGACGTGCCAACGGGTGCTCGCGACGGAGGCACTTCAACGACGAGAATTTGCTTCCCCCGCACCGTCAACAACTCCGACCGGCAAGATTGCGAGGGGCGGGTGCGGTTGGCGATGAGGGCCTGCAACTGATAAACATCCGTTTTCCCGCCGGGGTGGCGCGGTCGAGCGCCGGAGACACTTCGATCGTCTTCCACGCCGACCAGCAAATAGGCGGGATTGTTGCCGGGACGATTGCATAGGCAAACCACGGCTTCCACGAGGGCGTTGTCATTTAGAGAAGCATTGGCCTCCCCTTTGAACTCCACGTCCATCGTTTCACCAGCGGCAATCAATTTTTCAACCTGTTCCGGCGTCATGGTTTTACGGTAGGGGTTGCCTCACACATCCCGCACATCAAACATCAGTCGTTGGAACTCGTCCTCAATGCGGCGGACTTTCCACGTTTCATCAAGGCGCTTGAGGTTTTCAAGGTTGTTGTCTCCGTTCACATAGACCAGTGCGAATTCGAGGTCTTTGGTGTTGTAGCCCTGCTTTTGGAAAAAGGCGTCCAGGGCGGCATTGGGATTTTCCGCGACGTTTCGCCAGATGATCAGGGTCTTTTCCCCGGCAGGATTCACGCCGGTGATGACTTTGAACCCGCGAATGCTGTCCATGTGCCCCACGCGCAGCCCAAGCAAATAATTGAACGTCTCCACCAGGTCCACGTTCATGGCACGCGATTCGCCCACGCTGCCGGTGGCGATTTTTAGCTGGTAGGAGAACGGGGTTGCGAACTGCGCCACTGCCAGCAACGACGCGCTCCCGGCGCTTTCCACGTCCAGTTGGTAGTGCAGCAGGTAATCCTCGCGCAAGGGGGCGTGCTGGCGCAGCAGGTCGTCCTGCGCCTCCGTGCGTTTAAATTCCAGATTGTTCAAGGCGTCCTCGTAGGATTCGAGACGGAGATATTTGAACAGGTGGCTGGAACCTTCCCGCGAGACGGGTTTGCCTGCCCGCCAATTGTTTGAGTAAATCAACTTCTGTATCCGTGGTTTGAGCACGGCGTCAAAGTGCCCGCCCATTTCCATTAGCAGATATTTGCGGTTTCCCTTGTCTTCTCGGTTGAGATCAATAACCGCGTGCCCGGTTGTTCCGGAGCCGCCGAAAAAATCCATGCACCAGCTTTCTGGTGGTGCGGCCATCTCCAAAATACGGCGCACGAAACTAAGTGGTTTTGGAAATCCAAAATCCAGGCCCATGCCGGGAAGGATTGTTTTCGTATCAACTTGAGTGTCATCAAACATTACCGACTGCGGCGTCATGTTCTCATACTCATCAAGATAGTTCTTAACTCCAGGCACAGTCGTTTCATCTTCACCAAAATGAAAACCCGTCGGCTTTCGCGCCGCAATCTCGTCAGTTTTTTCTTGGCCAAACCTCCAATTGTCGGAGATTTTGCACTTCTTTTTTGTTACGGGGTGAATAAGGACAACATCGGGATACACTGTTGCACCTTCACTTTGGAGCGTGCGGTTTGGATTCCCAGATCGATATACGCCCTTTTCATCAAACTCGGTATAGTGGTCGAATGCCTTGAACATCGGGATTTTGGAAATCTCGCGCAAATTCTGCCTCTTCTCTTCATCGGTCAGTTGCATCTTTAGCAGAGCCTTGGTGCGTTTCTTAAATTCATCGACGTACGGTTTCTTTATCGCCCATTTGTCTGCCCGAGCGCTCGCAGCCGGGTTCTTAATGCTCACGATGCAGTAGTCATGAGTAGTCGAGAGAAACTGAGACCAACTCTTGGTTGATGGATTAACCCGCACGATGGTCGCCTCCGGGCTGCATCCAAACTGCAATGCTTGTAGCTCCGCCAATCGTACATACTCGTGGTCGTCCACGCTGGTAAATAGCGCACCGCCATTGGTCAGCATTGCCGATGCTCGCGCCAAGCGGGACTCCATCATAGCCAGCCACGACGAATGCGGGTAAGTATCTTTGTAACAGAAACCATCGCTGCCGGTATTGTACGGCGGGTCAATGTAAATGCATTGCACTTGCTCTCGATAGCGTGCTTGCAATAAACTAAGCGCGTGGAAATTCTCACCGTAGATCAATAGGCCATCCAAGGCCGCGTCCAGCGTTGCTGCACCTCCAAAAATCTTGTTGTCGGCCAGCAAATGTTCCTTGAACTCCGACGGAAACAATTTCGTGTCCAGCACCAGAAAACGATTCGCTTTTAGAAACGCCACACTTAGCGGGCTGGTGTAACCGGGAGTTGCGAGGTCACCTGCAATCTCATTAATGGCAAAAAGTTTCACCCACTCCGCCCGCTGGGCGTCGTTGGCGGCGATCTCTGGGTAAAGCGCTTCCGCCACGCGGTCGAGCGTTACGCAATAATTCGTCTCCACCACAAATTTCTTTTTGAGCCAGAGCTTTTTCTGGAAATTTTCCAACTGCTCCAAAAAATCAATGATCTTACGCGCAATACTTCGGATCGCCTTGATTTTGGCGAGGTATTGCTCTACCCGTGAAGCGGTTTCGGCCTCGATGTCGTCGAGGTGCATGATCTCGTTTTTGATGTAGAAATCGAGTTCCCGCCGGAGAAATCCGCCGATGTCCTTGTGGATGAAATAATCGAAACTGTTGCGGGCGGTGTAATCTTCCAGGTGTTTTTCCAGCAGGGTGCGACCGGGGTTTTTCTCGGTGGGGACCAACCGAGCCAAAGAGGGCGCCCAACTCGCGAATCCGGGCGAACCCAGAACGGCAACGCAGGCAAGCGTGGTCAACTCGCCCTGCTTGCGCTTTTCCGGGTCAGGCCGATATTCGAACCGGATGACCAGTTCCCCCGCACTCTCGAACACCGGACCGGTGGAGCACAGAATGAAGCGGCGTTCCTGGCCGGCGATAGGTTTATTGTTGTCCGCTTCGGTGTCCGCCTCCACGAGCTTGAAATGCACCCGCCGCGCATCCGACAGCTTGAACGTGTAGTCCCGCAAAAACTCGCTGGTCTTGATGTAATATTGGTCGGCGTTGGCCCAATGGAGTTTTACCTCTTCGCCTTCGTAGGGAATGGCGTACACCCCGGCCTTGTAGCGCCGCAAAGCGAGAAAATCCCCGTCCTGATAATAGCGGCGGAAGAAGTTCGTCAAATCCGAAAAAACCTCGTTCTCCAGTGCAACCGGGTCCCCCTGGAGGTCAATTTGGGTCTGCAACTCGCGGACTTTAGGCGTTTGCTCCGCCTGCTCGCGGGTCAAGCCCATGCCCTGGCCAGCAGCGATCACCCTGGCCTTTTCCGCTTCAAGCGCTGCCCGGGCACCAGAATCCACCCGAGCCAAACTCTGCCGCACTTGGGGCAGGAGGTCATTGTCCAAGAACTTCGTCACTTCGGCCCGCTTGGCGTTCATCACGCGATAGATGCCGAAATCGAGATCGGCCTGGTCGAGCATGAACAGTTCCGCCAGCAGGTCTTTCAGTTTATCCAAATTGGCGCTCATGTGGTCATTTTGCGGCGCTGTTTTACACGACTTGCCAGCGAATGGAAAACAAATGCTCGCTGGTGGTCTGCTGGCTCAGCCGCTTTTCCAACCGGCCAATGAGGAGGTCGCGCTTGGCTTTGATCTGGTCCTCCACGTCAAATATCCGCTGACGCTGGCCGCGCTGCACCTTTTCAAGCTCCTGAATTTGACTTTGAAGGGTGTGCTGATCGTCCAAGGTCGGGGCAAGCCGGGTCTGGCGATTGAGCGCCTTGATCTGCGCCTTGGTGTCGGCCAGTTCCTTTTCGACCGCCAGAACCATGTCGTCCGCCCAATGTTCGAGACGCTCACGTTCCAATTGAAAGACCTTGCTGTTGGCCTCCAACGCCCGGGCGACGGCCGATTGAGCATGCCGCTTGGCCTCCTGGTTCAGACGGTCCGGTATCGGGGCTTCCTCGGGTAAGCCAACTACAGCAGCACCGCACCGGAAAAGCTTTTCGCACGTTTCCTGATCCAAGGAAATCCCGGCATCGGTGATGGCGGAGAATAAGAGGTGCTCCTCCAGCTCGAAAGATTGTATGGCGAGCTTTTGCAGCATTAACCACCCCGTTTGGCCTTTCAGGGGTTCAAGGGAGGAAATGCGGGTAGCGTGGCCGGTGAGATCAAAACTGACGGTGGCCAAGGGCGTAGGACATTGGCGGGCGGTGTCCAGGACAAATTCCCCGAGCGGATGGGAGAGGCGGTAAAGGAATTCCCCGGGCACATTGGGCTGGGTCTTGGAGATGAGGTGGTAACGACCGGAGCGGAATTCCGATTTGGGCGGGGCGTGCAGTTCAAACGCCAGCATTCCGCAGTCAAACGCCGCCTGATCGCGGAGCAAATATCGGGTAACGGCCCAAAAAAGGCGACCAACTCGATCAAGTTGCTCGCGGGTGCGGTCCAGTTGAAATTTAAGGCGGGCATGAACATCCTCATCAAAATGCTCCAAGAGCGCACGCTGGGTCTGGTCCAACCGGGCGCGGATGCTTTCATCCATGTCTTTTTGGAGCTTTTGGAAGGCGGCGGCAATCTCCCCGGCGGTACGGCAGGTCTGGTAGATGGCAAGGATGCGCTTCTCGAAATCCATCCCGGATTCAATCGACCCGAGGACCTCATCGGACGCGCCAAAAATGCCATTGAACAAATTGAATTTTTCCCCAAGCAATTCCAATACCCGGCGGTCGGCCTCGTTGCGCTCGTTAAGGAAATTGATGACCACCACATCATGCTTCTGACCATACCGGTGGCAGCGTCCGATGCGTTGCTCAATCCGCTGTGGGTTCCAGGGCAAATCATAATTGATGACCAGCGAGCAGAATTGCAGATTCACCCCCTCCGCAGCGGCCTCGGTCGCAATCATGATGCTGGCATGGTCGCGGAAATGCTCAATGATGGCCGTACGGATGTCCACCGGACGGGAGCCGGACACGCGCCCGGACCACGAATTGGTGGCGAGCCAGCTTTCATAAACGGATTTGGAATCCGGGTCGGTATTCGTGCCATTGAAGAGGACTATTTTGCCTCCGTAACCGTTGGCGGACAAGAACGACCGGAGGTATTCCTGAGTGCGGCGGGATTCGGTGAAAATGAGCGCCTTTTGGCCGGCCCCCATTTTCAGCATTTCCGAAAAGCCTATTTCGAGGGCGTTCAGCAGCGAACGCGACTTGGTGTCAATACCAATACCCCTTGCCCAAGCGATGTAGCCTTCAAGCTCACTGATTTCAGACGCGAGATTGGCGGGATCGGGCTTCCGAGGCACATTGGGCGCACTCTCAGTTGCCGGTCCGTCAGGCAGGTCTGGCAAGGCGAGCAATTCATCGAGGTACTCGGCTTCCAGTTCCTCATCGCTAATGAGCGCTTCGGCAATTTCATCCCCGGGAGGCTGCCCATCGCGGATTTTTTGCAGCCGGTCTTTCATCGTGTCCAAGGTGCCGGCAATGGCGTGACTGGAGGAAGCGAGCAACTTGCGCAGAATCAGCGTGGTGAGGGAGCGTTGCTGAACGGGAATGGAAAACGTGTCCTCGCGCAGCAGAAACCCCGAAACGGATTCATAAAGCTTGTGTTCGTCGTCGGTGGGACGGAACGGGCGGGTGATGAGTCGCCGCTCGGTGTATTGCACGTATTCGGTGACTTGATTGCGAAGGGTGCGTTTGGTGAACCCAGCCAAACGGGCACGGAGTTCTTTCAAGTCGCTGTCCTGGCGCATGTATTGCGACCGGAAAGAAGTCACATCCCCGAAAAGGTGATCGTCGATAATCGTGGAAAGCCCGAACAGTTCCAGCAAGGAATTCTGCAAAGGAGTGGCGGTGAGCAGGATTTTGCGGCGATCTTCCAAGGCCCAACGCAGGCGCTGACCCATCTGATTGCTGGGGCGATAGGCGTTCCGCAATTTGTGCGCTTCGTCAATAACCACCAAATCCCAAGGGACAGCGCGAACATCGCCCTGCATGGCGCTGGCAAAATTGATGGACGTGATGACGATGCGCTCCGCTAGAAAGGGGGCGGGATTCCCGTCGCGCTGGCTTTTGCGAAAAGCAGCGGCATCTATTACGGTCGTCGGCAGGTTGAACTTTTCCTCCAGTTCCAAGCTCCATTGTTTCCGGAGCGAGGCCGGGCAAATGACTAGCAAATGGCGGCGACGCTCGGCCCAAAGCTGGCACAGCACGAGACCTGCCTCAATGGTCTTGCCCAAACCCACCTCATCCGCCAGCAGCACGCCTTTGCTCAAGGGGGATTTCAAGGCAAAGAGCGCCGCGTCAATCTGGTGGGGATTCAGGTCCACCGTGGCGTTGAACAACGACGCTGAGAGACGATCCACATCGGCCGATGGGCGTTGCAGTGTCAAGTCATGAGCGAAATAACGGGCATGGTACGCGGTGACTCCCTCGTGACTCATGCTGTTTCCTCCGTTGTCACGAGCGCGAAATGAACCCTTTGACCGAGGCCATTCAACTTCATCTCATCAGGTGCTTTCAACTTGTGGATTGGACCGGACTTGTGATAACCGGAAGGGGTAATTCTAACAAGATTTTGTTTGGGACCCGTCCAATTTTTGAAGCCGAGCAGGATTCGGGGACGAAACCGGGACCGGTGATTCGAGCGGACAAAGTCAGGGGGGCTGAAATCGCCTCGGGCGGATGGATGGAGCGAATGGGGTCATTTGCTGGTATTTTTGGGAGGTATCCGAACCGACTGTTCAGTAAAGTCAATTCGTTTAGCAATTTGAGTGAACTTGTGGTAGGGGAAAGGGACAGTTGCGACAAGCGAACCATGACGGTATGCGAAACCCCAACAAAGTGAGTGCGGCAAAGGATGGTCCCCCACCGCAAGAGTGGCTTTTTGATAGCAGCTCACTGCCGGATGAAGATGTCGTGGCGGCTTATTTTTGGGAATTCGGTCTTGACACACCTGACGTAATCGAGGCCGTCGAGTTGGCCAGAGAAAAGGCCCGGCGATACGAAGGCAGGAATGTCGAGGCATACATGAAATGGATATTAGAAAACCCTTTCCCAGCGGATTTCGGCCAGTGGGGAGAATGGGGGAAACGAAGCCTGGCAGCCAATCCTGACTACGACCTGACTACGAAGTTGGATTATGACACGCATTTTTTGGTAGAGTGGCAAGAATTCCCCAAGTCCCATTGGCTGGCCATCCCGGCGTCGATTCGTCGTGACGCCAAACGGATGCGCCCGGTCGTTGACAAAGCTGGCCGTTGGCGCGAACCGTTGAACGAGGCTTACCATCGGGCGGATATGGAGGCGCGGGAATTTGACTCTGACTCGGCTCTCTTTTTTAAAACCCAGTTCGGAATCGGCTGCCATACATGGATTCCTGATTACGCTCTTGATGAAAACACAAAAGTGCAATGGTGGCGAGAATGGGCCGAGACAACCAAATCGAAAGGAGGCATGGCATCGGCAGATAGATGGGAAGAATATCGTCTGTTTCAGATAAATTGGGCACGCAGCGACCGGAGGCTGAAAGACGACTTTGCGAAATGGCTAAAGGAGAACCGCCCTGATGACAGGCAGGCACTTTACAATGCAGAAGCATCAGCCAGCCGTAGAACCTCCCACCGAGATTTGTTGAAGGCATTGGGCGCGTTCCGACTGCTTCGACACTTCGCAGGAGACTGGCAACAGGCGGCGGGATTCAGCGTACTTTTTCGGAGGAACGGTAAGGGTATCCCATCCCCTCTGTACGCCGAGCAAAGCGAGTGGCGGGATGCTGAAAAGCGGGCAAAACAGGCTTTGGAGCAGTTTTCCACGAAGGTTTTTGGGTGATCCACCCAACCACCGATTCAGATTTCAATGTCCGTGCTGAAATGCGGACAGATGAATACGAATCACATATTGAAGTCACAAATCGGGACTCTGCCGGATTCCCACAATAGCACGAACCAGCCCTTGGCTGGCCTTCCCCACCAGCACCCCGCCGCCAATGGCGGATTACTGAGCCGGGCGCAAGTGGCGCAACAACTAGGTGTCTGCCCGCACACGGTGGCGCGGAACAAGGACTTGCGACCGCTCAAATTCAACCAAAGGCTGATCCGATACCGGGCGGAGGACGTGCAACGGTACATCGAGTCAGCCATTGTTTGATCGCGAGGGGAAACCGGCAAAGGAATGAAAGCCCTCACAATGCTTGCAACCATGGAACTCGCCCGCCGTTATTTGGCGAAGTGTCCGCCGGCCATTAGTGGACAGGGAGGGCATGATGCCACCTTTCACGTTGCTTCGGTGCTGGTGAACGGGTTCACGCTCGGGGAGCAGGATGCTTTGACACTGCTGCGGGAGTGGAATGCCGGTTGCCAACCGCCATGGTCGGAGGCTGAATTGGCGCATAAGGTCCGCTCCGCCGCAAATGCGCAGACATCCAAGCCGCGCGGCTGGATGCTGGCGGAGAATCCCAAGTACGCAAAACAGCCAACCCTGGCACCGCCCCGAGTGCTGGAGGCGTCTGCTCCCATTCAAAAGCCAGATCGCAGCGGCTTTAATTCCGGCGACGCTGCAAGGATTGCCACTTTGGCTCGATTGCGACCCTATCACTGGGAAGGGCTCGCATTGGCACAAAAGCGCGGGCTCTTGGTGTTTGGCGATTGGTACGGCTTGGAGTGCTACGGCGTCACGGACCGAACCGGCTCGGTGCTGGAATTGCGAAGGGTGGATGAAAAGCTCTTTCCTAAAACCGAGAAGTTGGATGCGCGAAAATCTCACGCAGTCCGGGGGAGTCGCAAATCCTGGCCGGTGGGAATTCTTGAGGCGAAGGACTTCCCTTGCATCGCGCTGGTGGAGGGAATTCCTGATTTTTTGGAGGCGCATTACGTGACGCTTTGGGAAGACCTTGAACAACGGTGTGCGCCAGTGGCCATGCTGTCCGCGTGTCCGGCCATCGCTGAGGAAGCACTGCCGCACTTTGCAGGTAAACGAGTGCGCGTTTTTCCGCACCTAGACAAGGCTGGGCTGCAAGGCGCTGCAAAATGGGTGGCGCAACTTCGCGAGGCGGGCGCAGCCAAAGTGGACATCTTTGATTTCAGTCGATACAGGCAGCCCGATGGGGCCATGGTAACCGACCTTTACGAGGCTCTGCACGCGGATTGCAAGCTTCCGGAGAGGATGCTGCCATGAGCCAGGTGATGGATATTCACGATATTGCAGCGGTGCAGTCTGGCGACATCAAGGCTGCCTTACCGAGACGAAAACTCACCGCGAGAACGCCCGACGAATTATTGGGGATGGCATTTGATGATTCGGATCGCCTGCTCGGGGACCGTTTGCTGGCGAAGGGGCAAGCTCTGACAATTCTGGCCTCGGGAGGAACCGGCAAATCACGGTTACTTTTGATGCTCGCGGTGTGCATGATCACGGGCCGCAAATTCCTGGATTTCGAAACGAACGCTCGCGGACTGAAGTGGTTGATTATCCAAACGGAAAACAGCAATCGCAGGTTGCAATCCGATTTCAGGTCGCTTAGAGCGTGGACCAGCCCGGAAGATTGGCCCATGGTGGAACAGTGCCTGGTCATTCACACGCTCGAAACTGACGAGGATGGCATGGTGGACCTGGGGAATATGGAGAATCTCAATGCGGTCGGAGACCTGATCGCGGAGCACAAGCCCGACATAGTTGCCTTTGATCCACTCGGGGACTTTGGGATCGGCAATCTGGACAAGGACGAAGACATGCGCTCAACCTGTCGGGCAATTTCAAGCATCGGTAAGAAGGGGAAGCCAGACCGGGCTATCGTTGTCTTGCATCACTCTTTGACGGGCAAGCAAGGGGCCTTTCGGGCAACGGGATTCGACCGGGGCAGCTTTGGCCGCAATTCCAAAGTTCTGCAAGCCTGGACCCGAGGTCAAATCAACATCACGGCGATAGACCCCGACAGCAATGCGCGTTTGCTTTTCGCGTGCGGAAAATGCTCAAACGGGAAGGAGTTCGAGACCTTCGCCAGCCTGCTGAATCCCGAAACAATGATTTATGAATTGCAGCCAGATTTCGACGTTGGCGCATGGCAATCCCAAATGGCAAACAGCAAGAAGCCCAATCCACTGCGCGAACCCACAGATGACGAATTCCTGGCATTGCTCCCAGTAACCGTACCAGAGGACAATCCACGCGCCGGAGTGGTCAATACCGACCAGCTTAAGGCGGCATTTCGCAAAAAGGGATTCGCTAAAGAATTATTGAGGGAAATTCGCGGGTGCCTCAACGGGAAAGGTATCATTCGCGAGACTAAAGGCCCCTTAAACAATGAAACGCTTTGTGGACGTCCAGAGATGGTGGCCCGATACGAGAAGTGGCGTGCGGCTATTAAAGCGCAACCAGTGCAGACCGATTTGCCAGAGTCTTCCCCCAGACCAAAGCGCAAAGCAAAAAAATCGCCTGCTGATTGATCCGGTTGTCTTGGGTTGTCTTGGGTTGTCCTGGGACATCCAGACAACCGCCCACTCGGTCACAGGCCGGTTGGTTGTCCACCACCCTTTAGGGTGGGACAACCGACGGACGACCGAGCACGAAGAAATTCTCCCATTGGAAAATCTTGATCATCGGACAAGCGAACGGAATCCGACATGCCCCTGCTAAACCATGGTAAAAGCACAACGAAAAGTAGGATTTTCCGTCCACGGACTGGCGATTTTGGTAGATTTCGCCTGAATTTGCCGCAACTTTTCCGCTTCCCGCTTGTCGCACTTGTAAACTGCCGCTCGCAAATGTTCATTTGGCCAATTGGACATCGCTCGCCGTGCCCTTGCAAAACGGCCTGAACGGTGCGAGTTCTCCCGTGAAGGAAAAATTTATGAGTGCCACCATGACGGCTCCGAAACCCACGAACGAACCCAGCCAACGGCGGGTGACGACGAATCGGCGCAATGCCCGGAAGTCCACCGGGCCACGGTCGGCCAAGGGCAAGGCGGCGGTGGCAATGAATGCGCTGGGGCATGGAATTCTGGCACTGTGCCCGGTGATCGACGGGCTGGAGTCCCTGGCGGAATGGAAGCGCTTTCGTCGGGAGATGGTGACCGGGATGGCTCCGGTGGGCGCGGTGGAATGGGCGCTGGTGGAACGGATCGGCCTGGCGGTCTGGCGGCTGCGGCGTACGGTGCGGTACGAAACCGAGCAAATTCGGCTGGCGCAGGAAGGGGCGATGGCGCACGTCGGCTCGCGTGTTTTGGAAGCCGAGCGGAGTGGAGCCGTCGGGGAGGTCCAGGAAGCGCTTGCGAATGGGGAATTCTGGGAATCGGTGAGCAAGGGGTTTGAAAGACTCGCGCATGCCAAGGATGACGAGGAGATTTCCGATGACCATGCTTGGTGGTTCGTGTCAGGAGCATACGAGCAACTCGGGCTTGGGAAAGGGGATGCATTTGACACCTATTGGGACCAACTTCCCAAGCCGCCGTCATGGACTATGGGCTGGGTTCGCCAGAGGGTTCAAAGCCTGGCCGAGGCCAACGGCAAGACCCTGCAATCGTTATCGGCAGCGATGGAACAGGACAGCGCGATAGAAGCAGCCGAGGGAATCGCCAAGGCGACCGAGGTCAAGCGTTCGCTCGATGCGTACCAGCGAAGCAATTTGCTGCCGGATGAAGGGACGCTTGAAAAAGTGATGCGGTATGAGGCGCACTTGTCCCGCCAGTTTCACCGCGACCTGCATGAACTTCAACGGCTGCAAGCGATGCGCCATGGGCTGCCGGTCTCGCTCCCGGTGGCGATTGACGTGGAGGCTTCCCGCTACTCGCCGGACTGCCCGGCAACCGGGGGTTGATTGGCTTTGTTTGGCAATTTTGACCGGCGGAGGTGAAGCGGGACGCGCTGGGCGAGCGGCTAAAGGGTGCGCTGGTGGATTGGGATTGCCGGGAGGTTGGCGGAATGACCCACCCGCTACTGGCCGTGCTGGAAGGAATTTTTCGGGAGTATCGGGCCGGCGCAGGTGACCTCGGGGCGACGCCCATTGGGGCAATCCTGCCATGTAATTTTGGCTCCCCGGCCTAGCGCCCCTCCCCTCCCCTACCCGCCGGGCGGTCGGGGAAGCGGGGGGTTGCGCGGCGCTTCAGGGCTCGCGCTCCGGGTGCCGGCTGGTCAAGCCGCCACGGCGGGGGCGGGGGCTGGCGCGGGAGTGGGTTCGGCGGGGGCTTCGGGTTTGGCCTCCGGCTTGGCTTGGGGCGCGGCCTCGGGGGCTTTCATGAGGTTCGTAATGCTGAGGAAGGCGGGCTGTTTTTTGTCGAGGTAGTATTCGCGGGTCAAATTGATGCTGCTATGGCGCAGGGCGACGCTGGCGGCGAAAATTCCCGCTTGGTGGCAGATTTGGGAGCCGAATTCCTTCCGGAGGGCGTGCAGGGCGTTCCGGGAGGACAGTCCTTTGCCGCGCAGCCATTTCACGACTTCCTTGAACTGGCGATTGCACCGGTAGTGGTGATTTTTCACGGATTCCGGCCGGGGTGCCACGGGGGAGGCAATGACGAAGGGGGAACCGTGGCCGGGCTGGGGCAGGTAGCCTCTCAGGATTTCGAGCAGGCCGGGGTCAACGTCAATGTCGGCTTCGGATTCGGCGGACTTGGTGCTGCCGTGCTCGGTAGTTTCCACGCGGATGGCGTTCCGGCTCCAGAGGATATTCTTCCATTGCAGCTTGTCGATTTCATCCCGGCGCAGGCCGGCACCGAGGGCGAGCAGGATGATCTTAAAGAGCTCCGGGCGGGGGGTGCGCTGCGGTGCCTCGGCTTCCTTTTCGTCGGCTGGGTCGGGCTGGGCGGTGGCTTTGGCTTTGGCCGTGCGTTTGGCTTTCGCCTTGCCCTTGCCTTTGGCTTTGCCTTCGGCGGCGTCCGTGGTGGTGTCGGCGGCGGTTGGCGGTTGGCTTTGGATGCCGTCCGCGAGTTCGCGCTTGGCGGCGACCAGGATCAAGGCGGGGTCGATTTCCGACTTGTATCGGGACTTGCCGGCGTCCGGAAGTTCCACGCCTTCAAAGGGCAACGGCGAAGGGAGGCGCAGGGTGAGGTGTTTGCGGATTCCCGCGCTGAATAGCGCCTTGCTGGATAGCAGGACGCTGCGGGCGGTGACGCTCGCGTGTTTCAATTGGAGGGGGTTCCCGCTGGCGGCTTTTAGCTGGCGGACTTTCCAATCGTTCACGCGCTCCGGGGTGAGGCGGTCAAGGCGGATGGCGGAGACCTTTTCCAGCCATGCCTTGTGGCCCCCGTTCACGTAATCATGCTTCCCCTTCCCGCCATCGATTCCGAAAATGCCGGCGACCAGTGACCGGAACTTTTTGGAGTAGATTTCAAAGGTGACCGGCTTTAATCCGCTGACGGCTTTGACCTGCTCCAGGTATTCGCCGATGGTGGCACCATCCTTTATGACCTCCATTCCCGGTTTGAATTTGGCGAGGGTGGCCCCCCAACCATAGATGCACGTAGATGTCCCGGGCCTTGGTGGCGGCGGTGGCTTTGTTCGCGGTGTCGAGATTGAACCAAGCCTCCCGGCCAAGGTGCGTGAGACGGACTTGCCAAGTCGGGATTTCCACGGTTTGACCGCCCGACTCGTACGAACGCTTTTTGAGCCGACTGGGCCAATAGTCTTGGTGAGTCTTGGGCAGGCGGGAGATTTTTTCTGTCCGGTTCTGTCCGGTTTCTGTCCGGTCTTGGTTGTTCTGAGTTGCCATGAAGTGTTCCTTTGTTCGGGGGTGATCCAGTCGTTTTTGCGCTTGTTTACTCGGTTTTTAGCTATATTTGACGGGGCAATGATTGAACTGAAAGGAATTTATCGCGGGAGTTCGGAACTGTCAATATAAGGACTGAAAATCCTTGTGTCGCCGGTTCAATTCCGGCTCCAGCCACCACTTCTTCTAAACTTCACGGTATCAAAAGTTTCAACCACTTCTAAAGCACTCGGAATCGCGCTCATTTTTTCAAAAAACTTCCCTGTCCGGTTTGTGTCCGTCTTTTTAAGTTCTGAAGCGGTCCGGCGGTGCTCCCGGGGTGGTTTGAATGGGCGGAGGGAAGGAAAAGCTGTCGGCAGTTCACCTGACACCTTAATTCCGGCCACCTGGTGTCGGTCCGCCACCGTGTTCCTCAAAACTGAAATTCAAAGCATCCCGCTCTCCCAACTGATAAATCCGGCAAAGCACATCCTTGGTAAGCGCTGTGATGAACTGTCCGTCAGACGGTAGGAAGAATCCGAGACACCTAATCGCGTCTGAAACATTGCCGTTCCCACCGAGATAATCATGCGATGGGGCAAGTTTACGTTCGGAAAAAAAATGCCGCACGGCTCGCTCAAGCTCTGGCGCGGAACGCCAATCGACCAAAAGCGTGAACTCGGGAACGTCGCCGCGCTTCCAAAGACTTACGGCAACGTGCTGATTTGGCGTTGCGATGAGGACAGAACAGAAACTCGCAGATGACTGGAGCAATCGGGAGACGTAGGGCTCGATGTGAGAGAAAGCATCCGAGCCAAAGCTGTCCGTCTTGGGAATGGCAACCCAGTGCTCATTCGTCGCTTGACCATTCTCATCAATGGTAACCACCCGCATTTTGGTAGCACGAGGTGTGCGTATCGCGGTCAAAACTTTATCACAAACAGTCTGGTGCGCGCGTCGAAACCAACCACCGGCAAACCTTGAAAACCATGCGTTTCCCATACGGCTTGAACCGCATCATAAGCAAGTAGACCCGGAAAACAAGCCATTCGGGGATGCCGCCGATTCCCTGCTGCATATTTGGCGGAGCCAGTCCCTCAGGGCTCGGGGCGCTCCCCCGCCACGGCGGGGGCGGGTTGGGGCAAGGCGGGCTGCACACCTCTCATTGGCAGGCCCTCGCCACCGCCACCGCCACCGCCTTCTTCACCCTCGCCGTGATCACCTCGCTTGCCTGGCGGGGCGCTTCGCCAACGGTCCCCTCGAATTCGTCCTCCGTAAAGCAGGGTAACCGGCGATAGCCCCATCCCCTCCCCGAACGACCTTCGATGACCAGCTCCCGGCAAACACGTCGCCACCTCTGTCCCAAAACCACACGCCCCACTCAAAAATTGTAGGAGCCAACGTGAGGCGGCTCTCACTTTCTCCCCGCCCCCCCGTCCGCGATGCGCACGCTGTCCCATGGCAATTATTCCTCGCTGGCTGGGCAAACATCGTCAATGGACAAGCGGAAAACAACCTACTACCCCGCCCCTTTCCACTTCAACTCCCCAGCTTCACCCGCGCCAGGTAAATACCCGTCCGGCCTTCATGGGTCGAATAATAGCTCACCCAGAGTTCTCCCTCATAAACCACCATCCCGGGATAGCTGCAATCCCCACCGCTGGGGAGAATCAAATCCGCTTGCACGGCTCCCGTGACCAAATCCATCCGCCCCACAAACGTTTTGCTGTCGGCCCATTTGTCATTCCGATACTGGTGCCCACTCGCGATCATCCCGCCACCGTCCAAAATCAGGAAATTCGGCCCCCCAATTTGCATCCCCGCAGGAACCCAATGCCAATCCCGGTAGGGCGCCGAACTGCGCCCCACCCAGGCCTGCCTATCCCCGGCATCGCGACGCAGCAGCGCCACGCAATCACCATTTGGCAGAAACCGGAGGGTCGCCTCGTTGGGTTGGCCGGGCACCTCAAGCTTCGTCACCAACTGGTAATCGCGCCCATCATCGCTCTTCAACAGCTTGATGCCGGTGTCCGTGTAAGCAATTCCATAAGCGTGCCCACGATGCCATGTAACCCGCCACAGCCAGTCGCCTTCTGCGGCAACTCTTTGCGACGGTGTCCAATGCCGGCCATCGGTTGAAAAAGCCACGCGCGGCTGCCGCCCCCGGAGTTTGCCCCCCTCGTAAACCGAACCCCCAGCCAGCAGCATGAGCCGCTGATCCGGCGTGATGGAAAGCTTCGGATCACGCAAATCTACGCCTGTTTCCTCCAGCAAAGCAGCAGACTCCCATTTCGTTCCGTCAGCCGAAATCAAAAGCCGGATATTCCCATTCCCCCGCCCCACGTGCCCGTCGCTCTCGCGAAACGTGCAAAACCATTTACCCTGATAACGAATCAGATCCGTGAAAGCATTGTGCGGCGCGGCATCCCAGATCTTCCCGCTCGCAATCAGCGCCAGCGGCGCCAAGACCACCGGCGGGTTGACGCGACTCTGACAACCCGCCGTCAGTAACACGAGAATCGCAAGACTTTTGAAGAGGTTCATTCCTAAGACTCACTGCGTCCGCCCAAATTTCTTTTCCAATTCCCGGAAATTCATCTCGATCAAAGTCGGACGGCCGTGGGGACAGGTGTAGGGCATGGCGCAGTGGCGCAGATCCTGGACGAGGTTTTCGAGTTCGGGGCCGGTGAGCGGGTCGTTGGCCTTGACGGCGTGACGGCAGACCGTCTTGGCAATGGTATGTTCGCCCAACCGCAGGGAGTTCACCGATTCGCCGGCGGACTTCAATTCATCCACCAGTTCGAGCACGAACCGGCGGGCATCCGGGACCTTCACAAAGGGCGGCAGGGAATCCAGCAGGAAAGTGCGCTCCCCAAATTCGCTCAAGCCCACACCCAGTCGCGTCAGTCCGGGCAATTGCTCCCGGAGAAAATGGGCATCGCGAACGGAGAGTTCCACCGTTTCCGGGAGCAGCAGACGTTGCGAGGCGGCGTTGCCCTGCTCTTCCAGACGGTTGAGCATTTGTTCGAACAGGATGCGCTCGTGGGCGGCATGTTGATCCAGCAGCACCAGGCCGCGATCCGACTCGAGCACCACATAGAGCCGCCCAATCACGCCCACCAAACGCAGCGGCACTTTGAGCAACGGCACCGGGCCGGTGAAAACTGCCGGTGGCGGGGCGGTCACCGGCGGCGGACTGGGGCGGGGAGTTACTTCTGGATCCGCCGGCATGGATGCGGGAGGAACCTCCGGTTCGACGGCATTGCGCACCGGCCAACCAGCCGGCGGCTCCGGGGCCACCACCGCGCCAACGGGCGTAAACCGGGGCAAATCCGGCGTGCTGGCCGGCGGTGCCGCAGGCACGGATGCCACCGTCCGTGGAAGTTCGGTCGCCGCTGCGGGTGAACTGATCGGTGAGTGGCTCAACCCGGTGGCTGGCGGTCGGGAAATGCTTGCGCCCGGAATCGGTCCCTCCGGCTCCGCGGAATGAAACTTGAGCAACGTTTCACGAACGGCCTGCGCGACCATCCGCCGGACCAGGCCCTCCTGATGAAATTTGACCTCGCGCTTGGAGGGATGAATGTTGACATCCACCGCCGCCGGATTGATCTCCAGAAAGAGACAGCACACCGGGTACCGCCCTTTCATCAATGCCGTGTGGTAGCCCTCCAACAGGGCGAAATTCAAGCCCCGGTTATCCACCGGGCGACGGTTGACAAAAAGGTGCTGGTCTTCCCGCGTCGAACGGGAAACCCCGGGCGCGCCAATGAATCCCCAGACGCGGAATTCATTGCTGGCGGGTGCGGTCGCCGGGGCGGCGTCAGCCCCCGGGGTTTCGTGAAATTCGGGCGCCAGATCAGGCTCGACGGCGCTGGCCGGCTCAGGCATGTCCACAACGTAATCCACCGCCAGCAACTTTTGATCCCCGCCCTGCAAGGCCCGCAACCGCTCGCGCAAGGCGACCAATCGCGTGGCCTGGTCATCGCCGCCGGGCACGGCGGGCAATTGCCAGATCATCCGACCGTCCTTTAAAAGGTTGAACGCCACCCGCGGGTGCGCCAGGGCCGCCAGGGTGAGATAATGCTGGATATGCGCCGCCTCGGTCTCCTCACTGCGCAGAAATTTCCGCCGGGCCGGCAGGTTGAAAAAGATCTGCCGCACCTCCACGCTGGTGCCGCCCGCGCCGGCGGCGGCTTTCACTTCCACGATCCGGCCACCTTGAATGAGAATCTGGACGCCTTCCGGGGAATCGCCGTCCCGCTCCCGGGTCGTGAGGGTAAACCGGCTGACACTGGCGATGCTCGGTAGCGCCTCGCCGCGGAAGCCCATGGTCTGGATCGCGCTCAAATCCTCCGCGCGGCGGATTTTGCTCGTGGCATGCCGCTCGAGGCACAGCAGCGCGTCATCGCGGCTCATCCCCAGGCCATCATCCGTGACCCGCACCAGGCTGCGTCCTCCCGCCTGGATTTCCACGGTGATCCGCATCGCTTCCGCGTCCAGGGAGTTTTCCACCAATTCCTTCACGACACTGGCGGGGCGCTCGACCACTTCACCGGCCGCGATCTGGTTCGCGACCTGCTCGGGCAGCAATCGGATGCGGTTCATGTCGCGGGGCGGGATGGCAGAGTCATGTTCGGAAGCAATCCGCCGGTCAGGCGGAATGATGGATGGGCAGGCTGAAATAGAACAGCGCCCCCCGACCGGGGAGATTGCGGGCGGAAATGGTGCCGCCGTGATCTTCCACAATCTTCTTGCTGATGGACAACCCCAGACCAGTCCCATGCGCCTTGCCGTAGGTCGCAAAGGCCGCGAACAAGCCGTCGGCAATTTCCGGGGCGATCCCCGAGCCGGTATCCTCGATTTCCGTGACCACCTGGGCGCCATCCTGATGAAACCGCAGGAAGATCTTGCCGCCCTTGGGCATGGCATCCGTGGCGTTGTGGAACAAATTATAAAAGACCCGCCGCAACCGCTTCGGGTTCAGCAACAATTTGACTTCGGGCGCCGGCGTCTCCACCTCCACCGTGGCGGAGCGTAATTCCAGTTCCGGCCGGATTTCCTCCAGCAACAGGCGCACAAAGACCCGATAATCCGTGGGGGCCAGCACAAAGGCCGTGTGCGATCCCTGGGTGAATTCCAAGATTTCATTCACCAACTCGCTGATCCGCTCGACTTGCTTGGAAATTCGCGTCCGGGCCAGCTTGCGCGACTCCACTGTACTGTTTTCCATCCCCGCCATCTCCGAGGTGATGCTGATGATGTTCAAGGGATTCTTGAGGTCATGCACGATGGAGCGGGCAAAGCGCCCCACCAGGGTCAACCGCTCGGTTTGCAGGACTTCCCGGACGTATTGCCGGTTGAATTCCCGCAGGCGGTTGCTGATCTCGCGGACCAGTCCCAGCGAGAATTGGGGCGAGCTTCCCGCCAGTCGCAACATCGCGTCGCGGGGAATGAAATGGACGCTGGTATCCACTTTGGCCAACGCGGTGGCTGACCGGGGTTTTTCCTCGAGCACCGCCATTTCCCCAAAAACTTCCCCGGGGCCCACTTCCGAAAACACGTGCCGGACATTATTGCTGATCAGGCAGGAAATCTGCACCAGGCCGGCCCCCACTACATAGAGGCCATCCCCAGTGTCGCCTTCGCGGAAAATCTCCACCCCGGCGGCCACTTGCCGCACTTGTACCGACTGGCCCAAAGCCTCCAATTCGCCCGGGGAAAGCGGTCGGAAAAGCGGACATGCGCCAAGTTCTATCATCGGGCCACTCTAGCCAAACCGCCCCCGCCGTAAAGCAAACAGTTCCCCGCCCGCAGGCAGCGGTCAGGACATGTTCACGGGATCAATGTCAATCGCCAGCGTGACATCGTCCGGCAGGGTCAGAGTGGAAACCAATCGGGCCAGCCGTTGGCTCACCACGGACATCTGCCGTGCGCGCAGCATCAACTGGTAGCGAAAATAGGTTTCCGCGCGGGCCAGCGGGGCCGCCCCAGGCCCGGCCAGGACCAAGTCCTTGATGTCCCCCAGTGCCCGCTCGAGTTCCTTGCGCAGATAATCCGCCGAGAGACTGACCTTCTCCTCATTGCGCCCCTTCAACGTCAGCAGGGCGGCGCGACTGAACGGGGGATATTTCAACTGCTCGCGGAATTCCAATTCCTGCTCGTAAAAGCCACCAAAATCATGGCGCCGCGCAAACTGGATGGCCGGGTGGAAGGGCGTGAAAGCCTGCACAAAAACTTCCCCTTCAATGTCCCCCCGCCCGGCCCGCCCGGCCACCTGCGTGAGCAACTGAAACGTCCGCTCCGCCGCGCGGAAATCCGGCATGTGCAACGCCAGATCGGCGTAAATGATCCCCACCAAGGTGACATTCGGAAAATGCAGCCCTTTGGCAATCATTTGGGTGCCCACCAGAATGTCGATTTTACCCACGCGAAAATCCCCCAGAATGCGGCGAAAATCATCCTTCCGCTTCAGCGCATCCGAATCCATCCGGCGGATTCGGGCGTCAGGGAAAAGTTTGATCAGCGTGTCCTCGACGCGTTCCGTTCCGATCCCGGCAAACCGGATCTGGGGATTGCCGCACTCCGGCTTCGGACACACCCCCGGAACGGGGGCGCAATAACCGCAGACGTGGCAAGCCAGCTTTTGATCCCGCCGGTGATAGGTCAGGGAAACACTGCAATTCGGGCATTCCGCCACGTAGCCGCACACCGGGCATTGCAGGGAAGTTGAATAACCGCGCCGGTTCAGGAAAAGGATGGTTTGCTCCTTCCGTTCGAGGCGCTGTTGCATGGCCTCTTTCAGTTGGGGGGAGAAAATGGGAATCCCTTTTCCTCCGCGCACCGTCTGGCGCATGTCCACAATGCGCACGTGGGGCATCTTCTGGTCATCCACCCGTTCCGGCATCTCCAGCAGTTGATATTTGCCCCGCCGGCAGTTGTAAAAACTCTCCAGGGAAGGCGTGGCGGAACCCAGCACCACGGTGGCGCCTTCCATCCGACCGCGCACCACCGCCACATCCCGCGCATGATAACGCGGGGCCTCCTCCTGCTTGTAGGTGTGCTCGTGCTCCTCGTCCACGATGATGAGTCCCAAGGGCTCCACGGGCGCAAAGATGGCCGAGCGCGCCCCAATGACAATCCGCGCCCGGCCCTGCCGGATTTTGTGCCACTCATCATGGCGCTCGCCCGCGGAAAGATGACTGTGCAACACCGCCACGAGCGTTTGCAGTGGTCCGGAACTAAACCGGGCTTTGAAACGTTCCACGGTTTGGGGCGTTAACGAAATCTCCGGCACCAACACAATCCCCCCTTTGCCTTGGGCGAGGGTATGCGCGAGGGCCTGCAAATAAACCTCGGTCTTCCCGCTGCCGGTCACGCCGTGGAGGAGAAAAACCCGGCTCACTCCGGCTTCCGCGGGGGCTCCCGGTTCGCGCGCCGCCGCCTCTGCCACCTCCGCTTCCAGCGCCGCCTTGATGCGGTCCAAAGCCTTGGCTTGCTGGGGATTCATCACCAGCGGTTGGGTCGGCAGGATCTGCTCGCGCGAATAAGGATCGCGCTCGGAAATCTCGTTGGCGATCACGACCAAGCCCTTGTCTTCCAAATGCCGCACGGTGGCGCTGGTCGTCGCCGCCAGCTCGAGCAACTCCTGCAGCGGCAGTTCCCGCCGTTCTTCGATGATCTGCCAGACTTCCTGTTGTCGTTTGGGCAGTTTGGGAATTTCTCCCGTCACCGCCACGGCGCGCACATAAAGCCGTTCCCGCCAACCAGCCTCCTCCTTGCGCACGGCCTCGGGCAGCACGCTCTTGAGCGCGGTCTCGGGCGCACAACAGTAATACTCTCCAATCCAGCGCGCCAGTCGCAACACTTTGGGGGTGATGAGGGATTGTTCGCCGATGACCTTGCAGATCGCTTTTAAATTGGGATGGTCGGATTCCTCGGCGACCGCGGTCACGCAGCCCAGCACCTTGCGGGCGCCAAACGGCACTTGCACCCGGGTCCCCACCTCGACCCGTCCCGCCAGCTCCGGCGGAATGAAATAATCAAATTCCCGACGGAGCGCGATCTCCAGAGTGACACGCGCAATCATCCCTGAAATTAAGGTCCAAGCGGCAAATGTAAATCCGCAAAGCGGCCCCGCTGCGAGCCGGCCAACCCGGCTATTTGACGGTCGGTGGGGTGGTAATTTGCCGCAGTTGGCTGGTCTGTAGAAACTCTGCAAACGCCCGGTGCTTGACCGGAACCTCGTCATGCTCCAGCGGCGTGTGAATAAATATCAACCGGTTCGCCCGCAAATCCGCCTTCCGCAGGTCCGCCTCCTCCCGGGCCAAAAACGGCGTTCCCGCCCGACGCAACTCCGCCTCCAATTGCTCCGTTTCCACTTTGGTCCCGCCGTGGTCTGTAAAAATATCGATGAAACGAGCCCGGGCATCCGACTCGAACCACGCCTGAAATTTCGGGGTCCGACCGTAGAGGGCATCGTACAGCCAGACCTCGTGGATATGCTGGGTCAGCCCGCCCACCGCCAGGATCGAGGAAATCACGGCGTAGCCCCCACTGTGACCAGCCAGCGCGATCTCCCCGATCTCCCCGCTGCCCAACAAGTGCTGCTCCCGCAGGGAGGCCAGAATCTCCTGCATGAAACGTTGAAATCCGCCCGCATCCTCCAGCTTGCCGCCAAACGAATCCGGGGCGTCATAGGGGCCTTGCGGGACGATCAGGATGGCGTTGCGTCCGCCCGCCACAAATTGTGGCAACAAGTCATAATGCTCCAGCACGCGTGCCACATGATTGTGCCAGCCGTGGAAGTGCACCACGAAGTCGGTGGGCCCATTCGTCGAAAAGCCAGCCGGAAGGAAAACGGCCACGGTGTTATCCCGGTAATGGACGGCCGCGTCGAAAAGTTTGCCATCGTAGCTGTGCCCCTCTGCCCGCGCGGGATGGGGAAACGGCGCCGTTGCCAGCTGCAGCCATAAAAGGTTGCCGGCGGCGGCCTCATTGGTCGCCGCCCCGGATTCGGGAACGGATAGCAGCAAACTCAGGAGCAACAGCCAGCCGGGCAACTTTTCCATCATGGTTTCAGAGCTTGGACCACCGTGGCCCGGAGGAAAAGTGAATTTTGCCGTCCCCCAGGGGCCCGCGACCGCCGCAACTTATTGGAAGGCGCTAATCACGGGTTGCCCGTCCCAATCAGCGGGGCGGGGCAAATCCAACAGCCATAAAACCGTGGCCGCGGTGTCATAAGTAGTCACCGGGGCGGTGATAGTAAATCCTTGTTTCACTCCCTTACCCCAGGCAATCCAGGGAATAATCATGTCCTCCGGAATATCCAGCCCGTGCGTTTTGCGATGGCCACCGTGATCCGCCGACACAAGCACCACGGTGTCGCCCGCCATCCCTGCCTCCCGGATGGCCTGGAGGATAATCCCCAAAGCCGCATCCAAGTCCGCAAACGCCTTTTGCTGCTCCGGGGACCCCCAACCGAAAAGATGGCCCACGTCATCGGGGTCCGTAAAATGGATGAAGCAAAGCACGGGTTTCTTTTCCTTGAGGTATGCCGCCGCGTGCGGGGCCAGGAATTTGGCGAGCACGGTCGGTTCATCATCCTTGGCCGGGGAATCCCCCACCGTCTTGGTGACAATCGCCGAATTGGTCGCCGGGAAAACAAAATCATCCACGGTTCCCGGCTGCACCAGATGGCGGAACTTCTCCTTGCCCACGAACATGGCGGTCGAAAAACCGGCGGCTTTGGCCAAGGCGAAAACCGTCGGAACCGTTACCACGCCCCGCTCGGGTTGCCAGGAATTCCAGGAAACGTGGTGCTTCGCAGGCCCGACCCCGGTGAGCATGGAAGTGTGGGATGGCAGCGTCTTGCTGGGAAAAATAGTGCGGGCCTCCCACGTGTGCGCCCCTTCCGCCAGGACGGCCTGCAAATTGGGCATTTTGCTCTCCTGGATCACGGCGGGCTTGCCCCCGTCCAGGCTGATTACCACGACATGATTTACCCGCGGGGCGGCGGCAGCGGTCAGGGTTACCCAGCCGATGAGGGCGGGCAGCAGGAGGCGAACTACATAGCGATACATCATCGCGGCAAGAATCGGCTCAAATAGCCCGCCCGACAAGCTTCCTGAGGTTACGAAAGTGCAACAATTTTCGCCCGCTGCCTGCACTAGTCTGGCACCTTCGCACTTACCGACCGGTCCGCCCAGCCTCACGGAGCGGAACTGGCAGGCGCCGCTTTCGCCGCTTCGGCCGCCTTGATCTCTGCCGCGCGACGGGCCCGTTGCACCGCCGCCGCAATCATCGGGTCATCCGGTCCCTTGGCGCGCAGGCCTTCCAAGACTGGCAGGTCCAAATTGTCAAACACCATGGGATCATCCGGCCGACTCTGGTGAAGATGCCAAACGTGAAAAGTGACTGCCGCGGCATCCGCTTCCTTCCGCGCCTGTGCGATCACCATCCGATCCCATTCCTCCACCGCTTCGGGAGTAACCCGGAACTGCTCGGGATAGGCGGACCGAAGGCGCTGCCACACCTCAGCCAGGGAATTGGTCCGCACGGTATTCATCTCCAAGCCCTCGGGCGCGATGGCATCGCCGGATAACAATCGAGCCAAATCCATCAGGTCAACCACGGGCCGATTTTCTTCCGGCAGGGTCCAGACCGTCGTCTCGCCACCGGCGGCGCCAATGGTTACAATTTTCTTCGTGCCGGGAACAAAACTTGCCCGGACGATGCGATGAATATGCCGGAGGGGCGGAGTCAGGGGGTCGCCGGAATCTGCCGCCCAAAGCCGGGCCGAGTAATCATTGCCGGCGGTCAGCACCATCCGTGCCGGGGCATCAAAGATGGCGGTCTTGACTTGATCCCGATGTTTCAGTGCCCGGCCCAGCACTTTGAAATCTCGCAAATCCCAAATCTTGGCGACCCGATCCTCCCCGGCGGTGACCACCCGCGTGCCGTCGGAACTGAGGTCCGAGAAAATGACACCGTCATCATGAAACATACGGGGTCCGACGGGCGCCCCGGTGGCCACATCCCACATTTGGGCATAGCACTTGGTCGCGGCTTCGTCGTAACAACAGGTGATTACCCGGCGGTCATCCCGGCTGAAAGTGGCGAATGCGGTTAACACCATTACCCCGGCGACATTTTGAATGAGAGGCGGGCAGACGGCCCGGCCAGTGCCGGTTTCCCAAATCCGCACCTCGTTTTGGTCGGCGGTAATCAATTTGCTGCCATCGAAACTGAAGGTGGTGATCGCGGTATCAGTCGAATGCGGCAAGTCCAGCATTTCCCGCCCGCTAGCCACTTCCCAGAGGCGCACATGATCATGGGCCACGGTCGCCAGCAAGCGGCCATCGTCGCTGACTTCCGCCCGGAGCACCGGTTCCGTCGGACGGATGCCAGACCCGATTGCTTGACCGGATTTCACCTCCCACACCTGGAGATTGGTCCGTTGCTCGGACCTGATCCCCTCATCCAAACAAGTGCCCAGGACAAAGTCACCCGACCGGTTAAATTTGGCATTCTGAATTCCTACCGCCCGCCACTGCGAAACGGGCTGATCAGCGATGGCGTCAAAGACCTGGATGGTCTGGTTGGTAAGAATGAGATAACGAAGCGCGTCCGGCGCCTGGATCCGGGCCAGGGGCCGGGCGGCCAGCCGACCGCCAGCCAGGTCCCAATGCCGGACCGTTCCATCCCAACAACTCGTAAACAAACCATGGCCATCCGGACTGAATACGGCGCAGAATACTGCCGAGTTGTGATTCAGCACCGGTACCAACTCCCAGGGTTCAAAAGTATGGGCCGACCAGAGGCGAACCGTACGATCCCAACTTCCCGTCACAATCATCCGCCCATCCGGACTGAATTCGGCCCAATTAATCCCCTCCTCGTGGCTCAACCCAGAGGACAACCTGATTCCGTTCGTGGCATTCCAGACCCAGGCCTTCTTGTCAAAACCGCACGTCACCAACAGCTGGTCATCGGGGCTGAAGGCGGCGTGAGTAATCCAACTAATACCGGGAAGAATCAACAAATTAGTTCCGTTATGGGCATCCCATACCCGGGCGGTACCATCCTGGCTGGCCGTGACAATCAACTTGCCGTCGTGGCTGAAGTCGCTAAAGAGAACCGGACCGGCGTGATCCAGGACAAATTCGGTGCGTTTTTGTGCCAGATTCCAAACACTGGCGTTGTTGCTATCGCAGGAAATAACCACCCGCCGGCTGTCGGGGCTGAACCGGACGCTATGGACCGTGTTCAAGGAATACGGCAGCAGGGCCCGCACCCGGCGGGTTTTAACCTCCCAAATCGTCACCGCGTTCGTCCCGAACTTTTTCCCAACGGTAGTCGCGGCCAACTCGCCATCGGGACTGAATGCTCCGGCGGGACAGAAGCCCTGCGCGGCAAATTCCGGACCGACCTGAATTCCGGCGCTCAGGGAATGGCAGGTGGCGTCCTCTCCTTCCGGCAGCGCGAGCAGCCTCGTTCCATCCGGGCTGATGGCCAGTTGGTCAACGGGGCCCCGCTCCTGCCAGAATTCGATCAACTTGGGACACTGCTCCAAAACCGCGCCGACCCGCAACCGGTCCAACTCGGCGCGCTTCCCATCCCGTTCGTCCGTCCGCAGGGCTTCCGTAAAGTAGGTCAGCGCGCCCGGATTATCGCCCGCTGCCATCGCGGCATTACCGTAGGCAACATTGGCGCCCACATGGCGTTGCCGCTCCTCGCCGCGCCGGCGGATTTCGTTGTAGATCGGATAAAGCACCGCCGCCAGCACGAAGGTCAATGCCCCGGCGAAGATCGCCAACTTCTTAAGCCGGCCCAAGTTCCGCTCCAGAGAAAGCAGGCGCTTGACCGATTTTCCGTTCGCCAGCACCAGGAGGTGGGCATGCATCTCCCAGGCGGTTTGATAACGATTGAAGGGATCGCGGGCACACGCCTGGAGCGTCACCTCGTTCAGTTCGAGCAACCGCTCCACTTCTGTTTCGGCATCGTAGGCGGTGGGCAACTCGGGAAACGCCAGCCGATCATTCCCCGTGCTGGCTTCATACAGCACTTTGCCCAGGGCATAGACATCCGCCTGCGGTTTCCCGGGCCCCTCCGGCGGCACGTAACCTTCCGTGCCGACAAAGGAAAGATTATCACCTACGGTCGTCACCAAGCCGATATCAGCCAGCTTGGGCACCCCATTCACAAAAATGATATTGGACGGCTTGATGTCCCGATGCACCAGTTTGTGCCGGTGCAGTTCCGCCAGCGCGAGGCTGAGCGCCAATCCCAAGCGCAGGCATTCCGCCAGGGGCAGGGGTTTGCCGGCCGGCAACACATCCCGCAGCGTTTTGGCAGCATAGATCGCCGGCTGGATGGTCTGGCCGGAAGTTTGATCATCCCCCAGCTCCATCACATAATAAAAGTAACCTCCCGGCTCATTGATCCCGACCTGCAGCACATCCACAAAACCCTCATGCGAACGGGAAATCGGTTCAAACTGACGGATACCCGATAACTCGCGCAGGTAGGGAACGTCATCCTGGAAATTCGCCCGGTAAACGATCTTTACCGCGCGATACTGCCCCATGGAATTGCGGGCCAACCAAACGCGGCCGTAACTGCCTTTGCCGATGCATCGCAGGAGCTCGTGATCGGGAATGGGAACTGGCTGGGCATCGTCGGGTGAGGCGCCCCGGTTACCCGGTGGCGAATCGCCGGGATTTCCACGATTGGTTGGCGTACTCATGCGAGTGAATTACGTCCCATGGTAACCTGTAGCCTTTTGGGATCCGGCTTTCGATGACTCCCATGGTATTCGTCTGGAGCTTAACAACCTGACCTAACCACGCAAGCCTTTCTCCGACTCAAGCACGCCAATCCGGTCGAAAATCGACCGCCGCGCCGAAGGAACCCGCCGCTTCTTTCGTTCCCGCTAATGGCCGCACCAGCGAAGGGGCGTGATAGGGCACGAATCCTTTCGCCAGTCGGGACAACTTCACCAGGCGACGCCCCACTGGGCCGGTCATCCGCGGCCAGCATTTTGCGCCCTGACCAACCGTTTCCCGGGCCACCAGAAAGGCACTCAAGGGGGAATCAGGAACCGCTGCGGGGTCCACCCAGCGGGCCTGGTTAGCCAGGTCGCAAGCCACCTCCTGGACCCCCGGGTTGTACAGACTGGCGAGCCGGATCGATCCGCTCCGCAAAAGCGGCCAGGCCAGTAATACTTCCGGCAGGTTTGGATGCACCTCCAGATCTCCGCTCAACCACAGCAAATAATCGGTCCCGCGTTCGTGACTGGCCCGGAGTGCGGCGGTGACCGCGCTTTCCGCCACCACGCACCCCACTGCCCCAAATCCCTTCATTTTCCGCAATTGCTCGACCATTAACCCGGCTCGGGAAGAAGGTCCCTCGCCTCCCACCACCAAGGCTTCCAACCGCGGCGGCCAATGGGTTGGTGGTTGGGCCGGGGGAGCGCAGATCCCCCGCCTCAGGGCATGCGCCTTGCCCCCATCCCAAGCGGACCGGAGTTCCTCCAGGAAGCGCCGGGCCTGGGCTTCCTCCCGGAAGTCTGGAATCAAGGGATTCAGCTCGAAAAGGTCCCACTTGGCCATATTACGGTGCTGAAAGACGCGTCGGCCCTCGAAATCGTGCTGGCACATGGCACCCGGCAGCGCTTTGACCGGATGGGGAATCAGCGAAAAGGGCTGCCGGAGTTTGCGGAAAGCCAGTTGGAAGGTGTCTTTATCCCCATGGAGGTGGCGGTAGTAAAAATCGGAGTTTTCATTGAACCAAAGCGCCAGCCGCAAGACTTTTTCACACCGACGCTTGTCCCACAGCATCTGCCCGCTCTCGATTTCCTGGGCGGGCTGCCGCAAACCACAACTCCGCCAGACGGGCGCGGCCTTTTGGTCCAGCCCCCGCAGGTAATCCGGCCACAAGATTGCGCCCGTCTTTTGATATTGCGCGGCGGCAAACAAATACTCCGGATTGCGCACCGGAAAATTATCGGCATCCAGGAAGAGCACCTCGCGGAATTGGGAATGCAAAATCGCGAATGCCTTCAACTCCCACCCGGCCAAATGGCGGACGGGATGCCGCCGGCGGAGTTTGCAAGCATCGACACATTCGACACCGAAGGGCCGAAGCAGGTCCGCCATGGCGGGATCCATTTCCTTGGGGCCCAAATGCCAAATTTCCACGGGCAGGCGGCAACCCAGGGAACGCAACTGGCGAATACCGACCCAGGCATTGGTCAAATATCGAATTCCCCCGGCACAGATTACAATTCCCCGCCCCGCATACTCACCGGCCGCTGCCGGAAGTTGCCGGACAAATTCATCGAGTGCCAGCCCGGCGCTCTGGAAGTTCAGTGGTTGCTTGTCGAAGGGGTTGCCCGCCGTGGCGATAACCGCCCGGGCCGCCGCGACCTGCTCCTCCGTCGTCAAGTATTGCAGTGCTCCACCGGCAAAGTAGAGCTCAATCCGCCGTGCCACCTCGGCTGGTGTGATCATTCCGAGGCAGCGCGGAAGCCCGCCGACGACATCTTCGCACCGATGCCGGACGTGGTCCCGCGGATCGCCATCCCGCAGCGGCACCACCCGATCTTTCCAACATCCCCCGGAGGCACCGCAAGCCAGCGCCCCGTTGGTGTGGATAAATTGGTGGTTGGGATAGGCTTCCCAGTGGGCGGGTTCCCGCCCCCCGGCCACCACCACACAAGGGCGGTGGGAGGGGCAACCAGGCCGGGTCTCCACGGCCGCGCACAGGTGCATCAAAGCAGTGACCGAGCAAAGGACCCCCTGGGCATGGTGGACCAAGCGCACCAGTTGGCGCAGATCGGTTTTCCCCCGAAGATCGATCACCCCCGACAACCGGGGATGATGATGCCCCAGTTCGCCCACCTGCACGAACTGAATCCGCCCGCGAAAATGATCCACCACCTCCTGATAGCGCCGGGTCTCCCACCATTTAATCGTGACATCGTACTTCCCCCCCGCCGCCACGATCCAAAACGGAATCTCCCGGCCGGCCACTTCATGAACTTGGGAATACCAGGCCTTTTCTTCCGCCGAAAGATGAATGTCCCCGCGAAACACGGAGGGACAGACATTTACTTTCAGCCGCTCACTTAAGAACTGGGCAAAACCGTGCAGGCAGTGGTGCGGCGTCTCGTTGGAATCATTGATCAGCGGGTAGTTACAATCCAACTCCTCCACCGACGGGTCAGCATCCTCAAGCTTGACCAGGTGCGGATTATGCTCCAGCAATTCATCGCAACGGGTCCGGACATCGGTCAGAAACTGGCCGGGGTAACTGCGGTGCAAATCCCGCACGGCCGCCGTCAAAATGACGATGTCACCCGGCGAATAGCCACATCGCAAAATCAGTTTCTTCATTTTCGGGCCACTGCCCCAGCTAGCCGGGTCGGCGCACAAATGGATGCCAAAAGGCACCGGATTTTGGTCCGGGGATAAACTGGCTCAAGACGGCCAGGCCAGCTTGCCGTGACGCGACCGGGATCAACTGGAGGAGCCCGAGGGGCTCTTGGTAGGGCTCTTGGAAGGGCTGCTGGAGGGATTGGCGGGAGCGGCCAGGGTCAGGCGCCGGGGTAGCCGGGCCGGCCGCGGGCTGAAGCCCGGGCGAATATTGGATTTGGTTTGCGGGAGGGATTTGGCGGTCATTTCTGTTTTAGATAGTGGTGGATAATTAATTACCCGAAAGATTGGGTTCAGGAAGGCAAAATGTGGAGTTCATTGCCCCCATAAAAACCCAGCCCGAATTGTCGCTCAAAAGAGCTCAGATTCAAGCGATCGACTTTTCGTGGCGCAGTTTCGCCGACAATTTCCGCAGAATACTCCGACGGGCGGCCATCAATTCCGAACGGGTGGGGCGGGTAGCCTCATCCATTTGCCTGATTTGGCGGAAGAGTGAAAAATTGAGACGGTAATCCTGGAATTTGAGCTTATTCATCTGAAAAAATCTGGCTGTCTATTGTCGGCCCAACTCTAGACATACTTTTTGCGGAGTCGCACCAATTCCCTTTGAATCAGCAAGCCAATCCGGTGCTTCTCCACATAAATCCGCGCCCGGCTGACTTTTAATAGCCGGGCGATCCTCGCCGGCGGCCACTGTTTCCTTACATTGAGGTCAAAGATCTGAAAGCGCTTGGAATCGACCTGCCGTTTGACCCGGTCAATGGCCTGTTCCAATAGATTCATCTCAAACTCGGAGTTCCAACGCTCTTCCAACTCGCAAACCGGATCGGGAATCTCCTCGGAGCCTTTGGCAAAATCGCTGGCGGCATCTTCGAAACCCTTGGGATAAAGGCGCTTCCGCTTACGAAATTCATCCCGGATCCGCCAACGCGTGAGTTTGAAAAGCCAGGTCCGGAAAGTGCCCTTCTCTTTGGAATAAGCCCCGATCGTTCGGGCGGCCTCCGCGATGGTCTCCAGCGCCACGTCTTCCGCTTCCACCGGCGACAATCCGGATTTCAAGGCGAACAAGTAAATGAGTTTCCAATAGATATCAAAAAAAAGCTGCCAACCCGCTTCGTCTCCCCCCGCCGCCAGGCGCGTGATCAGGGAAGTACGGGTTCGGTCCAGGTCAATTGCCCCGTCCGCTTTTTCAGGTTTGTCCGCCACAATCATGCTCGCCCTTATATATACGAACAATCACGGGCACTTCTTTCAAAAAATTTTATTTTCGCATTTTTTCCATTCCTCTGCAGATTTTTGAAAGAAGTGGTCCGGCCATTACGTATATATCGGTGAAAGCCAGATTCGTAATGTTCGGCGGAAGGAGGTCGCCGTAAGGAAAGTGACGGACTGGTCGCGCCCGGCGCATGGAATTTAGGCTGAGAAACGGCCAGGTTGAGGTGGGGGGATTGGCTGTCGCAAGCTAACACTTGCGGCAGCTTCTTGTTTTACACCATCGATAAAGGATTGAGGTTCTTTCCCGCCCATGCCATCGCCAACCCGTTACCACAGGACCGAAATCCTGCTGCATGACACTCCGTTAGCCACCCCGATGGCCATCCGCCGGACCAGGCATTTTCCCCACCTTTTCGCTTGCCGGAGTCCCGGGATTGGGGATTCTGGTGGCATGACCAAACGGCTCTCCGCCCTCATCGTTGCCCTGCTTTTTTTGCTCCCCCACCGGGCACCGGCTGACGTCTTGATCGTTGCCGACGAATTTCCCGCCATGGAAGTGCTCCGAAATCAACTCCGGGAGGATGAACGCCTGACCAGCCAACTCGTGCGCCAGGATCAACTCCCCCAAAGATTGTACGCCTATTCGGCGGTGGTGGTTTATATCCACAAAGCGCTCGGCTCTCCGGCCGAAAAGGCGTTTATTCACTACGCCGAAGGCGGCGGAAAACTGGTGGTGCTGCACCATTCCATCAGTTCGGGCAAACGCACGAATGACCAGTGGTTTCAATTTCTCGGAGTCGCCCTGCCTACCGGTGAATTCAGCCAGGGCGGCTACCAGTGGATTGAACCCGCCACTCTGGACATCCTCAACCTGAATCCTGACCATTTCATCACCACCAACGGGGTTCATTATCCCAAACAGATTCGGTTCCTCGCCGCCGCCCCGTCGACGGGTTGGACGAATCTGCCGGCTTTCACCCTGCCGGACAGCGAAGTTTATTTGAACCACCAGCACAAAAGTCCCCACACCCTTCTGCTCGGCCTGAATTACCGGGATCCCAAAACCGGCCTCGACTACCAGCAGACCACCGCCGGCTGGATCAAACCGGCCGGCCGGGGTTGGGTCATCTACCTCATGGCCGGCCATCGCCGGGAAGACTTTGAGGACCCCGCGTACTCGCGTATTGTTCGCAACGCGGTGATTTTCCAGCCCTGATCCCCGGGGGGAGGCGCTGCTCACCATTTTTGCTTCGGATGATTGGCCAAGATTGCGGGTTGCGGCCCGCACCCGGGGACGGTTATGGTTAGGCCATGATTTCTCGGGCTAAATCGGAACAATTATTTGCGGCCGCTTTGAAATTGATTCCTGGCGGGGTGAATTCCCCTGTGCGGGCGTTTCGCGCCGTGGGCGGACAACCCTTCTTCGTGGATCGGGCGCAAGGAGCGCGCGTGTGGGATGTGGACGGCAATGAATACGTGGATTACGTAGGCACGTGGGGTCCGGCCATCCTGGGCCACGCCCCCCCGGGAGTGATTTCCGCCATCCAGCAAGCCGCCGCGCGGGGCACCAGTTTTGGCATCCCGAATCCCTTGGAAGTCCGCATGGCCAGCCTGATCTGCTCCACGGTTCCCAGTGTGCAGAAAGTCCGCATGTGCAGTTCCGGCACCGAAGCCACCATGTCTGCCATCCGGCTCGCCCGCGGCTTCACCAAGCGCGACAAAATTCTTAAATTCGATGGCTGTTATCATGGCCATGCGGATTCTCTCCTCGTCAAGGCGGGCTCCGGGGCGTTGACCTTCGGCCATCCCGACAGTGCCGGTGTGCCGGCCGCCTTCACCGAGCATACCGTAGTGGTGCCTTTTAATGATGAGGAAGCGGTCTCGGCCGCCTTCGCGGCCAACGCCGGAGCGATGGCCGGCATTATCGTTGAACCGGTGCCCGGGAACGCCGGGCTGTACCCGCCCAAGCCGGGTTTTCTCGAATTTTTGCGCCGGCTCACCCGCGAGACCGGGGCGTTGCTCATTTTTGACGAAGTGATGACCGGCTTCCGACTCGCCCGCGGGGGCGCCCAGGAACGTTACGGGATCACCCCGGACTTGACCTGCTTCGGCAAGATCATTGGCGGAGGTTTGCCGGTGGGAGCCTTCGGTGGCCGGGCGGAGATCATGGATTGCCTTGCCCCCCTGGGCCCGGTCTATCAGGCCGGCACCTTGAGTGGCAATCCCGTGGCCATGGCGGCGGGGATCGCCGCCCTCGAAGAATTGTTCGCCGGGAATTCTTACGAAAAGCTGGAAGCCGCTGGAGCCCAATTGGAAGCGGGGCTGAGTGCCGCCGCCAACGCTGCCGGCATACCGGTCCAGTTCAATCGCGTGGGCTCCATGTTTTGCGGTTATTTTGCAACCCAGCCGATCCACAATTTGGCCGACGCCATGCTCAGCGATCGCGCGCGCTTTGCGAAGTATTTTCACGGCATGCTGAACCAGGGTGTTTATTTGGCGCCTTCCCAATTCGAGGCCGGCTTCATTTCGCTGGCCCACACGGAAGCGGATATCGAAGCCACTGTCCGGGCCGCTGCCTCGGTTATGAAAACCCTATGATCTCAACCGCATATTTTCCGGGTGCTACAGCGGCCCCCGCCTCCCTTCACTGACTGCATGAGAATACTCGGCATTGATCATGGAACCAAGCGAATGGGCCTCGCGGTCAGCGATGAGCTGGGCATGCTCGCCCATCCGCTGGAATTCGTCCCGGCCGAACCGTTCGCCGCTTTCCTGACCCGCCTCCAGGAGGTGATCCGCACCAAGGAAGTCGAACTGATCATCGTGGGCTTACCTCGTAACATGGACGGCAGCTACGGTCCGGCGGCCATAAAAGTGCGGGAATTTGTCGCGGCCCTCGCCCTGGCCGTCGCCCCTCCCATCAAGACCTGGGACGAGCGGCTGAGTTCCGCCCAGGCCAACCGCGTGCTCATCGCCGCAAATGTCCGCCGTGATCGGCGCAAGGAAGTAGTCGACAAAATGGCCGCCGCCATCATTTTGCAAAGCTATCTCGACAGCCTGCCCCCGGCGTAGCGCACCCGTGTGGACCCGCTGAAATTCAAGCTGATCATTGCCTACGACGGCACCGCGTACGCCGGGTGGCAGGTGCAGACGAGCGGAATCGGGGTGCAGCAACGGGTCGAGGAAGCCCTCCAAAAAATCTTCCCGGGCGTCCGGCGCGTGCACAGTTCCAGTCGCACGGACACCGGCGTGCATGCGCTGGGAATGGTGGCCCATGTGGAGATTCCCCGCGCAGAATTCAAAATGCCGGTGGCCAAACTGGCCCTGGCCCTGAACGCCCATCTGCCGGAAGATATCCGGATCCAATCCGCCCAGCGCTGTGCGGCCGGCTTTCATGCGCGTTTTGATGCGGCCGGCAAGGAATATCGTTACCTGGTTTGGAATCACCCAGCCATGAATCCCCTCCTCCGTCACCGCGCCTGGCAGGTGCCCCGCCCCTTGGATCTCGCCGCCATGCGGGAGGCGGCCCAACTCTTTGTGGGCCGGCATGATTTCAAGTCGTTCGCCGGGACCCGATCCTACGAGATGGAATCGACCGTACGCACCGTGACCAAATGCACGATCAAGCGGCGGGGTCCCGAGCTGACTTTCACCATCGTGGGTGATGGTTTTCTCTATAAAATGTGCCGCGGCGTGGTCGGAACCCTGGTCCAGATCGGCGAAGGCAAAATCGCCGCCCAGGAGCTGTCACAGATCCTGGCCGGCCGGGATCGCCGGCTGGCGGGGATGACCGCGCCCGCCCACGGCCTCGTGCTGTGGCGGGTTTTTTACGGTAAACCAAACGCCGTCCGCACCCCCGAGGAGACTCCGCATGCCGCTGAACATCGTTCTGGTTGAACCGGAAATCCCGCCCAATACGGGGAATATCGCGCGGCTCTGCGCCGCGACCAAAACCCGGCTGCACCTGGTGGAACCGCTGGGGTTTGAATTGGGGGACAAGCAACTCAAACGGGCGGGCATGGATTACTGGGAACAGGTCGATTGGCGGCGCTGGCCGAGTTGGAGCGCTTTTCGCACCGCCCTCCCCCATGGGGCCCGGCTTTGGTTCGTCGAGTCGGCCGGACCACGAATTTATAGCGAGGCGAACTTCGCCGCCGACGATTATCTGGTGTTCGGTCGCGAAACCGCTGGTTTACCGGTGGCCTTACTGCAGGAGAATTCCGCGCACTGGCTCCGGTTGCCGATGTTCAACCCCGCCTCCCGCTCCCTCAATCTTTCGAATTGCGTCGCTGCGGTATTGTTTGAAGCTCTCCGGCAGCAGGGCTTTCCCGGCGAAGTGCACTGAATTGCCCCGCCGGCGCTCCCCCCCGAGGCGAATCCTCAAAGTTTGGCTTCGGCTTCCTGCATCAGCGTCTGGACCCTTGCTTCGCTTTCGACCGACAGCAGTGCTTTGCGCAATTTCGGATCCCGGAGCAGGCGACTGATGCGGGCCAGCATCGCCAGATGTTGGGTGACCGTGGGAGCCACCAGCAGAAAAAAGAGCTGGGCGGGCGCACCATCGATCGCCCCAAACGAAATCCCTTCGGCGTGCCGGCCAAAGACCAGGATGGGATGATCCACCAAACCAACCAGGGCATTGCGCGCATGGGGCAAGGCGATTCCGTCGCCAATCCCGGTGCTATGCAATCGCTCCCGTTCCTCCAAGGCCTGCAGCAGGGTCCGCCGCGCCTCGGGATTGGCGGCAATTTCCGCGATCTGTCCCACCAACTCGGCCAGAACCGCCTCGCGCGAATTGGCGGTCAGTTGCAGGTTGATGGCGGAGATTGGCAGCAGCTCACTTAAACTCACGAAGGGTTTGGCGGAACTATTCATCGGTCGGCATCTTACGGGGGATCGGTTGGAATTGAAGGAAAATGTTTACCCCGAAAACTCCCCGGGGAACGAATGGACAACCCACTGGGGCTTAATCCCGCGCCCCGTGCTGCTTGAGCAACTCCACCACCTCGGTGTGCTCGTTGGAACCCGCGTAAAACAAAGGGGATTTGCCACTGTAATCCTTGGCATTGGGATCCGCCCGGCGGTTGAGCAGCAGTTCCACGACTGCCAGTTGGCCGGAAATGGCCGCCATCAGCAACGGCACCCGGCCGGGATAATTCTTGCGATTGATATCCGCCCGGTGGTCCAACAGCAGCTCCACGATATGCGCGTGGCCCACGCGGGCTGCGATATGCAAAGCGGTTACCCCGTGTTTGTCGAAGGCATCCACCCGCGCGCCTCGCTCCAGCAGCAAGGTCGCAATCTCCCGGTGACCGGAAATCGCGGCGTGATGCAGCGCTGTCCAGCCTCCCCGGTCGGCCGCATTCACTTCGGCCTGGTTGTCGATCAGGATGGCTGCTACCGCTCTTTGGCCATACGAAGCCGCCGCGAATAATGGGGTGGCCCCAATCTTGTCCCGGGCATTGACATCCCCACCCCGGGTCAGGAGCAATTTCACCACGGTGCAATGACCGTAGTTCGCGGCCTGGTAAATCGGCGTCTGGCCTTTGCCCTCGCGGGCGTTGACGTCGGCCCCTTTGCTCAGCAGCAGGTCCACCACATCCCGGTGCCCAAAATTCGCGGCCAGATGCAGCGGACTGATCTGCCAGCGGTTGGCGCCGTTGACATCCGCGCCCTTGGACAACAAAAATTCCACCACCTCCCGGAAGCCGTAATAAGCCGCCATTTGCAGGGGAGTCTGGGCCTTTTCGTCCTGGGTATTGACGTTCGCCCCGTGCGCCACGAGGATTTTGACCACCTCCACCGACCCGCCGCGCGCGGCGAGCTGCAACGCGGTGCGCTGCTTTTCATCCAGGGCATCCACGAGCGTCGGATCCGCCTGCAACAACGCCTTCGTTGCCTCGGCGTTCCGCTTGACGGCGGCTTCATGGAGTTCTCGCGCTGTTTTGTTCACTCGTAAATCCAGTCCATTAATAAGGATTGCCGCCCCGCTCCGCAACTCCTTTAGTGAATTGCTTTGCCGGCTTTCGGAGTCGGCTCCCGGCTTCCCGGTCCCGGCCGGGGGCGGGGGGCGCGTAACTTCCGGTAAATCCAGGTCTCAAATGGCCCCATGGGCTTCCGCAACCAGGGATAAAAGGGCGAATAAATCAGCCATAATCTCACGACGGACAAAAACATGACCAGCGAGGACCGGATCAACGTTTGCGTCACCTTGGACCCGATCTTGTCGGTCCACTCCGTGGGCTCTTCGCGAATGGTGAAACCACCCCGCTTCAGCGAATACAGGAGGTTTACATCAAATGCCAGGTCAGCGGTGAGCAGGCTGTCGTGGATCTTCTCCACCGCGTGGCGATGCATCACCTTGGCGGGGCATTGCGTGTCCTTGATGTTCATCCAAAACAAGGATTGCACAATCAAATGGAAGCAGCGGCTCACGAACCGCCGGGACCAGGGCTGGCTCTGATGCAGGACCGCCCCCGGCAGCCAGCGTGAACCGATGACGCAGTCCGTTTCCCGGCACAATTCCACCAGTTTCAGAAAGGCCGGCGCCCCGGTGGCCCCGTCCGCATCCACATACCCGATCAGGTCGGCCAGCGGGGCCAGTTTCAGGCCTTCAATCAAAGCGCCCCCTTTGCCAATGGGATCCTTGAATTCCAGGGCACTCACACACGGGTATTGGCGGGCCACGCGCTCCACCACGCCCAGGGTGTTGTCCCGGCAGCCGTTCAGCACCACCACCAACTGAAACTTTCCCGGGTAATGCGCCGGAAAGTACTGCGCGTATTCGAGGAGCACGGGTTCAATCCGCTCTTCCTCATTATACGCGGGAATCAGGATCAATAAACTGGGGGCAGTCGGGACCACCATAGGCTGGGCGGGCAAGTTCACCGGCGGCGGGAGGCCGTCAGGTAATGTTAAGTTCCTTTTTGATCCCGAATTTTTCGACCCGCTTGCGCAATGTTGCGCGGGTGATTCCCAGGAGCTTGGCGGCATGCACCTGATTTCCCCGCGTCTCCTGCAAGGCATGAATGATCAATTCCCGCTCCACGGCCGGAATCACCTTGAGCTTGGGATCCTGCCGCGCCCAGCGGAAGAGCGAACGCACGGCGACGCCCCATTCGGTCAATGTGTTCTCGGCGCCCGGAACTGCCGGGGCTCCCACCACCGGCACCCCGCCCGGCGGGCCGGCGGGATCGGTGATTTCCGGCGGCAGGTCCGCGGGCAGGATCACATTTCCTTTGGCCACCACCACCGCCCGCTGCATCGCATTTTCCAATTCCCGGACGTTGCCCGGCCAATGGTAACCTTCCAGCAGCTTGATGACCGCCGCGGAAATGGACTTCGGGGTGCTGTTCTGATCCCGCGCCAGTTTCTTGAGAAAATAATTAACCAGCAGGTGGATGTCTTCCGGTCGCTCGCGCAAGGCAGGCAACTGAATCCGCACCACGTTCAGCCGGTAAAAAAGATCCTCCCGGAATTGCTTGGCCGCCACCGCCTGTTCGAGTGGTTTATTGGTGGCCGCGATCACCCGCACGTCCACTTGGATCGGTTGATTCCCCCCCACCCGCTCGAACGTACCCGATTGCAACACCCGCAAAATCTTGGTTTGCGTGGCCGGGGTCATGTCGCCGATTTCATCCAGGAAAATCGTCCCCTGGTGGCACTGTTCGAACCGGCCGATCCGTTGGGCGGACGCCCCCGTGAAGGCCCCCTTTTCGTAACCAAAGAGTTCGCTCTCCAGCAACTGTTCGGGAATCGCCGCGCAATTGATGGCCAGGAACGGTTTGCCACTCCGTTCGCTGTGATGATAAACCGCCCGGGCGACCAACTCTTTGCCGGTACCACTTTCACCGGTGATCAGGGCGGTGGCATCCGAACTGGCCAACTGCCCGATCAACTTGAAAACCCGTTGCATGGGTTCGCTCCGGCCCACGATTCCGAGTTCGTAATCCTCGGTCTCGAGCAAAGGCTCATAGGATACCACCTGCTTCATATCCCGCGCCGTCTTCAAAGCCCCCGCGATGATCTCCTTGAGCTTGGGCACATCGAAGGGTTTGAGCATGTAATCGTAGGCCCCCAACTTCATCGCCTCGATGGCCGTCTGCGTCGTGCCATAGGCCGTCATCAGGATCACGAGGAGCTTGGAATCCATCTGCCGGATGCGGCGCAGCGTTTCCAGGCCCGTCATGCCCCCCATGCGGACGTCCATGATCACCAGGTCCGGCTTGAGTTTCGGAATGATCCGCAGCCCTTCCTCCCCGCTCGCCGCGGTGGTCAGCTCGATTTCCGGGGAATCGAATATCCGGCGGAACGAATACTGCACGTCCGCCTCATCATCGATGAGTAATAACTTTGCCATGTCTGGAGGAAATCTTCATGGACTCCGCCAGAAAGTCGAATGAAATCACTTTGCCCACCTCCGGTCCCGGGCCGGCCCCAATGCCCCGTCACTGGGGTGGTGGGCTGTCCGGCAGGCGCCGGTAGCGGAACGACACCGCCTCGGTATTGGGGTCCATAGCCGTGAATTCCAGGACTCCGCGTAACCCCGCAGCGGTGCAAAAAAACCATTCCCGGGAGCCCCCGTTCGGCCCCGGATTGACCGCCAGGGTGGTGATCGGCGAATTGGTCGCCCCCAGTGTGGGCGCGGACGCGCCGATCACCTGCGCGATCGCCTGTGGATCCTCTGTGCTAAACAAGTCGCGCTCCCCGCCACCGGTCTGGGTGATCGCCACCCCATCCAGCAGGCAGACGGCGTTGGAACTTTCCACGATCAGGCTGGCCCCGGATTGGCGAAGCAAATCCCGAACGCGATCCACCTCCGGCCGGTCACCAACCGCCTCCCCCAGCAACGCCCGCCAATTCGGCGTCTGGTGCATAAACCGGATTACCGCGTCAGGCGGCGTCACAAACCGGCCGTTCGCCAGGTCAAAAAAATTGCTCTCCGGCGCCCCGACCGGGAAGATTTGGAATTCCATCGTAGGCGATACCAATTCGGGGCTGGGATTCAGCTGCACGGAGGAAAGTTCCGGACCATTCCCCCGCCGGATTCCCACGAAAGAAAGCACCACCAATCCGACCAGGAGGATCCCCAGCATCAAAAAGATCCCCACCACAATCGCGATCACGCGACCAAGATTGCCGCGAGTCCGTTGCGGTTCCACCGGGCGGGAGGACGAGGCAATTCCCGCGTCGGCGGCACGGGGAAGCCGGGAGCGCAGCCAGCGCCAAAGCACAAAAGCTACCGCCGAATCCACCAGGATGGCCAGAATGATCGCGACCATCGGAGTCACAATTCCGGCCCCTTGCGGCCCCAATATCCGGCGCAGCAGGGCATACAAGAGTAAACCCAGGCCAATATCCAGTCCCAGCAAGGGAAACACCACGGTCTCGGCCAGGGCCAATCCCGCCCCCCGCAACCGCCCGCGGGAGCGTTGCACGCGGATCAGGCCGACCAAACCCGCCGCCGTGCCGATCACTCCGGGGGCGAGCAAAAGCAATCCTCCCAGCAATACCCAGGGACGCCCCATCCAGGGATTGGGTCGGAACAACAAGCTAATACTGACGAATAGGGATCCCCAAAGGGCCACAAATTCATAAGCGGCGGTGATGGCCACCAAACGGGAAAACCGGGAACCGGCCGGTTCAACTGGCGGCGGCGAAACAGGCGGGGGCTTGGGGGCTGCGGGGGGAACGGAGGCTCCGGGATCGCCGAGACCCCCGGGACCGCTGGCAATGGTCTCCACCCGGGAGCGCACCTGGCTGGCCTGCTGGTAGCGGCGATCCGGCTCTTTTTCCAATGCCCGCATCACGACTTCATCCAGCCGGAGGTCGAGCCGGACCAGTTCCGACGGCAGGGCAAACCGGCCCAACGGCAATTGCCCGGTCAACATTTCATAAAAAACCACCCCGAGAGAATAAATATCCGCGCGATGGTCCACTGAGGCCGGTTTTTCCACCTGCTCCGGGGCCATGTAGTGGGGGGTGCCCATGACCTGTTGCTGGCCGGTGAGCGGCTCCCGCCCGGCCGCCTCACCCAAGATCTTGGCAATTCCAAAATCCGCAATTTTCACGCGGCCCTGTTTGTCCACCAGGATGTTCTCCGGTTTGATGTCCCGATGCACAATTCCCTGGGTATGGGCGAACTGGAGGGCCTCGCAGATCGGTGGCACGATGGCCAACGCCTGGGTGGGCGTCAGGGTCGTGGTTTGCAACAATTGGCGCAGGTTCGTGCCATCCACCAATTCCATCAGCAGGTAAAACAGTCCCCCGCTTTCCCCAAAATCATAAACCGTGACAATGTTGGGATGGTTCAGCCGCGCCAGCGCCCGGGCCTCGCGCTGAAAGCGTTCGGCAAAATGGGCATCGTTCTCCTTGTCCCGGGTGAGGATTTTCAGGGCCACCAAACGATCCAGCAGCGGTTGGCGGGCCTTGTAAACAACCCCCATCCCGCCCCGCCCCAGGCATTCCAGTATCTCCAGTTGCGGAAAATGCGGGGCGATTTCCGCAATGCCTGGTGGGGTGCGGGGATCCGGCGGGCTCACCTGCGTCCCCCCCGGTCCGACCTCGCCGGTGGGCGGGCGGAGGTGGAGTTGCAGCAGACAGCGAGGGCAAAGGCCTTCCGGCGCATCCGATGCGAGCGTTGCGCCACATTGCGAGCATGGGTAAGCGGACGGTTGATCGTTCATTACCAGTTAAATAAGCAACGCCAACCACTTGTTACCAAAAATCATCCCCCCGCCGGCGTTTCCGGCGCACTCAGGGAGGAAATCAAATGCCGCACCTCCTCATCAATATCTTCCGGGCGCGCCACGGTGTGGGCAATGATCTCGCGGAAGATCTCCCGGTAGCGCCGCCGCAACCGGTGAACCGCCACCCGCAACGCCCCTTCGGTCACGCCCAAAGCCGCGGCGATTCCGGATTGATCGACTCCGGCCGGGCCCGCCGTCAGGAATGCCTTCAGTTGCTCGAATTCGGCGGCCTTGCCGGCGCCCGTAAATTCCTCCCGTAACCGGCCGAGGGTGGCGTCGAGCAGGGTCAACGCCCAACGCCGGTCGTAAACCGAATCGGCGGCCAGTTCTACCGCTGGTTCCCCTTGATAGCGGGTCTCCGCGGTCGCGGTGTCCAGGGGCAGCAGCACCTGCCCCGCCCCGCGCTTCTGCGCGCGCACCCGGTCCCATTCGTTGGCCAGAAAACGCTTCATGGCCACGAGCAAAAAAGTGCGAAACCGTCCTTTTTCCCGGGCTACGGTCTTCAAATAATCCTTCGCCAACAGCCGCGCAAAAAATTCCTGGGTCAAATCCTGCGCATCATGCGGCGCGTGCCCCTGTCGCCGCACATAAACATACAGCGGGTACCAATAGGTGCGGCAAAGCTCTTCCAACGCCGCCGCCGCCGCGGCCGAATCCGGTTCCCGGGCGGAGAGCACCACCGTCCAATGCGTGGTGACAAACCAGGGTCGCGCCGGGCGCGCATCAAGCTGGCTGGTGGCACTCATGGAACGGCCCGGGCGAAATGCTTAGGCCACCTTTTCCGCCAGCATGATCTTGGGCGGCTCCGCCAGCAAACCGTCCGCCTGCGCCCGGAAGGCCTGCAAGTGCGGGCTGGCCAGGTGCGCGTCCAGATGGGCTTTGCTGGTCCAATTTTCGTGAAAGACAAACGTGGCGGGATCGTCCAGGTCTTGGTGCAATTCGTAGTTCAGACACCCCGCCTCCCGGTGCGTGGGCGCGACCATGGCCACGAGGGCGTTTTTCAAGTCGGTCACTTTGCCGGCTTTGGCCCGGATAATGGCCGTGACGATTAAAGAGGGTTGATTGGGTTCAGATTTCATGGTGGTTCGGAATTGGCAGCCCCAGCGGGGACCGCCCCGCCGAAAAAGCCATGGGTTAAAAAGTATTGAAAGTGTCCTCCTGGGAAGACGTGTGCTGGCGGTAGCCCGGAAAGGCATGAAATTCCCGGCTCCAGATCCAGGTCCCGTTAAACCCGCCCTGAACGCTCCCGGTGTAGACGCCCTCAAAATTGATCCGGTCATGCTCGCGTTTGACCCGGATGGTGAACGGCCCGGTTTGGTTTCGCCCGCTGCCGGCGAACTGGTCGCGCCCCTCCGCCGTCAATTCCAATGCCTCGGCGTGCAGTTGTCGCCGAAAATGGGCGGTGATTTCCTCCCGACTGGCCGCGGCGTTGCCTTCGTGCACCGAAATGCATCCCCCCACCATCACGAGCGGGGAAAAGGCGATAAGTGGCAGCCAGCGCATGCCGGAACGCTGGCACAATCAACGGAGAATGAAAAGGAAAACCCGACCGGACGAACGGTGGCGGGAACCCCAGATCTGCGGGAATCCGACTCCCATTGCCCCGCTGCCATTTTGCCGGATTCTGCCACCAGAGTTGCGGTGATTCCATTTTCAGCGCATCTTCTGCGCGCTGGTGGAACGACTCCGGTATGCGACAGCGCGGAATGGTCCCGACTGTACCAACCGGCTGGAACTCCCGGCTTATATTTTATGAAATTTCGTCAATTGGGCCGGCAAGGTCCCTTGGTATCCGCCCTGGGACTGGGCTGCATGGGAATGTCCGACTTCTACGGCGGTCGCGAGGAGGTCGAGTCGCTCGCCACCATTGACCGGGCATTGGCATTGGGCGTCAATTTCCTGGACACGGCGGACATGTATGGCCCGTTCGCCAATGAGGAATTGATGGGCCGCGCCCTTCGGGGCCGGCGGCAAGGCCTCGTCCTCGCAACCAAGTTCGGCATTGTGCGCAGCGCCACCGATCCCAACGTCCGCGGTGTCAACGGCCGACCAGACTACGTCAAAGCGGCCTGCGAAGGGAGCTTGCGCCGGTTGGGCGTGGAAGTGATTGATTTGTATTACCAGCATCGCGTTGATCCCGCGACCCCGATTGAGGAAACCGTGGGCGCCATGGCCGAATTGGTCCGGGAGGGCAAGGTTCGTTTTCTTGGCCTGTCCGAAGCCGGCCCGGAAACGCTTCGTCGCGCCCAGGCGGTGCATCCCATCACCGCCCTGCAAACCGAGTATTCGCTTTGGACCCGCGATCCCGAAGACGGAGTGCTGGCCACCTGCCGGGAACTCGGGATTGGGTTCGTGGCGTACAGCCCGCTGGGGCGCGGATTTCTCACTGGCCGGTTCCAAAAACCGGACGATCTGCCGGCGGAAGATTACCGTCGGAATGCGCCCCGGTTCCAGGCTGACAATTTCACGCAAAACCTTGCCCTCCTTCGGCAAATCGAGGAACTGGCCCGGGCTAGGCAATGCACCCCCGCCCAACTGGCCCTGGCCTGGGTGCTGGCGCAGGGGGAGGACATTGTCCCAATTCCGGGAACCAAAAAGCGCGCCTACCTCGAGGAAAACCTCGGGGCACTCTCGCTGGAACTCACCCCTGAGGAATTGACCCACCTCGCCGCCGCCGTCCCCAAAGGCGGCACCGCCGGACTCCGTTATCCGGCCAACATGATGTCCACGGTCAATCGCTAAGTCATGAAAGCCATTCGCGTACGCCAATTCGGCGGTCCGGAAGTCTTGCAACTCGAGGAACTGCCGGCCCTGAATCCCGGTCCGGGACAGGTCCTCGTCCGGATTCACGTCGCCGGGGTCAATCCGGTGGATACCTACATCCGTTCCGGTGCCTACGCCGCGAAACCGGAATTGCCCTACACCCCCGGCAAGGACGCTGGCGGAACTGTGGCCGCCCTCGGCGCCGGCGTGGCGGGTTGGTCGGTGGGCGACCGGGTTTACGTGGGCGACAGCTTGACCGGCACTTATGCGGATTATGCGTTGTGCCTGCCCGCCCAGATTCATCCGCTGCCAGCGTCCCTGACTTTTGCCGAGGGGGCGGCGGTAAACATACCTTACGCCACCGCCTTCCGCGCGCTCTTCCAGCGCGCGCGCGCCCAGGCGGGCGAAACCGTTCTGATCCACGGCGCCACCGGCGGAGTGGGTCTCGCGGCCGTCCAATTGGCGCGGGCCGCGGGATTGACCGTCATCGGCACCGGCGGCAGCGACGCGGGACGCAATTTGGTGGCGGCCGTGGGAGCGCACCAGGTGCTGGATCATCGCGCCCCGAATTATCTGGCCGAGTTGTTGACGCTCACCGGGGGACGCGGCGTTGACATCATTCTGGAAATGTTGGCGAACGTGAACCTGGGCCGGGATCTCACCGTGTTGGCGCGCCACGGCCGGGTGGCGGTGATTGGCAGTCGCGGCACGGTGGAACTCAACCCGCGGGATGCCATGGCACGGGATGCGGACATCCTCGGGGTGATGCTGGGCAACGCCTCGGCCACTGAGTTGGCCGCCATCCATGCCGCGCTCGGCGCCGGACTGGCCAATGGAACCTTGCTTCCGGTGGTAGGCCGCGAGTTTAGCCTGGCTGAAGCGCCCTTGGCGCATCAGACCGTCATGGAGCCGGGGGCTTTGGGCAAGATCGTGCTCCAAACCTGATATGAGCACCTCCCATCACGATCACGTGGGCGGCCGGCCCTGGACCCAGGCCCGGGAAAAATGGCTCTTGTTGACCCTGGCGGCCATCCAGTTTACCGCGATGTTGGACTTCCTGATCATCATGCCGCTGGGACCGCAGTACATGCGGGTTTTTCACATCAAACCGGGGCAGTTCGGTTTGATGGTCTCGGCGTACGCCATCAGTGCGGGGGTTGCCGGCGTGGTGGCGAGCTTGTTCCTGGACCGGCTTGATCGGCGGCCCGCCCTGCTCTGGTTGTACTTCGGCTTCGTCGTTGGCACCCTGCTCTGCGCCCTCGCCAACACCTATCCGCTATTGGTGATTGCCCGCGTGATTGCCGGGGCGTTTGGTGGGGTGACCGGGGCTTTGATTCTGGCCATTATTGGGGACATGATCCCGGTGGAACGGCGCGGGGCGGCCATGGGCATGGTGATGTCCTCCTTTTCGGTGGCCTCCATCTGCGGGGTGCCGATCGGCTTGCGGCTGGCCTCGGATTTTGACTGGCACATGCCCTTTTACGCGCTTTCGGGGCTGAGTCTGTTGGTTTTGGTGGCCACCGCCGCGGTGCTGCCTTCCCTGCGACGGCATTTGCACCACACCCGTGAAGGCGGAGCCGCGCGCCAACTGCTCAATGTCATCAAGCATCGCAACCATCAGCGTTCGTTCCTGTTCATGGCGGTCCTGACGTTCATGGCCTTCTGCATGATTCCCTATATCAGCCCCTACATGGTGGCCAATGTGGGCTTGCGGGAAAATCAATTGCTCTACATTTACGCCATCGGCGGATTATTCACCGTTTTCACCATGAACTGGGTCGGGCGCTGGGCGGACCGCTCCGGCAAACTCCGGGTGTTTCAAATCTGCGCGCTCTCCACCGTGGTCCCTATCGTCGTGCTCACCAATCTGCCGCCCGTACCCCTGGTGGTCGCGGTCAGCGTCACCACCATTTTCATGATTGCCATGTCCAGCCGCATGGTCCCCGCCATGGCGTTGATGACGGTCGTGGTGGAACCGCGCTACCGGGGCAGTTTCATGAGCCTGAACTCGTCGGTGCAACAATTTGCCGCGGGCCTGGCATCGCTTTTCAGCGGGTTCATCCTGGGGCAATCGGACACCGGCCAGATCACTCATTATTTTATCACGGGGCTGTGCGCAGTGGCCCTCGCCGTCTGGAGCATTTTCATCGCCCGCTCACTGCGCGTGGTGGAGGAAACTAAAGTGGTTGGCGAACCGCTGGCGGTTGAGGCCATCTGATCCCCCACTCCCGCTATTTTTTTATTTGATCCTCGGACCGCGGCGAACCGCCGGTGGGCCGGCCGGCTTTCATCAAATATCGCGCGGCGGAACACAGGCCGGAAAAATGGAAACCGGGATCGACGTAGTGCTCGATCACGTAAAAGGCAAAATAGTACGCCCGGCAAAAGGACCAGATGCACAACGCCAGGAGCAGGCCGACCTTCAGCGTGGGTTGCTCCAGCACCAGCAGCAGACCGGAAAATAGCCCCAAAAATACGAACAACAGCCCCTTGAGCTTGATGACTCGCGGGTTGGTGAGATCGCTCATAATATTCTTTCCTCGCGTAAATCCATCATGTGTCGGGCTGATCGGTAACCCCGGATGCGCTGCCTGCACTTTCCGCGAGCCGGAAAAAATCGACCAGCCAGGATTCGGGCTCCGCGCGAAATTCCCATCGCTCCCCCTGCCATTCAAAAACCACTTCGCCCGCATGCAGGGCATGGTAGGGAAGGATCAGCCGGCGTCGTTGTTCGTCGGTCAGGCGGTCTTCCACCAGGGCCAGATATAAATCATCGTCCCCGCCATACAATTTGTCGCCCACGATCGGGTGCCCCAGATGGGCCAGGTGAATGCGAATCTGGTGTTTGCGCCCGGTTCGGGGCCGGACGAGCAGTCGGGTGAACTTCCCTTCGGCGCGCTGAAAACGGTGCCCCACTTCGTACTCCGTTTGCGCCGCCGCCCCATCGCTGCGGACACAATCCTTGATCGCCACCCGGGAAGTGAGGTCCTTGCCCAACGGCGCGTCAATGATTCCTTGTTCTTCCGCCACCCAGCCATGGACTAGCGCCACGTAATCTTTCCGCACCTCCCGCGCTTCCCAAATCCGGCGCACGGCCCGCGCCGCCGTGGGGGTTTTTGCGACCAGCACGAGCCCGCTCGTTTCCCGATCCAGGCGGTTGATGAGTTGCGGTTCCCCGACCGTCCCCAAGTGCAACCGGACGCGGCTGATGAGGCTGGAATACACATCGCCCTTGGTGGGATGGCAGACCAGTCCCGCCGGTTTGTTCACCACCAGCAAGTCCCGGTCCTCATGCACCACTTGAAATAGTTTTTCCACGGAATCCCGTCAGGATAATCGGCTCCCCCCCGGAAAACCCAGCCAATTCCCCCGCTTGTCTTTACCTCCCCAAGCCGTAATATTGCACCCGTGAAGGCAAAACTATTACTGCCCATCATCTTGATGGTGGTATTCGCGATTTCGCGGTACCCCGGGCTGATGCCGTCGAATTTCAGCGCAACCTATGCCCTGATGTTCTGCGCTGGGGTTTATTTTCCCGGGCGATTGGCTTGGTGGCTGCCGGTCGCCACCATGTTCGTCACGGACCTCCTCCTGAATGGCCTCTATTATCACGTCAGCCTGGTCGTCCCGGAAACCCTGGGCAATTACGCGGTTTACGCCTTGCTCGTCTGGCTGGGCCGCCGGTTCAGTGCCCGTTCGCCCTTCCTGGCCTTGCTGGGCGGTGGCATCCTGGGCGCCCTTTTGTTCTACTTCGTCACCAACACGATTTCGTGGTTGTCCGATCCCGCCTACGCCAAGACGCTCGCCGGATGGATCATTGCCCTGACCAAGGGATCCGCTGGCTGGCCGCAGACCTGGGAATTTTTCCGGAACTCGATGCTCAGCACCGGCTTGTTCACCGGCCTGTTTGCCGGGGCGATGAAACTGCTGGAAGCCGCCGAACCCGCGGAAGCGGAAGCGAAGGCCGAAGAACCCGCCGGCGAAAAATCCGAGGAGCAGCCCGAAGAGGCCAAAGCCTGACTGCCCGCCCCCGGTCGTACCAGGCAACCGCTCCATCATGAAAATCGGCCTCATCTCGGACACCCATAATTTTCTGGATCCCCGCGTGCCGGATTTGTTTGCCGGTGTCGATCACATCCTGCACGCCGGCGACATCGGCCAACCCTGGGTGATTTTCGATTTGGAAAGCATCGCCCCCGTCACCGCCGTGCTGGGCAACAACGACGCGGGCATGTCTTTCAAGGAAACTGAAATCCTGACCCTGTCCGGCCGCAAGTTTCTCGTGCACCACATCGTGGACCTGCACCGGCCCGGCCAGGCCATTCGCCAGCGCATTGGCCGGGAGCAGCCGCAGGTCGTCATTTTTGGCCACACCCACAAAGCCTGTAATCAAACGATCGACGGCACCCTCTTTCTCAACCCGGGTTACTCGGGCAAACCGCGCTTGAATCTTGAGCGCAGCGTCGCCGTCTTGCATTGCGACCCCGGCGGCATTCGCGTGGAGTTTCATCCCCTGAGTTGAGCGCCCGGGAGCGTGGGTTGCATGCTTGATCCGGACGGGGGTTTTCAGTATTCACCTCCGCACCTATGCATATCACCGACCTCCGGATCCATGCCATCGCCATCGCCGATCCGCCGCTGCGCAGCTCTTACGGCCTGCATTCGCCGTACGCCCTGCGCACGATTGTGGAACTGGAGAGCGACGCCGGTGTCATCGGGATCACGGAGACTTACGGCGGCGATGCGCAAGTCCGGCAATTGGAGGCCCTGCGCCCGCAAATCATCGGCGCCAATCCCTACCGGCTCACCGGCCTGCTCTCGCCCATGGTGGAAGGCCAGGGCAGCGGCGACGCCCGCTCGCAACTGCATTACGTTCCCGGCGAGAATCCCCTGGACGCCACGACCCGCACCTACGCCGCCATCGAGGTGGCCTGCCTGGATTTGATCGGCAAAACCGTGGGCCAGCCGTTGTGCGATTTGATCGGTGGACGCGTGCGGGATGAGGTGCCCTTCTCCGCCTATCCCTTTTACAAGCACGCCGGTGGCGGGGGCGAGGGATCCGACGCCCGGCCCGATGAATATGGCGAAGCGCTCTCGCCGGAAAGCCTGGTGCGGCAGGTTCAACAAATGCGCGCGCAGTATGGTTTTGGCTCCATCAAGTTTAAAGCCGGCGTGCTGGACCCGGAAATTGAGATCGAAACCGTCAAGCAACTGTATCGCGCGCTGGGCCCCAATGTGCCGCTGCGGATCGATCCCAATTCCGCCTGGACCGTGGCCACCGCGGTGCGGGTCGGCCGGGAACTGGCTGAGGAATTGGGGCGCGGTGGTTACCTGGAGGATCCGGTGGCCGGTCTTGAAAACATGGCCGCGGTCCGCCGGCAATTGGTGGCGGAAGGCATCACCACTCCCCTGGCCAGCAATGTGGCCGTGACCTCCTTCGCCGATCTTCCCCTCTCCATCAAGTTGGATGCAGTTCAGATCATCCTTTGCGATCACCATTACTGGGGCGGCCCCCGCCAGGTCCAGCAATTGGCCCGTCTGGCCAAAACTTTTGGTTTGGGTCTCTCCATGCACTCGAACAGTCACCTCGGCGTTTCCCTGATGGGCATGGCCCATGTGGCGGCCGCCACCCCGCATCTGACTTACGCCTGCGACACCCACTATCCGTGGCAATCGGCGCAGGACGAAGTGGTGCAGGGCGGCCGGGTTCCGATCGTGAATGGTTGCGTGCGCATCCCGGACCGGCCGGGCCTGGGGGTGGAGTTGGACTATGACCAACTAGCCCGTGGCCGTGAACGCTATGCCCAATGCCTTTACCGCAAGCGCGACGATGAAGCCGAAATGCGCCGACATGTGGACCCCAATTGGCGGCGCGTCCTGCCGCGCTGGTAGTCCGTCCCCTCGATTCTGACAATTGGCTTGCTCCACCAAACACCCAGCATTCACTCTAACCCTTATGGCCACTTCACCGACTGAACTTCGCGCCCGGTTAAACGGGGTCATCTCCTTTCCCGTCACGCCGTTCAAAGCGGACCTCTCGCTGGATCTCGACGGCTTGCGCGCCAATCTCCGCTCCCTCCTCCGGCATCCGGTGAGCGCCGTGGTGGCCGCCGCCGGCACCGGGGAGTTGTACTCCCTCTCGCCCGACGAGCATCAAGCCGTGGTCCGGGCCACCGTGGAGGAAGTCAATGGCCGGGTCCCCGTGCTGGCGGGCACCGGGTTCAACCCGCCCATTGCCGCCGAGCTCGCCCGCGCCGCCGCCGTCGCCGGGGTGGATGGGATTCTGGCTTTTCCGCCGTATTATCCGGGTCCGGACGACGAGGGAACCATTGCCTATTACCGGGGCATTGCGGCGGCCACGCCCCTCGGGTTGTTGATTTACAGTCGCGACTGGTTCAATCCCGCCCCCGCGCTGGTCGAACGACTCGCGGAACAAATCCCCAACTTGATCGCCTGGAAAGACGGCCAGGGCGACCTCCGCCGCTACCAGATGATCCGCCAGCGGATCGGCAATCGCCTGCACTGGATCGGTGGCGTGGGCGACGATCTGGTGCCCGGCTATTACTCCATGGGGATCCGGACCTACACTTCCAGCATCGCGAACGTGGCACCCCGCCTGTCCTTGCGCTTGCATGAACTGGCGGCGGCGGGAGCCGCGCCGGAATTGGCCGCCCTGATGGATTCGTTGGTGATCCCGCTGTACGCCTTTCGCGCCCGGCGCAAGGGCTACGAAGTCTCCGTCATGAAGTCCATGATGGACCTGATCGGCCTCCGCGGCGGTCCGGTCCGCCCCCCGCTGGTGGATTTGCGACCGGAGGAAATCCCCGCGCTGCGGGCGCTGCTGGAACCTTGGGCTGCCTGGTTGTAAGGAAAACTAGGGCTTCGTCGCTTTGACGGCCGGATGCGCCACCAAACCGGCCAAAACCTGCTGCAATTGCGCCTGCGCCTCGGGATTAGGCGGCAATGGTTGGGCTTGCAAGGCGGGGAGCAACTTGTCCCACACCACGTTGAGTTCAGCTTGCATGTCGCCGGTTTCTGCCGTGATGGCCACGACCGCGTCCTGGTCCGGCATCACGACACAAAACTGGCCGTTCGCCCCATCGCCCCGGAACGCGCCATGGCGGCAGCGCCAGAATTGGAACCCGTAGCCCTGTTCCCAATCGCTTTGCGGATTACTGCCATTGCCCACCTGCCGCGAAGTGGCGGCGGCCACCCAGTCCGCCGGCACCAATTGCTTCCCCTGCCATTGCCCCTTCTGGAGATAAAGCTGGCCGAACTTGGCGATGTCCTCCGTCCGGATATACAATCCCCACCCGCCAAAATTCACTCCCTGCGGGCTGGCTCCCCAAGCCGGATTTTCAATCCCCAGCGGCTCAAACAACCGCGGCCGGAGATATTCGAGCACCGGCTGGCCGGTGACTTTTTGCACGATGGCCGAAAGCATGTAAGAGCCGGGCGTATTGTAGAGGAAATGGGTGCCCGGTTTATGCGGGACGGGGTGGGCCAAAAAGGTCCGGCTCCAGGGCACGTCCCCCGAGTCCCGGATTTTGGCCTCCACTTCCTGGCCACTATTCATCGTCAGCAAATCGCGGACCCGCATGGCCTTGAGGTTTTTGGCGGGTTGGGCGGGGGCGTCCTCCGGGAAAAATTTCAGCACCTCATCGTCGAGGCTCAATTTGCCGGCGGCAATCGCCAACCCGACCGCGGTGGAGGTAAAGCTCTTGCTCAACGAATGCATGACGTGGGGTTTGTCCGCCGCCTCCGGTTTCCACCACCCCTCCGCGACCACCTGGCCATGCCGCACCAGCATGAAACTATGCAGGGTGTTAACCTGTTTATCCGCCGCCTCCACAAAACTCTGGATGCCGGCGGACGAAACCCCCTGCGCCTCCGGGGTGCTCCGGGGCAGGGCCAGTCCCGCCGCGTGGGCGGTCACGGTGGTCAGGGCCAGCAACAGCAGGAACCGGGGAGCAGCGATAAATGGGTGCATAAAAAGGAAAGTTGGCGCCTCAGATCAGGACGAACATTCGGGAATTCAGGGTTGTTGATATTCATCTTGCGAGGGGGCCGGGCCAAAGTAAAGCCAGTTCAGCCTCCCCCAACCGGCCGACGGAGGCACCTCCAAGGGATTATACCCCCGATTTGGCCAACCAAACCGCCTGCGGAAAATGCTTTACACCCCCGCTCACTCCCCGTAAAGTCGTTTCCCTGTAACAAAAAAGACGATTGAACAGTAGATAGATTATGGAAGCAAAAGCGAAGATGATCGCGGATTTCAAACTGCACGAGCGGGACACCGGTTCGGCCGACGTCCAAATCGCGCTGTTGACCCAGCGCATCAACCACCTGACCGAGCACCTGCAGAAAAACGTCAAGGACCACAGCTCCCGCCGGGGATTGTTGATCATGGTCGGCCAACGCCGCCGTTTGTTGGATTATCTGCATACCACGGACACGGACCGTTATTCGACGATTACGAAGAAGCTCAAGCTGCGCAAGTAGCCCCCGGGGAGTGCGGCTTTCCCTGTTTTTTTCGGGTGGCCGACTTTCTACTTCTTTCCTTCTCCCCCTCATTTGACCGAACCAGCAAGCGCGGCCAGTTCGGTTCCCGAGGTGAAATATCCGCGCAAAAAATCTCCCTTGCCCTTGGGTAATTTCAATCAGACTCCTGCCGCCAGGGGTTTCATTGAAGTTCCTCGGTGGCGATGGAGGCATCCTAGGAAACTCATATGTCAGAAAAAATAATCGCCCAATTGGGCGACAAGCAGATTTTAATCGAAACCGGCAAACTCGCCAAGCAGGCGGACGGTGCCGTGACGGTGCAACTCGGTGAAACGATCGTCCTCGTGGCCGCCGTGGCCGCCACCAAGGCCAAACCCGGCCAGGACTTCTTCCCGCTCACCGTTGATTACCGCGAAAAAGCCGCCGCCGCCGGCAAATTCCCCGGGGGCTATTTCAAGCGCGAAGGCCGCCCGACCGAGAAGGAAATCCTCACCTGCCGCCTCACGGACCGCCCCATCCGCCCGCTTTTCCCCAAAGGTTGGTATAACGAAGTTCAGGTCCAGACCGTGGTGCTGAGCGCCGACGGCGAGAACGATCCCGACATTCTCAGCATCATTGGCGCCTCGGCGGCCCTGAGCGTGAGCGACATCCCCTGGGACGGCCCGCTGGGTGCGCTGCGCATCGGCCGGGTTGGCGGCAAATTCATTGCCAATCCCACCCATGCCGAAATGGCGGACAGCGATGTGGACATCATCTACGTCGGCAACACCCAGGACATCGTGATGTTCGAAGGTGCGGCCAAGGAAATCAGCGAGGCTGATTTTGAAGCCGCGCTGCAATTTGGCCATGAATGCTGCCAGCCGCTGATCAAGGCCCAGCAGGAATTGACGGCCCGCGCCGGGAAAGCCAAGCGCGCCATCACTTTGAACATCGTTCCCGCGGAAATCCTGGCGGAAGCCAAAGCTCTCGCCGGTGATCGCATTGTCCAAGCCTTGCTGACCCCGGGCAAACTCGCCCGCGAAGGCAAAGCCAATGCCATTTTCGCCGAAATCGGCACCAAACTCGTCGCGAAATTCGGCGCCGACAAGGTGACCGAATTCGTGCTGAAGGACGCGCAGTATTATATCCAGAAGGAAGCCGTCCGCGGCCTGATCCTCAATGAGGGCAAACGGCTCGACGGTCGCGGTTTTGACACCGTCCGGGCGATTTCCAGCGAAGTCGGGATTCTCCCCCGCGCGCATGGTTCCGCCATCTTCACCCGCGGCGAAACCCAGGCCGTGACACTGGCCACGCTGGGCACCAATGAGGACGCCCAGGAATTCGATTCCTACACCGGCGGCAGCAACGAGAAGAAGTTCATCCTGCACTACAACTTCCCCAACTTCTCCGTGGGCGAAACCGGTCGTATCACCGGTCCCGGCCGCCGCGAAATCGGCCACGGCGCCCTCGCGGAACGCTCCATTGAGCCCATGATTCCCCTCGCCACGTTCCCCTACGCGGTGCGCGTGACCAGCGAGATCATGGAATCCAACGGTTCCACCTCCATGGCCTCCGTCTGCGGCGGCACCCTGGCGCTGCTCGATGCCGGCGTGCCCATGATCCGACCGGTGGGCGGCATCAGCATCGGCATCTGCGCCGAGCATGATGACGAACACACCATCAACCGGTATCAATTGCTGACCGACATCATCGGTTGGGAAGATGCGTTCTGCGACATGGATTGCAAGATCGCCGGCACCGAGAAGGGCATCACCGGATTCCAATTGGACCTGAAGCTGCGCGGCCTGCCCCACAAGCTCATGTCCGAAGCGTTGGTCAAGGCCCACACAGCGCGGCTGTTCATCCTGGCGGAAATGGCCAAGACCTTGGCTGAACCGCGCAAGGAAATGAGCAAGTACGCTCCGCGGATCATCACCCTGAAGATCAATCCGGAGAAGATTGGCGCCCTGATCGGGCCGGGTGGTAAGAACATCAAACGCCTCGTCGAGGAATCGGGTTGCGAAATCAACATCGAAGACGACGGCACCGTCAACATTTACTCCGTGTCCGCCGAGGGCATGAAGATCGCCCGGGACGCCATCGAGGGCATGACGGCGGAAGCGGAAATCGGCAAGATTTACCGCGGTCGCGTCGTGACCATCAAGGAATTCGGCGCGTTTGTGGAATTCCTCCCCGGCCGCGACGGTTTGGTGCACATCAGCGAACTGGCGAATTTCCGCGTCAAATTGACCGAGGACATCGTCAAGATCGGCGACGAAATCTGGGTGAAATGCCTCGGCGTGGACGAAAAGGGCCGCGTCAAACTTTCCCGCCGTGCGGCCATGGCCGAACGGGATGCGGAAATGGGCGGCACCCCGGTCGAACAACCGGTGGTCGGCACCCAACCCGATGTGGGCGGCCAACCGGAAGACGGCGGCCGGCCGGATCGTGGTGAACGCCCTGAACGTGGCGGGGATCGCGGTGGTGACCGTGGCGGGCGCGGCGGAGATCGCGGTGGCCGTGGCGGTGGTGGTGGTGGTCGCGGACCGGCTCCCCGGAACTGATCCCATCAGCTCCCAATAATTCCAGGCGGACCAGCAATGGTCCGCCTTTTTTATTACCCTCCGGCTCGCGCTGAGCCCGCCATCTGGCGTTTTAAACCCGCCTTCCAGCTCCGGCGGGGCGACATCTCAATGACATTGCCCCAGGAAAACTCAAATTCCCGGTGAGGCGGCGAAATTCATTGATCCTCGTTCCGCCGCCACCTCCGGACGGGAAGCACCAGCCCACGAAGGAAGGCCGAGCAATTCTGTCCATGGGGCGCGGGTCTCTGCCCCGGGAAGGCGTCGAAGCTGAGTCGGTGGTGCCCCCCGGAGCCAGTCGTCAAAATTCCCACCGGCCCGGCCTACCCTGCATAGTTTTTGAGCGACGCAGGGCAGGCCGGGTCGGTGGAATCTTCGCTTTAAACTCCCGTCACCAAGGGCGTGCGCAGCCCGAATTTTTTGGCCAGCGCCAGCGCTGCTTTCAAGGATTTGACACCGTTCGTGCAGGTGGGATGGGACAGCGAGGCGGCGGCCACGCAAACTCCGGTCAAGAGGCTCCGTCCCAGATCCCAGCCTTCATGCAGCCCGAGCAAAACCCCGGCGCAAAAGGCATCTCCCGCCCCGGCAGTCCCGCCGATATACCCTACCGGGAGGTCGAGGGACGATTGCCAGGTATCCTCCCCTTTACGGTTCCGGGCAAAGCCGCCTTCCGGGAAATGGATCACCACCAATTCGCGCACCCCACATTGCAAGAGCGCCCCGGCGGCATGACGCACCGCCGTGGTATCCAGCCGGCCATCGGCATGGCGCAGGTTGAAGCCGGTGGTCTTACCCGCCTCAATCTCATTCAGGATGCAATAGTCCACGTGCTTCAACGCGGGGGTGACGATCCGGGCAAAGCGGTCACTGTCCTCGCTCACCACATCGATGCTGGTCTTCAATCCGGCCGCCTGCGCCGAAGCCAGGAGCCGGGCCGCGCGGGTGCCATACTTGGCATCCGGTTCATCCAGCGCGTCCAGCAGCAACAGGTAGCCCAGGTGAAAGATCCGCGCCTTGCTCCGGCTGAAATCCAGCCCCGTCCCCCGCCAAAGCGCATTGGCCCCGCGGGCATGGAAAAACGTCCGATGCCCCCCTTCCCGTTCCGTCATCACATCCGTGTAAGAGGTTGGCGCTTTGGGGTTTACATTAAGAAAATGCGTATCGATGCCCCGGGCCTGGCAGTCGGCCAGGATTTCCCGCCCCAGCGGATCGTCCCCCACCATCCCGGCGGCGGACAACGGAAAGGGCGCCCCGAGCCGCACCAGATCCACCAGCACATTGTAGGGCGACCCACCGGTTCCCTGCGACTGACTCCGGATATTGGCCAGATGCCCCCGTTGCGGATAGACATCCACCATTTTGACTTGAT
>CAIXFN010000059.1 GCA_903918755.1 uncultured Pedosphaera sp.
CGCACTAGCTGGGAAGTCGCAACGAAGAGTTCCTGAGGCGGCAAACAATGCGTTTCAAACACATCAACATATTAGCTTACTTATAGTATTAGGCGATACAATTATCGCGCTTTTTGACGATTATTTCAACAGGCTGCTATGCCGCTCGACTACATCCGAGCGGAGGGGAAGGCTGGCCGAATGGGCGTTCGTTTGCTTGGCATCGTTGCCGAAGGAGCAGGTGGGCGAATTTACCTTTCGCCAATTCCTGAGCATGAACAAATCGCTACGGATGTCAACATGGGCGATGACATCCCAGACTCGGACCTGCCTCGAAATCCAAGAGATTTCAAAACACCCAACTACGGCATGACAAAACATCGTCACTTGTTCACAAAGCGGCAGCTTTCGCTTCTCTCGAACTACAGCACGTTGGTGGAGGCAACTCGGGTCAAGATGCTGTCGGCGTCCGAATGCACGGCTGAGTATGCGGATGCCATCGCAACTTATCTTGCCCTTGGCGTAAGCAAGACTGCCGACTACAACTCGTCGCTCGTAGTTTGGAGTCACACCCGCAACCAGGCCAAATCTACCTTCGCTCGGCAAGCTCTTGCAATGGTTTGGGATTTTGCTGAGGTCAATCCGTTCGCCGGCGCAGCCGGTGACTTTCAAGTGACCTTGGACGGAATCGCGCGAACAATTCGACAACTCGCAGTGGCGAGGACGGCAGGACATGCAGAACAGCTGTCTGCGGCGAAGCTCTCATCACCAACGAAGGTTGTATTTTCCACCGACCCCCCATATTACGATAACATCGGCTACGCTGATTTGTCGGATTTCTTCTATATTTGGCTGCGAAGGGGAATTCAAAGCGTTTACCCAAGTTTGCTCGGAACCCTTTTGGTTCCGAAGGCAGACGAATTAATTGCTGACTGCTATCGCCAAGGCAGCAAGGAAACCGCGCGCGAGTTCTTCGAGACTGGAATGAGAAGTGTGTTCGCGCGGATGCGGGAGCTTAGTGATGAACGGTTTCCGACCACTGTTTACTATGCTTTTAAGCAAACGGAAGCAGAAGAAGATAGTGATGATAGTGATGATTTGGAGGACGATGTTGGCAACCGCACGTCAACGGGTTGGGAAACTTTTCTTCAAGGCTTGGTGGATACTCAATGGCAGGTTGACGGCACCTGGCCGATGCGAACTGAGCGTGGCGCCCGGAATATCGGCATTGGAAAGAATGCCCTCGCATCCTCGATTGTTCTCGTTTGTCGCGTCCGACCGTCAGACGCAGGCGTGGCTTCGCGCCGCGATTTTCTGGCCGCGTTGAAGCGGGAGTTGCCCGAGGCGTTGCGGAATTTGCAAAAGGGCAACATCGCGCCGGTGGATTTAGCGCAAGCGGCCATTGGGCCAGGCATGGCAGTGTTCAGTCGCTATGCGCGAGTGCTCGAAACCGATGGCACGCCGATGGGCGTGCGAACCGCGCTCTCGATCATCAACCAGTCACTCGATGAGGTATTGGCCGAACAGGAGGGCGAGTTCGACGCGGACACACGCTGGGCGCTGGCGTGGTTCGATCAATTTGGTTTCGCCGAGGGGGCGTACGGGCAGGCCGAAACGCTTTCGACAGCCAAGAACACCAGCGTGGCCGGCATGGTCGAGGCGGGCATTTTGGCGGCCAAGGGCGGCAAAGTGCGGCTGCTCAAGAAGGAGGAACTTTTGGCCGATTGGGATCCGGCCACGGATGAACGGCTGACGATCTGGGAGTCCACCCATTACCTGATCCGGGCGCTCGACCAGGGGGAGCAAGCCGCCGCTGCGCTGCTGAAAAGATTGGGCGCGATCGCGGAAATCGCGCGGGACCTCAGTTATCGCCTTTACACTGTCTGTGAACGACGGAAGTGGGCGCAAGAGGCGATGGGATATAACGCGCTCGTGCTGGCGTGGCCGGATTTGAAGCGGTTGGCGGAGGAACTGAAGGATTTTGGGCCGGCGCAAGGGGAATTGATTTGATTCCGGGAGTGGAAGATACTGGCCAAAGAACCTGAATGACACTGTTCCAACAGAGCCTGTTTGAGCTGAGCCTGCGACTGGCGTTCCACGAAAAGCGGGGGGATGAGTTCCAGGTGTTCTTCAGCCGGCTGATGGGCCTGCGGTATCCGACGGAGTTCATGGCCACGCGGCCTTGGGGCAAGCTGGGGGATCGGAAATGCGACGGGTATCACGCCCCGACGCGGACCCTTTTCCAATGTTTTGCGCCAAACGATGTGGCGCTGGCGGATACGCTCGGCAAAATGACGGAAGATTTCACAGGCGCGTTGCCCCATCAAAAGGTGTTTTGGGACCGCTGGGTTTTTGTGCATAATGCTCCCGAGGGGCGACTCCCCACCGATGTGGTGCAAATGCTGGCGAAGTTCCAGCACGATCACCCTGGCGTCACCGCGGAAGCCTGGGGATTTTATGCGCTACGCAAACTAGCCTTGGAATTGAGCGAGGTGGATCTGCGTTCCCTGCTGCCGGCGATTCCGACCCCAGCGGATTTTGCCGATCTGGGATTGCGGGATCTCGAGCCCATCGTGGCGCACCTGGCGACGGGCGAGGAACCGCAGGAAGGGGAAGTCTCCCCACCGCCGCCGGGAAAAATCGCGCACAACCGGTTGTCGCCAGCGGCAGCCCGGCAGCTCACTTTGGGCATGGCGTATAGCCGGCTTTTGAAGCAATTTCTCGCCGCAATGCCCGACAAAACCGACGGGGACAGGATTGCCGCGCTTTTTCGGGCGAAATATCAGTTGCTGGCCAGGGAAGGCGGGGAGCCGGATGCCATCCTGATGGATCTGTTCGCTTTTGCCGCCGGTCCGTTGCGGAGCGGCAATTTGCGGCGGGATGCGGCGGTCTGGACAGTGCTGGCTTATTTATTCGAACACTGCGAGATTTTTGAGCGCCCGGGAGAGCCGGGAAACGCGCCATGATATTACCGACGAAGCGACTCAGCATCGAAAGCTCACTCCTGGGAGTGGGAGCGGATGTGCTCGGACTGCTCGACCGACCCAAGACGGTTTCCAGGATTTGGGAGGAATTGAAGAGCGTTCGGAAGTCGCTGAATGACCGGGGGGAGCGATTGACGTTCGAGTGGTTCGTGCTGGCGCTGGACTTCCTTTTCCTCACAGATGCGATTTCCCTGCACGAGGGCGTTCTGCAAAGGAGGCAACCATGATCCGCGAGGTGTTCAGCACCCTGCCGAGTTTCAAGGAATTGAGATTGCGACGGGGGCTCAACGTGCTGTTGGCCGACCGGATGGACACGGCGACCGACCGGCAGACCCGAAACCGCGCGGGCAAATCCAGCCTCGTCGAGGTGATCCATTTTCTACTGGGTGCGAAAGCCGATAAAGAATCCATCTTCCGAAACCAGAGTCTGCGTGAAGCATACTTTGGCTGCCGTATGGTTGTGGGCGGGGAGAAAGTCACGGTTCGACGGTCGGGCAGCGAACCAGCGCGAGTGTTGGTTGACGCGGATGGTATGTCTGACTGGCCGGTCCGGCCGAAGGAAAGGAATGGCGACGGACCTTCACTTAGTAATGAAGACTGGAAGGAATTGCTCGGTTGGGAGTGGTTCGGACTACCCGTGGGCGAGGAGGCGAAGGGCTCGCAGCAACCCTCCCTGCGCTCGCTGATCAGTTATTTCGCGAGGCGCGAATCCGCGAAAGGGTTTCTGGAACCGGTCCGGCAAAGCGAGGAGCAGAGCAAATGGGATCAGCAGGTCGCGCTGGCCTACCTGCTCGGGCTGGACTGGACCATTGCGCAACGCCTGGAACAAGTGCGGCGGCAGGAAAAGGCGCTGGCGGAGCTGCGAAAGGCAGCCAAGGAAGGAGCGATCGGCGCGTTTATTCCCAAGGCGAGTGAGTTGCAAACGCAACTGGTGCTTTTGGAGACGAACGCTGACCGAGTCCGCAAAACGCTGGAATCCTTTGAGGTGCTGCCCGAATACCATGAACTGGAGCGGGAAGCGAGCCAGCTCACGCTCAAGATCAGCGGCCTGGTGGACGAAAACACCCTGGACGCACAATTTCTGGCCACCATGGAACTGGCCTTGCTGGAGGAAGCGCCGCCGTCCGAGGAGGTGGTGGAAAAAGTTTACGCCGAGGCCGGGGTGTTGTTGCCGGAGGCGATTTTGAAGCGCCTGGAAGAGGTGCGCGGGTTTCATCGTTCGGTGGTCGCCAATCGCCGCGGTTATCTGCAAAACGAGATTTCCGGGGCACGAGATCGAATCCGCAAACGGGACCTGGAGAAAGCCGGCTGCGACCAAAGGCGCGCCGAGATCATGAAATTGTTGCGGTCAAAGGGGGCGCTCGATCAATTTCAGCAATTGCAACGAGAACTAACCCGGCTGGATGCCGCGGTGGAATCGCTCAAGCAACGCTTCCGCGCGGCGCAACAATTGGAAAGCAGCAAGGTCGATCTCGACATCGAACGACGGCAGCTCGAAAGCCGGTTACGGACGAATCTATTGGAGCAAAATAGCCGGGTCGAAACGGCCATCCGGGTTTTTGAGGCCATTTCCAAGTCCCTCTACGAGGACGCGGGCAACCTGGTGCTTAATCCCACCCATAATGGCTTGGAAATCGAGATCAAGATTCAGGGGCAGCGAAGCAAAGGGATTCAGAACATGCAGATATTCTGTTTCGACATGATGTTGATGCAACTTTGCGCGGAGCGAAAGATGGGCCCGGGTTTCGTGATTCACGATAGTCATCTCTTTGATGGAGTGGATGAACGGCAGGTCGCCAGAGCGCTGGCGGTTGGGGCAAAGAAGGCTGATGAATGTGGCTGGCAGTATATCGTGACGATGAATTCCGATGCGATACCGAGGTCCTTCCCTGAGGGTTTCGATCTGACGGCGCATATTTTACCGGTGCGGTTAACTGATGCCCGCGAGGACGGGGGGCTGTTCGGGATTCGTTTCTAAATCTATGGCACAAAGCAACCACGAACGCATCGGGAAGGCACTCGAAACTTTGAAGGCGGGACTCCCGGCCTTCGTGGAGCGCGAACTAAAATCCGCGCACGGAGCGAAATGGTGGGGGACGGTGAAACAAATCACCGGGGCGGGAATGCAGGTCGGCGGAACGGAGGCCGCGCCGGAGTGGGACGCGGGGTCCGTGCTGAAGGTGCTTTGGGAATGCTGGAATGATGTGTTCGCCAAGACCCTGGGGAGGGCGGAGCGCAGCCTGACGAGCGAATTGATCGAGGTGCGCAACAAGTGGGCGCATCAGAAAACGTTCACCACGGACGACGCGTACCGGGCGATCGACTCGATGCAACGTTTGCTCAATGCCGTGGGAGCGCGGGAACAGGCGGATGAACTGACCAAGCAATCCGCGGAATTGCTCCGCTTGAAATTTGACGAGCAGGCCCGGCATGAGCGGCGGAAGAGCCAGACGACACTGGGTCTCGACGCGCCGCTGGCAGGGCTCAAGCCCTGGCGGGAGGTGGTAACCCCGCACCCGGATGTGGCCTCGGGGCGGTATCAATTGGCCGAATTCGCGGCGGACCTGTGGGAAGTTTATCAGGGGCGCGGTTCCGAGGAATACCGCGATCCCCAGGAATTCTATCGGCGGACATTTCTCACGGTGGGATTGAAGGATCTGCTGGTACGGGCGGTGCGGCGGCTGGCGGGGGATGGCAGCGATCCGGTGGTGGAACTGCAAACCAACTTTGGCGGGGGCAAGACCCACTCGATGCTGGCCTTGTATCACCTGTTTTCGGGGCGGCCGGTGACGGACTTGACGGGGTTGGAACCGGTGATGCAGGAAGCGAAGCAGGCGCTGACCACCGGGGTCAGACGGGTGGTGCTGGTGGGCAACAAGATCAAGCCGGGGCAACCCGATAAGAAGGACGATGGCACGGTCGTGCGCACGCTGTGGGGTGAACTGGCCTGGCAACTGGGAGGGAAGGACGGGTATGCGCTGTTGCAGGGGGCGGACGAGACCGCAACGAATCCGGGGGACGCTTTGGGCAAGCTGTTGCGGAAGTATTCGCCGTGCCTGATTTTGGTGGATGAGTGGGTGGCCTATGCGCGGCAATTGCACGATGACAAGGATTTGCCCGGCGGCGACTTTGAGACGCAATTCACCTTCGCCCAAACCCTCACCGAAGAAGTGAAGGCCGCGCCAAAAGCCATGCTCGTGGTCAGTCTGCCCGCCTCAACGGACGGTGGCGGCGGGGTGTCGCCCACCAGCGATGCCCACGATGAAGAGGTCGGGGGTGTGCGGGGACGGGCAGCCCTGGCGGCGTTGCGGAATGTGGTGAGCCGTGTGGCCACGGCCTGGCGGCCGGCGAACGCGGACGAGAGTTTCGAGATCGTGCGGCGGCGGTTATTCCAGCCGATCACGGACAACGCGCTCTTCACCTCGCGGGATAATACCGCCAAAGCGTTTTGTGATTTGTACCGCCAGCATCATCAGGAGTTTCCGGCGGAATGCCAGGGACCGGATTATGAGCGCAAGCTCAAGGCCGCGTTCCCCATTCATCCGGAGGTTTTCGCCCGGCTGTATCAGGACTGGTCGGGGCTGGTGAAGTTCCAACGGACCCGTGGCGTGCTCCGTTTAATGGCCGCGGTGATCCACCGGCTGTGGGCCGACAACGACAAGGGGCCGTTGATCCTGCCCGCCAGCATCCCCTTGGATGATCCCGGGATTGTGTCCCAGCTCACGGGCTATTTGCCGGGCGGATGGGAGACGGTGATCGAACGCGACGTGGATGGTCTGGGTTCTCTGCCGCGCAAACTGGACGGAGATCGACCGAATTTGGGGCGTTATCAGGCTTGTCTCCGGGTGGCGCGGACGCTGTTCCTGGGTTCCGCGCCGACGCCCGGCGCGGCCAACCGGGGGGAGGAAGATCGGCGGATAAAATTGGGGTGCGTGCAACCGGGCGAAGCGCCTGCGGTATTTGGGGACGCGCTGCGTTATCTCGCCCAGGCGGCGACCTATCTTTACCAGGACAATGCCCGCTATTGGTACGCGACGCAACCAACGGTTACCAAGCTGGCCGATGACCGGGCCGAAATGCTGAAGCGCGAGCCGGAAAAGGTGGCGGAAGAGATTCAGCGGCGAGTGAAAGAGGATCTGAAGACCCGTGGTGAGTTTCCGAAGATTCACGCTTTTCCCAGCGGGTCGGGAGACGTGCCGGATGAATTGGAAACGCGATTGGTGGTGCTCACCGTGGACAAGCCGTTCGCGAAAGAGGGGCCGAATCCGGCCCTCCAGGCGGCGACGGAGATTTTGGAAAAGCGGGGCAACAGTCCGCGGCTTTATCGCAACACGCTGGTCTTCCTGGCGGTGGACCGGAGCCGACTGGATGAGTTGGAGGCGGCCACCCGGCACTTCCTCGCGTGGAAGTCCATTTGCGACGAGGCTGGCCAACTGAATCTGGATCCGTTCCAGACCCGCCAGGCAAATTCGCAGCGAGGCACTTGGGATAAAACGTCCCACGGCCGGATTTTTGAGACTTTTCAATGGCTGCTGGCCCCGATGCAAACCAGCGCCCAGTCCCCGCTGGAATGGCAATCTTCGCGGGTCAGTGGCAACGATGCCCTGGCGGTGCGGGCCGCCAAGAAGCTGAAAAATGACGGCCAACTGATCGCGTTGTTTCACTCGACGTCGCTCCGGCTGGAATTGGACAAGATTCCGTTGTGGCGCGGGGAGCATGTGGCCGTGAAACAGTTGGTGGAGGATTTTGCAAGCTACCTTTATCTCCAGCGTCCCCGCGACCCCGAGGTTTTGATCACGGCGATCCGCGAGGGCATAGGTTCGGTGACGTGGCGTTCCGAGACGTTTGCGTTTGCCGAGAGTTTTGACGAGAACGCCGGCCGCTATCTGGGCCTGCGGGCCGGGAAAGTGGTGCCGGTCTCCGAGAGCGCGCCGGGCTTGCTGGTGAAGGCCGAGCGGGCGGCGCGGCAACTGGCCGAGGAGGAGGCCGCCAAGCCCGCGCCAATTACGCCAATCATTCCGCCGACTGGTCAGCCGACAACGGTCCCGGGGCAACCGGGCGAGAGGACGGGCCCGGCACCGGTGCAGCCCGGACCAGCCGGGGAGAAGCCGAATCATTTCTTCGGCAATGTGGGGGTGGATGCCGCCCGGATCAGTCGCGACATGGACACGCTGGCCAAGGAGGTGGTGCAACACTTGGCGAGCCTGCCGGGCGCGGTGGTCAAAGTGACGGTGGAGATTCAGGCGAGTGTGCCTTCCGGGGTGCCGGACGCGACGGTGCGGACCGTGAGTGAGAATTGTCGCACGTTGAAATTCACGAGTCACGGATTTGAAAAGGAGTGAAGGGGGTGAAGGGCGGGAATTCTGAGGTTTAGACAGGATTGACAGGATTGACAGGAGGTAACAGAGGTACCCTCCTTCGCTGAAGCTACGGAGGGTAGGCCTGAGGGGGAGACGGTGAAGGGGGCGGGAGGGCGGACCGGGATTGGTGATGGGGGAGTGCGCCACGTGGTGTCGCGCCGCTTTCAGGGCGCGGGAGGGAAAAGGCCGGCAAACCCAGCCGGTTTAGGCTGGGCTGAGGGATCACGGCCTTTCAGGCCGTTCCGATTGGGGGCGGGGGGCCGTTCGACAGGCTCACGGACCGTTGGGGGCAGGGTGGGAGGGGAAATGTCAAAGCCTCCTTACATCGTCTCCTACAAGTGTGGAGCCCGGCGGGCGGGGAGCCGGGCCGGAGGGAGCATTGGATGTGCCGCCCCGCGGGGGCTTGCGGTTGAGGGGAACGCGGGGAGCTATAGACATGGCGCGCCGCTGGCGCTTTTGCCGACCTTTACCGAATATTTTGAATTGGTTTGGTTAATCGCCGTCGGAGTCGCCTTTGGCGTGGGTGACGAGGAAGGCGGAGTGGCGGGGGGCGGGCATGGGGCTGTTCGGGCCGCGGACGGAGTGCCATACGATTTCGTTGAGGAGGTGATCGTCGGCGGCGTCTTCTTTGGAAAAATCCATTTTGCGCGAGGCTTCGCTGCCCCAGGCGAGGCGCTGGTTGTGGGCGTGGAGGTCCACGTTCGCGGGCAGGGGATCGTAGGGTCGCAGGTCGGGCACGGCCTGGAACGCGTTGTACATGGGGGCGGCGGCGGCGTCAAATTGGGTCATGGGCTGCAGGCCGAGGATGAGTTCGATGGTGCGGACCATGCTGGTGGTGGAATACATGGTGGAATCCACGCTGCCGCGCTTGATGTAGGGGCTGATGGCGAAGGCGATGGTGCGGTGGGCGTCCACGTGGTCGGGGCCGTCCTGGGCGTCGTCTTCGATGACGAAGATGGCCATTTGGGGCCAGAACTTGGAACGGGAGAGCGCGGCCACGACGGTGCCGAACGCGACGTCGTTGTCGCCGAGGTACGCGGTGGGGGTAAACTGATTGGTGCCGGTGCCGGCGGTGTGGTCGTTGGGCAGGCGGACGATCTGGAGCCGGGGCATTTCGCCCTCGGTTTCGAAGCGGTGGAGTTCGGACACGAAGCGTTGGGCGCGGAGGGTGTCGGGGTAGCTGGTATCAAAGCCGTGGAACCAAGGGTCGAAATGGTCTTTGAGGGCGGCCATCCGGGTGGTGGCGGGAGCGTTGGTGGTGCGGCCGTTCTCGGTGAATTCACCGTAGCTGCGGTAGGTGACGCCGGCGGCGCGGGCGCGGTCCCAGAGGTAACCGCCGGCAGAGGCGGCGATGGGGAGTTGGCCTTCGGAAGGGTAGGGGTATTTTTTGGCGCGGTTGTGGCCGTAACTGAGAGGCCAGGTTTTCTCGACGAAGTCGGTGGCGTAGGCGGCCATGGACCATTCGTGGCCGTCGGCGCTGACTTCGGCGTCGGCGAAGAAGTTGTCGAGGAGGACGAAATCGCCCGCGATTTTGTGATGGTTGGGGGTGACATGCCGGGGGAAGAGGCAGAGATTGGTATCGCCATTGCCGCCGGGCATATCGCCGAGCACCTGGTCGTAGGTGCGGTTTTCCTTGATGATGTAAACGCAGTATTTGATGGGGGTGGGGCCGCCGGGGCGGAGGGGGATCGGGTTGTCCGCCGCGGGCGGGACCCGGTCCACGCTGCGGGGCGGGGTGCACCGGAAGGCGGTGGTGGTGAACTCGGCGAGTTGGTGGGGGAAATCGCGACCGGCGGCGAGGTCGATGATGCTCAGGGAGCCGGGGAATAATTCGGAGATGCTTTGGACGGGACCGGTGCGGCGCACGCCCGGTCGGGGGCCGCGGGGATTGGCGGCGGAGGTGGTGCCTTTGCCATTGGCAACGAGCAGTTGGCGGCCATCGGGGGTGACGCGCACGGAGGTGGGATACCAGCCCACGGGAATGAAACCGAGCGAGCGGCTCCGGCCGAGGGTGTGGACGTCAAAGACGGCGATGTTGTTATTGCAGGCGTTGGCGACGAACAGGGTGTTTTCGTCCGGCGACAGCGCGAGGCTGTTGGGGGTGGACCCGGGCGGCGCATCGGGGGTGAAGGCGGCCTGGAGGGTTTCGACGGGGCGGCCGGTGGCGGTGGCGAGGATGGTGACGGTATTTTGATTGGCGTTGGCGACGAAGAGGTGGCGGCGGTCGCGGGTGAGGATCATCTCGTTGGGATGCTCGCCGGTGGGCCAGAAATCCACGACTTGATGGGAAGTCAGATCGATGACGGCCACGCCGGCCTGGGCCCACAGGCTGACATAGAGACGTTGGCGGCCTTCATCCAGCCGACAGGCGTAGGGGAAGGGAGCGGCCGGGCTGGTGGGATCCAGGGCGGCGGCGGCGCGTTTGGTGATGGCGGCGACATCGGGATCGACGGGGGCGGTGTTGGTGAAGCGGAGCGAGGCGGAGGAACCGCCGGGGTCGGCCTGGAGCAGGATCTCCTGGCGGTTCGAGCGGGTGAACAGATCGACTTCGGACACGCTCTGGCCCCAGACATTGGCGACGTAGAGGCTGCGGGCGTTGTGAGCGACGGCGAGGCCGCTGGGGATGCCGCGTTCGGCGGCGTCGCGCAAATGGATCGGTTGGTTGGTGGCGAGCTGGCCTTCCTTGAAATCGAAGACGTGGATGAGTTCCTCGCCGCCGCCGCTGCAATAGAGCCGGGCGCCGGAGGAGGAAAATTCCAAGCCGTAAAAGGATTCACCGAGGCGGGTGCGGGAGACGACGGTGGCGGAGCGGAGGTCCACGATGACGATTTCATGGGGGCCATGGCCGGAGTGCAGGACCGCGGCATAACGGCCGTCCGGGTGCACGGCAATGTTGACGGGGAAATCGCCGAGGGGCACTTGTTTACCGGCGGGGCGGAGGGACCATTGGTTGGGGAGCAGGACGGAGCCGTCGGGGCGCAAGCCGGGGAGGTTTGCGTGGTTCGTCACGTTGGCGAGGGGCTCGGCGGGAGTGGTCGGGGCGGCGCCGAAAAAAGCCAGGATGAGGGCGGTGACCGGCAGGCAGGGGAGCAGCTTCATCATGATGGGGATGTTATGACAGCATTGGCGGGGGCGGGGAAGGGGGAAGTTGGGGGGGACAAACCCGGAGGGTTCATAGCCAGTGGCCGGTGGTTGAAGAGCGTAGCGACGACACCACCGGGCTACGGTTCCAAAGAATCAGCATCCTGGAGAGATGCCAGCGGCAGATGGATTTGCCAATGAGGGAGGCAATCTGATGGCCAGCCGCCGGCTGCGATCCCTCCGGGATCGGGTTGATTTTGAACGTGCGTTCCGGGGGTGTCGCGCCGCTTTCAGGGCGCCGGAACAAAAATGCCGGAAAACCCAGCCTGTTAGGCTGGGCTATCGAATCACGGCCCTTCAGGCCGTTCGGATGACGGGCCGGTGGCGGTGGCAGTCTCGAGGGATGGGATCACAGGCAGAGGACGTCGTATTGACGGATCATTGGGTCGGACGAGGCCAAGAGAATTCTCATTTCGCCTCAAAGGCCCGCAGGATTTCTTCGGGCAGTGGTGCGTTGAAGTCTCCTGGCACCGTGAATTGTGCCCGCGCCAAACCAAAGGGACGGAGGCCAGGGACGGGGGGCGGGGTTGACTCCAGGATAGTGAGTAGGGCGGCGGCCTGGTCGGGCAGGTGGTCGGCGGGTTTGGCCACGACGTGGCCGTGATCCAGTTGGACTTCGAAGGTCCGGTAACTCATGTCGTGAAAATATGCGATTGCCCGGACGGCCGCAAGGCCATACCCGGGATACCCGTGTGCGGCAGTGGTTAATCGCCGTAGGTCGTGGGTGGCTGATGCGGCCTGAAGAGATGGCGGGGGACGGGATGCGGGCGGTTTCAGCGGGGGAAGAAGAAGGGGCGTGCCCCGTGGTAGCGCGCCACCTTCAGGGCGCTGAAAGGAAAATGCGGGAAAACCCAGCCTGTTAGGATGGGCTATCGAATCACGGCCTTTCAAGCCGTTCGGATGACGCGCCGGTGGGGGGCGGGCATGGCGGACGGGATGGGACAATTGGCACAGGGAATGCTTTTGCATGGCAGTGGTTTGCTGCTGAAATGATGCAAGAGTTTGATAAAAAACAATTTGACGATAGACTTGGATTGTCCCGGGGGCATGGCGGGTGCTGGGGTGACAGGTAAAACGATGGCAACCGAATTGGAATCGGTGGGGGCAGGGCAGTCGCGGTTCACGCTGGACGGAAGTCCGGCGCTGGAGCGGCATCTCCAGAGGGTGTGTACGCAAGTCGCGGAGGGGGTGGCGGCCGTGGTTTCTCCCGGGAGCCTGGAGGGGGTGTTGCTCGGGGGCGGGTATGGTCGCGGGGAAGGCGGAGTGTTGCGGACGCCGACCGGGGATGAGCCGTACAACGATCTGGAATTTTATGTTTTTACGCGGGGCAACGCGGTGCTGGCGGAACGGCGGTATCGCGGGAAGTTGCATGCCCTGGGTCACGCATTGACGCCGATGGCGGGGATCGAGGTGGAATTCAAGGTGTTGACGTTCTCCAAACTGCGCGGGGCCGGGCCTTCCATGTTTTATTATGATCTGCTGGCGGGGCACCGTTGGGTCGTCGGGGAGGAGTCGCTGCTGGCGGGGTGCGAGCATCACCGGGAGGCGGGGGCGATTCCCTTGCATGAAGCCACGCGCCTGCTCATGAATCGGTGCAGCGGGTTGCTGTTCAGCCGGGAGCGGCTGGAGCGGGCGAATTTCGGGCCGGAAGAAGCGGATTTTGTGGGGCGGAACCTGGCCAAGGTGCAACTGGCGCTGGGGGATGCCTGGCTGGCGGCGGGGGGGCGGTACCATTGGAGTTGCCGGGAGCGGCAGCAGCGGTTGGAGGCAGCGCCGGGGACGGCCGCCGAGGCGGATTGGCTGGCGGCGGTGCGCCGACACCATACGGCGGGGGTGGAATTCAAACTGCACCCGGTGCGGGCCAACGCGGGGCGCGAGGAATTGGCGGCGCGGCATGCGGAGTTGAGCCGGCTGGCGCGGGAATTCTGGCTGGCGCTGGAAAGCCGGCGGTTGGGGACGCCATTTGGCAGTCCACGCGCCTATGCCGAGAGCGCGGTGGACAAGTGTCCGGAGACGTCGCCGTGGCGGAATCGGTTGGTGAACGCCCGGGCCTTCGGGGCGGGGGCGGCGTGGGGTCCCCGCGCCAGTCGGTATCCCCGGGAACGATTATTGCACGCGCTGGCGTTGCTGCTCTGGGAGCCCGGGGTGCTGGCGGAGGCGGGTGGCCGGCGGCTTTTGCAGCAGGAATTGCACACGGAGGCGGCGGATTTTTCCGGGCTGGTGGCGGCCTACGAACAATTGTGGCAGCGGTTTAACTGAGTATGCGCATCCTGGTCGTTTATCCTTACATTCCTTATCCCCCGGACCGGGGGACCTATCAGCGGACGTATCACCTGCTGCGGGCGCTGGCGCGGGATCACGAGGTGGACCTGCTGGCGTTGAGCGAGGGGGGCGAGCGACTGGAACAGCAGCCGGTGTTTGCGGAGTTTTGTCGGCGCGTGGAGTTCGTGCCGTTCCAGCATCCGAAATGGCCGCGGCTGTTTCCCGATCGCTTGCTGAACCCGCTGCCGACCACGGTGGTGCATTGGCAATTGCCGCAGGTGGCGGAGGCGATCCGGAAGTTTGCGGCGGGGCAAACGTATCAACTGGTGCACGTGTGCGACATCGTGATGGCGCAGTATTTTTTCGCGCAGCTGGCGGACCGGCCGCTGGCGATCGACCGGAGCCGGGTGGACTGGCAGTTCCAACTGGCGCAGCGGGAGGCGATGTCCAAGGGCATGCGGCAGGCGCTGTTGGATTGGGAGAATCTGGCCAAACTGGAGCGGTTCGAACGGCGGATTGCCAAACGCGTGGCGGTGGAGGTGGTGTGCGGGCCGGATGATGAGACGTTCATTCGGGAGCGGATCAGCCGGGAAGTGGCGGTGGAGGTGGTGACCAACGGGGTGGATCTGGATTACTTCCGGCCGGAAGCGGCGAAGGACCGGCGGGGGCTGGAGCCGACGGTATTGTTTTGCGGGGCGATGGATTACACCCCGAATGTGGATGCCTTGCGGTGGTTTTTTACCGAGATGCACGCGGCCTTGCGGAAACGGGTGCCCAACTGCCAGGTGTTAATCGTGGGCAAGGCGCCGGTGCCGGAAGTGCAGGCCTACGGGGCATTGCCCGGGGTGACGGTGACGGGGGGCGTGCCGGATGTGCGGCCGTATTACCGGCGGGCGTGGCTGCAGATTGTGCCCTTGCGGATCGGGGGCGGAACGCGGTTAAAGATTCCGGAGAGCATGGCCATGGGGACGCCGGTGGTTTCGACCACGATCGGGGCCCAGGGTTTGGGCTTGCGGCACGGGGACGATTTATTGCTGGGGGATACGCCGGAAGCCTTTGTGGAGCAAACTGCGCGCGGGTTGACGGACACGGCCTTGCGAGGGCACCTGGAGGAGGAAGGCCGGAAGACGGTGCACGCGCGGTTGGCGTGGCCGATGCTGGGGAAGCAGTTGAGCGATTATTATGCAAAACGGTTTGGGCAAGACTGAGCGCTATGAATTTCTGCGTCACCGGCGGTTTTGGTGGCCGGTGGCGGCCCTGCTTTTGCTCAGCGCCGCGGGTGGGGTGGCGGTCTGGCGGGCGGGGTTGTCCTGGGTGGCGGTGGTGAACGATTCCGGGATGGAAATCAAAATGCTGAAAGTAAAAGCCTGCGGGCAGGAGCAGACCTTTGCCGAGGTGGGGGAAGGCGAATCCGTGCGCCTGAGCTTGCAGAGGAAGGGTGGGCCATCCGAAATCAGCATTGCTACGAACGGCATGGAGATGTGGCATGGGGATTACATCGAAGCGCAGGGCGGGTATCACGGGATCGTCCGGTTGCAACGGGATGGCCAGGTCGATTCAACCGTGACCCAGACCTGGTAATTTGCGGGAACCAATTTCAAACCAAAGCAGTCTCACCAACATGGTAACTGAAAATCTTATAGCCAAAATGGGCGCACCGGTGGTCGGGGATCGGAAGCCGCCGATTGCGATCCTGGGCGTGCCGTTTGACAACGTGACCGTGGCGGACACGCGCCGGATTTTCGGGGAAATGATCGCCTCCAAGAAGCCGCATTATGTGGCGACGGCAAATGTGGATTTTGTGGTGCAGGCGCTGGGGGACGTGGAACTGCGGCGGATTTTGGCGGATGCGGATCTGATCCTGTGCGACGGCATGCCGCTGGTGTGGGCGTCGCGCTTGCTGGGGAACGCCTTGCCGGAGCGAGTGACGGGGTCGGACATGGTGCCGAAACTGCTGGCGGACGCGGAACAAAACGGGTGGCGGGTGTTTTTTCTGGGGGGCAAGGAGGAGAGCATCGCGCGGGCGACGGCCAACGTGCGGGCGAAGCACCCCAAAATCCAACTGGTCGGGGCCTATTCGCCGCCGTTCAAGCCGCTGCTGGAGATGGACCAGGAGGATATTTTGCGGCGGATCAAGGAAGTGCAACCGGACATTTTGCTGGTGGCGTTCGGCTGCCCGAAACAGGAGAAGTGGATCCGGATGAATTTTGAGCAGGCGGGAGTGCCCTTGAGCATCGGGGTGGGGGCCACGATTGATTTTCTGGGCGGGATTGTGAAGCGGGCGCCGGTGTGGATGCAGCGGACGGGCCTGGAATGGATCTTCCGGCTCTTGCAGGAGCCGCGGCGGTTGTTCCGTCGCTACTTCACGGATTTTTGGGTGTTTGGCCGGGCGATCCTGCGGCAGTGGTGGGCGTTGCGCGGCGTGCGGAATCAGGCAAAACGCCTGAACCCGGTGAGTTCCGAATCCGGTTGCGGCGGCACGTGCGAGGTGGTGCGCTGCTCCGAGCGATTGGATGCGGCGACCGTGCGGGAGTATGAGGAGCTGTGGAAGCAATTGGCGGCGTGCGATGCGAACCTGATTTTTGATTTGCATCAGGTGAACTACCTCGACAGCACCGGAGTGGGATTGCTGGTGCGGATGCAAAAGCAATTGCGCGGTAAGAACCGGCAGTTGGTGTTGGCGGCGGCGACGCCGCAGGTGCAACGGGTGCTGGCCTTGATGAAATTCACCGAGTTTTTTGCGCTGGCGGCCGACTTGAACGCCGCCCGGCTGCTGATTGCCGACCGGGCCGGGGAGAAGAACGTGGTGATGACCGTGGAGATGGCGGGCAAGGAGGAGGTGCTGGTGTGGCAGGGAGATATTGTGGCGGTGAATGAAGAGGCCGTGTGGAAAATGACAAAACTCCACCTGGAGGCGGCGGCCGGGCGCGGGGCGGGGTTGACGATCCTGCTGGCGGAGGTGCGGTTCATTGACAGCGCGGGGGTGCGGGTCATGTTGAAGACCCGGAAGGAAGCGTTGAAGCTGGGACTGAAACTGAAATTTGCGGCCGCCTCGCCGCCGGTTTTGAATGTGTTGCGGATTTTGCGACTGGAGGTGCACTTGCTGGGTTGATGGATTGATTGAGGCGTATGCGAATTGCTATTTCCACCACGGTGATGCAGCGCGGCAAGTCCGGGGTGGGCCAGACCATCCTCGCGCTGGTGAAGGCCCTGCTGGCAGAGCCCGGCGACCATGAACTGGTGCTGCTGGTGCTGGCGGAGGATGTCCCGTTGTTCCAATTTGCCGCCGGACGGGCGGAAATCGTGACGGTGCCGGAAAGTTACCGGCCGGCCATTCGGAATATCCTCTGGCACCAGACCCAGCTGCCGGCGGTGCTCAAACGGCTGCGGATCGATGTGGTGCATGTGCCCAGCTACCGGCGCTTGCTGTACCGGAGCCCGTGCGCGACGGTGGCCACAATCCATGATCTGGCGCCGTTCCATGTCCGCGGCAAATACGACATGGCCCGGATGTTTTACGGCCGGGTGGTGGTGCGGATGCTGGCGCGGCGGCAGGATGAGATTATCACCATCAGCGCGAATACCGCGCGGGATGTGGAACGGTTTTTTGGCGTGCCGGTCGCGCGGCAAAATGTGATTTGGAACGGGATTGATCATGTCCGGTTCCAACCCGGGAACGCTAGTGAGGCGCGCGCCGAAGCGGCGCAACGATGGCAACTGGCGGCCCCCTTCTTTCTCTATATTTCGCGCCTGGAGCATCCGGCGAAGAATCATGTGCGGTTGATTCAGGCGTTCAATCGCTTCAAGAATCGCACAAATTCCAACTGGCAGTTGGTCCTCGGGGGCAGCGACTGGCATGGCGCGGAAGTCATCCACGCCGAGGTGGCGGCGTCGCCTTACGCCCGGGACATTCGCTGTCTGGGGTTTGTGGATGATGCGACGCTGCCGGTGCTTTACCGGGCGGCGGAAGTGATGGTGTATCCTTCGTTGTTCGAGGGGTTTGGACTGCCGCCGGTGGAAGCGATGGCGTGCGGGTGTCCGGTGTTGAGTTCGACGCGGGGGTCGCTCGCGGAAGTGGTGGCCGGCGCGGCGGAGACCCTGGAGCCGGAGGATGTGGACAACATGGCGGCGGGATTACAGCGGCTGGCGGAGGACGGGGGACGGCGGGGGCAATTGCGGGCGGCTGGATTGGAGAATGCCCGGCGATTCGATTGGGGGCAGAATGCCCGGCAGGTGCTCGCGGTGTACCGGGCGGCCTTGGTGCGGCGGTCCGGGAAGGCGTGAAGGGCGGGACGAAATCCGAACGGGGGGAACTTTGGCATGAATCCAGCGTTTCCCGATCTGATTGAGCAATTGAGAAACGTGCAATAAATTGATAATAAACGCTTTGTGATGAACCGACGAGACCCCCAACCGACCCGGACACGAAAATCCGGGTTGCAAATGCAATGAATTTGCGCACCCAATTGGCGTCGGGCGAAAGAGCGTTACATTTTGGCGGGGTTCGGCGAACGTTGGCGACACGGAAATGAACGAGGTTCCAGACAATTCAAGGGCATCCAAGCCCGGCGAGGCCGAGTCAGCGCCGGTCGAGGAGCGACTGCCCGCGGCGGAGGGGGCGACCAAGCCGGCGAAACCCGCGGGGTTGCCGTTTGATCCGCTGCGCTTGGTGACCGCCTTGTTGCGCCGCTGGCTGCTGATTCTCATCTCAGGGGCGGTGCTGGGCGTGCTGGGCGGATTGGGGGCATATTCCAAATTCTCGGCCGACTACAAAGCCGGCGCCCAACTGATGCGGCAGGAGCCTTCCTCGACGTTCCGGGCCTCGGAACTGGGGGAGCCGTTCAAACCGCGCCAATTATCCGTGACGACCCTGGTGGGATTCATGAAGTCGCCGGCGGTGATGCAACGGGTGGCGGAGCAGGTGCAACTGCCGGCGCGGATGGTGTCGGGCGGGTTGACGATCACCCCGGAGCGCAACACCGACCTGATCAACCTGACGTACACCACCAAGCGGAGCCGGCAAACGGCGGCGCGCGTGCTCAATGCGTTTGGGAACGAAGTGGTGCGGATGACCCGGGAGATGCAGTCGCAGGAGGCCTCGGAAATCAACCGTTTGCTCAAGCGGCAGGTGGCGAAGGCGGACGATGACCTGCGCACGATCAACAATGAGCTGCTGGAGTTTTCGAAACAGGCCGGGATCATCAACGCGGACAAGGAAATTGATGCCTACTTGCGGAGTTTGGGCGATGTGGACATGAAGTTTGAGACCATGCGCATCGATTATGAGACGGCGGATTTGAAGATCGCCGCGCTGGAAAAGGAACTGGCGCTCAACAATCCGATGGCGGAACGCTTGACGATGGCGCGGGAAAAGCTGGCACAGATGCTGCAGCAATTCACGCCGGCCAATCCGCTGGTGGAAGAGCAGAAGGGGGTGGTGGCGGAATTGGAGGCGAAGATGAAGGAGTCGGAGGATAAGCCGATGGCCGCGCCCCGGCAGGGCGAGAGCGGGCTGGCGACGACATTTTATACGGAGTTGATGAGCCTCAAAACGCAGAAGCAGGTGATTTCGGCGCAATTGGAGAAGCTCAAGACGGTGCGCTCCGGCTTGGAAGACAAGCTGAAGGGACTGCCGGAGAAAGGGATGCAACTGGCCCGGATGAAGGCCCGGCAACAAGCGCTGGAATCCGCCCAGGCGCTCCTGACCAGCCGGCAGCGGGAGGCGCAGGTGTATGAAGAGAATCCCCTGGGGTATTACCGGTTTTTTGACGCCAAGGTGGACGATGTGGAAATGTCCGGTCGCGGGAAGAAGGTGATCATGGTGACGGTGGCGGCGGGATTCTTTGGGGTATTTCTGGCGATGTTCGGTGTCTGCCTGGTGGAGTCTTTTGATGACCGGATTGTGACCAAGTCGGATTTGAAACGGGTGACCAAGCTGCCGCTCCTGGCGACCCTGCCGGACCTGGATGAGTTGGACAGTGTCGCCCAGGCCAATTGGTCTTTCCGCACCTGGCTGGCCTTGAAGGCCAAGTTTCTGGAAGGGCCGCGGGGGGAAATCGTCTGCGGCTGGCTGTCAGCCCACCGGTCCGAAGGGTGTTCGACGTGGGTGGATTTGCTGGCGCGGGCGGCCGCCCAGCGGAGTGAGAATGTGCTGGTGGTGACCAATCACGCGCCCGTCAACGGGGCGGTGCAGCCGTTGGAGGGAGCGCTGGCGGATCCGGCGTCAGTCGGAATTAAACGCGGTACGCCGCGCTGGCTGCTGACCCCGCCAGACTGGCATTGGGACGCGGAGCGCCGGCGGCAGTGGCGGACGGCGATGGAGAAATGGACCCAGGCGGAAGGCTTGGTGGTGCTGGTGGCACTGACCAAGGTGGATCAGCCCGAAACGTTGTTATTTGAAGGGGACCTCACCCAACTGGTGTGGGTGGCGCGCAGTGGCTACTCCCGGAGCAAGGAAACCGCGGAGCGCTTGTTCAATATGCAAAACGCCGGGTGTCGCTTTGCTGGGACCGTGCTCAACTCTGAACCGAAGATTCTACCCTGGGCATGAAACTTTTACCGGCTTGGGCGGTATTATTGACAGCCACGGTTCTGTTTTTGAGTGCCGGGGCAGGGGCGCGCGCCCAAAAGGCAATTATTCCGGTGGTGCCCAAGCCGGAAGCGCCGAAGGTGTTCGCCGCCTCGAATGCCAAAGCCCGGGCCGCCTGGCAGAAACATCTCACCCTGGGGCCCAACGATGTGATCAACATTTCGTATTATGGGAAATCGGAGTTGGACCGGGCGAACCTATTGATCGGGCCGGATGGGCGGTTGAGCTACCTGCAGGCGCAGGGGGTCATGGCCAGCGGGTTGACCATTGATGAACTGCGGGACGTGATGACGACAGAGATTGCGAAGTATTATCGCAACCCACGGCTCATGATTTCGCCGGGGGAATTCCGGAGTAAGAAGTTTTATATCCTGGGGAAAATTGTGGACAAGGGAGCCTTTACCCTGGACCGGCCCTTGACCCTGCTGGAAGGGGTGGCGCAGGCGGGGGGGCTGGAGACGGGGCTCTACCAGTTAAACACAGTGGAACTGGCGGATTTTCAGCGGAGCTTTCTGATTCGCAACCGGCAGCGGGTGGCGGTGGATTTTGAGAAATTGTTCCGTGAGGGCGACCTATCCCAAAACATCCTGCTGGAACCGGATGACTACCTGTATTTTCCCTCCGCCAACAACAATGAGATCTATGTCCTAGGCTCGGTGAAATCCCCCGGGGCGCAGGGTCTCGACATGAATGCGAATGTCCTGCAAGTCGTGACGCTGGCGGGTGGATTTACGGAACGCGCGTTCAAGGAGCGGGTGCTGGTGGTGCGGGGCAGTCTGGATCATCCGCAGCGGATCATCGTGGACTGCGGCGCTGCGCTGGCGGCCAAGGCGCTGAGTTTCCGGCTGCAACCGCGCGACATTATTTATGTGTCTGACCAGCCGTGGGCCCGGGTGGAGGATTTGGCGGACCTGGCGGCAACCTCGTTCATTGAAACGGTGGTCACGATTTGGACCGGCGGCAACATCGGTCCGCTGATCACCCATCCGTTTGTGCCGACGCTCAAATAATGGCTGGCGATGAACGCGCGCTTATTCAATTGGGGGTCGGTCGTGGGAATTGCCCTGGCGGCAGTGGGATTGGGGTTGGCGGGCTGTGCCGTCACCAAGGGACCGAGTTTTGATCCGCGGGCCAAGGCGGTGGGGGCCGGGGGAACGAACGCGTCCGGGATTTTCACGAACGCCACTGCGAGCAAGATCAAGCCCGAGTGGTTGGTGCCCTCCAAGGAACCCTACCGGCTGGGGCCGGGGGACAAGTTGGAACTCGAATTGGTCGGCCGGACCGGCACGCGGACGACCACCTTTGTGTGCCCGGATGGCAAGATCTACTACGACCTGCTGCCGGGAATGGATGTGTGGGGGCTTTCGCTGGAGGAGGCCCGGCACGCGCTGGAAACGGAATTGGCGAAATATTATGTGCGGCCGCAGCTTTCGGCGAACCTCTCCCGGGTGGTCAGCAAGCGGGTCTGGGTGTTGGGGCGGTTGAACAAGTCCGGCCTGTTTCCGTTGGATGGGCCCATGACGGTGATCGAGGCCATCTCCCGGGCCGGCGGTCTGTTCACCTCACGCTTCAACGGGACCACCGAAGAATTGGCCGATCTGAATCACAGCTTTCTGATCCGGGGCGGGGAGATGTTGCCGATCGATTTTAAGAAGCTCTTGCGGGAGGGGGATACGGCGCAGAATATTTACCTGGAGCCGGATGACTTCATCTATCTGCCCTCCTCGCTTTCTTCCGAGATTTACGTCCTGGGGGCGGTGAACGGGCCGCGGCCGGTGGGGTACGCGGACAATATCACGCTCACAACGGCCATTGCCAAGGCCCTGGGAACCTCGCCGCAGGCGCAACTCACCCACGTGGCAATCGTGCGGGGCTCGCTGGTGCAGCCGAAAATCGCGATCGTTGATTTCAATGCGATTCTCAAGGGGCGGGCGACGGATGTACGGTTGGAAGCGCGGGATATTGTGTACGTGCCCCTCAGTCCCTACCGGACAATCGATCGCTACGCCAAGATGATCACGGACACCTTTGTGCGCACGGTGGCGGCGAACGAGGGCGGTCACGCGGTGGATTCGAAGTTTGGCGGGGTGGGCGTGAGCAGTCCGCTCACCAAATAAGCGGCAGACCAACCAAGCGAAAGGTCAAATGCTGGAGCCGGCGAGAACGGTGGTTGAATTGCAGGAATTGCGCGCGCTGACCGGGGATGCCAATGGGGCGCAGCGGGTGGCGTTTACGCCCGTCTGGCGGGCGGCCCGGGCGTGGCTCGCGGAAAAACTGGCGGCCCTGCCGGTCGAGGTGCACACCGACGCGGCGGGTAATTTGTGGGCGACGTTACGGGGCCTGGAGGAGCGGGCACTGTTGATCGGCGGCCATCTGGATTCGGTGCCCAACGGCGGCTGGCTGGACGGCTGCCTGAACGTGCTGGCGGGGTTGGAAATCCTGCGGCGTGTGAACGCCGAGTTTCAGGGCCGGCCGCCGGTGACGGTGCGCTTGGTGGATTGGGCGGATGAGGAGGGAGCGCGGTTTGGCAAGAGCCTGTTCGGTTCGTCCGCCTGCGCCGGGACGCTAAACCTGGCCGAGGCGCGCGGTTTGCGCGACGCGGGCGGGCGGGGATTGCCCGAGGTGTTGCGGGAGGTGGGCATCGACCTGGAGCGCGTGAAGGAAAGCGGGGTGGAATTGCGCACCGCAGCGGCCTACCTGGAATTGCATATTGAACAAGGGCCGGTGTTGCTCGATCTCGGACTGCCGTTGGGCGTGGTATTGGGCACGTTTGGGGTGGAGCGGCACGCCATTACGTTCAAGGGCCAGGCGGCGCACTCCGGGAGCACGCCGATGAACCGGCGGCGGGACGCTTTTCTGGCGGCCGCGCGGATGAGTCCGGAGATTTACCGGATTGCGGCGGAGCACGGCGGGGTTTGCACCATCGGATCCTGCGAGACGAAGCCGGGCATCGTGACCAGCGTGGTGGCGGAATGCCGGATCACGCTCGATCAGCGGCACTTGGACGCCGGGGCGCTGGCCCGGATGTGGGAGGCGGCGCGCATGGCCAGCGAACGATTTGCGCAGGAGGGCGGAGTGAGCGTGACGTGGGAGAGAATTTGGCAAATCGAACCCATCCCTTTCCATCCGGCGTTGATCGATTTGTGCGCCGGGGCGATCGCCGAATCGGGGGCCCGGCCGCAGCGGATGCCTTCGGGCCCATTGCATGATGCCGCCGAGGTGGCGCGGGCGGGCGTGCCCACGGTGATGCTGTTTGTGCAGAGCCTGGGGGGCATCAGCCACAACAAAATCGAGGATACCCGGGAGGAGGATTTGCGGTTGGCGGTGACCGCGTTTGACCGGTTGGCGGACAAGACGATGGCCTGGCTGCAGGAAACGGGGCGTAAAAGTTGAATGGCCGGGGCAATTTTGGAATGGCCAAACCGGGGGAAAGTCTCTAGGTAATGCGGCAATTAACGACATAGCGAAATCATGACCGAATTATTTGGAGCCACCCGCAGCGTGATCAAAGGCCGGTACGCGTTGCTTGCCCCGGGCGGATTTGCGGCCGGCAATCTCCCGGGGTGGGAGAAGGCCACTGCGTTTGTACAAATTTCCCCGGCCATGGGGGCGGGCTTTTGCCAATCGCTGATCACCCTGGGGCGCGACGCGGAGGGGCGCGGTAACACTGGGGCGTTGGAGTATTTTGTTTATGTGGTGGAGGGTTCCGGTGCCTTGACCGTGGATGAAAAAAAGCACCGGTTCGAGGTGGGCAATTTTGCCTATGTGCCGCCGGGCAAGGACATTTTTTTCCAGGGTTCGGTCACGCCGATGAAACTGCTGGTGCTGCAAAAGAAATACGTGCCACTGGCGGGGGCCGCGCGTCCGCCGGCCGTTTTCGGCCTGGATCGTGAAGTGAAGGCTCAGCCTTTGGCGGGCAATGCGGACATCAAAAAGCAGGCGCTCCTGCCCGAGGGGCCGGGATTTGACCTGGCGGTGAATCTTTTGACGTACCCGCCGGGCGCGGCATTGCCCGCGGTGGAAACGCATTACATGGAACATGGTATTCTGATGCTGAAGGGGCAGGGTCTGCAGCGTTTGGAGTCGGACCATTTTCCTGTGCAGACGGGGGATGTGATCTGGGCGGCGCCGTATTGTCCGCAATGGTTTGTAGCGGTAGGCAAAGTTCCGGCTGTCTGCCTCGTATACCAGGATGTGAACCGCGATCCGATTTGAGCTGACTTTTTCGACTATGAATGCGTCTTCCTCATCCCCGAACTGGCCTGCAGGCCTGGAACTTCTGGCCCCATTGGACGCGACGGGAGGTACCGTCCTGACGCCCGCGGCCGCGGAGTTTCTCGTCCAATTGGCCCGGCGATTTGATGGGACCCGGCGGGAACTGCTGGCGGCCCGCGAGGTTCGGCAGCGTGAAATTGACGCCGGGATTTTTCCCGACTTTTTGGCCGCGACGAAGGCCGTCCGCGAGGGCGATTGGAAAGTGGCACCGGTGCCGGCGGATCTGCAGGACCGGCGGACGGAAATCACCGGACCGACCGAGCGCAAGATGATCATCAATGCGCTCAATTCCGGGGCCAAGGTGTTCATGGCGGATTGCGAGGATGCCACTTCGCCCACGTGGGCCAATGTGCTGCTGGGTCAGGCCAATTTGCGGGACGCGGTCAACCGGACGATTGATTTCACGAGTCCGGAAGGCAAAAAATATGCCCTGGCGGAAAAGGTCGCCACGCTGATGGTGCGGCCGCGGGGTTGGCATCTGCTGGAAAAGCATGTCCGGGTGGATGGACGGCCAATGTCCGGAAGTTTGTTTGATTTTGGTTTGTACTTTTTCCATAACGCACGGGCATTGGTGGGTCGCGGTTCCGGGCCTTATTTTTACCTGCCCAAACTGGAGAGCCATTTGGAGGCGCGCTTGTGGAATGACGTGTTCGTGTATGCCCAGGACCAACTGCAGATACCGCGCGGCAGCATCAAGGCCACGGTGTTGATCGAGACGATCCTGGGGACATTCGAGACGGAGGAGATTTTGTATGAATTGCGGGAGCATTCAGCGGGTTTAAATTGCGGGCGTTGGGATTACATTTTCAGCTTTATCAAGAAGTTCAGCAACCGTCCGGAATTTGTGATGCCGGACCGCTCGCAAGTGACGATGACGACGCATTTCATGCGGTCGTACTGCCTGAATGTGATCCGCAGTTGCCATCGCCGCGGGGCGCACGCGATGGGCGGGATGGCGGCGCAAATCCCGATCAAGAACGACCCGCAGGCGAATGAAGCGGCGCTGGCCAAGGTGCTGGCCGACAAGGAACGCGAGGCTAGTGATGGGCATGATGGCACCTGGGTGGCGCATCCGGGTTTGGTGCCGGTGGCCTTGCAAGCCTTCGACAAGCACATGCCGCAGCCGAACCAGATTTCCCGGCTCCGCGAGGATGTACACGTGACCGCGGCGGATTTGTTGCAGGTGCCGTCGGGAACCATCTCTGAGGAAGGTTTGCGGGCGAACATCCGCGTGGGCTTGCAGTACCTCGAAGCCTGGCTCGGCGGGTTGGGTTGCGTGCCACTTTACAACTTGATGGAGGATGCCGCCACTGCGGAAATTTCTCGGTCCCAGGTCTGGCAATGGCTCCGCTATGGCGCAACGCTGGACGACGGTCGGAAAGTCACTCCGGAACTTTATGACGCCATCCTGCCCACAGAGTTGGCGCGGATTGAGCGGGAAATCGGGACCGCGCGTTACACGGGCGGGAATTTTGATCGGGCCACGCGGCTGTTTACCGAGATGAGCAAGCGTCCGACCCTGGTGGAATTTCTGACGCTGCCGGCGTACGACCTGCTGGCGTAGGAACTGACGGCGATTTGCGCGCGCGAAGGTCGGCTTGCCAACGCGGAGGGAATCCAGTATCAGGGACTCATGAATATTAGCCCCTCCCTTCACACGCTCGTCCTGGCCACCGGCGCGGCGGTCGCGCTGATCGCCGCCACTTCGCCGGTGTCCGCGGCGGACGCTCCCAAACCCCTGCGCGTCCTGTTGCTTACGGGCGGCTGCTGCCATGATTACCCGGCCCAAATGGACATTCTGAAAAAGGGCCTGGAAGCCCGGGCCAACGTCATCGTGGATCAAATCCATTCGGACGATGGATCGACCAAGCCGCCGTTGGCCATCCTGGGCAATCCGGAATACGCCAAGGGCTATGATCTGGTGATTCACGATGAGTGCGGCGCGGACATCAATGATCCCGCGACGGTGCTCGGGGTGTTGAAGCCGCATCGGGATGGTATTCCGGGCGTTAACCTGCACTGCGCCATGCACTGCTACCGCATCGGCAATCCCGGCGATCCCGTCACCCTCGGTACGCCGCACGGCTATTGGTTTGAGTATCTGGGGCTGCAATCCAGCGGACATGGCCCGCAATTGCCCATTGAGATCAATTTCACCAACCAGGCGAGCCCGATCGCCAAAGGTTTGTCCAATTGGACGACGATCAACGAGGAGCATTACAACAACATCCACGTGTTCGACACCGCCCGCCCGATTGCCGATGGTGTGCAGGTGATCCTTAATCGCGACCGCAAGCCAGTGCGCACGAATGATTTCGTGGTGGCCTGGGCGAACGAATACGGTGCCAAGAAAACCAAGGTGTTCAGCACCACCATCGGTCACAACAATGCCACCGTGTCCGATCCCCGGTATCTGGATCTCGTCACTCACGGAGTGCTCTGGGCCACCGGCCATTTGCAGGAGGACGGCACCCCCGCTCCCGGCTACGGGCCCGGCGGTAAGTAAGCGGTGGGGAGGAAAGCGCCAAGTGTTTTCAATTCCCCTTTTTCCGCCGCCCCTGCTATAAAACGGCATGGCATCACGATTGGCTAACAAGTGGGTTTTGATCACCGGAGCTTCGAGCGGCTTTGGCGCGGCGGCGGCGCGGCAGTTTGGGGCGGAGGGCGCCCGGTTGCTGCTGGGTGCGCGCCGGATGGACCGGTTGGAAGCGGTGGCGGCGGAAGCGCGGCAGGCGGGCGCGCCGGAAGCGCATATTCACGCGTTGGATGTCTCCTCGACCCCGAGCGTGAACGCCTTTTTGGCATGGAGCCGGGAGCGGATTGCGGCGTCGGCCGCCACTCCCGAGGCCGTGGCGCTGGATGTGCTCATCAATAATGCCGGGGGCGCGTTGGGGCTGGAACCCATTGCCGAGGGGCGGGATGAGGATTGGGAAACCATGATGCAAACGAATGTGCTGGGCATTCTGCGCATGACGCGCGCCGCGTTGCCGTTGATGGTGAATAATCCCGGCGGCTCGATCATCAATGTCGGTTCCCTGGCGGGCCGGGTGGCCTACGAGGGCGGGGCGGCCTATTGCGGGGCGAAGGCGGCCGAATTGCAGATCACCAAGGCGTTGCGTCTCGAGTTGAGTGGGACGGGCGTGCGGGTGAGTTCCGTGGATCCCGGACTGGCCGAAACCGAATTCTCGCTGGTGCGCTTCAAGGGCGACGCTGCCAAGGCCAAAAAGCCGTATGAAGGCACCTTCCCGCTCGTGGCGGACGACATCGCGGAAATCCTGGTCTGGGTGGCCAGCCGTCCGCCGCATGTCAACATCGACGAAATGCTCATCAAACCGACGGACCAGGCCGCGATTCACAAGATTTATCGCCGGAAAACGGTTTGAGGATTTTTGCGGGGAAGTGGCAGAAATTCCATGGAATCTAAAGATTTGCCCCCAAATTTGGCGCCCCGATGCCTCACGTTCTGATCATCCATGAAGTGGCGGATTATCCCGCCTGGAAAAAGATCTTCGACGCCGCCGCCGGCATCCGTCGCGAAGCGGGCGAACGGTCCTACCAGGTGCTGCGGTATCAGCACGACCCCAACAAGATCGTGCATTTTTCCGTGTGGACTTCGCTGGCCGATGCCCGCCAGTTCTTTGAATCACCCAGATTGATCAAAATCCGGGCTGAGGCGGGGGTGAAAGCGCCCGAATTCATCTACCTCGAGCAAATCGAGGCGGGGACGCTTTAATCGTCGCGGGTCAGCGCATTGAGTGGAGACCAATGAGGTTGCCCTCGGTGTCGAGGATGAAGGCGATGAAGCCATATTCGCCAATCGACATTTTCTCTTTTTGAATTTGCCCGCCGTGTTGCGCGGCGCGGGCGGCTTCCACGGAGCAATCGGCACAAGAAAAATAGACAATGGTGCCGCCAACGCCCGAGTCTTTTCCCGGCATTTTGGCGAGTGCACCGAGGCTGCCGGGCAGGTTGGGGTGCATGGGGAAGGCAAACATTTCCAAACCGACGTCCGTGAGGTGCTGAAGCGTCACTTGAAAAGTGTTCTCGTAGAAAGCCCGGGCGCGGGGCATGTCCTGCACGTAGATTTCAAACCAACCGACGGGATTTCGCGGAGGATTCATGGGGGGCAGAGGCTCTCGTTAAATGGTTGGGTTAAGAACTGACGTTCTGATTGGGTTACTTTTTCGGGGCGGTGATCATGGGGAAGTCGTCGGTACGGAACGGGGTGGCGGGGAGGCCATCCTTGTTCCAGAGGTTGACGACCGGGCAGTCGGCCCAACCGTAGCGGACGGCGACGGGTTTTTCCACGGTGGCGTGGCTCACGAGAATTTCGTTGCCGGAGATGATCGCGTCGGCCCAGACGAATTTGTGGTCTTCGCCGCAAATGGCAAAGCCTTTGAGGGCACCCTCGCGGGCTTCCAAACCGGCCCCGACATGGTCGAAATGCAGGGCGATCTGGTGATCGCGGACTTCCATCGATTTGTAAACGGGGCCGGAGTAAACAATGTTTTCGCCGTAGGCGATGCCGCGGGCGGCGAGGGCAAGGCGGGCGCCGACGGGTTGTTTGCGCGTGGGGTGGATGTCTTTGGGATCGCCGACGTCCGTGATGACGGCCATGCCGGCGTTGGGCAGAACCTTGGTGGAGAGGAGTTGCGCCTCGCGGAGTTCCGCCCAGGTGCTTTCGGCGGGGTCGGGCTTGATAGGGTTGAAGGGGGCCAATTGGACGGTGAGGAAGGTGAAGTCGCCCTGCGCCCAGTCGGTGCGCCAGTTGCGGATCATATCGGCAAACAAGGTGCGGTATTGCTCGGCGCGGCCGGCATTGGCTTCGCCCTGATACCAGAGCGCCCCTTTGAGGGCGTAGGGAATGAGCGGGGCGATCATGCCGTTGTAGAGTTCCGTAGGGCGCCAGGCGGGAGGGTTGGGGACGCGACCGACGGGCTTGCCGGCGGCCTTGTTTTCCGCGCTCGATTTTTCAAAGGCGGCATGGGCTTCATGATAACGCTTCACGTCTTCGAGGTATTTTTCCAGGATTTCGGTGATATAGCGCGGATTGGCCTCCAGGACGGTGCGCTTCATCCACACCTCGGCCGGGGAACCGCCCCAATCGGATTCGATCATGCCGACGGGCACGTGCCGGGCTTTTTCCAAATCACGGCCAAAATAGTAGCCGACGGCGGAAAAGTTCCGGACGCTGTCCGGACCGGCTTCCCTCCAGGTGGCTTTGACGTCGGTCACCGGGCCTTCGGCCTTGAGTTTGGGAACATGGAAGAGGCGGATGTTGGGGTTGACGGAATTCGTGACATCCGCGCCCGATTCGAAGGAACGGCCCAACGGAAACTCCATATTCGATTGCCCGCTGCAGAGCCAGACTTCACCAATGAGCACGTTTTTGACCGTGAGCGTGTTCTGGCCGGTGACGGTGAGCGTGTCCGGTCCACCGCCGGCGCTGACGGCGGCGAGGCGAACCATCCATTTGCCATCCCGGGCCATGGTGGTGACCGTTTGATCGCGAAACCGGACGGTGACTTGCTCGCCTTCGTCGGCCCAACCCCAAACCGGCAGGGGCAAGCCTTGTTGCAAAACTGCATTATCGCTGAACAGGGCGGGCAGCCGGACCTCCGCACGGGCGGCCGATTCGGTCAGGGAAAGCAGGGATCCGATCGCCAGGCAGGCGCCGAGTAAGGAAGGGCGGTTGATCATGAAAACAGTGCAGCCGACCCGACGGGTTTCGTCAATCGAGAAAATGGACCCGGGAGGGGATTTGTGGCCGTGGCGCTTTCAAAATAGCCGTTCGCGGATTAGAATTGGCGCGATGTTGGCGGAAATCGAATTCGTGGTGGCGCTGCTGGTGGCGGTGGCGGGAATTGCCTTGCTGGCGCAGCGTCTGACCCTGCCGTTGCCGATCCTTTTGGTGTTGGGCGGGCTGGGAATCGGCCTGGTGCCGGGGTTGCCGCATCTGCGGTTGGAGCCCAACCTGGTCTTCCTGATTTTTTTACCGCCGCTGCTCTACCCGGCGGCGGTGATGACTTCCTGGCGGGATTTCCGGGCGAACCTGCGCCCCATTTTGCTGCTGGCGATTGGGTTGGTGCTCTTTACGACTTGCATTGTAGGGTGGCTGGCACCGCATTTCATTTTGGGACTGCCGCTGGCGTCCGCATTTGTCCTGGGGGCGATCATTTCTCCGCCGGACGCGGTGGCGGCCACGGCGATCACCGAGCACCTGCAAGTGCCGCGACGGATTGTGACGGTGCTGGATGGCGAGAGCCTGGTGAATGACGCTACCGCCCTAGTGGCCTATCAATTGGGGGTGGCGGCGGTGGTCTCGGGCGGATTTTCTCTGCCGCATGCCGTGGGGCAATTTGTGGTGATCGGAGCGGGCGGGGTGTTGTTGGGTTTGTTGATTGGCTGGGTGTCCACGGCAGTCACGGCGCGGTTGGACGATCCGGCGATCCAGATTACTGTCTCTGTGTTGACGCCGTTTACGGCTTATCTGCTGGGGGAGGCGGCGCACGTATCCGGGGTATTGGCGGTGGTCACCGCCGGGTTATATTTCGGGTGGCGGGCTCCGGACATTATTGATTCCCGGATGCGGCTGCGGGCGTATCCATTCTGGGAAATGATTGTGTTTCTATTAAACGGTTTCATTTTCATTCTGATTGGATTGCAGTTGCCCCAGATTCTGGCGGGAGTGGCGGGAGAAAACCGGACCGAATTGTGGCATGACGCCTTGGGGATCAGTGTGTTGGTGATCGTATTGCGCATCATTTGGGTGTTCGCGGCCACCTATCTGCCGCGTTATGTCTCGCGCCGCATGCGGACGGACGATCCGTATCCGGGGTGGAAGAATGTAGTCATCGTGGCATGGACGGGGATGCGCGGGGTGGTTTCGCTCGCGGCGGCGCTCGCATTGCCCGAATTGACGGATGAACGGAAGCCCTTTCCCGGGAGGCATTTGATCCTGTTTTTCACCTTTGTCATCATCATCGCCACGCTCGTCCTGCAAGGATTGAGCCTGCCGCTGATCATCCGTCGCTTGGGTATTGTAGGCGACGGCGGGGCGGAGCGCGAGGAGCGGGAGGCGCGGTTGAAAGCCAACGAAGCTGCGATGGCGCGATTGACGGAACTGGCGAAGTCCAGCCACGCGACACCGGAAGCGCACAGCCGGTTGGTGGAGGAATACCGGGATCGGATCCGGCAGTTGGAGGTCTGCGAACTGGCCGGAGGTGACGGAGAGCCGGAGGGACCGGTGATTGGTTTTGAGCGTCTGCAACGCGAGGCTCTGCTGGTGGAACGGCAGACCATCATCCGGCTTCGAAATGAACAGATTATTAATGATCAAGTCATGCGCCGGATCGAACGCGATCTGGACCTGGCGGAGGCGCGGTTGAAGTTTGAATAGGCCGGCGGCGGTCGGTCAGTATTTCAAAATGCGAGCGAGAAAGTCACGGGTCACCTGACTTGTGGGGTGTTCAAAGATTTGGGCGACCGGGCCGAGTTCGGCAATCCGGCCGTGAGCGAGGAGGGCGACCTGGTCGGCGACGCGGCGGGCGAAGCCCATTTCGTGGGTGACGAGGACAAAGTCCCGGCCCTCGGCGCGGAGTTCCTCGATCATGTCTAGGACCTCGCCGGTCATTTCGGGGTCAAGCGCGGAGGTGGGTTCGTCGAAGAGCAGCACGCGGGGCTTGATGGCGACCGCGCGGGCGATGGCGATGCGCTGGCGCTGACCGCCGGAAAGTTCCGCCGGGCGTTTGTCGGCGTGGTCCGACAAGCGGAAGCGGGCGAGCAATTGCCGGGCGATTTCGCGGGCGGCGGCCGGGGGATGGCCGTGGGCTTTTTCGAGGGGCAGGGTGAGGTTGGCGAGGGCGGTGAGGTGGGGAAACAAGTTAAAGGACTGGAAGACCGTGCCGATGCTCCGGCGATGCCGCAGGAGTTCTTCCTCGCGATAAACGATGGGGGCGTCATTCAGGAGGACGGTTCCAGACGTGGGATATTCCAGCCCGGCCAGAATGCGCAGGAGGGTGGATTTGCCGCCGCCAGAAGGCCCGATCAAAGCCAGGGTATGGACCTTTTCCAAGGTCAGGGAGAGATTATCGAGGACACGTTGAGGGCCGAAATCCTTGGCGACATTTTGGAGAACCAATTTCATGGGGTCAGGTTTCGAAACGGTTCCGGGCCTCCAGATGGCGGGTCCACAACGAGATGGGCAGGGTCAGCAGCAGGTAACCGGCCGCGAGGGGCAGATAAGTCTCCAAGGTGCTGAAGGTATACGAGTTCACCTCCTGGGCATTGAGCGTGAATTCACTGATGGCGATGATGGAAAGGAGGGAGGAGTCTTTGACCAGCGAAACGAACTGACCAGCCAGGGGGGGGAGGCTCTGGCGCAGCGCCTGGGGAAAGACCACGTAGCGGTAAGTTTGCCCACGGGTGAGCCCGATGGCCTGGGCGGATTCCAACTGGGACTTGCCCACACTTTCGATGCCGGCGCGGATGACCTCAGAGATATAGGCGCCGCTGAAGCAGGAAAGGGTTAGGACGCCTACGACATAGCGGTTGGAGAGGCCAAAAGCGTTGGCCACAACGTAGAAGAAGATCAGGATTTGCACCAGAAGGGGCGTGCCGCGCACCAGTTCCAGATAGAGCCGGCTGAAATAGCGAAGCGCCAGCCAGCGGCTGCGGCGGGCGAGGGCAAAGAACAAACCGATAGCAGTGCTCAGGACGAGCGCGGCGAGGGAAATGAGGATGGTGGTCCACCAGCCCTGCCAGAGCTTTTGACGGTATTTATAGATCGCGCCCCAATTCCACTGGTAGTCCACCCGGTGAAACGAGAAATAAAGAATGGCCGCGACCAGGCCGAGGACGAGGCCAAAATTCAAAACCCGGGTTCGCCACGGCGGCGGGGAGGCACCGGGTTCCGGCGAAGCCGTGAAATAATCGGACCAACTCACGGTCAGAAGTAGAAGGGATAGCCCAGCTTGCGGAAAGCCTCTTTTTGCTTGTGCAGGTAACGGTCACCCAATTCCTCAAAGCCCTTTTGGGCGCGGAACTCCTGGAGGAAGTGGTTGACCTGGTCGAGCAACTGGGTATTGCCCAGGCGCACCCCGACGGCCCAGGATTCTTCCCGAAACGGTTGGAGCAGGGCGCGGGTGGTGTCTGGATTGCGCTGCCAGTTCTGATAGGTGGACATTTGGTCGTAAATGAAACCATTCACCTTGCCCTGGGTGACCTCCATGACCGCCGCGGACTCCTCGTCGAGAACCAAAACCCGGGCCTGCTTGATCTGGCTGGCAGCGTAATTTTGCCCGGTGGTGCCCTGTTTGACCGCGATGGTTTGGCCGGGTTTGTCCAAATCAGCAATGGATTGGAGGGCGGAGTTTTTGTTCACCAGCAGGCAAAGCCCGGTTTTCAGGTACGGCTCGGAAAAGGCGATCGACTGGGCGCGCTCGGGGGTGGCGGTCATGGAGGAAATGATCAGGTCAATTTTGCCGGTCTTGAGTGCGGGAATGAGACCGGCGAAGGAGAGGTTTTCAATCCGCACCGGCCGGCCGAGGGATTTGCCGAGCGCCCGTGCCAGATCAACACTGATACCCGCCGGAGCGCCGTTGGTGTCGGTCATTTCGAACGGTGGATATTTAAGCTCCATGCCGACGACCAATTCGCCGGCTGGCCGGGGGGAGCAACCGGTCAAAAAGCAGAGCCAAGGAAGCAAGAATAGGTAGATGGATTTCATCATATCGGCGCGGACAGAGTAAACCTGCGGCGATACCGGCGCAATCCCCTGATTCGGTTCGCCAAGGACGGTGGTTTATGCGAATTTAGGGGCATGAAGAACCCGCTGCTGTATGAGGTCAACACCCGGTGCTGGCTGCGGGAATGGGCGGAACGGGAGGGGCGGAAACTGACCCTGGCGACGATTCCGGAGGCGGAGTTGCAAGGCTGGCAGGAGTGGGGATTCACCCATATCTGGCTGATGGGGGTATGGGAGACGAGCCCCCAAAGCCGGATGCAGGCGCAGGAGGACCCGCAACTGCGGGGGCTTTACGATGAGGTGTTGCCGGGTTGGCGGGAGGAGGATGTCCCCGGTTCGCCCTACGCTATTGGCGAGTACGAGGTGGCAAAATCGCTGGGGGGCAACCGCGCGCTCGAGAAGTTGCGCGGGCGGTTGGCGAAACGCGGGATGAAGCTGATCCTGGACTTTGTGCCCAACCATTTTGGGTCGGGGCAGCGATGGGCGAAAACGCAGCCGGATTGGTTCGTGAACGGAGGGGAGGGTGATCCGGGGGTGGTTCCCGTCGAAACGCCGGCGGGTCCACGCTGGCTGGCGTTGGGCAAGGATCCCAACTTTCCTCCCTGGCCGGACACCTTGCAGATCGAATTCCGGCGTCCTGCGGCGCGCGTTGCCATGATCCGGGTGTTGGAAGGTATTTCCCGCCAATGCGATGGCGTCCGGTGCGACATGGCCATGCTCGTGCTGAATGAAATCTTTGCGCGGACATGGGCTCATCAGCCGCTCGAGGCGGAACCGCCCACGACCGAATTCTGGACCGAAGGCATCGCGGCGGTGAAGCAGCGTGCGCCGGAGTTTATGTTCCTGGCCGAGGCATATTGGGGCTTGGAAGGGCGGTTGCAGGAGTTGGGGTTTGATTACACCTACGACAAGCATGTCTATGATTGCCTGATGCACCACCAACTGGGGGAACTGCAAAGGCACCTGCGGGAAGCGCCCGCCAGCTATGTCGCGCGGAGCGCCCACTTCCTGGAGAATCACGACGAACCGCGGGTTGCCACCCGGCTGTCCCCGGCGGAACAGCGGGCGGCGGCTTTGGTGATTCTCGGCCTGCCGGGAATGGGATTCCTGCATGAAGGCCAGCTGACGGGCGCGCGGGTGCGGGTGCCGGTGCAATTGGGGCGGCGGCCGGTGGAGCCGATGGCGGGCGGGATTGGGCGGATGTACGAGGAGTTACTGCGAGTGCGGGCGGTATCAGCCCTGGCGAGTGGGGAGGGGCGGGTGTTGCGGCCGGAGCCGGCCTGGGCGGACAATCTCACGGCGCAAAATTTTGTGGTCACCCAATGGCAGGTCAAGCCAGGGGAATTTGACTTGGTGGTGGTGAATCTGGCGGCGCACCGATCGCAGTGCCGGGTGCGCTTGGAAATCGCTGGTTTACCGGGGCGGCAGTGGACACTCCGGGACCGACTGGGAACCGAGGTGTATGAGCGATCGGGCGACGAAATGGCGGGAGCGGGATTGTTCCTGGACTTGCCGGAACACGGTAGTCAAATCTTCCAATGCAAATAATGTGAACAAAACATTGCACCGGCAGTGCTTTTCTGCAAAAACTTAAAAAATTAAGCTTTTGAACGACGCCGAAGCAGAAAAGTAGAAATGCAATTAGAAAACCAGCAAATACCTGAGAGCCAGCGAGTTACGACGAACGGACTGCCTCCGAAACAGGGTCTTTACGACCCGCAATTTGAGCATGACGCCTGCGGAGTCGGTTTTGTGGTCAACGTCAAGGGCAAGCGTTCCCATGAGATCGTGCGCCAGGCTATTCAAGTATTGCTCAACCTGGATCATCGCGGCGCTTGCGGGTGCGAGGTAAACACGGGGGACGGAGCCGGCATCCTGATTCAGATGCCGCATGGTTTTCTGAAAAAGGCGGGCGCGGCCGCCGGGATAGAATTGCCCGCGGCCGGGCAATACGGTTCGGGACTGGTGTACCTGCCACCCGACCCGGTCCAGCAGAAGGAATGCGAACAGCTTTTTGGGCGGATTGTGGCCGAGGAAGGCCAGCATGTGATTGGTTGGCGGTTGGTGCCGACGGACAACTCCTCGCTCGGTAAGACTGCGCGGGATTCCGAACCCGCCATGCGGCAGGTGTTTATCCGCCGGGATCCGAAGTTGACCGACGACGCGGCCTTTGAGCGGAAGTTGTTTGTGATCCGGAAACGGGCTACCAATGAAATTCGGCGAGCGGGTTTTCCCGGGAGCAAATATTGGTACGTCGCGAGCCTGTCCTACAAAACTTTTGTTTACAAAGGGATGCTGAACACCGAACAGGTGGGCAAGTATTTCACCGATCTCGCGGACCCGGATCTGGATAGCGCGCTCGCGTTGGTGCATTCACGATTCTCCACGAATACTTTTCCGAGTTGGGAGCGGGGACACCCCTACCGGTACATCGCCCACAACGGGGAGATCAACACACTGCGGGGCAATATCAACTGGATGCGGGCGCGGGAATCGCTGTTCCAATCGCCGCTGCTGGGGGATGATCTGAAGAAGATCCTGCCGATCATCAACACCGATGGCAGCGATTCGGCGATGTTCGACAACTGCCTCGAATTGCTCGTCATGGCGGGCCGCTCCCTGCCGCATGCGATCATGATGATGATCCCGGAGCCGTGGACCAACCACGAGAGCATGAGCGAGGAGAAAAAGGCTTTTTACGAGTACCACAGCTGCCTGATGGAGCCGTGGGACGGGCCGGCTTCAATTGCTTTCACGGACGGCCGGATGATCGGGGCGGTGTTGGATCGCAACGGCTTGCGACCCTCGCGATATTATGTAACCAAGGACGACCTGGTGGTCATGGCGTCGGAAGTCGGCGTGCTCGACATTCCGCCCGACCGCGTTTTGCGCAAGGGACGTTTGCAGCCGGGTCGCATGTTCCTCATTGACACCGAGGAAGGCCGGATTGTCGCCGACGAAGAAATCAAGCAAAAGATTGCGGCGGCGCACCCTTACCGGCTCTGGCTGGACCAGAACATGGTCAAGCTGGCGAAACTGCCCGAGGTCAATCATTTGCCGGAACCCAGCCACGAAACCGTTCTGCGGAGACAACAGGCGTTTGGTTACACGTTTGAAGATCTGCGGATCCTGATGGTGCCGATGGCGCGCGATGGAGTGGAAGCGGTGGGTTCGATGGGCACCGACACGCCGGTGGCAGTGTTATCCGACAAGCCGCAAAACCTGTTTAATTACTTTCAGCAACTGTTCGCGCAGGTCACCAACCCGCCGATCGACTGCATCCGGGAGGAGATCGTGACCTCCGCGGAAACCACGATTGGTTCCGAGCGCAATCTGTTGGATCCTCAACCGGAAAGCGCGCACTTGATCGAGCTCAAGTCGCCGATCCTGACCAACGAGGAATTCGCCAAGCTGAAGCATATCAATGAGTCGGGCTTCCGCTCGGTGACGCTGCCGATGCTCTTCCGCGCCGCGGCCGGCGAGGCCGGATTGGCCGCCGCCATGGATGAACTTTGCTTGCGGGCGGACCGGGCGATCGCGGACGGGGTCAATATCCTGATCCTTTCGGATCGTGGGATTGACCGGGAAAATGCCCCCATTCCTTCTTTGCTGGCGGTGGCGGGATTGCATCATCATTTAATCCGCGAGGGAACCCGGACGCGCGTGGGATTGGTTTTGGAAACCGGCGAACCGCGGGAAGTGCATCATTTTTCACTGCTGATCGGCTATGGCGCCGGCGCAATCAATCCTTACCTGGCGTTTGAGACGCTGGACGACATGATCCGGCAGGGATTGTTGCGGAACATCAAGCACAAGGATGCGTGCAAGAATTTTGTCAAAGCCGCAGTCAAGGGCGTGGTGAAGGTGATTTCGAAGATGGGGATTTCGACCATCCAGAGTTACCGGGGCGCGCAGATTTTTGAAGCGATCGGCTTGAAGCAGGTGGTGATCGACAAGTATTTCACCTGGACACCATCACGGATTGAAGGGGCGGGTTTGGACGTGATCGCCCGCGAAGTGCAAATCCGGCATCAGCATGCCTTCCCGGACCGTCAGGTCAATGGCCACACCTTGGATGTGGGCGGCCAATACCAGTGGCGGGCGGAAGGCGAACTGCATTTGTTCAGTCCGCAAACCGTGCACAAGCTGCAACAGGCCTGTCGCACGGATAACTACAAGATTTTCAAGGAATATTCCGGACTGGTGAACGACCAGTTGAAGCAGCATGCGACGTTGCGCGGATTGCTGGATCTGAAATTTGCGCCGACACCCATTCCGATCGAGGAAGTGGAAACGGTCGAAGCGATTTTGAAGCGGTTCAAGTCGGGGGCGATGTCGTTCGGTTCGATCAGCCAGGAGGCGCATGAGAGCATGGCCATCGCGATGAACCGGATTGGCGGGAAGAGCAATACGGGAGAAGGGGGCGAGGACCCCGCCCGGTTCGTGCCCGACGCCAATGGCGATTCGCGGAACAGCGCGATCAAGCAGGTGGCTTCCGGCCGATTCGGGGTCACCAGCAATTACTTGGTGAACGCCAAGGAATTGCAGATCAAGATGGCGCAGGGAGCCAAGCCGGGTGAGGGTGGCCAGTTGCCGGGCGGCAAAGTGTATCCTTGGGTGGCCAAGGTGCGTCATGCGACGCCGGGCGTCGGTTTGATTTCTCCGCCGCCGCATCACGACATTTACTCGATCGAAGATCTGGCGGAATTGATCCACGATCTGAAGAATGCGAACCACCATGCGCGCATCAGTGTGAAGCTGGTGTCGGAAGTGGGCGTGGGGACGGTCGCCGCCGGGGTGGCAAAGGCTCATGCGGATGTCGTTTTGATCAGCGGTTTTGACGGCGGCACCGGGGCCTCGCCGCAGACGAGCATCAAGCATGCGGGCATTCCCTGGGAGTTGGGTTTGGCGGAGACGCACCAGACTTTGGTGCTCAACAACTTGCGGAGCCGGATCGCGGTGGAAACCGACGGCCAACTGAAGACCGGCCGGGACGTGGTGGTCGCCGCCCTGTTGGGGGCGGAAGAATTCGGGTTTGCCACGGCGCCACTGGTGGCGCTGGGATGCATCATGATGCGGGTTTGCCATTTGAACACCTGTCCGGTGGGAGTGGCCACCCAGGATCCCGAACTGCGGAAGAACTTCAAGGGGGACCCCGCGCACGCGGTTAATTTCATGAAGTTTATCGCGCAGGAGGTGCGCGAGTTGATGGCGCAACTGGGATTCCGGAAATTGACGGACATGGTGGGGCGCACGGACCGCCTGGAAGCGCGGGTGGCGGTGGAGCATTGGAAAGCCAAGGGTCTGGATTTCTCGAAGTTACTCTACCAACCCAAGGTTGGCGACGAGGTGGGCCGGTATCAGCAGATGAAGCAGGACCATGGCCTGGACAAGGCGCTGGACAACACCGCGTTGTTGCAGCTTTGCGCCCCCGCCTTGGAACGTGGCGAAAAAGTGGTCGTGGATTTGCCGATCCGCAATGTCAACCGCGTCGTGGGGACAATCCTGGGGAGCGAACTGACCCGCCGGTATGGCGCTGCCGGATTGCCGGACGACACCATCCGATTGAACTTCAAGGGATCCGCAGGCCAGAGTCTCGGGGCGTTCATGCCCAATGGAATCACCCTGACGTTGGAAGGCGATGCCAATGACTACGTCGGCAAGGGCTTGTCCGGCGGCAAGATTATCATCTACCCGCCCAAGACCGCGACCTTTGCGCCGGCGGAGAACAGCATCATCGGCAATGTGGCGTTTTATGGCGCGACGAGCGGTGAGGCCTTCATCGGGGGCATGGCGGGCGAGCGGTTTGGGGTGCGCAACAGCGGCCTGCATACGGTGGTGGAATCCGTGGGGGATCACGGCTGTGAGTATATGACCGGGGGGCGGGTGGTGGTCCTGGGACCGACGGGACGAAATTTCGCGGCGGGGATGTCCGGCGGTGTGGCCTATGTGCTGGATGAGGCGGGCGAATTCCCGCGGAATTGCAATCAGCAGATGGTGGCGCTGGAGAAATTTGAGGACGCGGCCGAAGCGGAGGAAGTGCGCTTGCTGATTCAGCGGCACGCGGAGTACACCCGGAGCCAGCGGGCGTTCAAGATCCTGGCGCTGTGGGAGGAATTTGCCCCGAAATTCGTGAAAGTGATGCCCAAGGATTACAAGCGGATGTTGGAATCCATCCGCCGGGTGACGGCGGCCGGATTGAGCGGGGAGGAAGCCTTGATGGCTGCCTTCAACGACAATGCGAAAGACGTTTCCCGGGTGGGAGGCGGCTAGGATTCGGGGCCGGGGGTCCGTCAGCGCGGTGGGAGGAAAGCCGCCCGCGCGCCGACCCAAGATCATCCCGGGATGAAATAAATCGCTGACTTTTTTAACTAACGGACAACTAGAATGGGAAAACCGACAGGCTTTATTGAGTATTTGCGTGAGCTGCCCCTGGACCGTACCGCCTTGGAACGGATTCGGGACTGGAACGAATTTCACCTCCACCTGGACGAGAAGAAACTCCAGGACCAGGGGGCCCGCTGCATGGATTGCGGGATTCCTTTTTGCCACACGGGTACGCTGATCAGCGGGATGGCCTCGGGTTGCCCCATTAACAACCTGATTCCGGAGTGGAACGACCTGGTATTCCGGGGCTTGTGGCGGGAGGCGTTGGAGCGGTTGCACAAAACCAACAATTTTCCAGAATTCACCGGCCGGGTTTGTCCCGCGCCTTGTGAAGGTTCCTGTGTTCTGGGGATTTCCAATCCGCCGGTGACCATCAAAAACATCGAGTGCTCCATCGTGGACAAGGGATGGGAAGAGGGGTGGGTCGTGGCGGAACCGCCCGCCGTCCGCACGGGCAAAAAGGTGGCGGTGGTGGGATCGGGACCCGCCGGGTTGAGCGCGGCGGCCCAATTGAATCGGGCGGGACATTGGGTCACGGTGTTTGAGCGGGCCGACCGGGTGGGCGGGTTGCTGATGTACGGCATTCCCAACATGAAGTTGGACAAAGGAACGGTCCAGCGCCGCGTGGATTTGCTGGCCAAGGAAGGAGTGACCTTCCTCACGAACACGGAAGTGGGCCGGAATTATCCCGCCGAAAAGTTGCTGCAGGAATTTGACGCGGTGGTGCTCTGCACCGGGGCGACGAAGCCCCGGGATTTGCCCATCGAAGGCCGGTCCTTGAAAGGGATTCATTTCGCGATGGAATTCCTGCACGCCAACACCCGGAGTGTGCTCGACAAGGTGGCAGGCGGGAGTCCGATCAACGCCCTGGGCAAAGACGTGGTGGTGATCGGGGGCGGGGATACGGGAACGGATTGCGTGGGCACTTCCATGCGGCATGGCTGCCAAAGCCTGGTGCAGGTGGAAATCCTGCCCCGGCCAGCGCAGGAACGGGCCAAGGACAATCCGTGGCCGGAATGGCCCAAGGTTTACAAAATGGATTACGGGCAGGAGGAAGCGGCGGCCAAGTTTGGCGCCGATCCCCGGGTGTATCTTACCACGGCGACGAAATTTGAGGGCGATGAGACCGGACACGTCAAGGCGGTGCACACGGTTGAAGTCACGTGGACAAAGAATGAAAAGGGCCAGTTTGTTCCCCAGCCGGTGGCGGGAACGGAAAAAGTGCGGCCAGCGCAGTTGGTCCTGTTGGCCATGGGATTTCTCGGGCCGGAACAGCCGTTGCTCGAGCAACTGGGAGTGGAGCGCGATCCGCGGTCGAATGCGAAGGCCGAGCACAACAAATTTGCGACCAATTTGAAGGGCGTCTTTGCCGCCGGGGATGCCCGGCGCGGGCAGAGTTTGGTGGTCTGGGCGTTCAATGAAGGCCGGGGAGCGGCGCGCGAATGTGACCGTTACCTGATGGGCCGGACCAATCTGCCTTGAGGCCGTGGCCCGTGGGGTGGCGCCCGTTGCAGTGCCGGCGCGCCCGGACGAGACTTCGAGGAGATGCTCCCCTGAGGGGTGAGGGGAGTTCCTCGATGCCAACCGGCGCCGGTTGAAAAACCTTGCCGGTGCTTCTTCAGGGGTAAAATGTCAACCATGTTGCGCGAATTGCATAACATGGACTTCAATTTTAGAAGGGGTTGCCCTCACCTTCCCGGTGCAGGCTGCGCGTCCCGTGCAGGGACCATTTCGTCACAGGGTTGTTCAAGAATTTTGTGTCGGGGCGGGTACAAAAGGAGACGGCTGCGAGTTCAAAATGAGACAGCCCTTTCGCTTTGGAATACCAGCCCTTGGTCGAGGGTTTGCGGTGGTCGGAGCGTAGCGACG
>CAIXFN010000060.1 GCA_903918755.1 uncultured Pedosphaera sp.
CGCACTAGCTGGGAAGTCGCAACGAAGAGTTCCTGAGGCGGCAAACAATGCGTTTCAAACACATCAACATATTAGCTTACTTATAGTATTAGGCGATACAATTATCGCGCTTTTTGACGATTATTTCAACAGGCTGCTAGGCCCGGGAATCAAAGCGCTTGCTCGAGAATCTCCAGCAATTCGGCAGCGGTGAGCACCACGGGGTTGGCTTTCATGCTGCTGGCCTGGGCGGCTTTGGCAACGACGCCGGCGCAGAGTTCCCCGGTGACGCCATACTGGCGCAACGGCGGGATGGCCAGGCGGGCGACCAATTCGCGAACCCAGGCAACGCCCTCCGCCGCGGAAGCCGCGGGATTGCCGGTGAGCAGTCGGGCGACCAACTCGTAGCGCACAAGGGCGACACTGGACGGTTGCCGTTCGGCGAGCGCCCGCAAATTCGCGGCCATGACCAGCGGCAGGAGAATGGCGCAAACCGCCCCATGGGGCGCGGGAAACTCGCCGCCCAGCGGCCCGGCGAGACCGTGAACGGCCCCGAGCCCGGCGTTGGCCAGGGCAAGCCCGCTCAATAGGCTGGCGAGCGCCATGTCTGCGCGCGCGTCGGGATGGGTGCCGGGCCGGCAAGCGACGGGCAAGGACCGCGCAGCGCGGGGGATACCGTCGCGGCAGAAGGCATCCGTCAGGGGGTTGGCCCGGGTGCAGACGAACGGTTCGATCAACTGGGTGAGTGCGTCCAAACCCGTGCTGGCGGTGATTGTCGGGGGCAAATCATGCGCGAGTTCAGGATCGACCAAAGCCACCTTGGGTAGCATCAGCGGACTCCGGAGGCTGACCTTGGCCCGGTGGACGGGCGAGGCCAGCACGGCATTGCGGGTGACTTCCGATCCGGTGCCGGCCGTGGTGGGGATGGCCAAAAAGGGGGCCGGCGGACGGGTCAAGGCCTGGCCGCGCCCGATGATTTCGAGGTAATCGAGCAATGCCCCCGGATTGGTCAACAGCACTGCGATGGCTTTGCCAGCATCCAGCGCACTGCCGCCACCGCAGCCGATGACCAATTCAGCACCGAACGTCCGGGCAACGGAAACGCCCGTCTCCACGGTGGCCAAATCTGGTTCCCCGGAAACGGGGAATAACTCCGTGGCAACTCCGGCGGCGCGCAACGAGGCGAGCAATGTTTCGGCGCGATCGGGGTGGCGTCCGGTGACGAGCAAAGCGCGGCTGCCAAACTCGCGGGCGAGCGTACCGGCCTGACGGATGGAGCCGGCGCCGAAAATGATCCGGGTGGCCGTGGCAAATTCAAAGTTCATGCAGCCGAGTGTCAGGCAATTCCGGGGTCCACTTCTTCGGGCCGCCACAACCACCGGCCTTCCATGCCGCCGGCGACGGTGAGGGTTTGTCCGGTGATATGTCCCGCCAACCGGTCGGAGGCCAGGAAGACGGTGGCATTGGCGATGTCCGTGGGCCGGGCAATCTTGGGCAGCGCCATGGTGGCGGTGACTTTGCGAACCGTGGCGGCATCGCCAAGTTTTCCGGCCGTTCGCGGGACCGCGGTCCAACCCGGGCAAACGCAGTTCACCCGGCCACCGCAGTAATCCGCGGTGTGGGGCGCGATCCGGGCGATCTCGTTTTTCAGGGTGAGGGTCAGGCCATGGGCCATGGCGGCCTTCGCGGAGGCATAATCCGCGTGCCCCGCTTCGCCAAAAATCCCGGCCGTTGAGGCGATCAGCACGGCATTGCCCTGGCCTTGTTTGGCCACGAGCCGGAGAAACTCCCGTAAGCTCAAAAACGCGGAAGTCAGCACGCTGTCGAAAGTGGCGCGCCATTGCCGCAGGGACATTTCGTGCAAGGGGATATCCCGGGACTCCCAAGCCCCGGCATTGGCGACGAGCACATCCAAGCGACCAAATCGCTTTACCGCGGCGGCAAACAGGCGTTTGACCTCGGCTTCGCGCGTCAGGTCGGCACGTAAGATCAAGGGCTCGGCGGGCCGCAATTCGGCCGCGAGGGCGGCGGCCCCGGTGCGATTGGATCGGCAATGGATGACCAGTTGCGCGCCCTCCTCGGCGAAGCCGCGGGCAATGGCCGAACCGATGCCCCCGGCGGCCCCCGTGACGACCACCACTTTTCCATTGAGATCCGAATTCATGCGCGGAATTTAAGGACAAAATCCCGCGCGTGGGTAGGGAAAAGGCGGGTCACACCATGCCGCCCGTGGAACTGTCCCGCTTGACCGGCCGGACCGGTCCGAGCTTGATCACGTTTTCGGGATCAAAATCGGTGAGTTTCAGCCAGTCTTCCGTGACATCAGTCGGCGGAAAGAGATCATTTTCCCCGTATTCGCGTTGCAGGGCGAGCAGGAGATCGTCGCGCGTGATAAAGGTTTCCCGACTGGTTTCAATGGCGCGTTTGATGGCCAGACTCTTGGCCCGTTCCACCACGGCGGCAATAATCGCGCCGCTGGCCAGGTCCCCGCGATAAAGGAAATCCTTTTTGCCACTGCGAAATACGATTTCCAGGAATTGATTGGCGGGAGTGCGCGCGAAATGGGCCTCAGTGATGACGCGGGCCAGATCGGCCCGGGGTTCGGCCAGGGGCAACGTCTCCGGCAAATAGATCTCGTAAATGGCCTGGGCGCCGGCCTGATCCGGGCGCTTCACCCGGATCTTGCGATCGATGCGTCCGGGCCGAAGGATGGCGGGATCGATAAGATCGGCGCGATTGGAGGCCAGGATCACCACCACGTTTTGCAAGGGTTCGATGCCGTCCATTTCGGTGCAGAACATCGGGACCAGGGTGCTCAGAATGCTATTGAACCGGCCGGAGCGGCGGGTGCCAAGAATGGATTCCGCCTCGTCGATGAACAGGAAAGCCAGCGCGCCGTCCCGGGCCCGCTCGCGGCATTGGTTGAACAAGTCGCGCACCTGCCGTTCGGATTCGCCCACCCACATGTTGAGAATTTCCGGTCCTTTGACGTGCAGGAAAAACTCGGGATGGTCCACCCCCGTCTGCGTCTTGAGTTGCTGGCGCAAATTGTAGGCGGTGGCCTTGCCGAGCAGGGTCTTGCCGCAACCGGGCGGACCGTGCAGCAGGAAGCCCTTGGGTACGGTGTGGTTGAAGCGCTGGAACAATTCGCGGTGCAGGAACGGCAATTCGATCGTATCCCGAATCGCCTGCACCGCCTCGGTCTGCCCGCCGATGGCCGACCACGGCAATTCGCTCACGGTTTCGAGCGCCCGCTCCACCCGCCGGCCCATGCCGATGACTTCGAGCGCCACGCGTTGGTTGACATCCAACCGCACCTCCATCCCGGATTTGAGTTTTTCCTTCGCCAGCAAGGCGGAGCGCAAGAGTACCAGCGAATTGGCGCCCGCTTCCTGCCCGATCCGGAGCCGGCCGTCGGAAAGGAGCTCATCGATCCGCACAATTGGGCCGTTGCGGTCAAAACCAAGCCCCTGGACCACGGCAAAAGCCTCGTTGCACAAAACCCGTTGCCCAACCTGCAAACTGGCCAGCGGGATTTTGGGATCCACGCGGCAGACGTAATCCGTTCCGCCCAGGCAGACATGGGCTTTGTCATTGTCCACGGGCAACAGAAAAGTGCCGATCCGGAAGGCCGGGGATCGGAGCTTTTCCACGATTTCGTCCAGCTTTTCCAACGCCTGACGGGCCTGATCGTTCATCTCCTCGAGGGCCACGATGCGGTCGCGGAGGTAGATCAGGTCCATCAGGGAGGTATGGCGCGGAGGCAGTTTGCCGGCGATCAGGTCCACGAGTTGGAGCGTGGAAAGCGCCTCCAACTCCTCGTGCGAGAGCAGATCCCCGGTCAATGAAGGCCCGGAATCCGGGTTTTCATTCGCCGGCGGAGGGCCCGGTTTCTTCTTGGAATCACCCATGCCCCACACTAATTCCATTCCGCCCATTTGCAACTATTGCGGAATGGATTTTCGATTAGCGCGTCACCTGCAGGCGATAAAAGCCGGCGGGCAATCCCGCCGGGGAATTGTTGGTGAAACCCAGCGGCTGGCCGGTTCCGATTTGGGGGCTGCCCACGGGGATCCAAACTGGCTGAACCAGATTGGTGGTGAACTGCATTTGATAGGTCCGGGCCGGCAAGGTCGGCCAGGTCAAAACCAGGTTCCCGCCCCGTGGGTTCAGACTCACGGCTGGGCCGGTCACAGCTTGCGGCTGGCTGGTGGCGGAGAAATTCAGATTATCAATTCCCAAGCCCTGCGCCTTGCCAGTCGGGTCCAGCATTTCCCAGACTAACCAGAGCGCCCCGCCGGGCGGCCAGAGCAGCACGGGTTGGTTGACCAGTCCCGGTTTGCTTTGGTTCCCCGGCAGATTGCCATTGACCGCCACGCCTCCCCCAGCGGTCGAAGCGGTGGGGATCGTGACATTCAAGGCCGGCAGGAGTTGGGTAATGTTGGTGGTCAGGGTGTTCGTCGCGGTCGGGTCGATCCAGTAATGGAACGTCAGCGCCTTGGCCCGGTCCGACTGCCGCCAAACTTCGCCTTGAAAATCCAGATTGATGTAGCCCAGCCCCACGCCGGTTTCATTGACGAATTTAACCCCGAAAGCGGTGAAGCCGGTCGAAGTCGTCGCCAGTAGTCCGAGCGCCCGGTTGTTGCTGTTGGGCAGGCCAAAGCTGAGGATGCCGCCGGTGGTCTGATCGCCATCCGTGGCCCCAAACCGAACCCCGACGGAGGCAGCCGGATCCGCCATCCCATACCAACCAGCGAGGCTGGAAATCCCGGCGCCGCCCTGGGCACCGGCGGCATCCGGTGGGCCGGCAAAGTCAAACGGATTGGCGAGCGTGTAGGTTACGCCCCCGATGGTGACCGGGTTGCCGGTGTTCACCGAAACCGGACCGGGATTGGGGAGGCTGTCAAAATCCTGGGAGTAAACGGCTCCCTCGGTGGTATAGGCAATAAAGGATCCAGGCGCGCCGGCGGTGCTGTTCGTAGTTCCTGGGGTAGCGGCAAAGAGCAACTCCCGATTGAAACTCTGACCATCCGGCACGGACCCATAGGAAAAATTGGTGGGCACATTCGCGTAATCCACAAAATCCAGGGCTCGGGAAATCCCGCCGTCGGCCCGGCTCAAGGCCAGCGCTCCACGGCCGGGAGGCAGCGTGAAGCTGGCGTGCAGTTCATTGGCGGTGGCGAGGTTGGTCTGGCCGTCCGCGAAAATCACCTTGAATTGACCGGGGTTGATTATTGCACCCGGCGGGAAAGGCCATTGGGTGAGGTTGGTGCACGTGCCCGACAGAAAGAGGCCGGTGAGGGACACCGGGTTCGGGGAAGGATTGTAGATTTCAAGCCAGGGGGTCCGCTGGCCGGCGCCATTGGTGATGCCGGTGCGATTGTCCGGTTGCAATTCGTTGAGCCAGAGCGGGGGGAAAGTTGGCAGCACGGCGGCCAGCGGGTTCGGCTGGCCAGGAGTTGCCAGGGCGGCACGCCAGTTGGCTGGACGCCAGACATCCTGGCGGGCATCCACGAGTTGCAGCGAGAAGCCATTGCCATTGACGTTGGTGGGCCACGGCAAAGCCGGGGAATAGTGGACCGGCGACACCATCGCTCCGGAAGCCAACCCGGGGGGCGGTAGCAGGGCAAGGGTCGTGCCCGCCGGTGGCAGCGGGGCGTTAAAGGTGTCAAAAACCAGGTTGGTGGCGCCATAGGCGGCGGCGAAGGCGGCGCGATTGGCCGCAAGGACCAGGTAACTGTTGGCTGTGAGCAGGGAACCCGGCGGGAAGGTGTAGGCCAGACCCGCGATTTGCCAACCGGAAAGATCCAGCGCGTTGGTGCTGGAAGCATTGTAAAATTCCAGGAATTCCGCCTGCGGCACCGCGGGATTGGCCATGATTTCGCTGATGACCAGCGCGCCGGCCACGACGGCGGTCGGACCGTTGTAAACCGCGGTCACCGCCCCGGTTGCGCCCGCAACCTGCTGGCCATGCCGGTCCACCCCGACAACGACCAGGTTGTTGGTGCCGGGAGCCAGCGGAACCTGGGCCGTCCAAGTTGTCACGGAGGTCCAGATAAGCGGCCAGGCAGCCCCGTTGATCAGAATGGTCTGCACCACCACAGGCGCGGAACCGCTGACAGTGGCCAGGTTGTTGCCGACCGTGGGGGGATTCACCGTGAAGTTGGTGGTATTTTCCACCGCCAATTGCGCCGCAATGCTGGTGCCGGCCTGGGTGATCCAGGGCAGCATGGCTGATTGCGGATTTTCGACGGCCAGGCCGTTGGCGACGAAGGCATTGTATTTGCCATTCAGCAACGGTGCGCTGGCCCCGGGCGCAAGCGGACCCTTCACCAACTCCTCCAAGGCGCGCCAATACATCCGACGAAAGGTGGGGTTATTGAACATATACCCCACGACGGGGTCGCTCACTGCGAACAGGTTCTGGCCGGGGCCCCAGGACTGGGGACCGCCCAAATCAATGTTCAAATCCCACATCATCAAGGAGTAGCGGGTGCCCTGGGTGCCGATATAGCCGTAGATATTCTGGGCCACGATGGAGCCGACGGAATCCAGATTGCCAGCCGCGTGGTTGCCCGCAAAAACACGCATCCAGTTTTCCATGTCGGCGATGTTCTCGAGGTTCGCCACGTAGTTTGGAGTGGCGTAGGAATTGGCCGCATCCACGAGCGAAAAGACATTCGTAAAGTTGCTGGCGGAATCGGCCGTGCGCCGCACCAAAAAATTATACCGGTAACGCGCCGTCTTCTTCACGCCGCCGGTGGTGGTGTAATTCCCCAGGTAGCAAAAGGACTGCGGCGACACCCCGATCGTGGCCCCGGAAGGAAAGGGTGCCGCCTCAAACCACGGTTGCATTTTGTACAAGTAACCGGTGGTGTCATTGGGGAAATACTCCTTCACCATGTCGCTCGTCGGCACCTGGCTGTCTTCCATCAGCAGGCCGCGCCGGTTGCCATTCACATAAACCGCCACATAGCGCCGCGCCAGCCACGGAACGCCGAGCGCCCGCATGAAAGTGTAACTGGTCTGCTCGCGCTGCAGGCTCGCTTCATCCCCCGGACTGTTTCCCGGGTAATGAATTTTGTTGAAATCGGTGGCGCCGAGGAACTTGTCATCGTCCTGGAAGATCCACTTGTAATGGCACAGATTGCCGTACGGCGTGTCGAATTCCTGGTGGAACGGACTGCCGGCAAACCGGGCCTGCATATTGTAAACCACCCGCCCGCCGTTGACGAAGGTGCAGTCGTGCGCCTCGTTGCTGAGGTCCGAAAGACTGGTCCAGCGGGTGGCGTTGGTTTGGGTGATCCACAAATGGTAAACCCCGAAACTGCCGGCCGGATTGCCGTCGCCAAACAGGATCACCCCTTCCCGCACCGGGGCATTGTCGTTGAGCAGGGCGGGAAAGCGGGTGCTGGCAGAGCGCGTGTCGGTGGCCGCGAGGTAAAACGCGACAATCTGGCCGGCCGCCTGCCCGGGAATGGTCGCGCTGTAAATCCCGTCCCGCGCCACGGCATCACCGCCGGTGCCGTCGTCTTTCATCGGCACAGTGGTGTAACTCGTGGCGGGGTCGAGACGGTAATTCAGGGTGATTCCAGCCACGCCATCTGGATCATGCACCCGGGCGGAGACCACCACCGCCTGCGCGGCGGCGGGCACGGTGGGGGAATGCGTGACCTGGTACAGCGCGGGCCCGGCATTCGCCACGACCGCGCTGTTGGGCAGGCCCGGGGTACCCAAATTGCCAGGAATCGGCAGGGCCGCGGTGGCTTCCAGCCAGTTACCATTCACCCGCAGCAGCGCCTCGTTCCATCCGCGCAGCCAGCGGGCCTTGAAGCGCAAGGTGGCCGTCTGGCCCGCCGCCAGCGAGTTGGGGCCCAGCGCCACCTGGCAGGAATTGACGGCCGTCCACATGCGGTCACTGCAACGGATATGCAGTGAGTGACTACTATTATAACCTGAATTCTCCCAACTCGACCGGACCAGGCAACCCTGGAGCGACCAGTTATTGAGGCCGGACTCGAAATCGGGATTCAGCACATAATTGATGCCATTGACATCATCGACCTCGATGTTGTCCACAAGACATTCCCCGGAATCCAGCAAACCGATCTGGGCGTAATCGATGGACGGATCGTAGTTGGCGCCGTTATCCAGGACACCCGTGGTTTGCACTGTGACCCAGGCGGATTTCTGCGTCTCATCGCTGTCCGCCCAATTGGCGGCGAGGCGGTGATTGGCGCGCGGGTCAATCAATTCGAGGCTGCTGCCGCCCCCGGCGGACCAGGCGCCCCAGCGCCCCCCGACGCCGTAGGTGACCTCGTCCTCCGCCACGTAAATGGTGTTGGTGCCGAAAACCGATTGCGGCATGGCGAGTACCACGCGTTCGCCATTGTGGGACAGTCGCCCGCCCCAGTTGCCCACGGAGTTGGTGGCATTGAGTTGCGGGTATTTGGACCAGAGATGAACCACGTCGGAGCCCACCACCAGGTAGCCACCCGGGAGGATCACCGTGTTGCTCGGAAAGGTGAAGGACACTCCAGAGACCAACTGCCAGCCCCCCAGGTCAACGCGGTTGGTGCCCTGGTTGTAGATTTCCAGGTATTGATCCGCGTCGTCGCCCGAAATGGGGTCGTACATCAACTCGTTCAACACCACCGCTCCGTTAACGGGGGCGGGATTGTTCGTCCCAGGCGAGGCGGCGCTGAGGAAGTAATAATCGTTCGCGCCATCCGGCGATCGTCCGAAGGAAACCCCGTTGGGCTGCGCCTCGTATTGCAAAGCGTCGAGGATGCGGCTGCCGTCCGGCTTGATGAAATAGACCGTCCCGCCGGCGGGATTGAGCGGGAAATTGAGTTGGGGCGGAGCGAGCGCCAGAAAGCCACCGGGCGCGATGGCCGTGCCGGCCGGCAGCACGACTTTGTTGGTCGCCGGGTCATCGGTCAAAATACAGCCCGAAAGATCCACGGTTCCGAGGCTGTGATTATACAATTCGACAAATGTTGCCACTCCGGCGGTTTCCGCATGGGCGAGAATTTCATTCAGCACCACATTGCGCAGCGGGCTCGGACGGAAGGCCTCGGCCTGCCCGGGTGATCCGCCCGCGATATCGCTGATATCCCAGGCGCGGGGATCCCCTTCGCCGTAAGTCGGATTGCCCAACACGAGCGAATGCCCGGAGCCATCGGTGCCCACCGGCCAGGGCCGGACGTTGGAATAAGGCACCACCAGCAATACCGCGCCCTGTTCATCATTCAACTGAATGGTACCGGATTTTTTCAGGCTGCCCGAGTAGGGTCCCATGACGTTGGTGATGCCGTAAACATTTTGCATGCCGGCCGGAGAGGCCGCCACCACCAGGAAAGAACCGCCCGCCATGATCGTGCCCGGGGGAAAGGTGTAACTGATACTTCCCCCGGTCAGTTGGTAGCCGCTGATATCCTGGAGCCAGGGATTGGAATTGTATAATTCCAGGTATTCCAGGTTGTTGCCATCCAGCCGGGGAGCCGGTTTATACATGATTTCGGAAATGGCGATTTGCGTGGTGCGCGCACAGGGGCCCAATGGTTCATGCGGATTGATCGCCACGCCGATGACGTTGTTGGTAGTCACCGCCGCGACATCCAGGAACCGGGCCGTGCTGGTTCCGGCGGAGTTATGGCTGCTGACGGCCAGTCCGACATAAATTGCACTGCCCATGGGCAGGTTCGTGGTCCCGAGCTGCTGCCAGGTCTGGCCGTCATAGCCCGCAAAACCGGTGAAGGTATTCCCCGTGCGTTTCAGCCGGAGGAAGGTGTTGGGATAATTATCCGGAAAGGTGCCCGCCGTGGCGCTCGGTCCATTGGTGGTGGGCCGGTACGAAAAAAAGCAGCCATTCATGACCGGCGTGGCCAGCGTGGCGGTGAAGCGCGCGCCCGCGGCCAGACTTTCGCGGGCCATGAGCCCGGCCTTGGCCCAGACGTCGGCAAGGCTGAGGCCGGTGAGTCCCACGCTCAAATCGAAATCGCCGCTCAGCAGTTGGTAGCCGAACTGAAACTGGTCGGCGGTACCACCAATGTCCGCGCCCCCGCCCGTGACGTTCAGCCCGCCCGGCACCCGCGCCTGACCGCTGCCCGGCGCCGGGGAACCCACGGCAAACGGAATGAACGCGCTGGCCACGAAGGTTGCCTGGGAGTTGGTCCCAATCAAATTGGCCGCCGCGGTCTGGTCCGCCACCCGGTTCACCGTTACCGTGTAGGGCGCGCCATCGATCAGCGAACTGACCGTGATTAACGCATTACTCTGGCTGGCGTCCAGGCTGCCGCGCACCAGCGTGACCGCGCCATTCGTACCGGTAAGAGTGTAATTCGCGAGATTGGTGGCGGTGGCGGCGGTGACCCGTTTGGAGAATTGCACCTGAATCTGGTTGAGCCCAAGCGATTGCGCGCCGAGCAGCAAGGGCGGAGTGTGATCGGCCGTAACCGTCAATGTCACGACGCTGCTCGTGACGCTGTAATGAACATTGCTGGCGAGGTTGGAAGCCACGAAACGAAAAGTGGACCCGCTGTAGGCGAGCGGGGTGGCGGGAATGGTGTAAGTCAGGTTCGTCGCCCCGGCCAGCGGGGTGCCATACTGGTACCATTGCACCGTGGGAAAGGGGTTTCCCCCCAGGCCGGCGGTGAAAGTGGCCGGAGCCAGTTCGGTGACGGTGAGATTGGCGGGTTGGGTCAGAATGACGGGCGGGGTCTGCGGTCCCACAAAACCGCTGAGCGCGTAAATGGCCGTGGCGCCCGCCGAGGCCTGGCTGAAAGTGAGGGCGGTGAGGGGCCGGTTGGCGGCTCCCAGCGTGGCGTTCAGATCAATCGTGGTCTGGTAGAAGCGCGGATTGTCCGGGGCGCCCTGCGTGGCTCCGCCGGCCAGCGGCAGGCGCTCGAATCCGCTCAGGGCGTACCCGGTATTGCCGAACCAGTCCGGAGCGTAGTAATTCGTCAGGTAAGTGGTGCCGTCGCTGAATTGCAGCATGACGTTCGCCTGGCCGCCCCCGGAGGCGGAATTCGCCAGGATGGCAATGGTGCTGTAAACACCCGGAGCGTTCAGCGTGAGGGTCCCGGCGTTGGTCCCGGTGTCGCTGCTCAACACCAGGGCATTGTTGTTCGTGTAGGGCTGGAGCTGGAACCGGGTGCCGTCCACGGCGCTGATAATCGCGCCCGAAACCGGCAAGCCGTACGAGGTGCCCCGCAGGCCGGCCTGGTAAAAGGCATTGCCCTCGTTGGGATTCAGTTCGACCGCATAGGCCGTGTACGGCGGACCGACCGCGGTATTCTCCACCACCAGGTCGGCATTGAAACCGGTGACCGCGATCGGCTTGGCCACCGGGGTGACCGTGAGGGTGGCCACGGCGCTGGTGGCGCGGTAGTTCACATTGCTGGCCACGTTGGCGGCGATGAGATAGAAGGCTTCGTTGTTGTTGGTGAACGCCGTGGGAAAGGAATACGACAGATTCGTGGCGGCCGGGATGGGAGCGCCATTGCGGTACCATTGCAGCGTGGGGAAGGGATTGCCCCCCACCGCCGCGGTGAAGGAGGCGGAGGCAAATTCGGTGGTTTGCACGTTCGCGGGGGATGCGGTAATGACGGCGGGCGACTGCGGCAAGGCCACCGCCAATTCGCCGCTGACCGCAAAAATTCCCGTGGCACTGGCCACATTCGCCCGGGCGAAGGTAATGCTGGTGAGGACCTTGTTGGTGCCGGTAATCAGGGCGGCGATGTTAATGGTGGTCTGGTAGAAGCGCGGGTTGCCGGAACCGGGACTGGTGATCGCCCCGCTGGTGACATTGATCCGGTCCACCCCTCCCAAAGCGACGTTGGTGGGCGCGTTAAACCAATCCGGCGCGAAGTAATTGGCAGCGAGGGTCGAACCATCGCTGAAATTCAGGGTGAGGTTGGCCAGCCCGGTGGTATCGCCGTTGGCGGAATTGGCGATCACGGCGATGCGACGGTAAATGGCCGGGGTCACCAGGGTGAGCTTGCCGCTGGTCAAGCCCGTGGTCGAGCTCAGCACCAGCGCGTTTTTCGCCGTGTAGGGTTGGAATTGAAAGGTGGTGCCATCCCCCACCCCGCTGACAAACGAGTTGGTGGCCGGCAGGCCATTCCCATAGCCGGTGAGACCGTGCTGGTAATAAACATTGCCCTCGCCGGGGGCGAACTCGACCGCGTAGGCGCTGAAGGGCGGACTGCCGGCACTACTTTCCACCACCACATCCAAATTGTACCCAGTCACATTGATGGGCGTCATGTTGGCTCCGCGCAGACTCTCCGCCACGAACAGGAGAAGGACCGCGAACCGGCGCACGGCGGTGCGGAATCGTAAAGCAACGGGGCGGGAAAATTGCGCCGGGAGAAACCCGTCCGGTGGGTTGGTCGGAGCGGCGCCGCGCCCCGGGGTGGGGGGAAGAACGGATGGCTGTGTCATTATCTCCCGCAATTTAGCATCGGCCGACTCCCCTGACCAGACGGCAAAATGGGATTTGGGGGCGCACCGCCGCGCTCCGCCCGGGCTTGCCGCAGCCCGCCAAACCGGTATGCTACGGGCCGTGGCGATCATCGCCGCGTGGCTGGCTTATGAATATTGAACGCTCCCTTTTGACCGGCCCGGCGTGCTCGCCGGGGAACTGGCTGCTCGACCCCAAGGTGACCTTCCTCAACCACGGGGCCTTTGGCGCCTGCCCAATCCCGGTGCTGGACTTCCAACGCGGAATCCGTGACCGCCTGGAGCGGCAGCCCCTGCAATTCCTCGCCCGCGATCTGGAACCCCTGCTGGACCAGGCGCGCGCCGCCCTCGCGGGATTCCTGGGGGCGGACGCGGAGGATGTCGTTTTCGTGCCGAACGCCACCGCCGGGGTTAACACGGTGCTCCGTTCCCTCGATTTCGGGCCGGAGGCGGAAATCCTGGTAACGAACCAGGAATACAACGCCTGCCGCAATGCCGCCAATTATGCCACCGGCCGCCAAGGCGCCCGGGTGGTGGTCGTGGAGATTCCCTTTCCCCTGACCCATGACGACCAGGTGGTGAACGCGGTGCTTGCCGGCCTGACACCCCACACCCGGTTGGTCTTGTTGGACCACATCGTGAGCCAAACCGGCCTGGTCCTGCCCGTCGCGCGCCTGGCCGCGGAACTGGCCGCACGCGGAGTGGACTTGCTGGTGGATGGCGCGCACGCGCCGGGCATGCTCCCGCTCGACTTGCGGACCCTGGGCGCCACCTATTACACCGGCAACCTGCACAAATGGCTGTGCGCCCCCAAGGGCGCGGCTTTTCTGTATGTCCGCCGGGATCGGCAGCTTCCGATCCGCCCGCTGGTGATCAGCCACGGGGCCAATTCGGCCCGGACCGACCGATCGCGCTACCTCATCGAATTCGGCTGGCCGGGAACGTGGGATCCTTCCGCCTGCCTGAGTGTTCCCGAAGCGATTCGCTATATCGGATCCCTCCTGCCCGGTGGCTGGCCCGCCGTCATGGCTCGCAACCGGGCTCTGGCGCTCGCCGCCCGGGACCTGCTCTGCGCCGCCTTGCATATCCCCGCGCCCTGTCCGGACGCCAATATCGGCTCCCTGGCGGCCGTGCCGCTGCCAGACGCTCCCGCCCATGGCTGGCCGACTCCGCCCGTCTTTGAATTTCCCCTGCAGGAGCGTTTGCGGCGGTCGGCGGGCATCGAAGTCCCGCTCATGCCCTGGCCGGCCCCGCCCAAACGCCTGTTGCGGGTCTCCGCCCAGCTCTACAATTCCCTGCCCCACTACGAATCGCTGGCCCGGGAGTTACTAGTAGCGCTGGCGGCGGGGGATTGACCTCCGCGCCAGGCAGCTAGCAAGGTTCCCGGGACAAAATCCTCCGCCCGCCCCGGATCGCGGAAAAGCAGCCGGGCAAACTTGCACGGGGGGCAGAAAATGGCTACCCGGGCAAGATTCCGATTGACAGTTCGGCGGATGCTGCTTTGATTCCAACTCAATCGCCGTAGCCCGGGTTTCCCGAAGGATACCCTGCGTTCCGGCACACTTGCGGAACGACTAATGAGCGACAAAAAGATCAATGTGGCCATCGTGGGACTGGGCTTTGGGGCGGAGTTCATTCCCATTTACCAGCGGCATCCCAATGCCAACATGTACGCGATTTGCCAGCGCACGCGCGAAAAACTGGACCAGGTGGGCAACCAGTATGGCATTGAACGCCGTTACACCAGCTTTGAGGAGTTGCTCGCGGATCCAGCGGTGGACGCCGTCCACATTAATTCCCCCATCCATTTGCACGCCCCGCAGAGCATCGCCGCGCTGAAAGCGGGCAAACACGTGGCCTGCACGGTGCCCGCCGCCACCACGCCCGAGGAATGCCGGCAAATCGTCAAGGCCGCCAAGAAATCGGGCAAGAACTACATGATGATGGAGACGGTCGTGTATTCCCGCGAGTTCCTGTATGTGCGGGAATTGCGGGACACGGGCAAGTTGGGCCGGATTCAGTTCATGCGCGGTTCGCATCTGCAAAACATGGACGGCTGGCCCGGGTATTGGGAAGGCCTTCCCCCCATGCATTATGCGACCCACTGCATCAGCCCCTGTCTGGCGATCGTGAAAGGGGAGGCGGATTACGTCTCCTGCATCGGTTCCGGACGGATTGCGGAGAATTTGATCGCCAAGTATGGCTCGCCGTTCTCCTTTGAAACCGCGCATTTCAAGATTCGCAACCAGGATGTGGGTTTTGAAGTCACGCGGTTCCTATTCAACGCGGCCCGCCAGTACACGGAGAGCTTCGATGTTTACGGGGACAAGACCTCGTTCGAATGGCAGTTGGTGGAGGGCGAGGACCCGACCCTGCATGTGGGGGGTGAAAAGGTGGAAAAGGTCAAGGTGCCGGATTACGCGCGCCTGCTGCCCGAACCCATCCAGCGGTTCACCACGAAGGGCGTGTATGACGATGAACACGCGCACCTCTCGTTCATCCAGGGGGGCGGCCATGGCGGCTCGCATCCCCACCTGGCGAACGAATTCCTGATGAGTATCGTCGAAGGCCGGCCCTCGTTCCCGGATGTGTATCAATCCGTGAACTGGACTTGTGCCGGCATCTGCGCCCATGAATCGGCCATGCGGGGTGGAGAAGTGGTCAAATTGCCCGACTTCCGCAATTAAACTCAACCTAATCAACTAACTTATGGCTAACGGCAGTACCATTATCCCTTCCACAACCTCCAACGCCAAGCGCCTGCTTTTTGCCGGTTTCATGGCGATCTTCGCCGCCGGCGTCGGCCTGTCCATTCGCGGCGGCATCTTCGACGACTGGGTCAAGGCCTTCAATTTCACGAACCTGCAAGTGGGTCTCATCGGCGGCGCCGGTTTCACCGGCTTCTGCTTCGGCATCATCATCGGCGGCGTGATCGTGGACAAGATCGGTTATGGCAAACTTGTGGCCACCGCCTTCCTGCTGCACGTGATCTCCGCCTTGGTGGCGTTCGGCGCGATGGACGGCATGTCCGCCCAAACGGCCTTCCTGTATCTCTGGACCGGGACGTTCCTGTTCGCCATGGCGAACGGCACGCTGGAAGCGGTCGCCAATCCGCTGGTGGCCACCCTGTTCCCCAACAACCGGGCGCACTATCTCAACATCCTGCATGCCTCCTGGCCCGCGGGTTTGGTGGTGGGCGCGCTGATTCACAGCAGTCTGAGCACGCAAAGCTGGAAAGTGCAACTGGGTTGTTTCCTCATTCCTTCCGTGGTTTACGGGTTGTTGTTCCTGGGCCAGAAGTTTCCCAAGTCCGAAGCTTCGGAGAAGGGCCTCAAGCTGGGCGAAATGTTGCAGGATGTCGGCGTCCTCGGGGCGACGGTCATCGCTTTCTTTGTTTTCCTCTTTTGCAAGATCAGCCTGGGTGACCTCCTGGGCGGGTTCACCGGTCAGCAAGCTTTCTTCTCCAGCACCACCTGGGTCGCCATTTCCGCCGTGATCGGCGCGGGTGTGCTCCTGGGCTTTGGCGGTGCCTCCAAATGGAGCCTCGGCGCACCCCTGCTGCTCGTCCTGTTCCTCACCCACACCCTGGTGGGCGCCGTGGAACTCGGAACCGACGGTTGGATTCAGAACATCGAGGACGCCATCCTGGCTCCGGGCGACGGCACCAAGCTGTTCATCTTCACCTCCTCCCTCATGTTCCTGCTCCGTTTCTGCGGTCATTTCATCGAACACACCCTGGGTCTCAAGCCCATTTCCATCCTGATCGTCTGCTCCATCTTCGCCTGCGTGGGCCTCAACTTGGTCAGCGGGGTGACGAGTTTCAACGGCGCGCTCCTGGCGCTGACGGTTTATGCCATCGGCAAGACGTTCTTCTGGCCCACGATGTTGGCCGTCACTTCGGATCGCTTCCCGCGTTGCGGCGCGGTGGCCATCTCGATCATGGGCGGTTTGGGCATGATGTCGGCCGGTTTGGTGGGTTCCGCCGGTTTGGGTTATGCCAAGGACCGGTTCTCGGGTGAAGCCCTGCAGAAGGCCAATCCGGCGATCTACGCCACTTACAAAGCCGCCACCCCCAGCCAATGGCTGGTGTTCGGTGAAGTCAACGGCATCGATGGCAAGAAACTCGCTGATGCCACCGCGGCCGGCGAAAAAGGCACCGCGGAGCAAAAGACCGTGGTCGCCGCTTACATTGAAGGCAATCGCCAGACCCTGCGCGTGGATTCGGCCATCCCGGCCACCATGGCGGTCATTTACATCCTCCTCTTCCTGTATTTCAAAGCCAGCGGCGGTTACAAAGTCGTGCACATCGAAGGCAGCGGGCACGACACGCCGAAACGGAAATAGGCGGGAAGTTGAACCTTTTGCTGGCGGCTGAAAAGCCCCGGCGCGACACGGGCGGCCTTCACGGGCCGCCCGTTTTATTTTTTGTAATACTCGCGCGAATCCGCCCGCAACAATTCCGGCCGGGATTGTGCGAGGGCCGCGGTGACCGACAATCCATGGTTCGCACAAATTTGAATCGCCCGGTCGTCGTAGTACCGGATGAGGAAATAATCCTTCTGGTTCGTCACTTCGAGGCGACCCAAGCCGTGTCGTTCCGACCAATCCTGCAGCAGGGGGATGCTCGCCGGCTCGATCGCCCGGGCGGAGAAAATTTTCACCGTCACGCCCGCCGCCAACAGACTCTGGACCAATTCCACCATGCCCACCACCGGACCGCCCAGCGGATACGGCGGTTCGAAATGACCGGGGTTGTCGGTGCGGGCCAGCGTGCCATCAAAATCCACGCCCACCCAGTCCTCGCGCGGCACAAACGTGGGCGCCGCGCCGACATCAAACTCCACCCAAACCCCCGCCCGTCCGCCCGGTCCCGGTTCAAAAGTAATACGCAATGGTCCCATGCGGAGCATGGAATATCCTTTTGCGCGGGCGGGGGCAAGGGGAAGCCATGAAGCGCGCCGGCCCCCGGGGCTGCTGCCGGAGCAGCAACCGGACCTTCGTTTCCATTATTCCAATCCGCAGCTGGGACGGGCGCACGCTCAGTCTGGCGCAGCACCGGAGAAAAAAACGGCGGCACGACGGGTGCCGCCCACCCGCCATGCCGCGCACTCAAATCAGACTTCCCAGCCTTTGCGGTAGGGACGTTGGACCCAGGCGTTTAACTCGGGAATATTGGTCACCTTCATATTGGGGCCGTCCCAATGGATCGGCTTGCCCGCCCCGACATGCTGCGCCAGATTGCCGAGAATCGCGAATTCGGTCAGCCGCGTGCCATATTCGAAACTCACCGCGGTATCGGTACTGCCGGCCAGACAGGCTTGCACGAAGTCCGTGAAGATATCCTTGGGACGGGGCAAGGTCTTGGCGGGCTTGGGGGTCGAGTTCATCTTCTCGTAGGGCACGATGTGCATCTTGTCGCCATAAGTACCGGTGTAGATGATGCCCTTGTCACCGACATACAGTGTGCCGCTGTCCATGCGATCCAATTCCTCGTCCGGGTACTGCTTCTGCAACTCGGCCAGCAAGGGCGGAAAGCTGCGGTCCTTGCCGGTGGCGGCGTGTAGATTGCCGACCGGAACGCCCGTGCTGTTCGGGTTCATGCCTTCATACCAGTAGGCCTTCAGGGCCGGCATGTCGCCGCGCGCGGGAATATCCCAGCGGAGGCGGCTGCCCAGCGGGTATCGTTCGTCGCTGCCGCCACGGATATATTCCACTTCGATGGTGCCCGGGTGCTCGACCTTGAGCGCCCAGAAAACCCCGTCCAGCACATGGCAGCCCATGTTGCCGATGGAGCCGTTGCCGAAATCATACCAACCATGCCACTCGTGCGGGTGCAGATCGATGTGGAAGTCGCGGTAGGGGGCGGGGCCGATCCACAGGTCCCAATTCATGCCGGCGGGCGGGGCGATCACGGGCGGGCGGGGACCTTCGCCACCGTTGGCCCGGTTGGTCCAACTGTGCGTTTCGGTGACCTTGCCGATGGTGCCGGACCAGATGTACTCGCACAAACGGCGGTACTCTTCCATGCAATGACCCTGATTGCCCATCTGGGTGGCGACCTTGGAATATTTCCGGGCCATATCCCGCATCAAGCGCGCCTCGGCGATGTCATGACAGACGGGTTTTTCACAATACACATTGATGCCCCGCTGCATGGCCATCATGGCGGCGGGCGCGTGGTGATGGTTCGGCGTGGCGATGAAGACCGCATCCACATTTTTGCCGATCTGGTCATACATCTTCCGGTAGTCGGTAAACAACTGGAGAGCGCTGGAATCCAGGGATTTGTTTTCCAGCCACTTTTTGATGGCCGGATGCCGCTTCTCATCCGGCTCCACGAGCGCGTAGAGATTCTGTTTATTCTTGCCGATGACGGCATCCAGGTGGCTCATCCCGCGGCCACCGCAACCGATCTGGACGCAGTTCAGTTTTTCCCCGCCCTTCGTCGCGGCATACGTGCGTCGGGGGAGCAGGCCGGTGGTGGAGATAACCCCCGCCGCCAGGGCGGAGCGTTGGAGGAAGGAACGGCGGTTTAGGGGCGCATTCATGGGGATTTTTCGGGCTTTCGGTTAAAGATTGAGCGGAGTGACTTTGAGATTGCGGAACGCCACGGAACCGTGGTCGCCTTGCAGATAAAGCGGACCGGTGGGATGCTCCGGCGCATTGCGGCTCACGTTGGTGCCATGGGCAATCGCCACATTATCCTGCACGACCTGGCCGTTGAGGGTCACTTTGACAAAGCGGGCGTTTTCCGTTTTTTTCCCCGCGGCATCAAACCGGGGCGCGCGGAATTCAATCACCAGGGTCTGCCACTGGCCGGGCGGTTTGTTCGCGTTCACCGCGGGGGGCGTCTCGCTGTATATCGCGCCGCAATCCAGCTTGCCCGGCGTCTCCTTCCCGTAACTGTCAAAAATCTGAATCTCGTAGATGTTCATCAACTTGATGCCCGAGTTGGAGTCAATGCCATTGCCCGGAGTGGATTTGGGCACCATGAACTCCATTTCCACCCGGCAATCCCCGAAAGTGGCTTCGCTGGAAAGATTCAAGCCGGCCTGGGGATTGACGAGCTCCGTCCCCGGCCCCGCAACCTTCAAATGGTTGGGGTGTTCGGCATCGAGTGCCGCCGTGCCGTAGGTCCATTGCGCGGTGCCCTTGGTCCCCACGGTTTTCCACCCGGAAAGATCCTTCCCGTTGAACAAGGACACCGTCCGGGAATCGTCGGCGGCCATTACGGCGCAAGACAGGAGCGCGCAGCCAGTCGCGAGGCTGGCGCGGAGGAGTGATTTCATGCTGGGAAAATGCCGACTCGCTCCCCGCGCGTCAACTTGGAAAATCGGCCGCACGCGGCCGCGAATCAGGCTCACTCCGCGGCGTTTGCGGCCGCACCCGGCTGGTTGGCCTCGGGGGCCGGACCGGGAGGGGCCGCCCCCAGCAGCAACCGTTGGGGCACCCAGACCCGGAAGGTGGTGCCGCGCCCCACACTGCTTTCTATTTCAATCCGTCCCCCGTGCGCGCGCACAATGCGTTGCACAATCATCAAGCCCAGGCCCGTGCCCTTTTTCTTGGTGGTGAAAAAGGGTTCAAAAATGCGGTTGATCTGCTCCTGGGGAATCCCACCCCCCGTGTCCCCCACGCTCACCCACACGCCTTCGGCCCCCTCCCCGGTGCGCAGGGTCAGCACCCCGCCCTTGGTCATGGCCTGCATGGCGTTTTTCACGAGGTTGACCAGCACCTGTTGCATTTGCTGCTGATCCAGCGGCGCCTGCGGTAGGTGTCGGGCCAGCTTTTCCCGCACGGTCAGTCCCCGGTTATCGAGTTCCGGCCGGAGCAGGTTCAGGGTTTTTTCCACCACGTCATTGAGGGAGCCGGAACGCAACTGCGGCGGCGCGGGCCGGATGGCCTGCAGGAATTGCGTGATGATGTAATCCAGGCGATTGATCTCCCCCTTGGCCACCACCAGGTAACCGGCCAGTTTGTCCGAGATCTCCCGGGTATCCACGGCCTCGGTGACCGGGGCGGTGCGAGCCGCGCGCCGGCCGCCGAGGTTGGCTGGCGAACGTTCCGGGGGCGTGGCCTTGAGTTTGCGGATTTCCCGCTCCATCAATTGGAGATGGATGTGCAGGGCGTTGAGCGGGTTGCCGATTTCATGCGCCACACTGGCGGCCAGGAGAGTGAGGGCCTGGATGCGCTCACTCTCGATCGCCGCAAAGGTCTGCTGCCGCGCTTCGGTGGCGTCATGGAGGATCAGCGCCAGTCCCGAATTGCCGCCGGTTTCGTGATCCAGCGGCGCGGCGTAAAGCCGCAAAAAACGGGCGCGCGGATAGGTTATCTCAAACTCCTGCCGGACGATCCGCTCGCCCGGACCGTTCTCCGGACGGAAGAGCTTTTTCCAATCAAAGCCCGGCAGAAATTCCGTGATCGGATGCCCGTCCGCTTCGCCCGCGGGCACGCCGATCAATTGCGTCACGGCGCGGTTGGCGTAGAGGATGCGCCCCCGTTGATCAATCACCAGCACGCCGTCCTCAATCGTATTAAAGAGGGTTTCGAGGAAACTCCGTTCACTGGCCAACCGCTGGACGACCGTCTGCAACCCCTCCGCATCGAGCCGCCCGATGCGCCCGAGGAGTTTGTCAAGAAAGCTGGATTTGGGCGCCATAATCGGATCTCAAACCCGTTGTTCCGCCGGGGTGGTCACGGTTCCTAAAGAGTACTTCATGATGCCCGGAATTCCAACAGGACCGCCCCGGAAAGACAAATCATTTTCCGCCGCCCCCGGGCCAGCCGGTTGCATTCCTATTGCCGCCCGCGCGGGTTGGTATTAAGGTCGGGCGCATGAAAGTCTTTGTCACCGGCGGCGCGGGTTACATTGGATCGGTTTGCGTGGAGGAGTTGATCAATGCGGGCCACGCGGTCACGGTTTATGACAATTTGACCGAGGGCCACCGGTCCGCCGTGGATGAGCGCGCGGTCTTTGTTCAAGGTGATTCCGGGAAGGAGGGCGGCATTGCCCGCGCCGTGGCCGCCGCCGGGCCGGATGCCATCCTGCATTTTGCCGCCAATGCCCTGGTCGGCGAGTCGATGACCAACCCCGGCAAGTACTTTCGCAATAACGTGGCCTGGGGTTTGGAACTTCTGGAGGCCGCCGTGGCGGCGAAGGTGCGCAAGTTTGTGTTCAGTTCCACCTGCGCGACCTATGGCCCGCCCGATCGCGTGCCGATGACCGAAGATTTACCCCAACGACCGATCAATCCGTATGGTGAATCCAAGCTGATGTTCGAGAAGATGCTGAACTGGTATCACCAGATTCACGGTCTGGAATTCGTCGCCTTCCGATATTTCAACGCCGCCGGAGCCAGTCCGCGTTTTGGCGAACATCACCGCATCGAAAGCCACCTGATTCCCAATGTTCTCAAGGTGCCGCTGGGCCAGGCGCAGCAATGCGAGATTTTCGGCACGGATTATCCCACGCCCGATGGCACCTGCATCCGCGATTACATCCATATTGTGGACCTCGCGCAGGCGCACATGCTGGCCATGGCGCCGGGCAAACAAGGCTTTTACAATCTGGGCAATGGCGACGGCTATTCCGTGCGCCAGGTGATCGAAACCTGCGAGCGGATTTCCGGCTGCAAAATTCCCGCGGTGGAAAAACCCCGCCGACCGGGCGATCCGCCGAAGCTCGTGGCCTCGGCCCAACGGGCAATCACCGATTTGGGTTGGCGGCCGCAATATCCGAAACTGGAAGATATCGTCGCCACCGCGTGGGCCTGGCATCAAAAGCACCCCACCGGCTATCCGGATTGAGTTGGCGCGTGACGACTCCGCGCCGGGTTGGTCTAACCGGCAATGGACACAATTGTGGATGAGACGAGCGCAGTGGCACCGCCGCCGGTGCCCCTGACGACGCCAACCCTGCCCGGGGACGCCGAGTTCGCGGCCCTCTACCAGGAGCACAGCCGCGCGATCTATTATCTCGCCCTGCGCCTGTTGTCCGATCCCACCAAGGCCGAGGACGTGGTGCATGACGTTTTCCTGAAAGCCTTCCGCAAGCTGGCGGAATTCCGGGGGGGCGCCTCCTGGCGCACGTGGCTCTACCGGATCACCATCAACCACTGCCTGAACCTGCGGCGGGCGTGGCAAAACCGGAATATTTTCAGCAACGCGGACGAGGTGGTCTTTGAAAACGCCGTCGCGGAGACGGACTCGCCGTTCCGGGTCCTGGAAACGAAGGAATTGGGCGAGCGCATCCAGGCGTCCCTCGACGCCCTGCCCGAGGAGGCGCGCCTGCTCCTGCTGCTGGTGGCGGATGAGGAACTGAGCTATGAGGAAATCGGCGCCCTCACGGAACAGAGCGCCGATGCGGTGCGCGGCAAACTGCACCGGGCGCGCAAGGCGTTTGCGCGCCATTTTCATCGTTCGGGCGATGGCGAGACCCGTTCTGCCTCCATTCCGCGATCCCGGACGGTTCCGGCCACCCCGGCGGTTCCCCAACACTGAAAAACTTCGCATGAACTCCCCCTCCCAATTCAATCCCCACGGCCGGCAGGAAACGCAAGCCCGGCAGCAGTCGCAACGGCCACCGGCCCAGGAATTCATGGCCGTGGAGGATTTGTTGCGCCACGATGCCGCCCAGACGCCCGTGCCGCCCAACGTGGCCGGCCGCCTGCGGGAATCGCTTGCCCGCGAACCGCGGCCGGCTGCCAGTTGGTGGCGCCGCTTGTTGCCGGGTGGCAAATGAATCTGGAGCTGGAGATCGAGACGCTGATCCGCGCCCGGTATCCGATTCTCTACCTGGTCACCAGCGAGGAAGCGCGGGTCCGCCAACTGCTCGCCGGGATCGCCCGACGCCGGCAAAAAAAGGTTTGGGAATGGAGTTGCACCACCGGCCTGGTGCCTGCCGGCACTTCCCTCGCAGCGCGGAAACCGAAGGAGTCCGCCACCCTGGATCCCCTCGCCGCCTTGGACCAGGTGGGGGCGCTGGTGGAACCGGCCCTGTTCGTATTTCAGGACCTGCACCCGTATCTCACCCGCAACCAGCCGTCGATCATCCGCAAGCTGAAGGAAATTGCGCGGGAGCTGAAGAACAGCACCAAAACCATCGTGCTCATTTCGCCGGTGCTGGAAATTCCCGTCGAATTGGAAAAGGAAATCACGGTCCTGAATTTTCCGCTGCCCGATCTGGCGGAATTATCCGCCTTGCTGGACGGGATTCTCGCCGAGGTGGCGGAAACGGGCCGGGTCCGGATCAACCTCGATGGCCCGGGCCGGCAGCGGCTGTTGCAGGCGGCCCAGGGTTTGACGCTCGGGGAGGCGGAGAATGTCTTCGCGCGGATCATGGTCCAGGACGGGAGCCTCTCCGGCGATGATGTCCACGAGGTTTTCGCGGAAAAGCAGCAGATCATCCGCAAAAGCGGCCTGCTGGAATACGTCGCCACCGCGGAGAACTTCGCGCATGTCGGCGGTTTGGCGGTCTTGAAGGAATGGCTGCAAAAGCGTTCGGTTGCCTTCAGTGCCGAGGCGCGGGATTTCGGCCTCCCAGCCCCGAAAGGCATCCTCATGCTGGGCGTGCAGGGTTGCGGCAAGAGCCTGAGCGCCAAGGCGGTGGCCAATCTCTGGCAATTGCCACTGCTGCGTTTCGACATGGGCCGGATGTTTGGCAGTTTTGTCGGCTCGTCCGAGGAAAACGTCCGCCGGGCCATCGCCGTGGCCGAATCCGTGGCCCCGGTCATCCTGTGGATCGATGAAATCGACAAAGCCTTTGCCGGCTCCCAAAGTTCCGGCGCCACCGACGGCGGCACCACCGCGCGGGTCTTTGGCACGCTGGTGACGTGGCTCTCCGAAAAGACCGCGCCGGTCTTTGTGGTGGCCACCGCCAACGACATCTCCCAATTGCCGCCGGAGTTGCTGCGGAAGGGACGCTTTGACGAAATCTTCTTTGTGGACCTGCCGTCCGAGGCGGAGCGCGCCGAGATTTTCCGCATCCACCTCGCCCGGTCCGGCCGCGCGGACGAAGCCTTTGACGCCCCCGCTCTCGCCGCCGCCAGCGTGGATTTCAGCGGCGCAGAAATTGCGGAAGCGATCAACAGCGCCCTCTACGATGCCTTCTACGCGCGCGAGGAACTGACCACCGCCCACGTGCTGGCGGCCGTGCGCCAAACCACCCCGCTGGCCCGCACCATGAGCGAGCAAATCACCCGCCTGCGCACCTGGGCCACCGGCCGCGCCCGCAACGCCAGCATCCCCCGCGAGCTACCTGGCTAAGCCAGTCCCATTTCGGAGTCCCCGTTCGGAGTTCCGCGTTCACGCGGCCCGCGCATTCGACTACACCGCCACTCTCGCCTTGCCCAACGCCTACCTCCCCCAGCCCAAGAGCCCCACTCAACTAAATCAAAGAACGCTCCTCCAACCGCGGACTTCAACCCCAGCCACTCCAACACACCCCTCCCCCTCGGGTTCACTTAGCGCACGAGACACCCAAAACCCAGTTTAACACTTTGACAAAACGACAGTTTTGGCTTATCGCCATACAAGAACAGAGACCAAAAAAATCCCTTCAGTCAGGGGGCAAATAGAAACAATTGAGAAATTATGCATTTCCAGAATTCCATTCCTTTTGCAACTCCCCCAGTTCTCCGGCGCCCATTTCTTTCGCGGGTGTTGGTTTTACTCCTGTTCACCGCCGCATTGTGCAGGCTCGGGCGAGTGCCCCTTCAAGCTCAAACCCCGCCGGGTTTGGTGCTTTGGTCTTTTTCATTGCCGGGCGACATCACCTCCATGCCGGCGTTCTCACCGGATGGAAGCACGATGTATCTGAGCAGCACCACGGGGTTGTACGCCATCACCAATGGCGGTTCCAATATATGGACGTTTCCGATGACGCAATCCTTGGTGAGCTCTCCCGTCGTAGCTTCAGATGGAACGATTTACACCGGCGACGATATGGGGAATATGTATGCCGTTAATCCTGAGGGCGCGCAAAAGTGGAAGATTTCCTTGCAGGCACAGTCGAGGGGCTATTCAGGCACTCCCGCGTTGGCTGCAAATGGCGACTTGTATCTTGCGGCTGGTGGTCGTCTATTCGCGGTAACCTCGACAGGATCGATTCGCTGGGTTTTCGATTATGATGACGGTTATGCTGCGGTTGCATCACCGTGTATTGCCCAAGATGGCACCATTTACGTCGGCGCCACTTGGCGTCGCAAATTTTACGCCATCAATCCTGATGGCTCCATGAAATGGGAGATTAACCTCCTGTCAGATCCTGGAGAATCCTGTGCCATTGGCTCGGATGGCACTCTGTTTTTCGGATTGCCTGAGCTGTCCGCGATTTCCCCGTCTGGGAACATTTTGTGGTCTAATAATACGTTCTATTATAGTGGGTGGTCACCGATTCTAGCAAACGATGGTTCGGTGCTAAAATCTAATAGCGAATTTAGTCTTGAGAAATGGGCGCCGGGTGGGATCAAGCTTTGGACCGCTGCTGGAGGAGTGACCGCCTATGGGTTTCCCTATACCTCTGCCGCCGTGGATGCGGCCGGTTCCATTTATTACAGCGCTTCCAATTGTGTGTTCAGCATTTCAGACGAGGGCAATATCCAATGGGTATTTGTCAGCCCCTACAGCGTGCAACCCACGCCGCCACCCCGGCCGCCGACGGTCATTTCCCCGGAGGTCGGTCCGGATGGTACGATCTACGCCGTGTTTGGCAGTTACATCTGGGGAACCACCCTGTATGCCCTCCAGGGTTCGGGCAGCGGCCCAGGCACCTCAGCCTGGCCGATGCTCCACCAGAATCTCCGGCACACGGGCAAAGTGGAAAAGCCGTCCATTGGCGCCCTCAAAAAACGCGCGGATGCCAGTTTTGAAATCCCCATCTCCGGGGAGATCGGCCATTCGTACACGCTCCAATACACGAGCAATTTTGCGCACTGGACCTCCGTCACGAATTTCATCGCCCGCACCCTCTCGATGACCGTAACGGATACCTCGGCTCGCAATGCGTCCGCACGCTACTATCGAGTCACTTCGCCGTAATCAGCGCCGTGAACCGTGGATGCTGTGAGATCCAACCAAGGAACGATATTCTCAGGACTCCTGACCCCGTGGAAATTGGATGAAAGCATGCTAATGGCGGCGCGCCAAATAATGAACCCGGCCAATGTTTGACCACCGCCTCGCAGCGCCAGAGGCGCGACATGTTTATAGCAACCGTGCCCTAAAGAAGACCCCAAGCCCCGGAGGGGCGGCATGGGGTTCCGCGGTAAACCAAACATTCGCAACCCAGGTTGTTCAGCATATTGTTGAATGTTGGTCCCGATACGCAAACGCCCACCGGATTTGTGTCGCTCCTCCGGAGCTCGCGTTTTTGTGTGGCCACTGGCTATAGACATGCCGCCCCGAACGGGGCTGCGGAATGGTGAGTTTCCCGCCGAACGGCTGGGCAGAAAAGCCCCTCATACTCCAGCCGTGGTCCATCCACCCGCCGAATCGTCTGCCGCCCCGTTTGGAGTCCCGCCTTCAGGCGGCCCGCGCATTCGCATCCACCGCCACTCCTGCCTTGCCCAACGCATCATCAGAAACCGATAGAAGAAAACTCCTTCCCCGGGTGGGATGAAAATGCGCGCCCCCAACCCCTCCCCGCCTTACGCCCAATACCGGTAATCGAGATCCGGAAAAAGATTGTCCAAACTTTCCACCCAGGCCAGCCCGTTGGCATCGATTTGCCCGGCGGTGAGTTGCTCGTAGAGGGCGGTGAAGCGGAGGATGTGATCGGTGACCCGCTTTCTCGCATAGTCGGGACTGGTGCCCGTGCGCAGGATGAAAGGCCAGTCGCTGGATTGCGCCAGCAGCAGTTCACGTCCGGCCTGGCGGAGTGCCCGCAAATTCAATCCCTGCGCCGTGGGGAATCGCCGCGCCAATTCGGTCATCCGCTCTTGTGCGACCTGCAGATGCGGGTAGATCCACTCGTTGGTCTCGTTGAGCCACACGTTCCAATAGCCTTCCGAACCCCAACTGGAGGCACCGGGTTCGGCCACTTGTTGGGCCGGGACCAGCGATAGGTATTCGTGTGGGGTGATCAGCCGGAACACGCTTTGATCGTAGGTAGCCTTGCGCACGAAGAAGTCCAGAAACTCCGGCCCCTCATACCACCAATGACCGAATAGCTCCGCATCATAGGGCGAGACAATCAACGGCGGACGGTCCATCACTTCGGTCAGTTTGGAAAACTGATCCATCCGGGCAGCGAGGAAATGGCCGGCGTGATCGGCGGCCCGCTGCCGTGCCCGCGGGCGGTCATAAGGCAGTTTGCCGGTGCCCGGCCCGGTGATCCGGTGATACTTCACTCCGGTAAACCCACGCCGTTCTTCGTCCGGCAGGTAGGGACGGAGATAGTCGAAGTCGAGGTCAAACCCGATGTCCCGGTAGAAATCGCGATAGGCGGGGTCGCCGGGATAACCTTCGTCCTTGCTCCAGACCTGTTTGGCGGAATCCAGGTCGCGACCGAAGGCGGCGATGAAATTGGGCGTGAAAACGGGGGCAAAGACACCGTAACGCGGCCGCGGCCGCGCCTGCAGCAGGCCGTGGGTATCGAGAATGAACCAGCGCAGGTTGGCTTCCTGGAGGACGTGTTCGATGCCCTCCACATAGGCGCATTCCGGCAGCCAGATGCCGCGCGGATCGCACCCGAAGCAGGACCGGTAATGGTCGCGCGCAATCAGGATTTGGGCGCGCAGCGAAGGGGGATGTCCCGCCAGCAGCGGCAGGACGGCATGCGTGGCCGCGCAGGTGATGATTTCCACCCGGCCCTGCTCCTGGAATTTGCGGAACGCCGCCACCAGATTGCCGCCATAGGATTGGTAGGCGGCGCGGAGGTGGAGGAACCGCTCGTGGTACATCCGGGCCAGCGGCTGCAGCGCCGGTTCCCACCGGGTGCGGTGGATTTCCTTCTCGGCCAGCTCGATCAGCCCGTTGAGGTGGCGCTCATACCGGGACTGGAGCAAAGGATCCAGCAGCATGGCGCACAGCGTGGGGGAAAGGGTGAGCGTCAGCCGGGTGTCCATGCCATCCTGGAGCCAGCCTTCCATGACCTGCAAGAGCGGCAGGTAGGTTTCCGTGATGGCTTCAAACAGCCAGTTCTCCTCCAGGAAACGCTCGTGCTCGGGGTGGCGAACGAAGGGCAGATGCGCGTGCAAGACCAGGGCCAGATAGCCCGGCGTCGCAACGTTATGATTGGCTTCAGTCATCAAAATCCCGGGACAATCGCCGCGCCCACGGTCCGCTTTTCAGGACTACCACGAGGCCAAGCACCAGTGGAATCGCCCGCGTCACGCAACGCCACGGAACCAACGGCACCTGCAGGCGGCGGCCGCTGGCCCAGTAAAACGCCAGATCCAGGGCGCCCACCAGCATCGCACCCGCCCCCACGAGGCGAAGCAACGAGCGGACCTGCCGAAAGTAAGGATTCATGCCGTGGTATATCCGTCTGAGTACGGTTCAACGGGCCGGTCGTCAAGTTTTGAATTGGGCGGCCTAACCCACGTTTGCCACCAGCGGAGCTTTCAGCGCGGGGTCCTGCGGATGGGCGTCCACCTGACCGCGGTATTGGGTGCCGCGGCTGAAGTTCAAGTCCGCCGCCCGGCCTTCACTCCCGTCCGCCGCAATCGCCACCACGGGCAGGTCATAATGACCGTCCGGCAGGGCGAAACGGTAGCTGAACGTGCCGTCGGACCGCAGTTTGATCGGTTTCCCACCGATGGTGACGGTGGCATCGGGTTCCGTGGCTCCGTAGAGGACCAACTCCGCATTGATATTGAACCAGAAATTGGAGGCTCCCGGCCCGGGGACGGGCTGGCTTTCCGCGTGGGAAAAACTCGACCAAGGCGCGAGACTGGGCATTGCGCCAGTGCCGGGAGGGACGGGCAAACCGGTCGGTTGCGAGAATTGGGCGGCTGCCTGGGAGGCGATTTCGCGGGTCAACTGCCGCCGGATCAATTCCGTAATTTCCAACGATCCCATCCAGACGCGGCGCACGCTGTCCATGGTGATGATCGAGGCCAGGGCGCGTTCCTGCTCCGGGGTCCAGGCGGGAGTAAGCGGGCCGGCCGCCGGAGGGCCCGACTCACCGGGCGTAGCTTTGATGGTCAGAACATTCGCGGTTGGTTTGGCCGGCCAGCTTTTGGCCGGCGGCTTCAGTTCCTCCGGCCATCCGATCGCGGAAGGGGCCATTTCCAAGGGCAAACCGGAGGCCAAGTCGGGTGCCGGGGTTGGGGGCGTCGCGGTTTCCTCCACCCCCCAGGCGGGCGGTTCGTCCGCAACCAGCGGGGGAATCGTTTCCAGCGTGAATTGCGGAAATCCATGCGCCTGCAATTGTTCCACCACATCCACCAGCGGGACATTTTGCCTGACCACTTCCTGCGCGAGGGGAAGCACTTGCGAGAAAGGCACTTCCACCGGAATCGTGGCGAATCGGGCGGTGGCATCATCAGAAATGGTGTCCGGGGGTGTCAGGGTGGCGTCCGAGGTGGCAATCGTTACCCAGGAATCGTCCGGGTGATAAAAGCCCAGCTGCGCGAGAAATTTTTCACCGCCGCGTCCCACATGCACAAACCAGTGGCGCGATTCGGGATGCACGGCGACTTCCACGAAGGGCGATGGCCCGATCGCCCCCTGAAATACCCGCAAGGCGAGGTGGCGGTCACGGGCTTGGGCGTTGTATCCCCGTAATTGCTCGCGAGTGAGGTCCCAGTGCGCGTAAAGCCAGAGCGGGTCGCGCGCCGTGAGCAGCAGCCGTTGCGTGCCATAAGCTTCCGGCAATTCTGGCACCGCCGCTCCCCCAACCGCGGACGCGGGGGGCACCGGACTGAGGGCATAGCGCTGGCCCGGACCGCCCAGCGGCGGGGCGGCCGGTTGATCCCCTTCCAACAAAATGGGTGGCACCTCGAAGGGCATCCGCCGGGCCGGCGTTTTGGCGGGCGCGTCCGTTGGGGCAACCTTTTCCGTCCCCTTCCTTCCCTTTGGGGCGGACGCGATTGGCTGGGGAACGGTCGGTTTGGCCGGGGATTTTCGGGGGACGGCGATGGGAGCCACCGGGGGTTTGGCAGGAAGAGTCTTGGGGAGTGGAGAAACCGGCCGTTTGCCGGGCAGAGCTGCCGGTAGGGTCACCTTTTTGCTGGTTTTTTTCGAGGTGGACTTGACTGGTTTCATGGTGCCTTTGGGAATCAGGGAAAGGCCAGAGGGTTTTGACCTTTAAGGACTTTATTCCCCGCCGGGGCGGGTGGCAATCGGAAATTTTCCCGGGACCCGCTGCCCGCTGCCGGAGTTTGGCACCTTTAGGGACCCATTTGCAACTTTATGCTCACCCCGCGCCGGGGTTCATGCTATTCTGCCCCCGCCCGAGAGGCGGATATGACGGACAAGCCGATGTTATTGATCGTGGACGACGAAAAGCCGACGCGCGATGGACTGCGCGCCGCGCTGGAAGAGCGCTACGACGTGTACGTGGCGGAGGATGCCCGAACCGCTTTAGGCCTCCTGGAGCGCGAACACTTTGCCGTGCTGCTCACCGACTTCCGGCTGCCCAACGAGGACGGCATGAACCTCATCGCCCGGGCCAAATCGCTGGCCAAACCGCCCATCTGCATCCTGATGACCGCCTACGGCTCGGAAGAGGTCGCGGTGACCGCGATGAAGCGGGGGGCGGATGACTACATTGCGAAGGGTCGATTACAGATCGACGAATTGGAATTGCGCATCGCGCGGGCGCTCCGCCAGCAGAATTTGGAGGTCGAAAACGTCACCCTCCGCCAGCAACTGGATCGCAAGTTTGGGATGGAGAACATCATCGGGGAATCCCCGGCGATGGCCGAGGTGTTCGAAACCGTTCGCCAGGTGGCACCGCAACCGGTGGCAGTTTTGCTCCAGGGGGAGAGTGGCAGCGGCAAGGAGTTGGTCGCCCGGGCCATCCACCAACTGAGCCCCCGCAACCGCCATCCGCTCGTGGCCGTGCATTGTGCGGCGTTGACGCCGACGCTGCTGGAAAGCGAACTTTTCGGCCATGAGAAGGGTGCGTTTACCGGGGCCACGGAAAGAAGGATTGGCCGGTTCGAGCAGGCCCAGGGGGGCACGCTATTCCTGGATGAAATTGGCGAAATTGACGCCACCACCCAGGTCAAACTGCTCCGGTTTTTGGGGGAACGCACGTTTGAACGGGTGGGATCGAACAAAACCCTGACGGCCGACGTCCGGCTCATCGCCGCGACCAATAAAAACCTGGAGGACATGGTGCGGGCGGGAACTTTTCGCGAAGATTTGTTCTATCGCCTGCGCGGGGTGGAAATTTGGTTACCGCCCCTGCGCCAGCGGGTGGAGGACATCCCCCTCCTGGCCCAACGTTTCCTGGGGGAATTCGCCGGCACCATGAACAAGGCGGTGCGGGACTTCACGGCGGACGCCCTGGACGCCCTGCTCCACCATTCCTGGCCCGGCAACGTGCGCGAATTGCGGGCCGCCATCGAACGGGCGGTGGTCATGTGCCGCGGCGACCGGATTTCCGTCAGGGATCTGCCGCGTTCCGTGAGTGCCGTGACCGGGGAAAAGGCGGCGGATTCCGCCGCGAGCCTGGCGACCCATGATTTGACCGTGAAGGAAGCGGAAAAGCAGCTGATTATCCGGGCCTTGAAGGAGCACGACGGCAATCGCTCGCTGGCCGCGGAAAAGCTCGGCATCAGCCGGCGGACGTTGCACCGGAAGTTGCACCAATTTAAACTCGAGAACTTCAAATAGCGCATGATTCACATTCAGGATTGGGTCCACCGGATTTCCGAAAGTAACGGGCTGCGCTTCCTCAAGCCGCCCCTGATGCTGCTGGTGCTGGCGGGGCTGATGCTCGTTTATAATTTCCGGGGCTTCAAAAATATGGCGAACGCCGAGGCGATGGATGCCGCCCAGGTGGCCCGCAACCTGGCCGAGCACAAGGGTTTCAGCACCCTCTTCGTCCGACCCTTCAGCCTGTATTTGGTGCAACGCGCCAATGCCGAGAAATTGGGCCCCGCCCCGGTGGGTGACGTGAGCGACCGCGCCCAGATTCGCGGTCTCCACCCGGATCTGGCGAATGCGCCGCTGTATCCGGTTCTCCTGGCGGGATTGATGAAAGTGGCGCCGCACGATTACCGGATCCGGGCGGGCAAATCGATCTGGAACCGGGGCGGCGAATTCTGGGTTTACCCTCCGGATTTCTTTATCAGCCTGCTCAACCAGTTGATTTTTGCCGCGACGGTATTGTTGCTCTTCCTGCTGGCGCGCAAATTGTTCGATTCCGCAGTGGCCTGGACCAGCACAGTGCTGTTCCTGGGCACGGATCTATTCTGGCGCTTCAGCGTGTCGGGGCTCTCCACGATGCTGGTGATGCTCGTGTTCGTGCTCCTGGCCTGGTGCCTGGTGGGGTTCGACCAGGCAATCCGCGGTGGCGCTCCTTTCCGGCGCTCGTTGCTATTCGCCGCGCTGTGCGGCCTGGTTCTCGGGGTGGGCGGCCTCACCCGTTACTCGTTCCTCTTCCTGCTCCTGCCGGTGTTGTTCTTTGTGGCGGTTTTTGCGGGCCCGCGGCGGGCCATTTACTGCCTGGTGGTCCTGGCGGTTTGCGCCACCACGATCGCCCCGTGGCTGGCGCGCAATTACCAGGTCAGTCACACCCTGTTCGGCACGGCGGGTTACGCGGCCATCGAGACGACGCCCCAGTTTACGGAATTCCGGCTGGAGCGGTCGTTGAAACCCGTGCTCACGCGCTGGGACGGTTACCAGGTCTGGTTCAAGACCGCGAATAATGCCCGACTGGTGCTGCAGGATGACCTCCCGAAACTGGGGGGCAACTGGGTCATCGGATTTTTCTTTGCCGGGTTCATGGTCTTGTTCAAGGACCCCGCGCGGAACCGCCTGCGGTGGTTCCTCCTGGCGTGCTTCCCGGTGCTGGTCGCCGCCCAGGCCATGGGAAAAACCCAGTTATCCGAAGCCTCCCCGGTCATCAATAGTGAAAACCTGCTCATCCTCCTCATGCCGCTGATCATCATGTTTGGCGTGGCGATATTTTATGTCCTGCTGGAACAGATGGATCTGCCGCATCCCGGCATCCGGGGCATCCTGGTCGGGGCCTTTTGCCTGGTCACCTGCCTGCCGATGGTGCTCACCTTCTTCTCCGCCCGCACCATGGCAGTGGCTTATCCACCCTACTATCCCCCCACCATCCAGGGCATCTCGAACTGGATGCATGAGGATGAATTGATGATGAGTGATATCCCCTGGGCGGTGGCCTGGTACGGCAAGCGGCAATGCATCTGGACCACCCTGAATACCCAGGAAGACTTTTTCGCGGTTTACGATTATCTCAAGCCGGTCCGGGCGCTTTATCTCACCCCGGAAACCATGGACAGCAAATTTCTCTCCCAATGGGTCCGCGCCAGCGAACATAGTTGGGGATCGTTCATCCTGGAAACCGTGAACAAGCAACAGATCCCGGCGAATTTTCCCCTCCGCTCCGCCCCCACGGGCTTTCTCCCGGAGCAGTTCTTCCTGACGGACCGCGAACGCTGGAAAAAGTAAAACCGGCGGGGAGACGAAACCCCGGAATGACGGAATCGTCTTTCACTTTTCCGAAGCGGCCGCTTCCACACCCGCCGCGGTTACCAGCGTCCATTCCGGGTCGGGATCGTAGGCCTTGATGGCCCCGGCCAGCCGGGCGGTCCGGGAACCAAGATTTCGTTCAAACAGGCGGCCCTCTTGATTGATCATAAAGGTCATGATCCCCGAGCGATCCCAACGTTCGGGATAGGCGATTAAGGCAAAACCTCCGGTCAATTGGCCGTGGACCAGATAATCTCGGGCACCACCGGGGGCAGCCTTGCCCTGGCGCGTCAGAATCTTGAAATAATAACCGTGGAACGGCCGGGGCGCCGGGCGACCAGAGGGCACATACCCTTCCGCGTGGGCCTCGGCCACCAAGGGGCCGAACGGGCTCGCCGGTTCGTTCGCGGCCACCCCCCAATAGAGTCCGTCGCGCTGGCCCGGTGAACTCCGGAACTGGCGCGCATAGCGCATGGTGCCGGCCCGCTGCGGATCGGCGATGGCGTACTGCTGCTGCGCCACGACATAAGCCCGGCAAACACCAATGGCATGCAACTCATCCTTGCCGATATGCCGGGTGATGATTTCCTCCCGACCGGCCGCGGTATCGAAATACCAATGACCATGCACCTTGACCAGGGGGATGGCGAAGGGCCAGCCATTGGTGCCCACGTCCAGGGTCAGGCGATCGTAACCCGCCGGCACCGGCACGCAGCCCTGAGCCAGCGCGGCGGCGAGCTGACGAGCGTGAAGATCATCCAGCACGCGATCGCCGGTCTGCAGTTCCGCAAATTGTGGTCCGAAAATGGCGCGCAAGGCTTTTTGGTCCGGCACCTCGCTGGCGGCTTTCAATGCTTGGATGGCCGCTTCCGGCGAAACGAATTGGAGTTGGCTGTCCCCCGGAAGGACCGGGGAGGCCAGTGCGGAAGCCGGCGCGAGGACTGCCAGCAGCAAGAACATCAGCCGCCGGGTGGAGTGGGTGGTCATAGGAATGAAATTCATAAGTGGGTGGTCGCGTTGTCAGGGTTCCAGCCGCGGGCATCAGCGCTTTTCTCCCCGCCCGCGGGGATGCGCCACCTCGCGACTGTGCGCGCCGCGGTCATGATACTCGTGAATTTCCCGTCGGTGTTCATAGCCGCCGCCAAAAAAATAGAAGTCCGGTCCCGGGACAATGACGGCGCCGCCGCCGTAACCACCATCCACGTAACCGACACAGCCGACCAGGCTGAAAAGCAAAAGGACACCCAGCCCCAGTCGTAGCGGGTGAACGCGACGGGCGGGCCGGTCGGTGCGCGGGGAGAGCGAGCGCGGCGGCAGGTTATTCGCCGGACCAACGACCGAACACAGGCGCAAACCAGCGGGGGCTTCCAAATCTCCCTGTGGTACGGAAAAGGCGGCGGCCACTGCCTGCGCCGCAGTCTGAAGTGAAGCCATCAGTCCCCGCCACCGGTTTGGATTTCGGTTCATGCGGCCAACCTAACCGCGCGGGCCTTTCCCGCCATGGGGGGTTCACCCCGGCTATGAGCGCGGGGGTTGACGGCTAGCCTGGCCTACCCGCCGGGCGGCTGGAACTCAGGGAACGACGGCGCGGTAGAAGCGCTGGCCGGTCTTGGGGGAGGCGGGATCGACGACAATTATGGTCGCGTTGGTAGTGGTGGCGACAAAATTGGTGAAATTGTTCCAATCGGACAAGTTGGTGGAATATTGCACATGTCCGTTCAAGCCGGGGGAATAGCGGAGCAGCAGGCCGGTGCCTGCAGCGGTGAGGGGTTGGGGATAGGCAAGTCCCAGATCAAGTTGGAAGGTGTTGCCCGCGACCACGGTGACCTGATTGGTGGCCGAAAAATTGCCGGCGACATTGACGGCATAGGCCCGCAAGCTGTTGGTGCCGGCGGCCAGGGGGACGGAGGCGGTCCAATTGGCCCAAAGATTAGCCGTGGCCGCGGTTTGCCAGGAGCCGTTGTTCAACTGATACAAAACCTCCGAGATGCCATCGTAGTCCGAAGTCTTGCCGGAGAAAGTGACGAGGCCATTGGGAATGGACTGGCCGGCGGACGGAGAGGAGATGGTCAGCGTGGGGATACTGGTAAAATAAGCGGCCACCGCGGTGATGCCATTGGCGCTGCCCGTGATGACCTGATTGCCGGGCGCCACCCAACCCGTGACGGGTTGGAAGCTCAGGACGTGGTTGCCGGCGGACAAATTGGTGATCGTCACCCCGCTGGATTGCCACGCCCCCCCGTCCAGGTTCCACCGCGGGCCACCCGAAACGATGGCATCAGGTTTCAGCACCACATGCACGGAGTTGGGAAGCGAGGGGAACACGGGCAGGCCGGCCAATGTGCTGTTCCAACCGGTGGTGCCAGGAACATAAAACACCGTGGCCAAGGAATCACCGGAAAAAGCCGATCCATCCGCCGCGGGGGCATTTCCCTGACAGTACACCGCCGCCAGGTCGGGGCAACCAGCAAAAGTTTGCGGGCCAAACGCCAGGACATTCGTGCCGACCGTCACGGTGGCCAGGGCAAGACAATTGGTAAAGGTACTGGGGCCCAGATTGGTGACACTGGCCGGGATGTCCAGGTTCGTAAGACTCACGCAATCGGCAAAAACATTGAGACCGAGGTTGGTGACGCTGTGGGACAGGGAAACCGATTCCAGGGAGGAGCAATATTCAAAGGCGTGATCGCCAAGACCCCGGAGACTATCCGGAATGGTCAACGAAACCAGACTGGAGCAACCGGTGAAGGCGTATTGTTCGATGGCCGCCAAGGCGGGGGGAAGGGTCAGGCTGGTAAGCCCGGCGCAATTGGCAAAGGCGTTCCGGCCGATGTTGGTGACGGTGGCCGGGATGGTGATGCCGGAAAGATCCGCATTGGCGAAAGCAAAATCGCCAATCGCGACGACCGGCAAACCATTGATGGTATTGGGAATCACCAACGCCCCGCCCAGCCCGGAATAGCCGGTGATGGTAACCGCGCCCGCAAAGGTGGTGTATTGGAACGGCAGTAAGACCCGGGCGGGCACGCCGGCAAAGTTGGTACCCCAACCGGAGGCCCCGGCGGGATAGTAAACCACCGCATTGGTGGAGCCTTGGAAAACGGTGGCATCCGCGGACGGGGCGTTGCCCGCAAAGGTCACCGTCTGCAGTCCGGGACAGTTGGCGAAGGCGGAGGCACCCAATTGGGACAAGGCGGCGCCGAAGCGGACGTCGCGCAGACCCGTGCCAGAAAATGCCCCCGCACCGACACTGACAATACTGGCGGGAAGGGAAATCGCCGTGACATTACTGCGGGATTGGAACAAACCTGCGCCGAGCGTAGTCACCGGGAGATTCCCGAAGGTGGCGGGAACCACCACGGTGCCCCCCGGTCCCGTGTAGCCGGTGAGCGTGATCGCCCCCGCATTGGTGGCAAAAGTAAACAGCGGCAAAAACGTCCCGCTCGCGGTGGCCAAGGCGGTGTTGGTGACCACGACCTGGACCGGTCCCGGAGGCGCCCAAGCCCCGTTCGTCAGAAAGGTTACCGTGTGCCGGCCGAGCGTGAGCCCCGTGAGAGTAACCCCGCCGGGCTGGGGAACGCCGGCATCCACCTGCCAGCGAACCCCCGCGGCCACGGCCTCCGCGGGAAGCACGTTAACCTGGAGCGAACCCGAGGGGTTGGGGGGATTGTTGACGGTGGCGATATTCGTGCCGTTTGTGGTCCAGCCACTGGTGCCGGGCAGGCAATAAAAAACGATATTCGTCGTATCCAGGAAAGCGTCCGGAGCGAAGTCCGGGCGATTGCCCTGGAAATAAAACCAGGTGAGTTGCGAAGTCTGGAAAGTCCCCGGACCAATGGCCGTCACTCCGGCGGGAATCGTGATGTACTCCAAATAAACCGAACCATAAAAGGCACGGTCCGCAATGTTGGTGACCGTGGCGGGAATGGTGTAATGGTTGGCGACATAATTCGCCGGGAACTGGATCAACGTGGTCAGGCTTTTGTTGTAAAGCACGCCCGCTGGACTGGCATAGGCTGGGTTGGCGGGATCCACATTGAGGGAAGAGAGCTGGGGACACTCCGTGAACGCATCCGGGCCTATATTGGTGATGCTCGCGGGGATGGCGACGTTGTTCAGGATGGTGTTGGTAAAGAACAACTCCCGCCCGAGACCCGTGACCGCCATACCGTTGGTGGTGGCGGGAATGGTCACCGACGTATCGGGGCCGTTGTAATACGTGATGGTGAGGGTGTGGTCGGCGTTGGTTCGGAAAGCAAACTGGGCCGTGACGGAGCCGGGAATCGCCGCCAGCAGGACGGCGAGCAAAAGGGACCAGAAGCGAGGCGGAATAGTCATATCAGCTGGGGGAGAAAGGCAAAAAAAGACGGGACGCAGACGGCCGAGCAGTTTCCCGCCGGCCATCCAGAATCGTTTAGCGTCAAGTGAATCACTCCCGATAACTTTGACCCCTTCCCGGCATGCGGGCAACTGAAATCATGCGCTCCGGCCCGGTCCGGCGCCGGTGGTGGGCCCGGATCACGGATGGAGGAGGAAGCCGGCGTCCGCCCAATCCCCGAAATCCTCCCGGGAACCGTCCCCGGCATCCATGGCCACGAGGCTGATGCGGCGGGTGTCGGCGGGGAGCGGAACATCGAATCGCCAGGCGGTACCAAGGGCCCGCATGACGGGACTGGCGGCGGCCTCCCGGCCGTCCAGAAACACTTTAAAGACGAGACTGGGGTATTGCGCCAGATTGGAGCCGTTGCTGAGGCTGACCACGTGATCATCGACCCCGGCCAGACCGACGAAACGCCGGAATTCCGGTTTGACCTCGTAAACGACCTCATTGGGCGCGTGAACTCCCAAGCCGTGAGGGAAGGCCTGCCGGGCGATGCGGATTTCGCCGCCCAGGTTGGATTTGTCCGGGCGGGGCGGACCGGTGTCGCCGGAGTAACGGACCACTCCGCCATAGGTGTGGCCGAAGCCGACACTGCGAACGGGAGTCAGTTCGGCGAGGTAAACCTCCGGCGCGGGCGGCAAAGGCAGGAGATGGGCGAAATAACCTTCCGATTCCCGACAAACCGCCCGACCGTTCCGAAAGCCGCCCACCCGCAGAGCGGTGGTATTGGTTAAAATCAGTGGGGCGGAGTAAAGGAGCGACCGGGCATCGGGGGCGGTGCCATCCAGGGTGTAGCGCAGTTCGGCCCCCGGTTCTAGCGGGGCCGTGAGGGTGACGATCACGCGGTCGGGGAATAGATGGGGGCGCATCCGGGTACCCCACGGAGCCAGGCGCACCGGGTCCAGAATCAAATCCGGCGCCCAGCGACCCAGTTTGGCCATTTCGTCCTGAAAATTGAGGGTGGGAGCGAGGTGCTTCTCGAAATGCTCGATGACCTGTGCGGTGTTCAAATCCGGCGTGAAGTTACGCGCGGGGTCATAGCCCGGATGGGCGTCCGTCAGGTCGCGGGCGAGGAAACAGCGGAGGCCGGCGGATTTCATGGACTTCAATCCCATGGGTTTGCCGAGGAGGCAGACCTGGGTGTGAAAGCCCGCGTAGATCAAATGGGTCAACCCACGTTGCCGGCAAATCGTATAAACTTCCGCCTGGCTGTCCGGCAGCAGGTCTTCCGCCCCAATCCGTAAGGCCGGATGCATACCATCCCACCCATAATTCACGAGACACCGTTCCGAGCCGCAGGCGCAACCGCCGGCATCGGGTGCGGGCGGACACTCGACGTCCAGCACCTTGGGGACGGGAAGCAGGGGCATGGCCAGAACCGTTTCCCGCTGGGGGAAGCCGACGTAGTTGTCCACCACATCGCTGGGACAGAGCATGACCGTCATGCCCAGGGCACGGGCACCCTCGAGGGCCTGGTTGATCCGGGGCACGATGGCATCCACCCGCATGGTGGCGGTTTTGCACCAATGGTAATTCCAAACGTCCACGGCAATGACGCCAACGTGGCGGGGATCGACGCGCTCGGTGGTGACGGAAACCCGACCGCTGACGGGATCGCGGGTCTGGAGGGTCAATTCAATTTCCGCGGCCATCAGCCGGCCGCAGGCAACCAACACAAAGACAAGGGCGAGGATGGTAAGGTTGGCGCGTCGGCCATGGCGGAGTGGCAACATGTCAGCAGGTTAGCGCACCCGGCCGGGATCGGAAAGCAGAAGTAAACGGAGACGCAGTGAACGAGGGAGGGAGGTTTCAATTCGCTTTTGACGGCCGGCCAAGTTAGGGTAGGCGGGTGGGAATTGACCGATGAAATCTATGCGGATCGCAGTGCTTTTGATTTTATTGCTGACGGCGGGTGCGGCACCCGCGGTGACGCCTGAATTGGGCAAGAGCAAGTTGCGGCGCCTGGTGAAATTGCCGACGATCAGTTTTCCACCGGACTGGTCGTTTGATGCGGAAAATGGCTTTCGTCTCGGGTCGCAAGGCGGAGATGTGGCGGCCCGGTTGGAGGACTTGCGGCGGGAACTGACCTTGGACCCGGGAGCCGCGGACAGCTACCGCCAGTTGGGCTCGCTGCTCGCCGAACTCAACGAACCCATGCGGGCACAAGCCGCCCGGGCGCGGGCTATCCAGCTCTACCGGCGGCGGGTGGAACTGCAGCCGGACAATGCCCCGGTACTGCGGGAATTCGGCACGGCGCTGGCCGAGGCGGGCCAGAGCGAGGAAGGGGAAAGCATGCTGCGGCGGGCGGTGCAATTGGCGCCGCGGGAATGGCGGGGCTGGCTGGCGCTCGGCCGGTTGCTGGACACGGAATCGCGGCGGGACATTTTTGAGCGGGCGCGGGTGGCGCCGGATGCCCGGACCGGAGCCCGTGGCCTGGCCGCCAGCACCGGCACGATGCTGGCCCCGGACCGGGTGGCCCTGGCGCGCCGACGGCTGGAGGAAGCGGGAACCTGCTATGAGGCCGCGCTTACCAATGGCATGGACCAGGCGGAAATCCATCTGCGCCGCGGTTTGCACCGCACTTTGCAAAGCTTCCTGCTTAATGAAATCAAGGAGGCGGCGGGGGAGCACGTGCCGGAGACCGAGATTTTAAGCGGGTATTTTTCCCCCGAGACGGTGGCCGACCTCCGTCGCGCGAGCGAATTGAATCCGCGCGATTACCGGCTCATGGGCAACCTGGCACTTTACGAAGTTTACGGAATGAACGCACGCAGCGGACGCAAAGGGTTGGGGACGGATGCCACCTGGCAAACCCTGCCCGAGGGCACGCAGCGATCGCTTCGCCGGACGATGAACCGGCTCGAAGAGCTGGCCGAGGATCCGGATACCCGGTTGGCCGCGGGAGCCCTCGAAATTTTGGGCATCCTGCAAGGCCCGGTCCTGCATGAGCCCTACGCCGCGGTCAGCAGCCTGGAGCGGTCGCTGGCGCTGGATCCCACCCGGAGTCAGGCCTGGGAACTGGCGGCGGGCACGCTGGCCCGGACGGGTAATTACGAGGAACTGCTCAGCCTGTGCGAAGACCGGCTCCGGCGCGAGGACACCGTCCGCAGCCACATGCTGCTGGCGAAGGCTTATGAGAAGCTGAAGCGCTGGGAGGAAGCCGAGGCGGAAATCCTGGCGGTGCTGCGCAAATCGCCGGAAGATTTCACCGGCACGCTTTCCCTGGCCGCCCTCCTGCTGCGCCGCGGCGACAATCCGGAGACCCTCGCGGAAGCCGGGGGCTGGCTGCAGCGTTGCGACAAAGTTTACAGCAGTCTCACCAGTGCCCAAAAAAACCGCCAGCAAGTGATCGATTTCACCCTCACGCGGGCCATCTACCTGGCGCTCACGGATGACCTGGACAACGCCCGGCAATGGGTAAACAGCATCATCGAAAACGACAAAGGCAACGAACTGGCCCGCGAAATCCAATCAGCGATGGCCTACTGAGCGGCCGGACTCCCGGCCGGAAAATCAGGCGAATTCGATGCGGCCCTTTTCCGCATCCGGTTCCACGAAGGCCAGCAGCCGACGGCCTTCCTCGCTGAGCTCGGATTTATGGGCGGAGGAAAGGCGGGAAAAAGGCGTGATCAGGAGCTTTGCCAGGGCGCGCTGGCGCGTGATTTTCCAAATACCAGCAACCAAACCATCCACGAGAAAGGTCGGCAACACCAGCAGGTTTTTCGTGACCACGCGGGACCGGAATTCGTCGGTAATAATGCGCGAGCGATCCGCATGCCCGAGGATCAGGTTGTCAAAATCGGCAATGAAGCGGACCGGCGCGGGGACTTCACCGGAGGGTCGCGGAGCCTCGGGAAGATCGAACAACTCCCGCCGCCGCTCATCGCGGAACACCGCCAATTCCGGACGCATCTCCGCCAGCACCGGCGCCACCCCGGTGAGGCCCGACCAGGTTTGAAAATCGGCGGCAGTGGCGGGTCCGAACGCCGCCAGGTAGCGGCGCACCAAGGCGTGGGGAGCCACGCTTGGGGTGGGCGGACACCCGAGCCAGGTATCGGCCAGGGCGAACTCGCCATCCGCGCCAAAGGCCCAGTCGCGTTCCTCCGGACAGACCACCAGCGGGAGATGGGTGCGCACCGCATAGCCCATCGCCCGCTCGTCGCCGGCCGGAAACTCCTGGAGCAAATGAGCGCGCAAAGCGGTAAAAGTGCGGGGTTGCGCCGCCAGGAAGGCGCGGGCCACCCGCAGCACGGCCGGCAAGTCCAGGCCGGCGGTGCGTTCCCGGAGGATCGCCTCCATCCCGCGGGTCAATCCCGGTTGCAAGGCGGCGCGATGCCCCAGGTAATCTTCGGCCGTCAGCAAATGCAGGGTGCCGCGCATGGCAGTGGCGCGCACCACCTTTCGCTCGTGCAGCAGGCGCGTCAGGGCGTCCCGCTCGAATGGCTCGAGGCGTGACCACAGGCCAACAAAGGGCGGCCGCGGCTGCTGCGCCTGCAGTCCGCCCAGACGCGCGATGGCCTGAGCCAGGGAAAGCGGGTGCCGGGCCAGCAGCAACTGCCGGGCGAGCAAGGCACGATTCAAATCCCGGACGGTCATCACCGGATCCGGCGGGACGGCGGAACTTTTTTGGGCGGGCGACTTTTTCAAGCAACCGGGGACGGCGGGGGCGCGGCGTCGGCGGAGCCCCCCGCGGGGGCGTTCAGCACATCGATTAGCTGACGGACACGGCCGTAATCGCGACGATTAAAGCCGAAGGCAATCCGCGCAGAATCCAGATGGTCGCCATCCGCCCGCTCCTCCGGGGTGGCCTCGATGACCTTGAATCTGGCGCCGGTGACGATGTCCGCAAAATCCCGATTCAAAACTTCGATCACTTCGGCCGGGGGAGCGATCCGCAGGCGGATGACGAAGAGGTCCCGGACGAACCGGGTGGATTGGAAATTACGGTAGAAGTCCTGGATGATTCGGACCACCTCGTCGGGGTCCTCGGTAATTCGGTAGAGGTTAAGATCCTCCTTGGAAATAAGCCGGTCGCGCAGGAGGTGTTCCCGGATGTGGCGATCCCAGGTTTTCCAATAGGTGCCGCCGGGGCGGTCCACCAGCACGAGCGGCATCAGCTGGCTCTTGCCGGTTTGCATGAGCGTCAGGGCTTCGTAGCCCTCGTCCATGGTGCCGAAACCACCGGGAAAAAGGACGATGGCATCCGAGTGCCGGACGAAGATCAGCTTGCGGGTGAAGAAATACCGAAAGGTGACGAGTTTCTTGTCATTCTCGATGATGGGGTTGGCGCTTTGCTCCCAGGGAAGCCGGATATTGGCGCCAAAACTGTTTTCCGGACCGGCGCCCTCGTGGCCCGCCTGCATGATGCCACCCCCGGCGCCGGTGATCACCATGTAGCCCGCGGCGGCGAGCTTCCGACCGAGCTCCACCGCCTGCTGATACTCGATCCGGGTGGGCTGAGTGCGCGCGGAACCAAAAATGGTGACCTTGCGTCGGCCGGCGTACGGGGCAAACATCTTGAAGGCGTAGCGCAACTCCCGCGTGGCGGTCTGGATCACCCGCACATCGCCGGTGTCGGCCACATCGGTCAGTAACTTCAGGGCGTTGAGGATGATGTCCTCTACCACCCCGGGGTTGTGTCCCCCGCCCTTGTAGGCGATCAAATCCTGGATCCGCCGCTGGAGTTCCGGGTCCACGGGCGGTCTTTCCGTTCGCAGCATTAGAATAGGATAATGATGAGCAGCCGGAATGCAACCCGGCTCAGGCCCGCAACCCGGCCTCCACGGTTTCCGCCACCATCACCAAACGTCCGAGCAGGAGGCCGGTGAGGGAGCGCAGCTTGGCCGCATGACTTTGCCCCTCGCGCAACACCTGTTCGTCCGGGTCGGGATGATAGTCCCGATTCCGCAAGTAATCGTTCACGCGGGTGGCCTCGCCGCCTCCGGGAAAGGGGTGACGGATCAGCCCGGTGATCTCGCTGATGCGGCTGAGGGCGGATTGCACCCGGCGGCCGGCCAGTTCCAGTTCGGCCCGGAGATTGCCGGCGGGTTGGTGGCCATCCCGATACTGCAACAGTGCCGCCAGGGTCGCGCAGGCGAAATCGAGGTCCGGCAGGAAAGCGAGCGCCGGTTCGAGATGGGTGAGCACCCAGGTCAGTTCCTTGGCCTCCTCCTGCAATTTCGGCGCGCCGGGGATCCGCGGCGAGCATTGCGGCAGGCGCAGCAGCTGGAGGGAGTCCTGCAGGCGCGTGAGGACCGCCGCTTCAAAGGGGGCCAAATCCGCCGCCGCCGCCGCCAGTGCGGCTGCGCTGGCGGCGACGACCTGGGCGGGATCCAAATCCGCCACCGCGAAATCCGCGGGATCGAAGGCAAATCCGGCCTGGAGCAAGCCGGCAGCCTGGCCGGCCAGCAACCAACGCTGGTGGTGGTCCGTAAACCGGGCCAGGGCCTCCCGGGCCGCGGGCAGCAGGTCCGTCATGCGGACCTGCGCGGCGGCCATTTCCGGCAGGAGGGTTTCCGGTCCCCGAAAAACCAAGCCTTTGCCCTCCGCCACCACCCGGGGACGCAAGGGGGTGGCGACCCCCAGAAAATAGCGTTGCACGGGCCCCCAGGAATCCGGGGAATCGCCGGCTGCCGGGGCAACCGCCGGCTCGACGGGCAAGAGCCATGCCGGGGAAAAACCGGGACCGCAAATCCGCCGGTAGTGCGCGATGGTGATCCGGCGCGACAACTCCGGAAAATCAACAAACAGGGAGGTGGCTGGGTCCGGGGGATGGAAGATGCCCGGTTCCCGCGCGGCGGCGGCCCGTTGCAGGCGCTCGGCATCGGCCGGGTGGGCGTCCCACCAACCGGTCTTGCGCCCAAACACATTGGCGTAAAACTGGTCCTGGGTTTCCGCCGGGATCTCATCCGCCCGGCTGACGATGAAGGCGGGAATTTGATCAAAGAGTTTGCGTTCGCTCTTCCATTTGGCCTGGAGTTGCTGCCGGGCGATGACCGCCCCCAGACCGAGTTGCCGCACCCGCCGGGTGGTGGTGATGAAAGTCTGGCTGCCGGACATCCGCATGGCATAAGAATCGGCATTGAACTCCATCTGTCGGGACATAAACGAACTCAACAATCCGCCCGCCAGGAGGAAAAGCCAAAGCACTCCGCGTCCGGCGGTGAGGCCCAGTCGGATGCCAAAAAACAACATCCCCTCCAGGAGTCCGGTGGCCTCATCCGCCGCCTCCTCCAGCGCATCATCCCAGGCATCGCGTTGATACACCAGCCGGTGAAACCAATCATGGATGAGCCAGATCAAATAACTGGCGCGCATCGCCACCCCCTGCGAGAAATGGCCGTATTCATGAGCCAGCACCGCGGCGAACTGGCTCAAGTCCAACCCCGCCACCAGCGGCAGTCCGATGGTCAGGGCCACATCATTGCCAAAAAGACTGCGCCAGCCGCCCCGAAACGAAACGGCGGCGTTCACCCCGCAAGTCATGTCAATCCGGCTGGGAATGGGCGCCTCCAGCGAGCGGCAGATCCAGCCGAGCAGGACGAACAATTGCGGCGCATCGGCATGATTCAACGGCATCGGCGTCTCTTCCGCGCGGGCCGGGGCGAAGAGCGGCTTGATGAGAAACAGCACGAGGACCGAACCCGCGAGCAGGGGGCCGGTATAAAAACACAACCGCAGGAGGATGCCGAAAATTCCCGGCAGCGGCCATTCGAGGACGACCAGGCCGTGGCGGGCGTAATAGACGACGCCGCTGCCCACGCCGATGACCAGGAGCCCATACAGGCAGGGCAGCAAGACCATGGCCCCCGCCACCAGGACCACACTGAGACGGTACAAGGGCGAGACTTTGGGACGCTGCAGTTCCCCCTCCACAAACCGGAGGACGGTGGGCTCCGGGGCCACCGCCGGACGGGTCTGGTCCGCCAGCCATTGGTCAACCTGGTCGTCCATGGCCCGCTATCCCCCGCCACCTCCGGGGAGAAGTCCTTTCAAGAACGACGCCAGCGCAGCCGACTGGCTGGACCAGTCATAGCGGGCCAGGAGCCCCGCCTGGATGGCGACGCCGCGGCGCCGCAGTTCCGTGCGCGGCAGGGCGGACACCAGCCGAACCTGGGCCGCGAAATCCCCCGCCAAGTCCGCGGGATCAAAATAAAACGCCTCCGGTCCGAGGACACTTTCCACGCCGGAGAGGCGGGAGGCCAGGATCGCCCGCCCCGTCAACCCGTATTCAAACAGCTTGGAGGGAAAGGTGTTTTCATTCCCGTGACTGGGGGGCCGGGGGTTGACCATCACATCGCAGTTGGTGACCGCCCAATCCAGACAATCCTCCGGCGTGGGCAGGAGCCCGTGGAAATGCAACCGCGGATTAGCCCGGGCCAGTTCGGCAATGGTTTCGGTCAGTTTGCCGTGGCCGCAGACATGAATGGGATTGGGCAAGGGCAGGGCCAGGAACTTTTGCAGCATCTCCACCACGCCGGTGTAGGGCGCCAGGGAACCGAAATAGCCAAAGCGGATGGGGCCCGTGACTTCCGCCCGACCGGGCTCCCGGCGGGCCCGGTGCGGGGAAACCGCGCCCGGCATCAGGAAAAACGGCACCTTCCGCGGCACGAAATATTTGGCCACCAAAGGCGAGGCGCCGACACAGGCATCGTAATACCGCAACATGTCCTCATCGAGGATGGTGAGGGGCTTGAAACGGTACCGGAATCGGCGCCACGCGGACATGTTTTCCCCCAAATGCGGGCCGTCCCCCAGGAAGAGCACCAGCCGGGGGCGGGGGTTCTGCCGGCTCAACCAGCGGATGAAATTATTGTAAATGGGGGAAAAACAATAAGTAAACACCACCTCCGGCATCCATCCCTCCGCCACCCAGCGCCGATAGTGGGCCTTCAATTGCGCGAGGGAGCGGTAGCGGTGGAGCAACTCCGGTTTCTTCTCGAGCAGGATGGCCTCATGCGGCACCCCGGAGGCGGGATCCACGGGTCCGGTAACGGGCGGCGGCAAGAGCGGCAGAATGCCGGCGGAGCGGACGGCGAAATGCTGCCGTAACGCGTTCACCATCCGGGTTTCAAAACCGTTGCCCGCCGCATTCAGCGCCGGAAAAAGGGCCTGCATCCCCGGGGGAAAGGCGAAGCTGAGATAGAGCAGGCGGACCGGGCGGCTCATGATTTGCCTCGGGGAGGAAAGGCGCCGGCCAGCAATTCACGATAAAACGCAATCATCCGGGCGCCGAAAGCCAGAATCGAATGTTCCCGGTCGATCCGTTCGTGCAAGGCAGTGCGTTCGGGACTGGACGCCCGGGGGCGGGCCGCCCAGACCTGCAAAGCCGCGGCCAGTTCGTCCACGGATTCCGGCTTGATCAACTGCCCGTAATTACCGGTGGCAAAAGCTTCCGGAATGCCGTCCAGGGCGGAGGCAATGACCGGTTTGCCGCAGGCAAAAGCCTCCAACACGACGCCCGGAAAAGCCTCGGTGCCGACCTGCGGATGCACGAGGCAGTCAATGGCGTTCATGGCCGCCGGCATGTCATGACAGTAGGGCGTCAGCCAGGCGCGTCCGATCAATCCCAGCCGCCCGATGTCGGCGCGCAGCATGTCGCCCATGTTCCCGCGCCCCACGATGAGGAAACGGGCATCGGGCACCTGGGGGGCGACGCGCGCGGCGGCTTGCAGGAACTCGCGCTGGCCCTTGCCCCGGGGCAGGTCGTAACCACCGATAACGGCGAAGGCGATATTTTCGGGGGCCAGGCCCCATTCCGCCCGCCGGGCGGTGGCGTCAAAGGGCTGGAATCGCCGGGTATCGATGCCGCCATAAAGGACCCGGATTTTGCGATAATCCCCCAGAATCGGGCGCCGGATCCGGCGTTCTTCCTCCGGCGAGTCCGGTTCGTAAACCCCCTCCCGCAGGACGCGGGCGACAAAGCCGGAAACCGCCAGCAGGGCATCACATTGGCCCAACAGGAAATGCCGGCTGGGCCAGGAACTCGGACTTTTGGCCATGTGCCGGGTAAGCACCACCCGGGGACGGGTGCCGGCGAGACGGGCCGCCAGGATGGTTGGCCAAAGATCGCGTCCATGGTGACCGTGGACAATCTGGACGCGCTGTTGGCGGATCGTGCGCGCGGCCCGGAGCACAAAGCGCCATTTCGCCAAACCCTCCGGCGGGGTGACGTAAAACGGGATGGCCAATTCGCGGACGATTTTGGAAAAGTCTCGGTGGTCCGGCCCCGCAATGCCGGCATCCTGGCCAAGTTGCCCCAGTGCGTAGGCCAGTTTTACGCATTGGTCATCGGTGCCGCCACCGGCCAGCAGCGAGTTGAGGTGCAGAATGCGCAGGGAAACTTCGTTCATCGGGGTAATCCCATCGATTCGGGCCGGCCGGCGAGATGCCAGCGCCAAAGGGCGGTTTGCACCTGCCAGCGGGCGCGCGCCCGCGGCGAGCGGCTCAACGCCGAGGTGAAGGCCCCCGCCACCCAGTCCACCGCCAGCCGGAAAAGCAGCCCGGACGCCAAAACGAGCCGCACCAGCGGGCCGTAATGTTTACGAAAGTAGCAGTAGCGCGAACGCCAATACTCGATGCGGGCGGCCGCGGGCATGATCCGGGCGCTCTGCCCCTGCTCATGCCACACGCGGACTTGCGGCAGATGCATGACGGTCCAGTGGCGGCGGTGGATTTCGCGGCAGAGATCGGTCTCCTCGAAAAAGAAAAAATAGCCTTCATCGAAGCCCCCCACCGCCTGCCAGGCCGCGCGCCGGATGAGCATGAACGCCCCCACCACCGTTTCGACGGCGACGGGTCCGGCATAATCCTGCTCCTTGCCCGGAAACCGCCGGGGAAACAGCCGGCGCAGGAGTGATTTGTTCAACAATTCCGTGGCCAGGGTGGGAAAGTTCGCGATGGAATTCTGGCGGCTGCCATCGGGATTCAAGAGTTGGGCACCGGCGAGACCGCATTCCGGGTGGGCGCGCAGATAGTCCACGGCCAGTTGCAAGGCGCCCGGTTGCAACCGGGCATCGGAATTGAGCAGAAGGATGAACTCGCCCTCCGCGGTGCGGGCCCCGGCATTGTTGGCGCGACCAAAACCCAAATTTTGTTCGAATCGCAGATAATGAACGGCGGGGAACTCGCGCGGCAAAACCGTGGGCGTCTCATCCGTGGACCCATTATCCACCACGTAAATGTCCGTGGTCAAACGGTCGCCGCCCGTCAGTACGGAACGGACGGCGGCACAGGTGAACGCGCACGTGTTGCGCGTCACGATGATGACGGAGACATCAATCATGCGAGGCCGGAGTGGCGGCCGGCCAGACTTCGCGCACCTTGGCGTAACGATTCACCGTGTAAAAGGCGGTCATCCAGGCAATGTGATAACCCTGCCAGCCGTCCAGAAACCCGGCGCGCAGGAAATAGCAACGGAAGAAACGCCAGGCCGGGCGAAAGGCCAGATCCCACCAGGAAGTGGGACGGCGACGCGCCAGTGCCGCTTTCACGAAATCGTCGCTGAACGCGGTGATTTTGGCCACCTGGCGGTTGATGGATTCCGCATTGTAGTGCAACAGGTCGCCCCGGAGCCGGCCAACGGAACCGCGCACCAGCAATTTATCGTGCGGATCCACCCCACCCCATTCCGCCTGGCCGCGACGCCATAAACGTTTGCTGCGATCCGGGTACCAGTCACCATGCCGGATCCAGCGTCCGCAATAGGTGGTGAGGCGCGGAAAATCAAAAGCGGCCTCCGTGGGCGGGACCGGCCCGGCAAGTCGGGCCAGAATTTCGTCCCGCAAAGCGGGCGAGACCGCCTCATCGGCATCGAGGCCGAGCAACCATTCGCCAGTAGCCTTGGCCGCGGCGGAGTTTTTTTGGGCGATGTGCCCCTTCCAGGGCTCGCGAAAAACCCGGGCGCCATGGCGCAACGCAATGGCCTCGGTGTCATCGGCCACATCGTGATTGAGCACCACAATAATCTCGGAAGTCCAGTCGGCGACGCTCGCCAAAGCGCGGCCGATCCGCGACGCTTCCGCGCCCGAGATAATGCAGACCGAGATGGGTAGTCTATTCAATCAATTGGTTCGCTGCGACCGGTTGGGAGGGATTAGAGCAAAAGCAGCGCCGGAACAAAACCCAAAATCGCTTCGCCCTCGACGCGGCGGAAGGGGTCTGCTTAAATGCTGCGCAGATTATGAGCGATCCACGTTATCCCAAGCTGGCCAAACTCCTGGTTGAATATTCCTGCCAACTCAAGGCGGGCGAGGCGGTGTTGCTCGACCTGATTGACACCCCCGATGAATTTGCCGTGGCGCTGATGCGGGCGACGCGCGCGGTGGGGGCGATTCCGCTCGTGGAGGTCCGGCATTCCCGGATCATCCGCGAAGTGCAATTGGACACCAGCGAAGCCCATGCGGAACTGGTGCGGGACGTGGAATTGAGCCGCATGAAATCGGTGCAGGCGTATATCGCGGTGCGGGGCAGCGCGAACGCCAGCGAGAATGCCGATGTGCCCAGCGCCAATGCCTCGCTTTATGCGCGCATCCTCCGGCCCTTGCTGGATTACCGCGTCAACCAGACCCGGTGGGTGGTGCTGCGCTGGCCCACGCCCAGCATGGCGCAGGCGGCCAACATGAGCACCGAGGCGTTCGAGAATTTGTATTTTGACGTTTGCACGATGGATTACGCCCGAATGGCCCAGGCCATGGTCCCGCTCGAGCAGCGCATGATCAAGGCCGATCGCGTCCACCTGAAAAGCCCGGGCACCGACCTCACCTTCAGCATCAAGGGAATCGGGGCGAAGCTCTGCCAGGGGGATCGCAATATCCCCGATGGCGAGGTTTTTTCGTGCCCAATCCGGGATTCCGTCAATGGAGAGATCACCTTCAACACGCCCACGATTTATTCGGGGACCAAATTTGAAAACGTCCACCTGGAGTTCAAAGATGGCAAGATTGTCCACGCCACCGCTAACAATACCAAACGCCTGAACGAGATTCTCGACACGGATGAGGGCGCGCGTTACATCGGGGAGTTTTCGCTGGGTTTCAATCCCTACATCAAGCACCCGATGTGCGACATCCTGTTTGATGAAAAAATCGCCGGGTCACTGCATTTCACGCCGGGCCAGGCTTATGAAGTGTGCGACAACGGCAACCGCTCCGCGGTGCATTGGGACATGGTCTTGATCCAGCGCGCGGAATGTGGCGGTGGCGAGATCTGGTTCGATGGCGAACTCATCCGGAAAGACGGAATTTTCCTGCCGGCCGATTTGCAACCGTTGAATCCCGAGAATTTGAAGTAAACCGACCCCGCCCCCGGCCGGAAAAAGCCGGGGGCAAAAACACTCAGGACGGGTCGCCCGCGATTTCGACTTCCTCGCCGTTGTCGCCCTGCGCGTCTTCGACCGCGGAAACCGCTCCCGGGAGACCGGCATAGCGGCGGAGATACTTCACGGCCACGGAAAAATCCTTGGCCCAGGGCGCCTCGATCACGACCTCCGCCCCCGTGGTCGGATGGGGGATGGTCAACTTGGCGGCATGGAGGGCAACGCGGCCGATCAGGGGCAATTCGGTGCGTTTCGGTTTCAGCCGGTAACCGCTTTTCAAGCGCGAAAGCAGCAGGGGCGTGCCCCCGTAAAGTTCATCGCCAACGATCGGCAAACCAGCGTGGCGCAAATGAACCCGGATCTGGTGGGTGCGGCCCGTCAAAGGTTGGCAGTTCAGCAGGGAATGATTGCTGTAGCGTTCCAGCAGTTGAAAATGGGTGCAGGACTTCTTGCCAGTCTTTTCGTCCACGCGAACCAACCCGACCTTGAGCGGATGCGGAGCGAGTTTGGCGTTTACTTCAAAAACCGGTCGCACCGGCGCTCCGTGCACGAGAGCCACATACTCCTTGACCGGCTTTTCGGCCCCGAAAAGATTGGCGAGCGCGACCAGCGTCGGACGGTTCTTGGCCAGGAGAATCACGCCACTGGTCTCGAAATCGAGCCGGTGCGCGTTCATGAGATAATCCAACCCGCGGGACTTGGCCCAAAACGTGCCGCGCTCGATGCCCGCATGCAGGAGCTTCATCAAGTTTGGCCGGTTGGCATCGTAGCGATCCGGGGACGTGAGCAATCCGGCCGGCTTGCCCAGGGCGAGCAACTGGTCGTCCTCGTAAAGGACGGGGATTTCCCAAAACTCCTTGGTGGCGGGGGACGAGAGTTTAATGGGTTCACTCATACGGACGCGGGCACCGCGAACCCCGGGTTTAACCGCAGCCATGCCCCCGGAGAGGCATGGCAGTTGCAACGAGCAGAGGAGGGCTGGTGACTCAAGACTTGTTTGCCTTGCCGGGCCGGGCACCCGGTTGCATGCCACTGATGGCCGATTGGAGCGTCTGCATGAAAGCGGGATCGGCTTCGATCTGCTTCTGGAACCATTGATTGACAGCGTCGTTTTGCCGCAACTGGCGCATGGAGGCCATGAAAGCGGGCAATTCCTTCTGGAGCTTATCCGCGGAAACCGGAAGTTTGGCGGCCGTATACAGGACGAAGCCACCTTCGGCCGTGGGGATGAAGGGACTGGCCTGACCGGGTTCCACCATAAAGCCCACCTGGCGCAAAACGGAGGAACTGGCATGGCGCTCAAATTCGAGGGGCAACTCCCCGCGGGTGCTGAGCGAGAAAGGCGGCAGCGTTTCCGCCTTCACGCCGGCGGCGGCCACCAATTCCGCGAATTTTTTGCCGGCCACCAATCCGTTCGTCACCGTGGTGGCAAAGGCCGAGCCGATCTGGCGGGCGGTCTGGGCGGCCTGGAATTGCTTGTAATCAGCCGTCACGCGCGCTTCAACCTCTTTGAGGGGAGGAATGCTGGAATCAATCTGCGCTTTAAAACCGAGAACATAAAAACCATCCCCGCCTTCGACGGCGCCGCTGAACGGTTCCTCGGCGGTCCGGGAAAATGCCGCCTGCAAAAACTTCGGTGTGGCGTCGATCCCGCGGGGTCCGCTGTCCTGATCAAAAGGTTCGGTGGTGCCGACCATCAGGCTCTTGGATTTGGCCAGTTCCGCGAGACTCGCCAAAGCCTTGGGTTTGTTGTCCAGTTCGGTGGCAAACGCGGCGGCGGCCATTTTGGCCAGATACATCGCCTGACCGTGCACCGCATCCTCGCGCACCCGGGCCTTGGCCTCCTCGGCGGTCTTGGAATCCTTATAAAAATTGGTCCCCTGCTTGTAATTGCTTTCGACCACCGCGTCGAGATTGGTGGTCATCTGCGACTTGGCCTCGGCCAGATAATTCGAGGCGGGCCACAGGACGAACTCCATCACGCGCCGGACCGGGATCGAATAATTGGCCTGGGCATTGGAGTAATAACGCGCGATCGCATCGGGCGAGGCCGTCACCCCGGCGAAATAATTCGAGGCGGAAAAGAAAACCACGCTGGCCGAAACCTCCTCATATTCCTTGCGGAAGTATTGCTCGGCCTCCTGGGGGGTCACCAGACGGCCGGTCAGACCCGCAATCGCGGTCAATTGTTGGAGGGCGATTTGATGGCGGACGAACCTTTCGAAATCCTCAATCGTGAGGCCCTTGGGCTTGAGGATTTTTTCCACGAGCGTCTCATAGGTCAACGGCCCAAGGATTTCGCGGGCATATTTGGCCGCCGTTTCCGGGGAAACTTCGATGCCGTATTCACGGGCCTTTTGGTCCTCCAGCAGGGCATTGTACGTCTCCCGGACCGCGTTGAAATCGGATTGCTTCTTGTCCTCGGGCCAGACACCCCGCATCAAGAAATAGCCGAGATTCACCTCGCGCATGGCGTCGGTGTACTCCTTGCGGTCAATGGGCTTGCCCGCCAGCATGCCCAGCCCGGTGCTCTGGCGGCGCAGGCCGAACAAGTCGCCCATGCGCGAACTGGTGTTCGGACCCCAGCCCAAAAAACTCACGACGATCACCACTGCGATGACCACCCAGAGCCAGCCCTGATGCTTTCGAATTGTCCCAGTCATAGATAGCTTTCCAAATTAAGAGTGGTCAACCTAATCAGGTTCCGGGAAGCGGGTCAAACTTAAAAACTCGGAAATTGCGCCGCCCGTCACCCGTGCGCTGGCCATGGTTAGGGGGCCGAAAAATCGGGGGAAAACAAAAATGGACCCGGGCAGCAGACGCCAAGGAGGTGGGGGTGGGGAACCCCGCTGAAGAAACGTTCTGCTCGCCCGAATCCGTGTTCAGCGTGCCGGAGAAGGTGCCAAATGTCCAGCAAAATATCTTCCCCTTTTTTGTGCGCTGGGACCGCGAATTGTGCCAAAAGTATTGTTACCGGGAAGGGGGGGTAAAGTGGCTGGAAACCATACGTTGTGCCAGAAGTGGGTGTTACCGTGGCCGGAATGGATAAAACGATGAGCCAGACGACCCGGAAAGAGGTTTTGCAAAAG
>CAIXFN010000061.1 GCA_903918755.1 uncultured Pedosphaera sp.
CCCGGGGAGGCGGACAGTTGACACGCCGCGTAGGCTTACGCGGCGAAGAAGAATTAACCAAAAACAAAGCGCCAATGGGTAACAGTCCTTTTGGCACAACGAATCACCCTCTCGGGTAACAGACACTTCTGGCAGACGGCGGACCGTAAACCAACTCCGGAAATCATCCCGCCCGGCGGCGGAGCAGGTCAAAGTATTCGGCTGCCACCATGAAACCGACACAATCAGGAGCGCCACAGTGGCAGGGATGATCTTGATAGTCCACCAGGTCAAAGCCGTAATTAAAAGTGAGCTCCTCTCCGGCGGGAATCGCCCGCAGCGCGACCAACCATATTTTGCCGTCGAGGTTTTCCGCCTCGCAATTGGGCGAGCAACTGTGATTGATATGGCGGGCGGGATTCCAATCCACGTTGCCGTCCAGATCGCAGACTTCGTCCAGAGTGAAAATGAAAGGATTCTCCAACTCACACTGGCGCAGTGATTCCGCCTTGTCGATGCGGCGGCCGACGTACTCAATCACCAGCGTGCCCGGAGGAATGGCGCGCCGGGCAAAGCCCCCACAACCATGAATTGCGGAGTCCCGGAAGGCGACCCAATGATTTGCTTCTTCCATCGTCCCGCGAGCATAACAACAAGTCGTCGCGGCACCAAGGACCGCCGCAAGCCAGCCGCCCCATCGCCACCAGCGAACGAATTTCCCCCGCGCGCCCCGGGCGAGGGCACTTGCGGCATTGCAATCAGCGGCGGAGTTTAAGAATCTCACCCCCGGCGCGAACCGATGTCGCGCCGCGCACCGATGCAAACCATTACTCCCATCATGCTGCCCCCGGCGGGCGAACGCCTGGTCCGTTTCGCCGGCGACCGCCTCCGTTTTCAACTCGCCGACCGGGAGGGCCGCGCCGCGCCGGCCGGATGGCAGGCGCGCCTGCGGACGAATCTCGGGCGGGCGGAACTGCGGAACCAGGAAATCGTTCACGCCCACACCGCGCAACTGCCGTTTGCCGGGGCCTCCTGGCATGATCTACCAATGCGGGTGGACGGCGCGGGCTGGACCCTGGAGTTGCCGCTGACCGAGGTGGGGTATTTCCGGGCAAAGGCATATTTCATCGACGAGCAGGGCTGGCAACATTGGCCGGAGGGATCGGATGTGGGCATCTCCGTGCATCCCAACCAGTACCGCACCGCGAACACCATCTACTGCGCCTTTCCCCGCATGTTCGGCGCCAGCCGGACCGCCCGGGATACGACCAACCCGGAGCTCGCCGGCCCCATCCAGCAATTGGATGCCCTGGGTTACACGGTGATTCCGCCTTCGGGCCGGTTCCGCGATCTGATCGCCCAACTTCCGCACATCATCGACACCCTGGGCTGCCGGATTCTGCACCTGCTGCCCGTGAACCCGGTGCCAACGACCTATGCCCGCTTCGGCCGGTTTGGCAGTCCGTACGCGAGTCTGGATTTGACCGCGATCGATCCGGCCCTGGTGGAATTCGACCGCCGCACGACCGGGGTGGACCAGTTTTGCGAGCTGGCTTACGCCACGCACAACCGGGGCGCGCGCTTGTTCCTCGACATCGTGATTAACCACACCGGCTGGGGTTCGACGCTGGAGGAAAATCATCCCGAATGGTTCCTCCGGGCGGCCGACGGTTCGTTTGTGAGCCCCGGGGCCTGGGGAACGGTTTGGGAAGACCTGGTGGAACTGCACCATGACCGCGTGGCGCTGTGGGAAGTGGTGGCGGAGGCCTTGTTGACCTGGTGCCGGCGGGGGGTGGACGGTTTCCGGTGTGATGCCGGGTACAAAGTGCCCCTCCCAGTCTGGCAATACGTCACCGCCCGGGTGCGGCAGGAATTCCCGGACACCTTGTTCCTGCTGGAAGGGCTGGGTGGAGCCTGGGATTTGACCGAAAATCTGCTGACGGAAGGCGGAATGCAGTGGGCGTATTCGGAGCTGTTTCAAAATTTCTCTCCCGCCCAGGTGGCCGGCTACCTCGACCACAGCCGGCAGGCCAGCCGGCGGGTCGGCTTGCTGGTCCACTATAGTGAAACGCATGATAATGACCGGCTGGCGCGCCAGGGGCGGTCGTGGTCGCTGCTGCGCAACCGGCTTTGCGCCCTGGCCAGTGACAACGGCGGGTTTGGGTTCACCTGCGGCGTGGAGTGGTTGGCGCCGGAACGGGTGAACGTCCATTCCAGTCGCGGGCTCGCGTGGGACAATCCCGCGAATCTCGTGGCGGAACTGGCGCAACTGAACCGCCTGCTGGCGGATCATCCCTGCTTTTTCGACGGGGCCCGGACAACGCGCTTAAGCGGGCCGGAATCCCCGGTGCTGGCGCTCCACCGGGAATCCGAGACGGGCGAGGATGCCGTTCTGGTGCTGGTAAACACGGATCTCGAACGGATCCAGCTCCTGGGTTTGCCCACCGACCCGGGCGGGACGAAGGAATGGCGCTGCGACCTGCTGGGACAGGCGCTGCCGGAAATTCGTTCCTTGCCCGAGGGTGGCTGGGAAGTCCGCCTGGAACCGGCCGCCGCCTGCTGCCTCGCGGCGAACCGCCAGCCGCGTGGCTTGAGCGGCGCCCCCTACCGCCAGGCCCGGGAGCGGGCGGCCTGGGCGATGCGGGCGCTCGGCCAGTGCTTGCCGATGGCGATAATTCCCGCCACCCCCTGGACCGAGCTGGCCCGGTGGGTCGACCAATCCGCAGAGGAGTTTTTGGCGGCCGTATCCGCCCTCGCCGCCCGCCAACCGGGTGCATCCCCGGCGTCCCCGGCCGACTGGCGCCGGGACACCGCCGGTGAAACCGGGTATTCCCCGGTCATTCTTTGGGAACCGTCCGAACGCCGGCGAATCCTGCCGGTGCCCCCTCAACATTGGCTGCTGCTGACGGACACGGTCCCGTTCCGCGCGAGCCTGCAAAGCGCCGCCGGCGGCCGGGCGCAGCACGTGGAATCCATCGCCGCGGGAGGCCGCCAGATCGCCTGTTTTCCGCCGGGTGAATCCCTTGGCGCGGCGCGACTGGTGGTCGCGCGTCATGGCGCGCCCGGACCGGAAATCACCAGTGAACTCGTTTTTCTCGCCCCCGGACCGCAGACAGCCTACCCCCTGTGCCGCCACCGCGCGTCACCGTCCGGGGAGGCGGACCCGGCGAACCCGGGCGGCCCGGGTTGGCAGAACCAACTGGTGTTGCTGACGAATGGCATCGGCGGAATGGCGCGGCTGGCGGTGGACCTCGGGGCCATCACCTCCAAGTACGATTGCGTGCTCGGGGCCAACCTGGATCCCCGCGTGCCCGTGGACCGGCACATCTTTGCCAAACGGTTACGCGTGTGGGTGAATGGGGACGGTTTTATCAATGCCCTCGACGGGAACAACCTGGCCTCGTTTGCGCCGGGACCGCCGGCGGTCTGGCATTTCCTCGCGAATGCCGGGGACGGGCGCAGTGTCGAGATCACGTTGACCGCGGACATGGTCCCGGGGAGCAACACCACCCGGCTGCACTTTGCGCGGACCCGCACCCGGCTGACGAAGCACCGGCCCCTCCCGGAGCACTCCGAAGTGCGGCTGACGGTGCGCGTGGATATCGAGGATCGCAATTTCCACTGCGAGACCCGCCGCACCCCGGGCGCGGAATACCATTTTGCGGCCCATACCCACGCCCTGGACACGGACCCCGGCTTTGCTTTCACGCCGGCCCCGGACCGGCAACTCCGGGTGTTTGCGACGGACGGAAAATACCATCCCCAGGCCGAGTGGTGCGAAAACATCCCCCATCCGGTCGAGCAAAGCCGCGGCCAAACCGGGAGCGGGGACGCCTTCAGTCCGGGTTGGTTCGAGTTGCCGCTGATCCCCGGCAGTGGCGTCACGGTGATGGTGACCGCGGAGAACGAAACGGCGGACGTCCCAAGTTCCGTGCCGCCCGCGATGACGCCGCCGGGGATGGAGCCGGCACGACCGGCCGGGATCCTGGAGGAGGATGCCTTTGGCCGCCAGTTATTACGGGCCACCGATGCCTACGTGGTGCGCCGGGACGAAGGCGTCACGGTGATTGCCGGTTATCCCTGGTTTCTGGATTGGGGACGGGATTCGCTGATTTGCGCCCGGGGCCTGCTGGCGGCGGGACGGAGCGGCGAGGTGGAACAACTGTTGGTAACCTTCGGGCGGTTCGTCCAGGAAGGAACGTTACCCAATACGATCCATGGCAATGACGCCTCCAACCGGGACACCTCGGATGCGCCGTTGTGGTACGGCATCGTCTGCGAAGAATTGGCGGTCGAAGCACCCGGACTGTATCAAACGGAACTGGGAGCCGGTGCCGAAACCATCCGGGACGTCCTGGCCAATATCGCGGTCAATTACATCCACGGGACGCCCAACGGCATCCGGATGGACGTGGCCTCCGGCCTGATTTGGAGTCCGGGTCATTTCACCTGGATGGACACCAATCACCCGGCCGGCACGCCCCGGGAAGGTTATCCCGTGGAAATCCAGGTGTTGTGGATCCGCCTGTTGCGGCAATTGGCGCGCATCCAACCTCCGGCGGAGCGGGCCAGGTGGACCGAACTGGCGGACCTGGCGAGCGCTTCGTTGCTGCGCTATTTCTGGCTCGAAGAACCGGGGTGGCTGGCGGACGTCCTGCTGGCCCCGCGGGGACACCCGGCGGCCACGGCCACCGTCGATTCCGCCTTGCGGAGCAATGGCCTGTTCGCAGTGAGTTTGGGTCTGCTGACCGGAGTGCGCGCCCGCCGCTGCGTGGCGGCGGCGGCCCGCCATCTCGTGGTGCCCGGGGCGTTGCGCAGCCTGGCTCCCCTGCCCGTACAAACGCCCCTGCCCATTTACGGCGGCGGTGGACAGTTGCTCAATAACCCCGCGGAACCATACTGGGGCCGGTATGAAGGGGATGAGGATACCCGCCGCAAACCCGCCTACCACAATGGCACGGCCTGGGTTTGGACCTATCCCAGTTTCTGCGAGGCCCTCGTCCGCGCCTGGGAAGGGGCGCCGGCCGCGGTCGCCGCCGCCCGCGCCTACCTGGGCGCGACCGATCGCCGATTATGGGAAGGCTGTGTGGGGCAATTGCCGGAAATCCTGGATGGCGACGCCCCGCACCAGCAACGCGGCTGCGACGCCCAGGCTTGGAGCGTCACGGAAACCCTGCGCGTTTGGACCTGGCTGAACCAGACCGGCGGAAATGCCCCGTCGTAACTGTCCCGGCCAAGCGCCGCATTTCTGATTGCCGATATCCGATTCCGAATCGAAAATGGGGTGATGCGGCGGAACGTAATCCAACTATTCCTGGGAGCCATTTTATTGGCGTGGTTCGGCGTCCATCCCGGCTGGGCGGCCACCGAACCGCCCGCGGAACCACGTTTTCCAGTCACCCCCTTCGTGGTGGACGTCAAAAGCCCGCCGTATTCCGCCCGGGGAGATGGGGTGACGGATGACACGGAGGCGCTCCAGCGGGCCCTGAATGAAAACGTCGGGCAGCATCGCGTGCTCTATTTTCCCGCGGGCGAATATCTCGTCAGCCGGACTTTGACCTGGCCGAAAAAGTGGGCGGACCACGAGAATTGGGGCTTCACCCGGCTGAGCGGACAGCACCGGGATCGCAGCATCATCCGGCTGCGGAACGGGACTTTTACGAACGCCAGCCAGCCGGCGGCGATCATGTGGAGCGGCGGATTCGGGTCGGCGGACTGGTTCCACAACTACGTGGAGGACCTGACCTTTGATGTGGGCACGAACAATCCCGGCGCCACCGCCCTGCAATTCTATGCGAACAACTCCGGGGCTGTGCGAAACTGCCGGTTCCGCGCCCCCGCCGGCAGCGGATTCGTGGGGTTGGACCTGGCCCATCGCGACCTGAACGGACCTTTGCTGGTCCAGAACTGCGAAATCACCGGATTTCGCCGCGGGGTCGCCACCGGACACGCGGTAAACAGTCAAACCTTCGAATACCTGACTTTGCGGGGCCAGACGGAATTCGGATTCGACAATGAGGGGCAGGCCATCAGTCTCCGGCGGTTGACCAGCGACAACGCCGTGCCGGCGATCCGGAGCTACGGCGTGCTGACCCTGCTGGAAGCGAACCTGACGGGCCGGGATGGGGCCAGCAACGCCCCGGCGGTGATTAATTACAATGGCGGCCGGGTGTGGGCGCGGGACGTCACGACGAGCGGCTATGGGCGGGCGCTGGCGGATGTGGCCACGCCGGATTTCCTGGCCGCGTATCGCGTCCGGGGAACCGGTCAACCGGGCAGCCGGGGGCCGGATATCAACGAATATTGTTCCCATCCGGTCACCAGTCCGTTCGGCGGGGTCGGCCGCTCGCTCCGCCTGCCGGTGAAGGAGCCGCCCGCCCTGCCGCCGGACGATCCCGCGAACTGGGCCGACGTGGACCGGTTTGGGGCCGATCCCCACGGCGTGGCCGATTCGTCGGCCGCCATCCAGCGGGCGGTGGATTCCGGCGCCACCACGGTGTTTCTGCCCGGAAGTTACCGGTTGCAGTCCACCATCATTTTGCGGGGGGCGGTGCGGCGGCTCGTTGGCCTGGACGGAATGATCAATTACGGCACCGGAGCGAAGCCGGATTTCCGGCTGGGCGAGGGACCGTCGCCGGTGTTCGAATTCACCCATTTCAGCTATGTGGGCGGCGGCCTGGAAATCGACACCCGCCGCCCGGTAATTCTCCGGAGTGTGTCCGACGCCAGCCTGGAATTCACCGCCCGGGCAAAAGGCGGCGAATTGTTCCTGGAGGATTGTGTGACCCACGCGCTCGAATGCCGCGGGCAAAATGTTTGGGCGCGGCAATTGAACATTGAAAACGAAGGCGACCACCTGATCAATGCCGGCGGAACCTTGTGGGTCCTGGGTTATAAAACCGAGCGGGGCGGGACTCTCCTCGCCAGCCGGGACGGGGCGCGGAGTGAAATCCTGGGCAATTTCAGCTACACCACCACTGCGGGCAAACTGGCCCCAATGTTCCGCACGGAAGATGCAACGGTATTCGCTTTTTTCGGGGAAGTCTGCTTCAATGGCGACCGTTTTGCGGTAATCATCCGGGAGTCCCACCGGGGAAACACCCGGGAAATCCGGCGGGGTGAGGGCTCCTCCACTCCTTATGGCACGGGTCTTGCAGAATCAGCGCGGTGACGCCCCCCCGGCAAAAGTGCCGGCAGCGCGGGTGGGACCACACGGCGGTAAACGGGAAAACCCCGGGCAGTTACAATTCCAGAAATGAAAATACAAGTATTCAAAGCGATCGGATTGATCTTGCTGACGGCGGCCCTGCTGGCCGGCGGGGCGGGTTGGTCGCGGGAATACAAGCGGGAACAGCACCTCGTCCGGGCGGCGCAATATTTGGCCAAGGGAGATTACCGGCGCGCCGAGGACGATTACCTCAGCGTACTGCGGGAGAAATTTGACGAGATCCGGGCCCTGCGGGCTCTGGGAATGATTTATTTTGACGAAGGCCGGCTGCCCCGCGCCGGCACCTGTCTTTTCCAGACCCGCCAGACCCTCACCAACGATCTGGCGGTCCGCGTCCGTTTGGCCTCGCTGTACCTGGCCGGTAACCGCCTCCGGGAAGCCCGGGAGGAAGCCCGTTTTGTGCTGGCGCATGCCCCTGATGATCAGGATGCCCCGCTGGTGCTCGCGGAGAGTGTCCGGACGGCGGACGACTTGAAGGCGGTCCGGGAGGAACTCCAAAATCTGTCTCCCCCGGACCGCCCGCGGCCGGCTTGTGAAGCCGCCCTGGCCTCCCTCAGCCTCTGGGAAAAGCCCCCCGATCGACCGGCGGCGCAGGCGGCGCTGCAACGCGCTCTGGAAGCAAATCGCCAATGCGCCGCCGCCTACGGCATCCTGGGTTTACTGTGCGAGTCCACCAACGGTTTGGCGCAGGCTTTGCAGGCCTATCAAAGCGCCGCGGAATTTTCGGCCCCCTATTCCCCGCGGCAGCTCAAGTACGCCCAGGCGCAGATCGCCCAAGGCGATGTGGAGGGCGCCCGGTTAACGCTGGATGCCCTCTTGCAACGGGCCCCGGAATTCGTGGCGGCGTGGCATGAAAAGGCGCGCCTGGCCGCCCAGGAAAAGCGCTGGGACACCGCCAACCTGCTGATCGGCCAGTTATTGGTCCGCGATCCGGACCATTACGACGGGCTGATGCTGAGCGCCTCCATGAAATTCACCCAGGGGGCCAATACCGAGGGCATCATCGAATTGGAAAATGTGGCCCGCAAATATCCCGCCTCGGTTCCCCCGCGCTACGAACTGGGCAAGGCCTACCTCAAGAGCGGGAATACCGACCAGGCCGCGCGGTGTTTCCGGGAAGTGTTGAACCTGGAAACCAACCACATCCCAGCCATCCTGGCGCTGGCCCAACTCAGCCTCCTGCGCGGCGACCTGGACGCGACGGTGTATCCGCTGACCCAATTGCTCCAGTGGCGGCCAAAAAACCAGGCCGCTTTGGAGTTGCTGGCCCGGGCTTATTACAACCAGAAGCAGCTCAATGAGGTCGTGCGGATTTACCGGCAACTGGCGCAGGACCACCCGGCCGACCCGCGTTACCCGATTCGGATTGGGGAAACTTTGGTGGAGCAAGGCAAGCTGGCGGAGGCGCGGATCGCCTTCAATCGGGCGGACGAACTGGCCCCGAAAGCGCCGGAATCGATTGGCGCCGTCCAGCAGTTGATCCATCTGAACATCCTGGAACGCCAATTTGAGCCGGCCCAAACGCTGGTCGATCAACTGATGAAGGAGGATCCCAAAGGCCCCGAGCCTTGGCTGCTGCAGGCCGAAGTGTATCTCGCCCGGCAAACGACCGCCGGAACGAACCAGGCGGAAACCGCCCTGCTGAAGGCGGCGGCCATGAAAGCGGATTACTGGCCCGCTTACGTGAGCCTGGCCCGCTTGTACAAGGAATCCAACCAGAACCAGAAGGCCCTGACCCGGCTGCGCCAGGTGCTCGCCAACAATCCCAAAGATATTGTGGCCCTGATGCTCACGGGGGTGATTCTCGAGGAAGAAAAGGACTATGCGGAAGCCGCCGCCGCGTACGAGCAATTGCTGGGCTACAGCCCCAAATTCGCTCCGGCCCTGAACAATGCCGCCTACCTCTATAGCGAACAACTGAAGAATCTCGAACGCGCCGCCAAACTCGCCAGCCAGGCCTGGAATTTATTGCCGGGCGATCCGGCCACGGAGGATACTTTCGGCTGGGTCTTGTTCCGGCAGGGAAAATTCGCCCTGGCCCGGGGCCTCCTGGACGAAAGCGCCGCCAAGGCGCCCCGGACGGCCCTCGTACATTACCATGCCGGCATGGCGCACTACGTGATGGGGCAGGAGCTTCCCGCCACCCGGTATTTTCAAACGGTCCTGGACCTGGGCGAAGAATTTCCCGGCCATGATGAAGCCCGCAAACGGCTGGCCGTGCTGGCCATCCCCGCCACCAACCGGACCGCGACGGCGCGCGCCCAACTGGAGCAGCGGATCGCGGAACAGCCCGATGACGTGATCGCGCTGGACCGCCTCGGGTGCCTGGTCCGGGATCAGGGCGAGATGAATCGGGCCATCAATTGCTGGCAAACCATCCTCCTGGCCAACCCGGAAAACGTCCCTGCGCTCCTGAACTTGATCGAACTCTACGCCGGCCCGCTGAAACAGCCGGCCAAAGCCCTGGAACTGGCGCAGAACGCCTACCGGATCGCCCCGGAGTTGGAATCCACCATGCGGTGGTTTGGCCGCCTTTCACTGCAACTGGGCAATCACACGCTGGCCTTTGCCCCCTTGCGGGACCGGGCGATACTCAATCCCAACGACCCGAATGCCCAACTCGATTTCGCGGAGGTGGCCTACCAGATGGGCGAGATTATGGCCGCGCACAACGCGGCCCGCATGGCGACCCGCGCGGGTGGGGAGTTCCCCCGCCGGGGAGCCGCGAAATTGTTGGCGGCGTTGACGGATCCCGCCACGCCGTTGCCGGACCCAAAACTGGCGGACGAGACGCTGGCCCAGAATCCGGATTACCTGCCAGGACTGATGGCCAAGGCCGTCCTCGCGGAAGCTCAAGGTGGCGGGCCGGCCGCCATCGCCGCCTACGAGAAAATCCTCGAGCGCTTTCCGACTTTTTCCCTCCCGGTGCGCAAATTGGCGCTGCTGTATGCGCAGGATCCCCGCACCACCCAAAAAGCATCGGAATTCGCCGCGCGGGCCTTCGGCTTTGCTTCCAATGATCCGGAGTTGATCAAGATTTTGGGCCGGCTCGCCTACACGCGGGGAGATTACCCGCGCGCCGCGCGCCTGCTGCAGCAGCTTCCGGTCGCGGACCAGATTGATGCCCAGTCCCTGTTCTACCTCGGCATGGCGCTCCGGCAAACGAAGCAGCCGCAGCAAAGCCGGAAAGCACTGCAGGAAGCGTTGCGCCGCGGGCTCGTCGGCACCCAGGAACAGCAAGCTCGGAAAGCGTTGGCGGAAAAGTAACGGGCATCCGCCCGGTTCAATTGACGGGCCGCACGCGAAAGAAACCTTGCGGGAAGGAATTGGTCACCCGGAACGATCCCCCGGAGGTGACCCCGAGGATCTGCCAGGGCGAATTCAAAGCGGGCTGCCGTTCCACCTGGTACGAGGACCGCACCGCCGGCCATTGCAGGAGAATTCCCGGACCATCGGACGCCGCCGCGGTCACGCGCAAATCACTGAGTACATTGTAACGCAAGCCCGGATCCCCCAGCAGATTGTAAATCCAGGAGGGCATGCCCGGGTAATCCAACCGGATGTGGTCCGCCATGGCGGAAATAAAATTGTCGCCGAGTCGCGGCAAAGTATTGGGTTGCAGCAACCGGGTCAGGCGCAGGTTGAGTTGAATCGCCTCGGAATTCCAGGAGAGGCCCGTGGGGGCAATCACCGCAATCGCCCCACCCTGGGGTGCCTTGCAGAGAATTTCCCCCAGGCAATCATTGCCCGGAACCGCAAACTGCCCGGCCACGCAGGTGATGGCCACCATCAGCGGCAGGCGGGGATTATGGAGGTTGGTGGCCAGCGCGCTGGTGAGGTAGCCGGCACTGCCGAAGCGATCCACGGCACCGTGCCCCGAATAGTTCAAAAAATCGACCCCCGCGGCCATTTGGTTGGTGAGGGCCTGGGTCAGGGAGGCATCATCCGGAAGGTCGGTGCGCCGAAGTAGGGAAGTGACGAATTTGCCCGTCAGTGAAGTCGCCACCGCTTGCATATCCGCATTAAAATCGCCCGCGGCATCTGGTACGTCCGCGAGCAGCAACGCCTGCGCCGGCACCGGCAGGGCTTGGGCTTCGTAATTTTGGATGCGATTGACCAGGCGGTTGATGTCGTCCAGGGTATGGCCGGAAAGCCGCCCCACCGCCACCTCGGGCAAGCCATCCCCGTTGATATCGCCTAGCTGACTGTCAGTGCTGAAGAGCCCATAGGGAGTGCTCACCATGAGCGGCGGATTCAGGTTGTCACCGAAACCCAGCAAATTGCGGTAATCGTAGGTGCCGTCCCCCAGCAGCACAGCATAACGGGGCGCGGTCACCCAGTTGGTGGTCCCCACCGCCAACAGCGCGTTCACGGCGTGGGGCGTGACAAAGCCGTAGGCAAATTCATTGTAAATGGACTCCAACCGGGCTACGAGCGGATGCAAGCCGGTGCTCCGGCGGTAAACCGCCAGATTCGTCGCCGCCCCCAGGAAGGCATCTGGAGTAATGATCACGTAATCGGCCGCATTGGTGCGGTTGCCCAGTCCGTCGGTCAGGCCCAGCGTGACCGCCGCGGGAGCCAGCCCGGCGCCGGACTGGAAAGCCACATAGCGCGCCGTGGGGGAGCCGGGCATGAAACTGCAGCGATAACCCGGGCTCGCGGCCTCAAGGGTCAGATTCGTCACCAGCGAGGGCGCCAGCGGATTGGAAATTTCGAGCAACGTGATGGCGGATCCGGTGAATCCGGAGACGGTGATGAGGGCATTACCGGCGGCGGCAAATTCCACCGTGCCGGAATTGGCCGCATACGTTCGCGGATAGGTGAGCGAAAAGGAATTGAGGTACCATTGACTCAGGGGGGAATTCGCCCCCACGGGCAGGGCCTTCAGGACCAAACGGTTGACCCCATTCGACAGGGCGGAAACCGGGGCGGAAAACGCCACCTCACAGGGCGCGATGCCGTCAAAATTGGTGAGACCGACAATTTGGCCGTTCACTTGGGCCTGCACTTGGTGGGATTGCACCACGCCCCCCCAAAGGTGGAGGATCAGGACGACCATTACGGGAGAATTGCTGCCCACATGGTCCAGGTTAAAGCTGTAGGTCCCCGTGTTAAAAATATTGATGCCGGCGGTCAGCCGCGACCACATCCAATAATCGTCCTCTGCCGCGAGCGGCAGGGAACTGACCGGCTGCAGATCATTCTCCAGATTGGTCACCGCACCATAAGTGAGGGCGTTGGTGGTGGCCACCGGATGGCCGCCATCGAGCCTGAGGGGAGGGAGATTCGTGCCCGTGGTCAGCCAGAAAACGTTGGTGGTGGTGTAATTATCCTTGTATGCCGGGGCATAAAACGAAAGGGAATTGCTGTCCGCCGCCGCGAAATACGGCACCGGTTGGCCCCGGTTGGAAAGTTGCAGGCGCCCGGCCCCAAGGGCTCCCTGGATGACGGCAACCGGTTGCCCGATAATCCCGGCCAGGGTGGCGGCGGAAACCTGAACAATTCCGGCGTTGGTGGTGCCGACCTTCAGAAAGGCCGTCCCGTCAAGTGCCGCGAGGGCAAGCCCGGCCGGCTTCGGCGCCACGGGCGGCGACCCGGGCAATCCACCCAGCGATCCAGCCCCCGGCAGCGCCACCACCGTCGCTGGCGTTGGGCTGAGCGGCAGGTCAACGGTGGCCAGGATGAATTCCGCACCCTGCCGATCCGTCAGGCGCAGCCGGTAGGTGGGAGCGGACTCGGAATCGCCATCCGGCTCCGGCAATTCATAATTGCCGCCCGCCAGGGAATTTTCCGCCAACACATGCTCCGGATTGAGCCGCAGGCTGGTTCCGGTGGCCGCATCCAGGCGCTCGAGGTCGAAGAACAACGCCCCCGCTTCCAAAGTGGTACGCCATCTCACCACGATACCGTTGGTCCCGGTGGCACGAACGATTTCACGGAGAACGGCGGGCGGCGACGCTTGGTCCAAAACCGGCGCAACCGTGGTGCTCCGTGATTTGGCTGGGGCCGATGCGGAACTCAGCGACGATGCCTCGGCTGGGGCGGAAATCACCCAACCGGCGGCAACCACCCCAAAAATGACTCTCCCCGGTAACCGGAGTCGGGCCATCAACGCCCCGCGCCGTCCGGGAGGTGACGCGGGGCAGGAAACAGCTGCTGACTCATTGGGCATTGGTGATCCGGAAGAACCCGAGGGTCCCGCTCAAGGGCAGCACGACCGAGGTTGCTCCCGTATCTTCTAACACCACTTCAGTCCAAACGCCATTCAATTTCCCGGTCTGTTCCAGGCGATAAGGTGCCACGCCGCCCTCCCAAGTGACTTGCATGGCGTTCCCCACGCGCACGACGCTGGTGATGCGCACCGGCGGCAGGAGGCTCAAGGTGGCCGTACCCGCCACGTGCTCCGTCCCGTCGAGGCGCCATTCCACCAGTTTATACGTATAGGTTCCCGGAATCCGGGCCGTGGCATCGCTCGTGCTATAGGTGCCGCCCGTGATGGAGTTCAGGGCGAGCACCGGCTCCGTGGTGACCAGCAGCCATTCACCAGCCGCCGACTGGCGATACAGGTCATAGGCCAGGGTGTCCACCTCGGAGGCGGTCTGCCACTGGATGACCGCCTCCCCATTCACCACCGATGCGGTCATGCTCTTCAGCAGGGCCAGGGTGGGATTGGCATAGCGGTAACCGAAATCGACCGTCAACAGGACCTGCCCGGGAATGAGCGTCACGGTGGCCACGTTCGTGGTAGTCAGACCATCCAGGTCGTAGGTGGGGGTGGCGTAGGCCGGCAGGGTGTTTGTGTCCACCCGCACCTGGTAGGTTCCCGCGACCAGGTTGGACAGGAAATAATGACCATGGTTGTCCGTCAGGACCATCGGCTCGTTGGACTGCCAGACACCGTCCTGGTTCAAGTCGGCAAAAACCCGCACGTTCGGCAGCGGGGGTTCGTTAACATTCTGCACTCCATCGCCATTGACATCGTTCCAAACGTAATCCCCCACCGTCGCCGGCAGGGTGAACCCGAAGTCCACTGTCTCATCGCTCTGCCCGGCCGCCAGCGTCCCCGGCGTCGTCCCGCTGGGACTCCCATTGCTGTCGGTCCCGACCGTGCCCTGGCCCGTCGCGGTAGCCACGTAGCCGCGCAGCGGCGCTCCCGCCAGGAAGTTGGTCGCGTCCACGCTCACCAGATACGTCCCCGGCGCTTGCGTGAACTGGTAGTAACCGTTGGCATCCGTTCTTGTATACGCTGTCACGGCTTCGCCGACACCGTTCGTCCCATTCAGCGTCAGACCCACGTTGGCAAAACCCGCAGCCACCCCGCCGTCGTCCTGCACGCCGTTGCCGTTGGCGTCGTTCCAGACATAATCCCCGATCGTCACCACCTGATAATAGCCAAAGTCCACTGTCTGATCGCTGCCCCCGGAGGTCAGCGTTCCCGGGGTGGTGCCGCTGGGACTCCCGTTGCTATCCGTCGCGGTCGTGCCCTTGCCCGTCGCCGTGGCCGTGTAGCCCACCAACGCCCCGCCGCCGGTCGCGTTCGCCGCGTCCACCGTCACCGTGTAGGTGCCCGGCGCTTCGGTGAAGGCATACTGGCCGTTGACCCCGGTCGTCGCGTGGTCGGTCACCGCCACTCCCGCGCCGCTCGTTCCGGTCAGGGTCAGCGTCACGCCCGCGATGCCCAACTCGCCCGCGTCCTGGACGCCGTTGCCGTTGGTATCCGACCACACAAAATTACCGATGCTCACCGACTGGTAATAGCCAAAGTCCACTGTCTGATCGCTGCCCCCGGAGGTCAGCGTTCCCGGGGTGGTGCCGCTGGGACTCCCGTTGCTATCCGTCGC
>CAIXFN010000062.1 GCA_903918755.1 uncultured Pedosphaera sp.
TCGGCTGCGCTCGCCTCGCTACGCTCGCCTTCGCTCCGCCTCACCCCGGAGGGGTGGCGGCGGGGAGAAGAAAGACAAATTACAGAAAGAGTTTTACACCGGCGCGCTACCGCGAACCCGGCCGCTGCGCTACACGTTTCCGCATCATCAACCACACCCAAAAATGAGCCGACAAATCTGCCTCAACCTTCCCGTTGCTGACCTGCCGAAGTCGATCGCCTTTTTCAAGGCGCTCGGTTTTTTACCCAACCCCCAATTCGCCGACGACACGGCGGCCGGAATTGTCATCAGTGAGACGATTTTGGTCATGCTGCTCACCCACCCCAAGTTCACGGCCTTCTCGCCGAAACCCATTTGCGACACATCCAAGGCTGTGGAAGTCTTGATTTGCCTCAGTTGTGACAGCCGGGCTGAGGTGGAGGAAAAGGCGGCGAAGGCGGTGGCAGCCGGGGCGGCCAACGCGGAGGCGACGGATTATGGTTTTATGTATCAGCACAGTTTCACCGATCCGGACGGCCACTGCTGGGCCCTTAACTACATGAGCGCGCCCCCGCCACAGCAGTGAAAATTTCCGGCCACCGGCCGGAGCATGCCCGGCCGACCCGCCAGCGCGGAGCCTGACCCGGAAAGAGCTGGAGGGACGATTTCCGGCCCGTTGACAGTCGCCCGGTCGGCGGTATAATCACCCACTCGTTATGAATCGTAAACCCAATGTGGCAGTGGTGGGCGCGACGGGTGCCGTCGGCGTCGAAATGATCGAAACGCTGGAAAAACGCAATTTTCCGGTGGGGACCCTGACTTTGCTGGCTTCGGCCCGCTCGGTCGGCAAAAAAATGAAGTTTCGCGGCACCGAGATCGCTGTCCAGGAGCTGACCGCCGATTCATTCAAGGGGATCGATATTGCCCTGTTCAGCGCCGGGGGTGGAATTTCGCGGGAATTTGCCCCGGCGGCGGTCCGCGCGGGTTGCGTGGTGGTGGATAATTCCAGCGCGTTCCGCATGGATGACACCGTTCCCCTCGTGGTGCCCGAGATCAATCCGGAGGATGTCAAAAAGCACCAGGGCATCATCGCCAATCCCAATTGCACCACCGCGATCACCTTGATGGCGTTGTATCCCCTGCACCAGGCTTTTCAAGTGAAGCGCATTTTCGCCTCCAGCTACCAGGCGGTATCCGGCACGGGTGCCAAGGCGATCGAGGAACTGCAACGCCAGGTGGGCGAGATCACCGCCGGCCGGCCGGTGACCAAGGAGGTGTATCCGCACCAGATCGCCTTCAATGTGCTGCCGCACGTGGACTCGTTCCTCGACACCGGCTACACCAAGGAAGAGATGAAGATGCAGAATGAAGGTCGCAAGATCATGCATCATCCCGGCTTTTTGGCCAGTGTCACCTGCGTGCGCGTGCCGGTCTATCGCGCCCATTCCATCGCTGTAAGCGCGGAATTTGTGAAACCCGTGACCCTGGAAGCGGCCCGCGCGGCGCTCGCCGCGGCCCCGGGGCTGGACGTGGTGGATGCGCCGGAAAAGAAGGAATATCCCCTGCCCCTCAATGTTTCCGGCCGATATAACTGCCAGGTGGGCCGGCTGCGACTGGACTGCGCGCTGGAAAACGGCCTCTGCTTCTGGGTGGCCGGCGATCAGTTGCTCAAAGGCGCAGCACTGAATGCCGTGCAGATCGCGGAAGAGTTGCTGAAGTAATCTCGGGAAGGCCTCGGATGGATCAGGCGGATCAGACCGATCGCGATTCGCGAACCGGCCGGGGTTTCGGGTTTTTCGGGGGCATTTGGGCAGGCGGAGGGAGACCGGCGGGAAGCCGGGACTCCGAGCCGGGGAGGGAGCACGGGCGGCTCAGGCGCCGGGATGACCGGCCATTTGCCAATGGCGAATGGCTTCGATGGGGTGAATGAGCATGATGACGTTGAGGGTGAGGTTATCGCGCACGCACAACAGGCAGCCCAGTTCCATGGCGAGAACGACCGTGACGCTTTGCCAGGGGCGCAGCCGGTAGGCCAGGAGATAGCCCAGGGACATCATGAGAATATCACTCAGCGAGTTGAGCACGCTGTCGCCGTTGTAGCCAAGGGAGATGGTCACGCTGCGGTAGCGATTGATGATAATCGGGGAATTCTCCAGAATCTCCCATCCGGCTTCCAACAGCAGCGCGATGAGGAACCGCCGTTGCGCAGGCAGGAAGCCGGCGACCCGCCAGAGGAGGGCGTAAAAGAGCAGCCCGTGAACAATATGGGAAAAGGAATAGGGATCGGCGAAGCGCTGGGAATTCTCGCTGCTCCAGATATCGCCTTCCCAGAAACCAAACCGGCCGTCGGGACCGAGGGGAAGGCGGCCCATCGCCAATTCGATCCCGCCCGTCACGGCCAGTACGGCAACCAGAGCGGCGATGGTCCAACGCCTGGCTTTGAGGTAATCGAGCATGGGAGAATGAAAGACCCACGTAATTCGCTTGTCCAGACAATCGCTGGGGAATTGCCGGTGGCGCCCCGAGGATGCGGAATTGGGTGATGAGTGTTGGCCGGGGGAGCGGAATCCGGTTAATCTACCGCGCGTCGGGAGATTAACCGACAGGGCGCGGGCCGCGTAATAGCGGTCGCAGTTCATGAGACAACCAGAGCAATCCAGGAAACCAATATGATTACTCAAACCAGAAGCAAATCGAAACTGTTCCACTGGCTGGCGGGTGCCGGGTTGGCCTTATGGTTTTGCCTGGCGGGAACAGGCGGAGTGGCCCAGGCGCAGATTCAGGACCGGCCCAAGGTGGGGCCGGAACTCCAGAAGCTGGAGGTGTTTGTGGGGGACTGGGAATACCACGGGGTGGTCCGCGACACGCCGCTGGGGCCGGGGGGAACGTTTTCGGGAGTGGCGACGAACCGGTGGATCCTGGACGGCCAGTTTTTGGAGAGCCGCGTGCAGGACAAGGGCATCTATGGCAGCAAGGAAATCGTTTACAAGGGGATCACCATCCGACGCTATGACGCCACGACGAAGAAATACATCACCCAAACCTTTGACAACGACGGCATGGCGACCACGGAGCTTTGGACGCAGGAGGAAGGGGTTTGGAAGACCACGGGCAAGATGACCGACAGCAAGGGCAAGACCTACCAGACCCGCTCATCCGCCAGCATCGCCGCGGATGGCAAATCGATGAAATTCAAAGCGGAGCTGTTGGCCGAGGATGGCAAAACCTGGCTGCCGTATTGGGAAGACGCGAATACCAAGCTTAGGTGACTGAGGGCGACGGGCTTACGGGGAAGTGACCCGATAAAACCGCACGGAGGCGTTCGTCGCCGTGAGGTCGGAGATCGCCTGGCCGGCGGCGGAAAACGTCCCGTTGGTAAAAACGCTCCAATGGGTGAGGTCGGCGGCGTGAAGCACGGTGAACGACTGATCGGGCTGGCCTTTGACCTCGAGATCAAAATTTCCGTCCCTCCGGCGGGCCAGCGATTTGACCGCCGGTCGCTCCACTTTGCCGGTGTGGCGGAAATTCTGACCGTACATGGGCCAACCCGTGGCCCCCAAGGGCTTGCCCGAGCCCTGAATGGCGTAGAATCCATCGCTAAAGGAGGCGTAAATCGTGCCGTCCGGCCCGTGAAAATTTGAATGGGGCCCACTCCTGCCAGAGGTCCCGAGCAAGTCCACAAAACATTGCCAGTCTGACTGACGGCGAAAACGGAATTGGAGCCGTAATAATAAACATTGCCATCCGCATCGACCGCTGCGGTGGTCTTTCCGTTGTAATGCCAGACATTAAATCCTACCAGGTTGCGCCAAACAATCGTGCCAGTGGCGGAAACCGACCATAGGGCGCCATTAATGCCGAAATAAATGGTGCCATCCGTACCCAACACCGGTGGATCATGCGAACCACAATCCGCCTCCCAAATCAGATTACCATCCGGTCGGAAGGCGCGCAGCGTGGAACCATTCACGTACAAGGTTCCATCAGGTCCGATGGCAATTGATTCCGGAGTCCAATAAGAAGTTGAATATGTCCATTTGATGGTGGCCTCAGGATTGACAGCAGTGAGGCCTGAAGCGGTGGAAAGGTAAATGGTTCCATCAGCTCCAATGACGGGTGAATCATAATAAGCGGATGTGCCGAAAAAAGGAAAAGCCCATTTCCTGGTTCCGTCAGGCCCAAAGGCGAGCAAAATTCCGGAATTAGCACAAAAGACCGTACCATCTGCCGCGATGGCCAGCGTTGAATGAAAATTGCCTCCATAAATCCCTTCGATCTGTAGGTCATAGGACCACTTTTGAGTACCGTCCGGATTGATGGCGTAAAATCTGCTGGATTGATCGACGCAATAAATAGTGCCATCGTCGGCCACCGACGGCGACTCAACAACCCAATTATTCACGGGAAAGGTCCAAAGAACCGCCCCGGAAGTCGTTAACGCGGTCAGGCCGGAACCAGCCACATAGAGGGTGTTGCCATCCGGAGACATGGCCGGGCATGACTGTTGCTGGATGCCCGCGACGTCGGCTTTCCAAAGGAGGGTGCCCGGAGGAATTTGGGCCCAGGCAAGGGCTTGCCCCATCCCAAGCAAAATGATCGCCGCGAGCCAATAGCTAATCCGTGGCCGCCCTGCGTTGATTTCCATATGATGAATCCGGCTTGAAATCGGCTCGCTCTGAAAATAGTCCAGCCTCACAATTATTAAGGAGAGAATATTTTCCGAAACTAAACCAGAAAAGGCATTGCGTCAAATTGGCGCAGCTATGAAATCCGGCCGCGATTGAGATCGGCAACGGCTTCCGCGAAGGTGGAGAAATCGAATGCGAACCCATCCGCCAATAATCGGCCGGGGACCACACGCCGGCTTTTCAGGATCAGCTCAGTTTCCGTACGGAGGAAGAAGGCACCGATTTCCAACATCCAATCCGTCGCTGCCAGACCGAACGGTGCACGCACCGCAGCACGCAATTCGCGCATCATTTCCCGGTTGGGCAGAGGCTGCGGCGCGGCGAGGTTAACGGGCCCCACCAATTTTTCGTGGCTGATGATCCGCTCGATGGCGCGACAGAAATCGCGCTCGTGAATCCATGACACATATTGTTTTCCGCTTCCCATCGTCCCACCCAAACCCCACCGCGCCAGGCGCAGCAACACCGGGAGCACGCTGTTGCGAGCAAAGCCAAGGACCATCGCGGTACGCAAGGCCACCCGGCGGGTGGACGGAGTGGAAACCTCGAACAAAGCCTGTTCCCAAGCCTGAGCCACGGAAACGGAGAATTTGTCCCGGGCAGCCGGAGTGGCTCCGATTTCACTGGATTCATCCATGGGCCGGTCCAGGGAGTGACGGTAAATGGTGCCCGTACTGGCATTCAGCCAGACCGGTGGTGGCGCAGAACAATGCCGGATGGCCTGGCCCAGCAGACGGGTGGGGTTGACGCGGGAATCCACGATCTCACGACGATTCCGGGCGTGGTAGCGGCAATCCACGCTGCGGCCCGCGAGATTAATGAGGGCAGTGGCGCCATTCAATTCGGAAACCCAACCACCGAGGGTAAGACCGTCCCAGAACAGTTCACGGAAACCCGGGAGCGAGGCGCCACCTGCCGGCTGGCGAGTGAGGCAGACCAATTCCCAGCCAGGGCGGCGGAAGTGCCGGGCCAGGGCCTGGCCCAGGAAACCGGAACCACCGGCCAATATCACGCGTTTCATATTTCTTCATTTCTGGCGTTTCCGTTCTGACAGAATTGCCATCCCAAGTCAAATACAAAACACAGATTTGGCGGAAGCATGAGACGACGCAATTGGTGCCAAGGGATGAACCCGTGAGATCTGGCTCCACGGGGTCGGCGAAACGCAACGCCATGTGTTTACATTCAATGCATCAACAAATCCGGATGGGATAATTTACACTTCCCTACTAAGATCGAGAAAAAATTCAAAATAATTGTTGCCAGTTATAGTCGGGTGAGTTAATGTCTTCAACGAAGTAAATGAAAACCTGCTCCAACAAAACAACCACGATCACCGCGCCAATGCCGGTCGCACCCGCGATCCGCCATCGGCGGTCCGTCCGGAGTTGGGGTTTTAGCCTTAGTCCAACCATTACGCAAAAAGGTACACATCTGGAAGGCGCATTGGAAGGAATGGAGGCAGGCAGGTAGAGGAACTGAAACAAGACTTTCCCCACCCTGCTTACCGGAATGGAAGCAGGGTTTTTTGTTTTTTGGGAAAGATGATCCAAAAGTAATCCAAGCAGTAGAAAGGTCAGAATCAAAGTGAGTCATAGCATTACGACGTCTAAGTGATGTCTCCGGGAAATAGAATTGAAGTAAGTGAGGCGAGCCATGGCTGGCCACCGATAAGGTGTGCCCATAAGACAGCAACGGCCGCGCCCGGATGGAAAACCCGCTTTTTAGCAATCAAGGGCTTCGCAGGAGGTGTGCCCCTAA
>CAIXFN010000063.1 GCA_903918755.1 uncultured Pedosphaera sp.
CCCGACCCGATCCCATCCCGAACTCGGCCGTCAAACACAGTCTTGCCGATGGTAGTGCCTGTATAGCTTGCGCGAGAGTAGGTTGCCGCCAGATTCTTTCCTAAACCCCGTCACGGGTCACCGTGACGGGGTTTTTGTTTTCTTAGTGACTTTCCCCCCGATAAAGCGAAGAGCCGGTCCGTTAGGACCGGCTCATTCGATACCGACTGCTGAATTGACCCGGCGCAGGGATTTGTTCCCCATTGCCTGGACTGATTGTCTTACAATTGTTTCATCGCCTGATCCAGCGCCGCATAGAGTTGGTTCATGGTGGCCTCGGTTTCATCTCCCATGCTGGAGAGGCGGAAGGTGGTGCCTTTGATTTTGCCGTAACCTCCATCGATGAGGAATCCCTGATCCTTCACCAGTTTCTGGAGTTTGCCGGTATCCACCACGCGGCCACCTGGTTTGGCGCCGTTGTTGACGCAGGTCAGGGTGACCGATTCAAATCCTGCTTCCGGAAACAACGTGAAGCCGTGTTTGGCCGCCCAACCCCTTGTCAACCTCGCCAGATTCAGATGGCGGTCATACCGGGCGCTCAATCCCTCAGCGAAAAAGTCTTCCAGTTTGGAAGCCAGTGCATACACGTGTCCAATGCTGGGCGTGCTCGGCGTCATTTGGCCTTCCGCATTTTTCTGGAACTCCACGAAGTCAAAATAATAGCCGCGGTCCTTGACGGTCGCTGCTTTCGCCAGCGTGGCGGGAGAGCAAGTAAACACTGCCAATCCCGGGGGCATGGCGAATGCTTTTTGGGTCCCCGCCAGCAAGACGTCGATTCCCAGGCTGTCGAAGTCCATCGGGACCGCGCTCAAGGAACTGACCGCGTCCACGATGAACATCACGTCTGGATACTTGCGTTTCAGCGCGGCGATTTCCGCCAGCGGACTCATGACGCCCGTGGACGTTTCATTGTGAATTAAGGTGAGTGCGTCAAATTCCCCGGTGGCGAGTTTCGCATCAATGGCCGCGGCAGAAATGGGGGAACCCCATTCGGCCTGCAACCCGTCGGCCGCTTTGCCGCAGCGCCGGGAGACATCCAACCATTTGTCCGAAAACGCGCCGCACATGCAGCACAGCACCTTTTTCGTCACCAGATTGCGAATGGCGCCTTCCATCACGCCCCAGGCGGAGGAGGTGCTCAAATAAACCAATTGGCGCGTGCCCAACAAGGTTTGGAGTTGTGGTTGGATCTTCGCGTAGAGATCTTTGAACCCCTGTCCGCGGTGCCCGATCATCGGCGAGGAGAACGCTCGAAACGTTTTGTCGCTGACTTCGACCGGTCCCGGAATGTGCAGTTTGACATGTGCCATAAATTGTTTGTGAAATCTTTCACAAGCCCGTGGTGTTGGCAAGGGGAAGTTTACTAATCCGTCAGTTGCTGGCTCCTATCCAAAAGAAGACGCCCGGCAAGTTGCCTTGCCGGGCGTGGGGAAACTCAATTTGCGCGCTTATTTCTTACCCGCACCGTAGCCGCGCACGAATCCGATGCATTGGGAGATTTCCGGCACGGAATTGTCCCAGTTGTATTCATACTCGATGGAGATGTTGCCCTGGAAACCCTGGGCTTTCAGTTCGTCCAGGATGGCGGGAACATCTGAAACCCCTTCACCGAACGGCATGTCGTGGCCGCCAGGGCCCATTTGGTGCAGATCCTTCAGATGGCTGCTGATGATATGGCCCTTCAAAATCCGGAGACAATCGACGGGTTTGAGGTTCGAACGTACCCAGTGACCGGTATCCGCGCAGGAACCGATGCGGGCGTCCCGATCTTTTACGACCGACAGGATGTAATTGGGGTCCCACATCTTGTAATTTGGATCGTTGTCTCGCTTAGGATGATCATGGAAACCCACCATGATGTCGTATTCCTTGACCATTTTTTCAATGGTGTCGATCGCGTCGACCGATTCCGTGGTTACCGCGCGTAAACCCATGGTTTTCGCAAACTCAAAAATCTTCCGGGCCTGGGCCTCGTCCTTGGGAATGCCGACCACGCCATAGTTCGAGGCGTGGACTTTGTATTTCGCGAGCTTGTCCTTGACCTTCTGGATCGTTTCCGGCGACGCATCGTGGCTCCACTTGACGTTGGGTTCCTCTTTGCTGAGGCTTTGGCCCGGGAAGAACTCAATCACCCGACCGCCGGCTGCGGCCGTCTTTTCAATCGCTTCAAAAACCGAAAAGCGGTTGAAACTGTAAGCTTGGCAACCGATATAGAAACCGCCGACTTTGCAATCTTCGGGAATTTTGTTTTCCGCTGCCACGGGGAGGGCGGAAACGAGAGCCAGGCTGGCGATGCCGAGGCCCAGAGTCATGAATCTTGTGAACGTCATAATGTTTATCCGTAATGGTTCAACCACGAACTTCCTCGATGCCGGGTGACCATGAGGTCCGTTGTCAGCTGGGAAGCAAGGTTTTCGCCAACGTAGCAAGTGACCCGGCCCCGCGTCAATTCGCTTTCTGACCCGCGACCGGGGAAACCGGGACGTGGCGGCCGCCATGAAATGTCGGGCCTATGGGCGGGCGAAACCGGCGATCAGTCTTCCTGCCGCGGAATCATTCAAAAGTTGGGTCAGCCTTTTCCGCCGGGTGACCTCCTGTTTCGCGCTGATGACCCACCAAATAGCCGCCCGGCGATAGGAGGGTGCGCGCGAGGTGAAGTAAGCATTGGCCGCCGGATTCTCGCTGAGGAGTTCCGCGTAGGGTTCCGGCAGCGCCTCCGGACGTTGCTCAAAAGAATACTTGCCGGAGCGATTTTCCTCCCGCCGGGCAAAGGCCTGCAGACCCGCAGGTTGCATCCGCCCGGCGGCCGTCAGAACCGCCACCCGTCGGATGTTGACCAGACTCCAGATGCTCCGGTTGCGACGTGGCGTGAAGCGAATGACGTAGCTAATTTCATCCCGGCGCTTCCGGATCCCGTCGATCCAGCCATGGCACAGGGCTTCGTCCACCGACTCCGGCCACGTGATACTCGGCCGACCTGAGCCTTTTTTGTAGAACCCTACCCAGTGCTCAGTGGCAGTCGTGTGATGCTTGCTGAACCAATTCCGCAAGTCTGCGGGGGTCGGGAAGAACTCGGGATTGTCGATACCGTTCATTTTCGTTCTGGTTCTGAAACTAGGCCGGAAGGAACCGGTTTGGCAAGTCAAGCGCGTAGCCGAAGTTTTCTCCCCGCTCATAGAAAATAGGTTGGCGGATTGCCACGCAATGCAGCTTCCGTTAGATTGCGCCAGATTGCTGACTATTGGCGCCATGAAGACAACTTTTCGCTCTTTCGGTAGCCCGCGCTTTCGCGCCGGTTGGTTCTGGCTTTTGACTGGCTTGGTGGCGGGAATCGCGTTTGCCGGAGGCAAGCCGGTTCCGGCGCGGCTGCTGGCTGGCCTGATTTATGGCGGGCCTTGCCCGACAGTGCAGGCGGAGGGCGATGCTCGAACCGGCAGTCTGGTTTTTGCCGACCGGGAGTATTCGTTTGCCTCCTTGCCGTCCGCTTTGGAAGGTGCGGATCATATCCTCACCTCCAATAGCGACAAATATTACATCGCTACGAACTTGCTGGAATTCTCGGTCAAGTCTAACGCCCTGGTCTCGGTGGCCCATGACAACCGGGTGGAGCGGCCAGCCTGGCTGACCAACCAATTTAAACCGACGGATTTGACGGTGCGGGTGGAGGGGGCTCCTCTGCGGGTATTCCAACACTTTGCCACGCCCGGCGAGCATTTGGTTTTGGGAGAAAACGTCGCGGTGCCGGACGGCCGTCCTTGTCTCATGTATTTGGTGTTCGTCAACCCGGCGCCCCGACGGTGACGGTCTTGCTGATGGCTTTGGCGGCATTGGCTGTGGCGATGCCGTCCGCGCGGGGACGATCATCACCCCGGCAAGGGCTGGTGGCGAAATGGTCCGGCCGTAACGGCTGAGTTGGCCCGACCGCATGGCATTTTCGTGCAGTGTGACAGAGCCATTTTTATCGGGGACATCGCGGCGCAACGCATCCGCGCGATCCGACCTTCGAAATAAGCGGGAGGAACTTGATTCCCGGGAGCTATTTTTTCGTCGGTTTACTGGCGGGCATTGTCATGGCTTGTTTCACCTGTTAGCTTTGCATTTATGTCGCGTCGCTTTGCCCAGCCGATTCGCCTCTGCCTGACTGCTGCACTGTTGTGTCTTGGCGCGGCCATGACTTCCGCCGCGAACGGGCCCGCCCCCGTTGATTTCAACCGCGATATCCGCCCAGTATTTTCGGAACATTGCTACGCGTGCCATGGTCCCGATGAGCAGAAGCGGAAAGGCGGGTTGCGTTTGGACATTCCCGAAGCGGCATTCCGGCCCTTAAAGTCCGGCAATACCGCGCTGGTGGCCGGCGACCCCGCGAAAAGCTCCCTCGCCGCCCGGATTACGGCCTCCGATCCCGAGGAAATAATGCCCCCGCCCAAGTTCAAGCACCCGCTGAAAGCGGAGGAAATTGCCCTGCTGCAGCGTTGGATCAAAGAGGGAGCTACTTGGAAAAAGCATTGGTCGTTTATCCCCCCGGAACGTCCGGAATTGCCAGCGGTGCAGGATCGGAAGTGGCCCCGGAATGCGATCGATTATTTCACCTTGGCCCGGTTGGAAAAGGAGAAGTTCATCCCTAATGGTGAAGCGGAGAAGGCCGTGCTGATCCGGCGGGTGACATTCGATCTGACCGGCCTGCCCCCCACCATTGCGGAGGTGGATGCTTTTTTGACCGACAATTCCGCCGATGCTTATGAAAAATTGGTGGAGCGATTGCTGGCCTCACCGCATTACGGCGAGCGGATGGCGCAGAACTGGCTGGATCTCTCCCGGTATGCCGATACCAGTGGTTACCACTTTGACGGTGTGCGGTTCATGTGGATCTGGCGGGATTGGGTGATCAAAGCCTTCAACGACAACCAGCCTTATGATGCGTTTACCGTGGAGCAACTTGCGGGTGATTTGTTGCCCCATCGGACGCAGTCCCAACGGGTCGCCACCGGCTTTGTCCGCAACAACATGACTAATGACGAGGGCGGCGCTGATCCGGACGAGTATCTGAACAAGTACGTGGTGGATCGGGTCAATACGGTCGGGGCAGTATGGCTCGGCCTCACGGTGGGCTGCACCGAGTGTCATGACCACAAGTACGATCCGTTGACGACGAAGGAGTTTTACCGGATGTATGCATTTTTCCACAATGTTCCGGAAAAGGGGCTGGATCGCATCCGCACGGACAATCCGCCTCCGCGGCTCCCGATTCCGACCCCCGAGCAGGCGAAGCACTTTGTGGAGGCCGATTTCGCCGTGAAAGATGCGGAGAAAACCCTGCAAGACCGGATTAACGAATTGGGCGAGACCCAGGAGAAATGGGAACGTCAAACCACCGCCAAGCCCCCGCAATCACCGGAATCCGGACTGGTGGCCGGGCTGCCATTCGATGGTTCGCTGGCGGTGGCGGGACAACCGGATTCTACAGCTGGAAATCTCCTCGGCGCTGAGAAGCCGGAATTTATGGCCGGTCGTCGCGGGCAGGCGCTAAAACTGGATGGCAAAGCGCACGTTGAATTTGGACCGCTGGTGAACCCCGACCGGACCAACGCATTCAGTTTCAGTGCCTGGGTTAAGGGCGAAAACGACGGGGCAGTGCTCAGCAAAATGGAGAAAGGTCCCAGTTATCGGGGCTTCGATCTGCTCTATTCCGATGAGCGCTGGCAGGTCCATCTGCTAAATGCCTGGCCGGACAATGCATTGAAGGTCCGCACCCGGAACAAATTTCCGCGTGGCCAATGGCAACAAGTGTTGGTGACCTATGACGGCTCGGCCAAGGCGGCCGGATTAAAGATCTATGTGAATGGCCGCCTGCGGGAGGTCGAAGTGGAGAAGGACCAGTTGTCAGCCTCCATCACGAACAGCGAACCCCTGCGCATTGGATCGCGGAATGGGGAGACGTTGCTGCAAGGGTTGGTGGACGAGGTGCGCTTTTTCAACCGGACTTTGCAGCTTGATGATGCCCGGGCGCTGACGCTGGATGGCTATCTGGCGATCATCACCAAGTCCCGGGGCACGCGGAGCGACGCCGAACGCGGGGAATTAGAGCGGTTTTACAAGGAAAACTACGCGGTGGATTATTTGCGGTCCGAAACCGCCCTGGCCGCGTCGCGGCAACATAAAGAGAGTTTGTATGGCCAGATTCCGACCACCCTGATTATGGAGGAGATGGACCCGCCGCGGGATACCCATGTGCTTGTGCGGGGGGATTTCCGGAACAAGGGTGAACTGGTTTCTCCCGGCACGCCCGCGATTCTGCCACCGTTGCCAGCGGGCCCCACGAACCGGTTGGCCTTGGCTCGTTGGCTCGTGGATCGGGGGCATCCTCTGACCGCGCGGGTGACGGTAAATCGATACTGGTCGCTCTTTTTTGGCACTGGTTTGGTGAAGACCATCAATGATTTTGGTTCCCAGGGCGAATGGCCGAGCCATCCGGAATTGCTGGACTGGCTGGCGGTGCAGTTTCGCGATGGCGGTGCGACCGCACCTGGTGGGCCGGCAGTCGGCACCTGGGATTTGAAGGGCCTGGTGCGGTTGGTGGTGACCAGTGCCACCTATCGGCAGTCCGCCGCCGTCACGGCGGACAAGTTGGAGCGGGATCCTTACAACCGGCTTTTTACCCGCGGGCCGCGGTTGCGCATGGAGGCGGAGTTTCTGCGCGACAATGCCCTGGCGGTTGCGGGGTTGCTGAACACCACCGTCGGCGGGCCGAGTGTCAAACCCTACCAACCGCCGGGCATTTGGGACGGTACCGACGCGCATTACGACCAGGACAAGGGTGACGCGTTGTATCGCCGGGGCATGTATGTGTTTTGGCGGCGCTCGGCGCATTACCCCTCGTTCGCCACCTTCGACGCGCCCAGCCGGGAAGTTTGCACGTTTCTGCGCCAGCGCACGCAAACGCCGTTGCAGTCCCTGGTGCTGATGAACGATCCCGCCTATGTGGAGGCCGCGCGCGGGCTGGCTGAGCGGGTGGAGCGCGAGGAGCCGGCTAATGTTGATCAGCGGTTGGTGCGGGCGTTTCGGCATACGTTGGGGCGACCGCCGCAAGCGGATGAAACCGTCTGGCTGCAGCAGACCTATGCCCAACAGTTGGGAAATTTTCAGGCCAGCCCCGAGGCGGCCCGGGAGCTTTTGAAAGTAGGGGAATCTCCGCTGCCGCAGCGGATGGATGCCGCCGAACTGGCCGCCATGACCGTAGTGGCGAATGTCCTGCTCAACCTCAACGAGACGATTACCAAGTGAGTGCCATGAACTTCTCGGACGACGTGCAAAAAACCCTCAGCCGGCGGGCGTTTCTCGCCCGGGGGACAACGGGACTCGGAGCGCTGGCGTTGTCGTCCCTCTTGAATCCGCGGGTGTTCGGCGGGCAATCCACCGCGGCCCCGAAAGCGCTGGGTGCTTTGCCGGCGCTGCACCATGCGCCAAAGGCCAAGCGAGTCATCTACCTGTTTCAATCCGGCGCGCCTTCCCATCTGGATTTGTTTGATTCCAAGCCAAAGCTGAAGGAGATGACGGGCCAGGAATTGCCGCCCAGCGTGCGGCAGGGCCAGCGGATCACGGGGATGACGGCAGGGCAGTCGGTCTTGCGTTGCGTGGGACCGGCTTTTGATTTTAATCGTTACGGCAAGGCGGGCATGGAAATGAGCTCCATGCTTCCCCACATTGGCGGGATCGCCGATGAGATCACTCTGATCCGTTCCATGTTTACCGAGCCGATCAACCATGACCCCGCGGTGACCTTCATGGGCACAGGGAATCAGCAGCCTGGGCGGCCGACGATGGGCGCCTGGCTGGCCTATGGTCTGGGGAGCGAGAACGCCGATTTGCCCGCCTTTGTTGTGCTGACGAGCGGCAGTGGCGGGCAGGCGTTGCAAGGGCATTACTGGGGCAACGGGTTTCTTTCCGCCAACTACCAAGGGGTGCAATTTCGCAATCAAGGTGACCCGGTGGTGTACGTTTCCAATCCGCCCGGGCTGAGCGGCAAAGTACGGCGTCAGTTGATTGATGCGATGCAGGAGTTCAATCGCAAGCAATTGGGGGCGTTGGGCGATCCGGCCATTGCCACGCATATCAACAATTACGAACTGGCCTTTAGGATGCAAACCAGCGTTCCCGAATTGGTGGACATTTCCAAGGAGCCGAAAGCCATTCTGGACCTTTACGGGGCGGAGCCGGGCAAGGCTTCCTATGCCAACAACTGCCTGCTGGCCCGACGGCTGGCGGAACGGGGCGTGCGCTTCATCCAGTTATGTCACCGGGACTGGGATCACCATGGCGGCCTGCCGAACGGCATCAAGACCCAGACCAAAATCACCGATCAAGCGAGCGCGGCCCTGATTAAAGATCTCAAGCAACGCGGCCTGTTGGAGGACACCCTGGTGATTTGGGGGGGCGAGTTTGGTCGCACGGCATATTCGCAAGGCGAAATCCGGAAGGACGATTTCGGCCGCGATCACCACCCACGCTGCTTTTCACTTTGGATGGCGGGCGGCGGCACCAAACCGGGACTGGTTTATGGTGCCACCGATGATTTTGGCTACAATATTGTGGAAAACCCGGTCGGGGTGCATGACTTTCATGCCACGATGCTCCATTGTCTGGGCATCGACCACACCCAATTGACCTACCGGTTTGAGGGGCGAGATTTTCGGCTCACGGACGTCAGCGGCGAGGTCATCAAGCCTTTGCTCGCCTGATTTTATTCCAGCGGTCCTTCGGTTTCCGGCTGGTCCTCCGCGGGTCCGTCGGCGGGGGGTGGCGCCGCCCCCCGCTTCTTGCGCTGTTGCACGGCTTGTTTCAGCAGGTACTCGATCTGGCCATTGACACTGCGCATTTCCTCCTGGGACCAGGATTCCAACTCCGCCCAGAGCCGGGGATCCATCCGCAGCAGAAAAGATTTGCGCGGTTCCATGGGATCAGGTGTAGAGGGTGCCGGTATTGACCACGGGATGCACTTCGGACTCGCTGCAGAGCACCACCAGCAGATTGCTGACCATGGCGGCCTTGCGTTCCTCGTCCAATTGGATGACCTGCTTCTCGTCCAGTTCCTTCAACGCCATTTCGACCATGCTCACCGCGCCATGCACAATCATCTGTCGGGCGGCGATCACGGCCTCCGCCTGCTGGCGCCGGAGCATCACCCCGGCGATTTCCGGCGCGTAGGCCAGATGGGTCAGCCGGGCTTCATCCACCACCACGCCCGCTTTGGACAGGCGCTCCTGCAGTTCGGCCCGCAGGGCTTTCGCCACCTCATCCTGACCGCTGCGGAGCGTGATCTCGTTCTTTTCCCCGTGGTCGTAGGCGTAAACATTCGCCAGATGCCGGACCGCGGATTCGCTTTGGATACGGACGTAATTCTCATAATCCTGCACGTCAAAGGAGGCCTGGGCGGAATCCTCCACCCGCCAGACTACCACCGCGGCGATTTCAATGGGATTGCCGCTTTTGTCGTTGACCTTGAGCTTGTCGCCGTTCAGGTTGCGCGCCCGCATCGAGATTTTGATTTTCCGGTTGAAGGGATTGGTCCAGTGGAACCCGTCCCGTCGCTCCGTGCCTTGGTAAGCCCCAAAGAGAATGAGGACGCAAGCCTGGTTGGGCTGCAGGGTAAAAAAACCGGCAGCCGCCCCGGCGGCCAGCAGGGCGATCAAAACCGCACTAAAGAATTCCACGGGAACAAAGTGGGTGGGATTCATCCCCTGATGAATGAACAAACCCACCACAGTTATCACCATGACGATTACCAGCCCCAGCACCGCCCACCCGCTGGGGGTGGAGACCAACCGTTCCGAATTCGCCGCATGTTTATCTGTGTTCATAATTGAGTGTTATTGGATTCTGACACTATCAATATGATATCACATTAATATCGCGTGTCAAGTGGATCGGAGCAGCCAGATGGAGCGCGGTAAAATCTCACTTTAAAGCGCTACTTTTGATCGCCAAATGAGCTGGTCTGTGGTAGGGAACATCTGTCATTACAAGATTACCTGATTTGCCCAATTGTATTTAGTTGAACCCGCTTTCCCCCCCTCCATTCCCTTTTATCGTTCCGACTTGATGCCGTATGCACCGCGCTGTCCCATTGCCATCTGCCCCTGCCTCGACTGTTGTCCGCAATCGGGCTCCCGCCCAGGTGATTCCTGTAGTGATCTGGCGATGGGCGGTGGGTTTGTTTTTGCTGGGGCCGATTTTTTCGCCGAATGGGGTGACTGGGGAGCGGCTCACGAACGAAGTTTATTGCGCCCCGGCCATGACGAACCGGGCCGTGGGCGGGCCGGTTTTCCAAGCAGCCAGCACGCGGCGAATGGTGGAGCGATTGGCAGATCTGCGAGCTAATCTGGATGTGCGCGGGGCGATTTACGCCAATGATGAGCGGGTTAAACTGATTCGCAAGTTGCTCCCCACGCAAATGGCACCTGGGCCGCGTGGGTCGCTCTTGGCTGATCTGGCCAACCAGCTACTTCTGAGCGGGCAGCCCGCGGAAGCCTTGGATGCCTATCAAGCGTTGGAGGACTTCTCCGCCACAAACCATATGGAGCTTTCGATGGACACGCGGAAGGGAGTCAGAATCGGCAAAGCCACCGCGCTATTGCGATTGGGGGAGCAGGAAAACTGCCTGATGAGTCACAATTCCAAATCCTGCTACCTGCCTTTGGAACCCGCGGGCTTTCATCAATTGACGCGGGGTTCCCGGGGCGCCATCACGCTGTTCACGGAACAACTGGGAATGTATCCCGGCGATTTGTCCTCCCGGTGGCTTTTGAACCTGGCCTACATGACTTTAGGGGAATACCCGGCGAAAGTTCCGGCGGCGTGGCTGATTCCGCCACAGGTCTTTGCGAGCGATTATGCGCTGCCCCGCTTTCCAGAAATTGCCGGTGCCCTCGGATTGGATGTGGACGGTCTGGCGGGCGGTTGCATCATTGATGACTTTGACAATGACGGATTTTTGGATCTCATCGTCTCCGCCATGGGACTGAACAGCCAATTGCGCTATTTTCACAATGACGGTGATGGGCATTTCACCGAACGAACGCAAGAAGCGGGATTACAGGGGCTGCCGGTGTAAAACTCTTTCTGTAATTTGTCTTTCTTCTCCCCGCCGCCACCCCTCCGGGGTGAGGCGGAGCGAAGGCGAGCGTAGCGAGGCG
>CAIXFN010000064.1 GCA_903918755.1 uncultured Pedosphaera sp.
GAAGGTGATTGATTTCGGTATTGCCAAGGCCACCGAGGGACGATTGACCGACAACACCGTTTACACACAGTTGCACCAGTTCATCGGGACGCCGGCTTATATGAGTCCGGAACAGGCGGAGATGAGCGGGCTGGACATCGATACGCGCAGCGACATTTACAGCTTGGGTGTGTTGCTCTACGAACTGCTGGCCGGCAGCACGCCGTTCGATGCGAAGGAGCTCATGTCGCTGGGCATCGACGCGATGCGCAAGACGATCCGGGAGAAAGAACCGCAGCGCCCCAGCACGAAGCTGACGCAGGCACTCATAGCCGCCGAGGTCACGAGGCGGACTGCGGGCAACGACGAGCCGTCCGCCTCCTCACGTCGTCGGTTACAGGAGGCAATCCACCAGCTCAAGGGCGACCTGGACTGGATCGTGATGAAGTGCCTGGAGAAGGATCGCCAACGTCGCTACGACACGGCCAACGGGCTCGCCGCCGATCTGAAGCGGCATCTGAACAACGAGCCGGTTGTCGCCCGTCCGCCCTCGACCGCTTACCGGTTCCAGAAAGCATTTCGCCGGAACAAAGTGACCTTCACCGCCGGCGCAGCTGTGGCCCTCGCCCTGTTGCTCGGCATCATCGCCAGCGCCTGGCAGTCGGTGCGGGCCACGCAGGCCAAGCGCGAGGCGGTGGCGGCGCAGGCCGGCGAATCGGTGCAGCGCCAAAAGGCGGAAGCCAATGAACAGCGGGCCATCGAAGCACAAGCCAACGAAGCCAGGTTGCGCCAGCAAGCGCAGGTTCAGGAACTCGCTGCCCGCCGCCGTGCTTACGCCGCTGATATGCTGGTTTGTCAGGAGGCGCTGACCGCGAACAATCTGAGACGCGCGCGCCTGTTGCTGGACCGCCAACGCCCAAAAGCGGGCGAGGCAGATTTGCGCGGCTGGGAATGGCGTTACCTGTGGCAACGCTGCCGGGGAGATTTCCTCAGCACGCCGGCGACCCAAAGTGAACGTGTTCTCAATGCCCGGTTCACCGACAAGGAAAACAGTATGGTCACCCTCCTGGATCATGGAAGGGTCGGCCTCTGGAATCTCTCCTCGGACCGTGAAGACTTCGTGCTCCAGGACAATGGGAAAGGCGACGATGGCTCACCCAATTCGGGCCGGTTGCAGATCTCCGCCGATGGCGCATGGATCGCGGCGGCAAGCCGGAAGGACGATGGTGCATCCTTTGTCCGCATCTGGAACTCACGAACCCGGTCCCTGATCTTCGAATTGCCGATCTCGACAGAGTCCTCCGTCACCGCTCTGGCTATTTCGCCAGAAAAGCATTGGTTGGCGACTTATGTTCAGCAAAAGGAGGTGTCGATCTGGAACCTGGAGACTCGGAAAAGCGCCGCCCGATTTCCTGTTGCCCGAACGAACAGCTACATCATGGTAGGAGCGGTGGCTTTTTCTCCGGATGGAAAGGTTCTCGCGATCGGTGACGACGAATGCCAGGTGCGGCTGGTCGATGTCGGCACGTGGACAGAAAGAATCATTTTACCTGGACGCCTTATCGGACAGGGAGTGATGACGCTGAAATATTCGCCCGACGGTCGTTTTCTCGCCGCCGGGAGCGCCTTTAACGATCCTCGCATCTTGGTTTGGGATACGAAGACCGATCAGAGAGTTGCCACGCTGGAAGGTCACCAGGGTTTCATCGCTGATGTGACCTTTTCCCCCGACGGGAAGCGGCTGGCCTCCGCCAGCGGTGATCAGACGGTCAAGCTCTGGAACACCGACACCTGGCGGGTGGAGGACACTCTGGTGGGCCATCGTGATGAAGTCTGGTCGGTGAATTTTTCGTCCGACGGCGGCCGATTGGTCAGTTCTGGCAACGATGGCTGCGTTCATTTCTGGCCAGCCTCTGCGAGACGTCGGGATCGGGGAGCGGTTGCCTTGCCGACGGGATGGTCTTTTACTGATCTGTTTTCCGTGTGCGAGGTTTCGCTTCCGGATGTTTCTCCCGATGGGCGGACTATTGTGGATGTCTCCAAGCAAGGCAAAGTGCGTTTACGCGAGATGGCCACCCTCCATGAAAGACCCGTTCCCGATGATCTGGGAGATAATAATGTTGCCGGCTTCTGGCTCACCCCGAATGAGATTCTCATCGGCAGCCGGTCGCCGCTCCGAATCAAAACCTGGAACCTCTCCAATAATGCCATCACCACCTACCCGTTGACGACACCGGGTGACGTGCCGCGATTCAATTTCTTCCCCCGTTCAAATCTGCTGGTGGTCGCAACGGGGGATTTCACGGCCGGAAACGCCACCCTGACAAGATGGGACATTGCCTCCCGCAAGGAACTGGCATCCTCCACCCTTGCGAAGCAATCGGAGAAATTCCGCGAGGCGGCCTTCGCTCAAGATGGACAATGGCTGGCCATTGCCAATGACGGACAGATGGCAGTGAGGAATTTGACGACCGGACAAGACATGCCTCCTTTCAGAGCGCAAATACATGGAATTCAAGGTCTGGCGATATTATCCGGCCCAAAGTGGGTGGTGACCGCAGGAACCGAAGCGCCGATCATTAATGTCTGGGACTTCACGACGCAGGAGAAAAAGTTTTCGCTGCCCGGCCACAACCTCGTCATCTATAAAATTCAAGTTTCGCCCGACGAACGTCGCATGACCAGCAGCACCGTCGGGAGCGAACCAATAAAAATCTGGGAGACCCAGGGCTGGAACGAAGTCGCCTCCATTGAGGGGCGACCCGGGTTTAAGCTCGTGGAGCACAGATTTCTTCCGGATGGAAACACCATTGCCGGGATTGAGGCGAACCTCGAAACCCAGGCCGTGGACATCCGTCTCTGGCGCGCGCCATCATTCGAGGAAATTGCCGCCACAGAAGCGAAGGAAAGAGCGGAGAGCAAGCAGCCATGAACTCATCACCCGAAGAAGGACTGTTCCAATTGGCGCTGACCAAGCTGGCGGGGAAGCGCTCCGCGTTTCTCGACGCGATGTGCGATGGCGACGCGGCGTTGCGCCAGCGGCTTGAAGCATTGCTCGCCGCGCACGAAGCGGCAGAGTCATTGCTGGCGGAGCCGCCAGTGGCCAGGATCGTGGCTGCCACCATCAAGCTCGACCTCGCCGATGTGCCCGACGAAGCCGTGGGCCAGACACTCGGGCGCTACAAATTGCTGGAGCAAATCGGGGAGGGCGGCTGCGGCATGGTCTATGTCGCCGAACAAAAGGAGCCGGTCCGCCGCAAAGTGGCCCTCAAGGTCATCAAGCTGGGCATGGACACCAAGCAGGTCGTCGCGCGGTTCGAGGCCGAGCGTCAGGCGCTGGCGATGATGGATCATCCGAACATCGCCAAGGTGCTCGATGCGGGCACGACCGACGTGGGTCGTCCCTACTTCGTCATGGAGCTGGTGCGGGGCGTGAAGATCACGGATTACTGCGACCAGGCCAACCTCAGCACCAAGGAGCGCTTGGATCTCTTCATCAAGGTCTGTCACGCCATCCAGCATGCGCATCAAAAGGGAATCATCCATCGGGACATCAAGCCCTCAAACATCCTCGTGACGCTGCACGACGGGGTGCCGGTGCCGAAGGTGATTGATTTCGGCATCGCCAAGGCGACGCAGGGTGAGTTGACCGACAAGACGATCCACACCCAGTTTCAGCAGTTCATCGGCACGCCGGCCTACATGAGCCCGGAGCAGGCGGAGATGAGCGGGCTGGACATCGACACGCGCAGCGACATCTACAGCCTGGGCGTGTTGCTTTACGAACTGCTGGCCGGCAGCACGCCCTTTGACCCCAAGGAGTTGATGTCGCAAGGCATCGACGCGATGCGCAAAACGATCCGTGAAAAAGAACCACAGCGCCCCAGCACACGCTTCGCGACCCTCGGGGCCGATCAATTGACCACCACGGCCAAGCGCCGTTCCGCCGACACCGCGAAGCTGCTGCACCAGCTAAAGGGCGATCTCGACTGGATCGTGATGAAGTGCCTGGAGAAGGATCGCCAGCGCCGCTACGACACGGCCAACGGACTCGCCGCCGACTTGAAGCGGCATCTCGATAACGAGCCGGTTGTCGCGCGTCCGCCCAGTCAGCTTTACCGGCTCCAGAAGATGGTGCGGCGGAACAAGGCCGCCACCGTCGGGGTCGCCAGCGTCGCGCTGGCCCTGGTCCTGGGTTTGGGACTCGCGACGGCAGCGTTGGTACGCGAGCGGGCCGCGCGACAGCGCGAACAGGTCGCTCAGCAGCGCGAGCGCGCGCAATCCGTGCGGGCGGACACCGTGACGACCTTCATCGACAGCCTGGTGTCGGATCAGTTGCCCACGCTGATGCAGCAGGGGAATGTCCGCGGAGCGCGCGAGTTGATCCGTAAAGCGGATGCCTTGGCTTCTTCCTCCCTTTCCAACGCCCCGGCGGCGGAGCTAAAGGTGCGCGGGAATCTGGCAAAAGTCCTTACCTTTCAGCTGCGCGATTTCGCGGCCGCATTGCAACAGGCCGAAGGGATCAACCGGCTCCTGCCGAGGGTCACGGACGAGCAACTCAGCGTGCCGCGCGACGAGGTAAGGCTTGGTGTCTCAGCAACGCGCCTTTGGGCGGCCGGCGAACAGATTCCTGCCCAGGAGCAGGCCATGAAGGAGTTGGAGGGTCTCTACGCAGAGTTCATGAGCCGTACTCCGCCCGCACCGGTCTCCGCCGCACGTTGCAGGCTATGGCAGGCAGGATGGTTATCGTTTGCCGGAAAGACGAACCAGGCCGAGGTGGCGATTGTGGAAGCTCGCGAACTGCTTCTGCGTGCGGCGGCTCCGGTTGCCTGGGAAATCCAAGTGGCGGCTACGTATGTGACCCTGGTGGGATGGACCCATCCCGCGCGGGCCGAGCAGGTCGCCCGCGAATCCCTGGGAAAACTGTCAACCCTGGATTCGGACGTGCGGGATAGTTACTGGTCGCTGATCGGGGAATGGAACAACATCCTCTGTCGTCAGGACCGATTCACCGAGGCGACCAGGCGGCTTGAAGAGCAACGCCCGTGGCTGAAGGCCCACGGTGGTTCGCTGACGGATCAGGTTCGCCTGGATGCGCTGCGCGGTGAGGACCTCGCCCGTTCCGGCCACGCCCAGGAAGCATTGCCAATCCTCGAGGCCGTGGCCACCAACCGGCTTTCCACGGTTAAGGACTGGTATACAGCAGCCATAATCGCGGCCAGCATCGGCGACCATGCTTCATTCGAGCGACTCAACCAGATCTGCTGGCTCCGTTTCGGCTCGACGGTCGAGGGGGACGCGGCATCCATCGCTCTGGCTGGCCTGTATCAGCAACCCATGGACGAGAGGACCTTGTCCATGGCGCGTGGCTTGTTGGACCGGGTCGATGACGGTTCGTTCGGCGTCAATCTCAACATCGACTCAATGAACGCGGGCCAGACCTATCGGGAACATCGCTACCGCGAAGCCCTGGTGCTGCTGGACAGAGAACTGGACAAGCCCAATTCCCGGCTGGGGAGACGGTTCTTCAGCGAACCACCCGCTCAAGCCCGTGCCCTATTTCTTAGGGCGCTGCTGGACGCCGAACTCGATCACGTGGAAGAAGCCCGCCGGGACTTTGCCCGAGCTCGCGCCCAGTTGAAGCTGGCGCTCGGAGACAAGCCGGGCCATGACCGCGGCGATACCGGCTTTGCTTGGGTAAAGACGTATCAGGCGGAAACCAGGCAGCGCGAAGCGGAGGCCGTCTTCAAGGCCAAAGGCATCCCCCTGCCCGAGCCGGACGCGAAGTGAAAGAAGACTCAACCCGCACGATGATCTCCCAATGAATCCAAATCGCGAAGAAGTTTTGTTTGCCCTGGCGCTAAAACAACCCGCGAACGACAGGGCCGCCTTTTTGGACGCCGTGTGTCCGGGCGATCCGGCCCTGCGCCAGCGCATCGAAGCCCTGCTCGCCGCGCATGAAGCACCAGACTCCCTGCTGGCGGAGCCGCCCGTGGCGAAGAACGTGGCTGCCACCATCAGGCTCGATTTCGCTGCGGAACCGCCCGACGAAGCCGTCGGCCAGACGCTGGGGCGTTACAAGCTGCTGGAGCAAATCGGGGAAGGCGGGTGCGGCATGGTCTATGTCGCCGAACAGAAGGAGCCGGTCCGCCGCAAAGTGGCGCTCAAGGTCATCAAGCTGGGCATGGACACCAAGCAGGTGGTTGCGCGGTTCGAGGCGGAGCGGCAGGCGCTGGCGATGATGGATCATCCGAACATCGCCAAGGTGCTCGACGCGGGCACGACCGACGTGGGCCGTCCCTACTTCGTCATGGAGCTGGTGCGGGGCGTGAAGATCACGGATTACTGCGACCAGGCCAACCTCAGCACCAAGGAACGGCTCGATCTGTTCATCAAGGTTTGCCACGCCATCCAGCATGCGCATCAAAAGGGAATCATCCACCGCGACATCAAGCCCTCGAACATCCTCGTCACGCTGCACGACGGGGTGCCGGTGCCGAAGGTGATTGATTTCGGCATTGCCAAGGCGACGCAGGGTGAGTTGACGGACAAGACGATCCACACCCAGTTCCAGCAGTTCATCGGCACGCCGGCTTACATGAGCCCGGAACAGGCGGAAATGAGCGGGTTGGACATTGATACGCGCAGCGACATCTACAGCCTGGGCGTGTTGCTTTACGAACTGCTGGCCGGCAGCACGCCGTTTGATGGGAAGGAGATGATGTCACTCGGCATCGATGCGATGCGGAAGGTAATCCGGGAAAAGGAACCACAGCGCCCCAGCACGCGCCTGGCGACCCTCGGAGCCGATCAACTCACGACCACTGCCAAGCGCCGTTCCGCCGACACCTCCAAGCTCCTACACCAGCTCAAGGGCGATCTCGACTGGATCGTAATGAAGTGCCTGGAGAAGGACCGCCAGCGCCGCTACGACACGGCCAACGGCCTCGCTGCTGATCTTAAGCGGCATCTGAACAACGAGCCCGTCACCGCGCGGCCTCCCAGCCAGCTTTACCGGCTCCAGAAGATGGTGAGGCGGAACAAGGCCGCCACCTTCGGGGTCGCCAGCGTCGCGCTGGCCCTGGTCGTGGGTCTGGGACTCGCGACGGCGGCATTGGTGCGCGAGCGGGCCGCGCGTGAGCGGGAGCGCGCGCAATCCGCCCGGGCGGACACCGTGACGACCTTTATCAACAGCCTGGTGTCCGATCAGTTGCCCATGCTGGTGCAGCAAGGGAATGTCCGCGGGGCGCGCGAGTTGATCCGTAAAGCGGATGCACTGGCTTCCTCCTCCCTTTCCAACGCCCCGGCGGCGGAGCTAAGCGTGCGCGGTAATTTGGCTGGAGTCCTTATCTTGCAGTTGGGTGATATGTCAGCCGGATTGCAGCAGACCGAGGCAATCAACCGGCTCCTGCCGAGGGTCACCGACGACCAACTGCCCGTTCCGCGCGGCGAGGTAAGTATTATCGTCTCTTTGGTCCGCCTTTTTGCGGCCGGCGACCAGATACCGGCCCAGGAGCAGGCCATGAAGGAGTTGGAGGGACTCTACGCGGAGTTCATGAGGCGAACCCCGCCCGCCCCGTTGTCCGCCGCACGTTGCCGGTTGCAGCAGGCGTTTTGGTTATCTTCTGCCGGAAAGACGAACCAGGCGGAGGCGGCGATTGTGGAAGCCCGCGAACTGCTTCTCCGCGCCCCGGCTCCGGTTGCCTTGGAAATCGAAGTGGCGGGGAAGTATGCGAGCATTGTGGGACGGACCCAACCCGCCCGGGCCGAGCAGGTCGCCCGCGAAAGCCTCGGGAAACTGTCTACCCTAGGATTGGGCGTGCCGAGTGGTTACTGGACGCTGATTGAGGAACTGAACAACATCCTCTGTCGGCAAGACCGATTCACGGAGGCGACCGCGATGCTGGAGGAGCAAGGCCGGTGGCTCAAGACCCATGGCGGTTCACCGACGGACCAGGTCCGCCTGGATGCGCTGCGCGGAGAGATCCTGGCGCGTTCCAGCAACGCCCGGGAAGCGTTGCCGATCCTTGAGGCCGTGGCCACCAACCGGCTTTCCACGGTTACGGACTGGTATAAAGCCGCCATCATCGCGGCCAGCGTCGGCGACAATGCTTCGTTCGAGCGACTCAGCCGGATCTGCTGGCTCCGTTTCGGTTCGACGGTCGAGGGGGACGCGGCAATCTCCGCTGTGGTTGGCCTTTATCAGCAACCCATGGACGAAAAGACTTTGGCCATGGCGCGTGCCTTGTTGGACCGGGCCGATGACGGTTCGATGGGCAGCATTAACAGCCTCGACGGAGCAAACGCGGGCCTGTCTTATCGGGAGCATCGTTACCCCGAAGCCCTGTTGCTGCTGGACAGAGACCTTGACAAGCCCAGTTCCCGGCTGGGGAGACAGTTTGTCGGCGATTCAGCCTTTCAAGCCCGTTCCCTCTTTTTCCGGGCGATGCTGGGAGCCGAACTCGGGCGCCCGGAAGAAGCCCGCCGGGACTTCGCCCGAGCCCGTACCCAGTTGAAGCTGGCGCTCGGAGTTAAGCCGGGTCATGACCGCGGCGATACCGACGATGCTTGGGTGAAAACGTATCAGGCGGAAACCAGGCAGCGCGAAGCGGAGGCCGTCTTCAGGGCCAAAGGCATCCCCCTGCCCGAGCCGGACGCGAAGTGAAGAAGGCTCAACCCGCATGATGATCTCCTGATGAGCTCAACCCGTGAAGAAATTTTGTTTTCTGAAGTGTCCGCGCCCTCAAAGCGCCACGAGGTTCAGTCCTCGGACGTGCTCGAAGTGACGCCGATTGAAGGTGGCGAGTTGGCAGCCTCGATGGCGGGCGGTCGCGGCCACGATCAGATCGTAATAGCCCGTCAACTTTCCTGCTGCCTCGGCCTCCGCCCAGATGCGCGCGTGTTCCCGCGCAATCTCCTCGGTGTAGGGAATGACCGGGAGGAATGTGAAGACCGTTTCAAGATAGGCCTGCCGTCGCGGCCGGTGTTCGGGCGTGGCGCGTTCCACCCCATGCCACAGCTCGGCAACTGTGATGGCCGTGATTTCAATTTCCTCGGTCGCGTGGCGCGTAAGCCACCCGTGCAGATCGAATGTGCCTTTCTCGCCCCGGATGATGACATCCGTATCGAGGATTATCGCCATTTGTCTTCGGGTGTGCTCAAGGCGGCACGGGCTTTGCCGAGATCCTCCGCCCACGCGCGCGCTTCTTCAGTGGAAAGATTAGTGGTGGCCAGCGCGCGGGCGAGTTCCGCACCGGTGCAACGGGACGCGCTTGTCGGCACCAGTCGCGCTACCGGGACTGCGGCATCGAGAACCACAAAGGTGGTATGCTCACGCCGTGCTCGTGCGACCCATTCGGCCAAGCCAGGGCTGGCGCTCTCCAGCGCGATGGTTGTTTCTTTCACAGACCAAGAATACATCAAGCCTGGCCAGCGTGCCAAGTCCGACTCTCCGACCGCATGAATCCAAACCGCGAAGAAGTTCTGTTCCAACTGGCGCTGACGAATGAGTAGCTTCCAGCAACCTCCCGCTATTGTTTCGCGCAACTGCCGCGGCGCCGATCAACGTTTTTATGCATGGGCTGCCTTCGCTGCTTGCGTGATCGTTTTCGTGGGTTTTGCGAGGACGTTTTTCCTGCGGTTTCTGTTCGACCTGCCCCCGCTTCCCTGGGTTCTCATCGGACATGGCGTGCTGATGACGGGTTGGTTTGTGCTGTACTTCGTGCAAACCGCGCTGGTCCGGTCCCATCAGGTCGCGCTGCATCGCCGACTGGGGATGTTGAGTGTCGGATACGTTGTGCTGGTTGTCATTTCGGGCCTTGCGGTGGCGTTCCACGCCGGTGCGCGTGACGTGCTGGAGCCGGGCGCGCTGGCGTTTATGGGTGGGCTATTCATTCTGATGGCGGTGTTTGCGGTTCTGGTGGCCGGGGCGTTTCTGCTAAGGCATCGCCGCGACTATCACCAGCGCATGATGCTGCTCTCCCTGCTGAGCATGATTTCGCCCGGCGCGTTTCGCATCCCGGTCGAGGTTCTGGGCAGTTTTGGGTTTCTGAAGTCTGGTGGCTTTTTCGGTTTGTTTTCGATCCAGCTGTTGTTGCTTTATAGCTGCGTCATCTGGGACACCTGGCGCCATCGTCGGCTGCATCCGGCGTTCGCGGCGGGTGGCCTCCTCATCGTTGCGGAGAATACGCCGCTGATTGGCCTGATTGTGATGTCGCCAGCGTGGTTGCACTTCGCGCAGTGGCTGGTGACCTAAACTCGACTTGTATCATCCTCGGGTTCGCGTGTGGCGCGAGTTGGCAAATCCAGCAAGGTGTTGTCCCGGGCCCCCGCGCCACCACGGGCCCAGCCGGTGTTCCCTCAGTTCGACTTGTGACCGGCGTAAAGTTGATATCTTATCGGGCATCGTTTTTTTCGATGGCCGGGGCGGTTTTTTCGATTACCGCATCCACCGACAGGAGGCTTACAAATAAGCCATGAAGAGACTTCCCGACGAGCAGTGGGCGGGCCATCCCGCGGTGGCGGTAATCCCGATGAACCAACCGCGGAGCGCTTCCCGAATGCGCTGGCTGGGCATTGCGGCCGGGCTCCTGGTGGCGCTGGCGTTGGCGATGGTGAATTCCGCCTGCGCCGCCGATGCCTTTTACAAAGTCCCCCTCACCAAACTGAACCTCCAGGGAGGGGTGCTGCCCACGACTTCCCCGGCCGGTTTATCGGCGCCGGCCGCCTTCGCCATGCAACCCTACGCCACCCTGGAGGGCGAAGGGGAGGCCTATTTTGGGGGGCTGAGTTTGGAACCATGGATGGCACCGACGTTGAACTCCGACACGGCTTTTCTGGTGATTCGGGCACCCGCCGGCCAGGCTCCCCAAGGGAAGCTTTTTGTCATGAAGTCGGACCAGAAGGGAATGGTTCGACTGGGATTCCAAGTGCCGGCGACTGCGGCGGTGCCCGCCGCGCAGGAGGATTTTTGGCAGGCCAGGGAAGCCCATTATCGCGAGTTGCGGACCCGCAACCTGCCCGGCAGCGCCTGGTTTCGCCATGCCGAGGAGGAAGCCCGGAAGGCGCGTTACGGAAACCCGAATCCCGCCCCGGGCGGACCCGCCGGCTTCCCGCGGAACCAGGGGGAACTTCCGGATGAAACGTATTCGCTTTTCACCGGGGGCCGGGCGGTGAGCGAGAATCTGCAATTGGAACGTACCTTGCCCAATGGGCCTGCGACCACCGGATCCGTGGCCCTGGCCAGTCTGGCGGGGATCAAAGTTGCCCCGATGAATTGGAAAAATCTGCTGCCATCGGTCCGGCCGGAAACGGATCCGCTGGCGGCCGCCATTCCGGCCGACCAGCATGCGATTTTCTTTCCCTCGTTCGCGGCGTGGCTCGCGGTGATGGATGAGGCCGACACCAACGGGACCCCCTTGCTGCAAATGATCGAGCCTCGCTCCGAGGATCAGGATTCGCGGCACCGCTATCAGCGGCAATTGTGCCTGGGTCTGAGCGAACTCTCGCGTCGGATCGGGACGCAGGTGGTGGCGGCCATCGCCGTGACGGGATCGGACCCCTACCTGCGGATGGGAACGGATATCGGGGTGTTGTTGCAAACGAAACAGCCCGCCGTGTTGCAGGCTCTAATCGCCGCGCAGCAAGCTTTGGCCGCCAGTGGGAGCGCGGGGGAAGTCCAGGCGGTGCATGGTGAGATTGAGGGCGTCCCGTATTCGGCGGTGCTGGCGCTCGATCGTTCGGTTTCGTCGTACCTCGCGAGCCGGGGCGATGTGGTGTTCGTGAGCAACTCCCGGCAGCAATTGGCCGGCTTGCTGCAAACCGCCAACGGTGGCCGCCCTGCATTGGCCGCCCAGGATGAGTATGTATTTTTCCGCAGCCGCTACCGGCGGGGGGACGCCGGGGAATCCGCCTTCCTGATATTGAGTGATGCCACCATCCGGCGCTGGTGCGGGCCCAAGTGGCGCATTGCCGATGCCCGCCGGGTGCAGGCCGCCGGGATGATGGCGGAACTTCAAGCATCGCAATTGGACGGGTTGGTGCGGGGAACGGTCCAGCCGGGAGTGCTCGCGACCGATCTCTCGATTCCGGGTTCGGGAGAACTCTCGCTGACGCGCCGCGGAGTGCGGTCCAGTGTTTACAATACGTTGGATTTCCTGACTCCCATCGCCGAGCTGGAATTGAACGAAGTTTCCGCCCGCGAGGCGGCCGCGTATGGTCGCTGGCGGGATTCCTACCAGCAGAATTGGACCCAGTCCTTTGATCCCATCGCCGTGCGCTTCTCCGTGCGACCCGAAAAAATCGGTGTGGAATTGACCGTCATGCCCCTGATCGTGCGGACGGAATACCGGGACATGGTGAGTTTGAGCGGCGGGGCTAGTTTCGGCGCGGGAGCCGGCGATCCCCACAGCGGCACCCTGGCGCATCTGATCATGTCGGTGGATGCCAAATCCGCGCCCATGGTGCAGGCGGGCAGTTTCCTGGGCAATCTCTCACCGGCGCTGAAGGTCAATCCGTTTGGGTGGCTGGGATCTTCCGTGGCGTTGTATGCGGACGAGGATGCTTTTTGGGATCAACTGATGCAGGCGGAAAAGCCGGGGAGTTTTCTGGAAAACCATTATTGGGATCTGCCGGTCGCCTTGCGACTGGAAGTGGGCAATCCCCTGGGAGCGACGGTTTTTCTGGGCGCCCTGCGCGCGTACGCCGACCAGACTGCCCCCGGTATGACCACCTGGCAAAGCCGCGAATACCAGGGGCGGAGTTACATGAAAGTGATTTCCGCGGGGCTGGCCGGAGGCGCGAATCCGACCAATCCGGCGGCCATCTATTACGCCACGACCCCCGGGGCGCTGGTGGTGACCCTGAATGAGGCGCTGTTGAAACGAGCGATGGATCGGGAAATCGCGACGGCGGCGGACCGGGCGGCGGGAAAATCGCGCCCACCGGCAGCGCATCCCTGGTTGGGCACGAACCTTTGCTTACAGTTGGATGAACGGTTTTTCCGGGTGCTGGAGCGGGGCGACCGGGAAGGATGGCAAAGCGCGCAGCAGCGGTTGGCCTGGAGCAACCTGCCCATCTTGAATGAGTGGAAGCGCCGGTATCCGGCGGAGGATCCCGTGAAACTCCACGAGCAGTATTGGCAGGTAATCCTCCGCTGTCCCGGTGGCGGGGATTATGTCTGGAATGATCAGTGGCAAACCATGGAATCCACGGTTTACGGGCATCCGGGCGAACCGCGGGAGGGACCGGCGGTTTTTGGACCGTTGGCGCGACTGTCCGGTGCCAATCTGGGGTTGAATTTCGAGGCTCAAGGGCTCTCGGCCCACGCGGAATTCACCCGGACCGTGAAGCAAAAATAAAGGGTGGCGTGCTCATGCGACTGGATTACGATTGGCTAATTGACAGTGAGCAACACTCTGAATAGACGCGTCACTCCGCAACACCCTGTGAAGCAATCACCTGAAAGTCCGCCTAGCCGGCCGATGAACTGCGGTCCGCACCATCGGGTGGAGTTTATCTGGGGCATCGAATTCGCGAAGGCGGAAACGATCGCCGACTGGCAGATCGTAAATGACGGCGTCATGGGTGGCTGCTCGCGCAGCCAGTTTGTTCGCGGCGAGGGGACCGCCATCTTCGCCGGAGAATTGTCGCTCGATAACAATGGCGGGTTCGCTTCGGTCCGCTCGCTGCGAGCCCGTCACGATTGGCCGGAAGCCACGAGGGTGGCGATCCGGGTTCGGGGTGATGGCCGGTCGTACCGGCTGATTGCCCGCATGGAAACGAATTTTGAACGGGCGCTCTATCAAGCCCCATTCACCACCCTGGCTGGTGAATGGCAGGAACATTCGTTTCGCTGCGAAGAATTCGCTCCCTCCTTTCGCGGCCGTGATCTGGCGGGCGAGCCAGCATTGGTTTTGGCGCAAATGGCCTCTGTCGGCTTTATGATTGCCGACCGGCAGGCGGGCCCCTTCCGGCTGGAAGTCGCCTGGATCAGGGCGTTCCGGAACCCGAGGGTCTGATTGGCCCCCCCCGGTGGGTCGCCGGATTCGGTTCTACTTGGTCTTGGCGGGACCAGCCGCCTGGGCCCGGTCAATCGCGGCGAGGTTGGCGCGGTATTGGAGGTCTTCGGGAACCAACTGCAACAGTTCCGTGGTCAGGCGGCGGGCCTCGGTCCAGTTCTGCCGGGTGAATGCCAATTTGGCCAGGAACGCCCGGGCCATGACCGATTGGGTGGCGATGGAGGAATAGATTTGCTCCGCTTCATTGGTGCGCCCGGTCTGGAGGGCGACTTGCGCCAGGACTTCCCGTCCCATGGGATCGACGGACAGCAGGGGGTTTTGCCGCACCCACTTGGTGGCGTCCTCCAGATGCTTTTGCTCCACACAGGCCAGGGCGAGCAGATAGCTCGCGCGGAAACCGATGGCGGAATTCAATGGGGCGAGATGGGCCAGGTCGGCAAGGCCGGCGGAGGTTTGTCCTGTTTCGATTTTCAATTCGCCGGTGAGCAACTGCAACATTGGCTCGGGGTGTTGGCGGTTCAGGAACTCCAGCGCCGCCGCCGGGGAGCGATTCATGCGCAGGATCTGGGCCAGGCCAAAGGCAAACCAGGTGGGTTCGCCAGCGGGGATCTGGCTGGGATCGCAGAGCCGTAACGCGGCTTCCCGCCAGTTGGCAGCGAGGAACGCGGCGGCGTACGCATCCGGCCCGCGCAAGAGCGCGTCCATGTCCGCCGGTAACGCGACCCGGTTGGTGCCGTGTTCGTTAGCGGCCAGCGCTTCGAGTTGGTTGAAAAATTCGTGACGATTCGTGATACCCACCCGCGCGACCGGGGAGAGGCCGGGTGGCTTCAAGGAATGTTTCAGCCGGTAATAACTGATGCGGGAGAGGGCCACCTGCAGGTCCGGTTCCCATGAATTCTCCCGGAAAGGGTTGAAGCGGAGCAAATCGGCGACTTCGGCATCCCGGCGGTGGCGCGCCAGGCTGGCCACTTGGAGCCAGAAGACTTCCTGCTGCTGTCGCTCAAAGCGTTGGGCTTGGGGCAGCGCCGCGAAAGTGTTGGTGTCAAAAAAGTCGGTTGCCGGCAACTCTGAAATCCAGCGGGCCAGCGCGGCCAGTTCCCCGGCGGGAATTTGTGCCGCGTCAAGTTTACCGGGGCGAATCATGCGTTGCCAAAAAGCGGCTTTGACGGCCAGGTAATCAATCGCCGGTTTGGCGAGCGCGTGCTCCCAACTATCCAGGGCCCCGTCGTAGTTTCCCTGCCGCCGATAGAACTCGGCTAGTTGATCGGCCAGGACGGGGTTATTGGTGCCCGCGGCGGCGGCGGCCAGGTATTCGATGCTGGCCGCTTCCGGTTTGCCCGCCCCTTCGAGAATCTGCGCGCGAAAGGACCGGAGTTCCGGATTGCGGGGATCAATTTTGGTGGCATCCGAAAGGTATTGCCAGGCTTGGGGCAGGTCCCGACTGGCGACCAGAATGGCGAGGCGTTCCAATCGGCTGGCTTCGGGTTTGCCGGTGAATTTCCGGGAATTCAAAACGCGCTCGGCCTCCCGCGACTTGTTGGCGACCAGGAAGACATCGCTATCCAGAATCAGCCACCAGTCCTGATGGATTTCCCGGCCCGTCCAGGCCTTGCGAATTTTGCCATATCCTTCGTTGTTGTGGCTGGCTAGGAAGGCCCGCGCCAGGATCAGGGAAGCCTCCTCATCGGCCAAAACCCGGTTGGGAGTGCGCTGGAAGATTCCGGCCAATTGGGGGACCGCTCGCAATCCCCCCAGCGCCCGCACTTCCAAGGCTGGCCAGTTCAAATTCAACTTGGGGGAGATCACCGGCTGTTGGCGGATCACGGTGATCGCCGATTGGTAATCCTCCTTCGCCACCAGGCTGGTGGCGACCGCAAAGGCCCGTTGCTCCTGGCGCAGGATGACGCTGGCGCGCCATGCTTTCAGACCAAAAAAGCCCCCCACGCCCGTAATCGCGAGCGCCAGGGCAAAAATTATCAATTTGAGTTTCATAAGAAGAACCGGATCAGCATTACACCGCAATGGGCAAACAGACGGGCGTTGTCGATGACGTAGATGTTCTTCCTATAAGGCAAAATCATTGCTTAAATGTTTAATAGCAAGAGTGATGCCAAGTGCGTTTTATGATTATCATTTTTGCTTTTCTGGTCTTTTCTTTGCAATTGCAATGGCAAACCACCAATCCCAGAGCATTCCTCATTGCAGATCCATCAACGGATTGCTTGAATTTGTGGTAAATTGATGAACTGGTCAATCCACGCTGGAAATTTTTTCGGGCCGCCGGTGGGTTTGTTAAACCGGGGGCAGGGATTCCCCCAAAAACAAAACGCGCCCGCAGGAGCGGGCGCGTGGCGGAAGAAGATTTCCAACAATGAACCGGGTTAGCGGCTGAGGGAGGCGTGCCGATCCAGGCGGCGCTTGGCCCAGAAGGCGGCGGCCAGGAGGGTGGCGAGGGTCAACCACATGCTGGGTTCGGGGGTCGCCAGGAGGGCGGCCACGTTCTTGGCCCCGATGTCGATGGCGATGATGGTGTCGTTGATGTCCTTGTCGCCGCCGCCCCAGAGGTCTTCAAAGGAGAGGAAGATGTAAGGGCTGTTCAGCGAAGGGATGGCGAAGAGCGAAGCGGTGAAGCCGGCAATGTGCTGGCTGAATCCGTCACCATTCAGGGCGGGATTGACCGAGAAGATCGAGGACGCGGATTGGCGGGCGCCATTGGCCATGAGGAAGAAATCGAGCTTGGTCCCGGCGGCTTGTTTACCGAGGTCCACAAAGTCACCGGCCAGGACGGGTTCGCTGGCGGTGCGGACACCCGACTTGCCGGTGCCATCGGTCTGGTTGCCAGTGGAGCTGGAGGCATCCGGGAAGATCAGCTTGGAGGAGTCGCTGTTGACTTCTTGTTCGGCAGTTTTGGGATCCTTGCCAGTAACGGCGTCGAACCCAATCGCATTGTGATACCCGGCCCCTTCAGAAACGAAATAAGCGCGCACATTCCCCGACAGGGCCAGGGTGAGCTTGTTGGGGTCGATTTGGAAAGCGGCGCTCTTGGTATTGTTCTTGGATTCGGGGAGCGCTTTATTGACGAACTGGCTCAGGCTGGGAAGCACGTTTTGCATGAAGCTCTTGGAGGCGGAATCCGAACC
>CAIXFN010000065.1 GCA_903918755.1 uncultured Pedosphaera sp.
CTCCGCCTGTTCCGGACTCATATAAGCCGGCGTCCCGATGAACTGGTGCAACTGTGTGTAAACGGTGTTGTCGGTCAATCGTCCCTCGGTGGCCTTGGCAATACCGAAATCAATCACCTTCGGCACCGGCACGCCGTCGTGAAGGGTGACGAGGATATTCGACGGCTTGATGTCCCGATGGATGATGCCTTTCTGATGCGCGTGCTGGATGGCCTGGCAGACTTTGATGAACAGGTCGAGCCGTTCCTTGGTGCTGAGATTGGCCTGGGCGCAGTAGTCGGTGATCCTGATGCCCCGCACCAGTTCCATGACGAAGTAGGGACGGCCCACATCGGTGGTGCCCGCATCGAGCACCTTGGCGATGTTCGGATGATCCATCATCGCCAGCGCCTGCCGTTCCGCCTCGAAGCGGGCGACGACCTGCTTGGTGTCCATCCCCAGCTTGATGACCTTCAGCGCCACGCGCCGCCGCACGGGCTCGGTCTGCTCCGCCACATAGACCACGCCGCAGCCGCCTTCGCCGACGCGTTCCAGCAGCTTATAGCGCCCGAGCGTCTGGCCCACAGCTTCGTCGGGCACCTCGGCGAGATCGAGCTTGATCGTGGGCCGGGCCGCTTCGGCTGGAGTGGGCACCAGGTTGTCGGGCTGCTCGTGCGCCGCGAGCAACGCTTCGAGGCGTTGGCGCAGGGCGGGATCGCCTTCACACATCACATCGAGGAACGCGGCGCGCTTCTCGGCCGGTTTCTCCAGCGCCAGGGCAAACAGGGCTTCTTCGCGGTTAGGATTCATTGGGAAATCATCGTACGGAATGTGCCGGCTTCACTGCGCGCCCGGCTCGTGCTGGGGGATGCCTTTGGCCTGGAACAGCGCTTCCGCTTCGCGCTGCCGGGTTTCCGCCTGATACGTAAACGCCCAATTCGGGCCGCGGTCATGGCCGGGCTTGTCCCCGAGGGCCAGCTTCAACTGGGTGCGGGCTTGGGCGAAGTCCCGGCGGGCCTCCTCCGCGTGCTCGCGTTCGGCACCCAGCATCGCCCGGAGAAAGAGGGAGGCGGCCTGCTGGGTTGGATCTGTCACTTGTTGGCGCCCCGGCCGAGAGATCGGCGGGGCAAGGAATCGGTTCAGCAGCACCAGTGCCTCTTCGTAGCGATGCTCGCGGTAGGCCAAGGCCGCGTTGACCCCGTTAAGATGGAGATTGCTGATGATCGAACCGTCGTCGGCCCGGTCCAGCAAGGCTCGCGCCATGGCCAGAGTTCTATCGTCCATGGGTTGTTGATACAGTCCCGCCACAACCATGAGGGCCGCTTGCCCCTCGACCGTCGAGCCGAAACGGAGCCAGCAGATCCGGATGAGTCGCTCGAAGGAAGCGCGGTCGCCGGTGGCGGCCGCGATCCAAGCGGCTACCAACCAGTCTTGAACATCGGAAAGCGGGTTGGTGGCCACGGCCTCGAGGATCGGCAACGCTTCCCGGGCGTTGCCGGAGCGGGCGAGGACCGACCCGCGCAGCACATCCAACCGGACCTGATCCGTCCCGGAACCACCGTGGGTCTTCAGCCATCGGCCTTGCTCTTCCAGCATCGCGGTCGCCTCCGTGAAACGGTCTTGCCGACAGAGGATGTTGCTCAGTTGCCCAACCAGCGCCCAGTAATCATCCCGTACCTCCGCTTCCAAGGCGGGTATTTTCGCCAGGGTCTCGCGGGCGACCTGCTCGGCCCGGGCGGGATGGGTCCGTCCCGCCAGTTCCACATACTTATCTGCCACTCGGATTTCCCAGACAACCGGAGCCGAGGCACGGAGAAGCAGTTCGCGGGCTTCCACAATCGCCGCCTCCGCCGGGTCCGACTTGCCCGCAGACTCAAGCCACCCGGCCTGCCACCACCGGCAACGTGCGGCGAACGCCTGGGCGGGCGGAGTCCGCCCCATGAACTCCGCGTAGAGGACTTCCAACTCCTTCATGGCCTGCTCCTGGGCCGGGATCTGGTCGCCGGCGGCGTAAAGGCTGACTCCTGAGACAGCAATCCTTACCTCGTCGCGCGGCACGCTGAGTTGCTGGTCGGTGACCCTCGGCAGGAGCCGGTTGATCGCCTCAGCCTGCTGCAAAGCGGCTGGCACATCGCCCAACTGACGGAAAAGGGCTAGCATCAAATTCCAACGCAGCCTCAGTTCCGCCGCCGGGGCATTGGTCAGGGAGGAGGAAGCCAGGGCATCCGCTTTGCTGATCAACTCCCGCGCACCGCGAACATTCCCCTGCTGCAACAGCGAGGGCAACTGGTCCGACACCAGGCTGTCGATGAAGGTCGTCACGGTGTCCGCCCGGACGGATTGCGCGCGCTCCCGCTGCTGAGCGACTTGTTCGCGCACCAGCGCGCGCCGCGCGACGAGCATCTGCCACGAACTGGCCGCAAGCCCGATAATCAGCGCGAGCGCCACCGCTGTCCCAGCCGCGAAGACTAGTTTGTTTCGGCGGAATGCCTTTTGAAACTTGTAGGCTGCGCTCGGGGGGCGGGCCGTCACCGGCTCGTTGTTCAGATGCCGCTTTAGGTCGGCGGCGAGCCCGTTGGCCGTGTCGTAGCGACGCTGGCGGTCCTTCTCCAGGCACTTCATCACAATCCAGTCGAGGTCGCCCTGGAGCTGGTGGAGCAGCTTCGAGGTGTCGGCCGAACGGCGCTTCGCTGTGGTCGTGAGTTGATCGGCCCCGAGGGTCGCGAAACGTGTGCTGGGGCGCTGTGGTTCTTTTTCACGGATCGTTTTGCGCATCGCGTCGATGCCCTGTGACATCAACTCCTTGGCGTCAAAGGGCGTGCTCCCGGCCAGCAGTTCGTAGAGCAACACACCCAGGCTGTAGACGTCGCTGCGCGTGTCGATGTCCAGCCCGCTCATCTCCGCCTGTTCCGGACTCATATAAGCCGGCGTCCCGATGAACTGGTGCAACTGTGTGTAAACGGTGTTGTCGGTCAATCGTCCCTCGGTGGCCTTGGCAATACCGAAATCAATCACCTTC
>CAIXFN010000066.1 GCA_903918755.1 uncultured Pedosphaera sp.
GCGCACGGTGCCGTTATAGGTGACCGAACCGCCGGGCAGGAGCGGGGCGGTGGGGCAAATGGCGGTGACGGCGATTTGGGGGACGGTCAGCACGGTGCAGGTGCTGGTGACGGTGTTGGTGACCGGGATGCCGCAGGTGCTTTGGGCGATGGCGGTGGCGGTGCTGGTGGTGGCGCAGTTGGTCGGGGCGACAAAGCTGCCGGTGAAGTTGGCGGTGACGCCGGGGGCCAAAATGGCGGCGGTGAAGACCGGGTTGGTGCCGCTGAGACTATTCACCACGACCACATTGGTCAGGGAGATGTTGCCGGCATTCTTGACGGTGCCGGTGTAGGTGAGGAGGGCGCCGGGCAGGACGGGGCTGTCGGGGCAGGCCTGGGTGACGACGAGCAGGGGCGTGGTGGCCAGGGCGCAGGTGGCGGTGGCGGAGTTGGTCACGGCCAGGCTGGTGCAGTTGTCGATGCCGGTGGCCCGGACGGTGCTGCTGACGGAACAGGCATCCAGCGGGGCGGTGAAGGTGGTGGTGAAGTTGGCGCTGGCCCCGGGGGCGAGCGTCAGCGGCCCGGTAACCGGGGTGTTGGCGGCGGGTTGATTGTTCACCACGAACACATTGTTAAGGGTCACGTTGCCGCTGTTGCGGACCGTGCCGGTGTAGGTGATCGAACCGCCCGGGGCGGCGGCGGTGACGGGGCAGAGCAGGGAGACGGCGATGGCTGGAGCCGTGGTGACCGTGCAGGTGGTGGTCACGGTGGTGGTCACCGGGGTCAGCGCGCAGATTTCGACGCTGGAGCCGGAGAACACGGTGGTGACGGCGCAGGCGTTGGTGGGCACCAGGACCGTGCTGGTGAAGTTGGCGGTGGCGCCGGGGGCCAGGAGGGACTGGGTGAACACGGGGGTGTTGGGGGCGGGTTGGTTGGCCAGCACCACGACATTGGTCAGGGTGATGTTGCCGGAGTTGCGCACGGTGCCGTTATAGGTGACCGAACCGCCGGGGACGACCGGGGCGGTGGGGCAAACGGCGGTGAGGGCGATCCCGGGGGCCAGGGTGACGGTGCAGGTCGTGGCGACACTATTGGTCAGGGGCAGGAGCGTGCAACTGTCCTGGGCGGTGCCGCTGAAGGCGGTGGTGACGGCGCAGGTGTTGAGGGGCACGGTCAGGGTGGCGGTGAACGGGAGGGTGGCGCCGGGGGCCAGGGTGGGGACCGTGAACACGGGGGTGTTGGGGGCGGGTTGATTGGCGACCACCAGGACGTTGGTCAGGGTGATGTTGCCGGTGTTGCGCACGGTGCCGTTATAAATGAGGGAACCGCCGGGCAGGATCGGGGCGACCGGGCAGACCACATTCACGGCGAGCATGGGTACGGTCAGGATGCCGCAGGTGGTGGTGGTGGCGTTGGTGACACTGACGCCGCAGGTGCTCTGGGCGGTGGCGGTGGCGGTGCTGACCGAGAGGCAGTTGGTCGGGGCGAGGTAACTGCCGGAGAAGTTGGTGGTGGCGCCGGGGGCCAGGAGGGCGGCGGTGAAGACCGGGGTGGGGCCGCTGAGACTATTGATCACCGCGACATTGGTGAGCGAGATGTTGCCGGTATTCTTGATGGTGCCGGTGTAGATCAGGGGCGTGCCGGGCAGCCCGGTGGTCACCGGACAGACCTGGGTGACCAGGAGGCCGGGGGTGGTGGCCAGGGTGCAGGTGGTGGTGGCGGAGTTGGTCACCGCGAGGGTGGTGCAACTATCCAGCGCCGTGGCGGTGACCTGGCTGGCGACGGAGCAGGCATCCAGCGGGGCGTTAAAGGTCGTGGTGAAGTTGGCGCTGGCCCCGGGGGCGAGCGACAGCGGCCCGATCACCGGGGTGTTGGCGGCGGGTTGGTTGTTGACCACGAACACATTGTTGAGGGTCACGTTGCCGCTGTTGCGGACGGTGCCGGAGAAGGTGATCGCGCCGCCCGGGATGGCGGGGGTGGCGGGACAGGCCAGCGAGACGGCCACGCCGGGGGCGGTGGTGACGGTGCAGGTGGCGGCGGCGGAGTTGGTCACCGCGTTGAGGGAGCAGGCATCCTGGCCGCTGCCGCTGAAGGTGGTGGTGACGGCGCAGGCGCCGGCGGGCACGGTGTAGGTGCCGGAAAAGTTGGCCGTCGCTCCCGGAGCCAGGCTGGCCGCGGTGAAGACAATGGTGTTGGGGGCGGGGTGGTCGCTGACGACGCTGACATTGAGGAGCGTATTATTGCCGGTGTTGCGCACGGTGCCGTTGTAGGTGGCCGCGCCGCCGGGGAGGATGGGGCCGGTGGCGCAGGTGGCGGTGACGGCGATCCGGGGCGTGGTGAGAATGGGGCAAGTGACGGTGGCGGTGGCGGAGACGGGGGCGCCGCAGCGGCTGGCGGCGGTGACGTTGAGGGTGTCGGTGACGGAGCAGTTGGTGGGGGCCAGGTAGCTGTTGGTGAAATAGGCCACGGCGCCGGGGAGCAGGGTGGCCTGGACAAAGGCCACGGTGTTGGGCACCGGCTGGTTATCCAGCACGACAATATTGGTCAAAGTGACGTTGCCGGAGTTGCTGACGCTGCCGGAGTATTGGAACAACTGGCCGGGGGCGACGGGTTGCGCGGGGCATGCCTTGGTGAGGACAATGCCGGGGGTCAGGACCTCGGAGCAGGTCATGGTGGAGGAACTGGTGACGGCGCGGGGATGGGTGGTGAACTGGTCGATGCCCGTGGCGGTGATGATGGCGGTGCTGGGATTACAGGGATCGGCGGGGACCCAACTGCCGGAAAACGTGGCGCTCTGGTGGGCGAGCAAATTGGTGATGAAGGCGACCTGGTAAAAGCCGCCATTGACGAAGTTGGTGACGGTGACGCCGACGAGGGTGACGGCGTTACAGTTGCTGACGGTGCCGGTGAAGGTGATGGGACCGGTCTGGCCCACGCCGCCCAAGCAGGTGGAGGTGACGAAGATGCAGGGGCTGCTGACCTGGGTGTTGACGCCCTGGTTGCCGCCGCCCTGGCTGGGGGTGTCGTTCTGGAGGATCGCGCCGGTGTCGGCGGCGGTGGCGCGGACGGAGCCATCGGGCAGGATATCCTGGGCGCGGACGACGTAGGCGACCACGTTTTGATAATAATCGGACTGGCCGTTGGTCAGGGTGGTGCGGACCAGGGTGACGGTGTGGGAAACGCCGTCGGGAGTGACGATGAAGGCCTGGATATTGGTAGCGTTACAGACCACCGGGCCGTTGCCGGTGCCGTTGAAGACGGTGACGCTGTAGGTCAGGGTGTCGCCGACATGCACATCCGGGGCATCGGTGAAGAGCAAAATGCCCAACCCGCTGCCGGTGCAACCCGTGGGCGTGCCTTGCGCGCGACTGGACACACTGCTGCCCATCAGAAATAGCAGCGAAGCCAGCAGCGCCAGCCAGTGGAAGGAGCCCCAGGCGCGGTTGGCTGTCGAACAACATTCGAGGCAACCGGTCGCGGTGCTGCTTTTGGAATTCGAATCCGTTGCCGGGCGATGCCGGAGGCTGGGGATTGATAGTATCGGTTTAGTTCGTTTCACGGCAGGGGAATTATTTCGAGTAGTCATATTACGGTTTTTTGGGCTGTTTTTGGTCTGGTCGATGAGTTTTTTGGCTTCATTCTAAACGCTGGCGGCTAGGTTAAAGCTTCTGGTCGGCGCAGTATGCGGCTGGATTCATCGGTGTTTCACTTGGTCTGATTCGCTCGCAGTTCTTCACCCGGCGATCATTGGCCAAGGGTCGCGAATCCCCTAGAACGGGGATCACCGTGGGGATATTCCCCCATCAACGACTTTTGTCGTGATCGGGGGTGGATGCCAAAATGGAGAGGTGATTCCGGCTGGGGGATTTCCCCCGCTGGCTAAACTCAGCCCCGTGAGTAAGCTCATCCAATGTTACAACCAAACTGCAAAACTAAAATTCCTATGCAAATTTCCGGTAAGGCGATGAAATATTGCTTGAGTGGCGGATTGTTAGCTTTGATGGCCGGCGCCGCCCTGGCCGCGGAACCCATGACGTCCAATTCCGGTGAACTATACCGGGCGGGCGAATTGGATTTTGACGCCTTCGGTAGCGCTTCCCTGGGCAAGTATACATTGGATCACATTTCGCAAGCCCGTGTGCGTCACAACGTCCGGCTCGGGGCGGGGCTTGGTTTGAGCTACTTCCTCACCCGCAACATTGGCATCGCGGCGGACGCTTACTCGGAAAACACCACGGGAACCTTCGTGGACAGCGCCTCCCTGAACCTAACCGCGCGTTTCCCGCTGGGCGAAAGCGGTTTCGCCCCTTACATATTTGGCGGCGGGGGACACCAGTTTGACCTGGCGAAGGTCTGGTTTGGTCAGGTGGGTGCAGGGATGGAATACCGGTTTACTCCCAATGTGGGCGTGTTTGTGGATGCCCGGTGGGTAGAGCCCGAGCGGACTCGGTATTATGGTGTGGGCCGGTTGGGGATGCGGTTTGCCTTTTGATTCGTCTCGATGGCGGCCCAACCCCAACTAAAATTATGAAACCCAACATCCTCGTTGTCACCTTTTTTTCCGCTGTCGCCTTCACGGTGGGATGTAAAGAGGAGGAATCCACTTCCCAACAGATCGAAAAGGTCCAGACCGAATCCAAGCAGGCGGTGGCAGACATGAACGAATATACTTATGCCAGGAAGAGTGAGTTTGTCGAAAAAATGCAGGCCCAGTTGGCGGAATTGAACCAGGATATCGACAAGCTCGCCGCCAAGGTGGAGAAGGCCAGCGACCAGGCCAAGGCCGAAGCCCAGCCGAAGCTGAAGGCCCTGCGGGAACAAGGGGCAAAGTTGGAACTGCAACTGGTCGAAGTCAAGAATGCGACCGAGTCCACCTGGGATGGCGTCAAAGCCAGCTCCCGAAAAGCCTATGGCGACTTCAAAGATGGAATCAATCAGGCCCGCCAGTGGATAAGCGATAAAATCGCGCCATGATGCAAGCCACAGGTGGCGGGTAGCGCGCTCCAGACCGCGCTTCCGCAGACGGCGGACCGTTTCCTTGCGATGGGCCTGTGCCCGCCAGGTACAGTCCGCCGTTTAATGTTTACAGACCTTGCAGCTCATTCTTCCCGCCCCATTGAACCGGTGGGGGATTCCCCGGCTGGCTGAATATGGGGAGCAGCCTATGCTGATTTTGGTAATTTAACTAATTGATAGCAAAGCAGAAAATCTAATATGAAAAGCAAATTGACAAACTCCTTTCACTGGTTCGGTCTTGGCGCTGGCATTCTTTTGGCCGGGGCCCCGTTGCACGCCTCCGATAACGACGACCGGATCGTGGCTTCCGCCAAGAAGTCCTATGTTTTCAAAACATATCTGGCCCATGACTCCATTAAAACGGTCGCGGAGGATGGCGTGGTCACCTTGACGGGAACGGTGGCTGATGCCTCGCACAAATCGCTGGCCGAGGACACGGTGGAGGGATTGCCCGGGGTTACCCGCGTGGACAACCGCCTTACGGTGAAGGGGGAAGTCCCCTCCGAACACTCCAATGGTTGGTTGATGCTGAAAGTCAAGACCGCCCTCCTGTTTCATCGCAATGTCAGTGCCAGCGGCACCGAAGTCATCGTGAATGATGGTGTCGTCACCCTCCGGGGTGAGGCGGGCAGCATGGCGCAGAAGGAATTGACAACGGAATATGCCAAGGATGTTGAAGGTGTTAGCGCGGTGAAGAACGAAATGACGATCGGAAGCAAGGCCGCCCAGTCGGTGGAAACGGCGGGAGAAATGATCGACGACGCGTCCATCACAGCCCAGGTCAAGGCCTCCCTGCTGGCGCATCGTTCGACCAGCGCGCTAAAAACCCGGATCACCACGCGGAACGGAGTGGTTACAGCGACCGGCCAGGCGCGGAATGCGGCCGAAAAGAGCCTGGTTAGCAAGTTGATCAATGACATTTACGGCGTCAAGAGCGTGGACAATGAAATGACGGTCATCGTTCCGTCCGGTTCAAACAACTAGACAGGTCTGGTCCGCCGGCGGAATCCCGCCGGCGGACCTTGGCGGTAGTCGGGCCCAATTCTTCCATTTTATGAACATCAAAACACTGACGGCAGTAATTCTTATCACCCTTGGCATCGTGGTGCTGGCCTATTCGGGCATCAGCTTTTCCACCCCGGGAAAGACCATCGAATTTTTGGGGATGCACCTGCAGACCACCGATAACCATTTCGTTCCGCCCGTGGCGGGAGCCATAGCCTTGGTCGGCGGCATTGTCCTGCTGCTGGTAAAACCGCGGGCCGTATGATTATTCGCGAGACCGCAGGAAGGACACGGCTGGCGGGGAGAGGGATGCAGGAACTGGATTCACCATGAATACCTGGTCCGCCTTTTTTCACCGCTGCCGCCGTGTTTTCGGCCGGTTGGCCCGGTTTCCAAACGCCATCTTGGCCGCCTTGGAGCAGAAACGCCTGGAATTGGTCCGACGGGATTCAGAGGCGGAAAGGTTGGACCGGATCCGGAATCCCTCCAAGTATCGGGGCAAATAGAATCAGGTTGCGGGGGATGCCTCATGGGCGGCTACCGCGGCCGCAATAGCATTCACGTTCGCCAAAATGTCCTTGGCTTTGGCGGGGTCGGGAATCTTGAGACCGTAGGTTTTTTCGAGGGCGACCACGATCTGAAGCGCATCGATCGAGTCCAAACCGAGACTTCCGGGTCCGAACAGCGGTTGATCATCCGGAATGTCGGCGGGCGCAATTTTCAGCATGAGGTTTTCCACCAGCATACCCTTGATTGCCGCTTTGCGTTCCATTGTTTCGCTCATCAGATTTGTCGGGGAAGCTTTGCGCAGAGCATTGCCGGACGCAAGCTTCAATTCCCGGTGGTGGAGCTTGCCTGGGGGATTTTTGCGGAAACGAGGGGCGCGGGGCCGAAGCGTGCCCCAATGGCCTGTTGACTCGACCCCACGACGCTGACATTGGCCGCCACCACGGTGTGATCTGCCAAGGCGCTGATGGCCAACACGCATTGCCACGCGGCGGCGGCCACGAAAGCTTCGCCTAAAATGGATTTTGGTGCGAGCACGCCGCCGCTCCAATCCGCCCAGGCCGAATTTTCTGCCGTATCGTAAGCGGTTTGCTGGCGAGTACTCAGGCAAAGAAGTTCCCCTGTGTGACTCGCCGGCAGTTGCGCCCGCATCCGCTGCGCCGCGCGGGCGCGAGGTTGGGATTTTGCCAGCGAAAAGGCGTCGGTGATGGCCAATAACTCAGCGATGGCTCCGTTGGGATTGCGATCCAGGTATACCGCCCCGGCGCCGCTGCCATGAATGGTCCCGCGACTCAGGATCTCCATGGCGTCCGGCACCAGCCAATCCAATTCCTCCGCCCCAACCACCACGCAGCCGTCCACCTGATCAGTCGCCAGCCATTGGGTCGCCAGAGCCAGTCCCTGCAGGAACGTGCCTTCATCCCCCACCAGCGTGTAATTTATGGTTTTGGCCTCCAGGTAGGCGGCCAGGTGGCTTGCCGGGGCATTGAAGACGGTTTCCGGAAACAGCACCGGACTGGCGGCCGCCGGATTGCGCAGCACTTCCTCGAAAAAGCGGCGGGAGTATCCCACCACTCCGGTCAAAAGGCAGACCACGATCCCCAACCGCAGATTGCCTGCTTGGACCCGGGCGGCATCTCCGGCCAAAGCTTCGAGTGCGGCCGCGATTGCGTGTTGGCCCATTTCCCCCGTTCGGCGCAAGCGCGGATGCGCCAGAAAAGCAGGTGTGGTTGGTGGAGGCGGAACCGCCCGTACCGTCAGGCCCCGCTGCCAGCCCGGCCGGGTCAGGCTGCTGGTAGGAAGCGGCGTGTTTTGTTGCAGGGCTTGCCGCAGGGCCGCGCAGCCCCAGCCTGCCGGGGAAACGGCTCCGATGCCGCGGATGAAAACCGCGCTCACAGCCACCTCCGGAAGATCAACGAAGCATTCGCACCGCCGAATCCGAACGAATTGGACAGTGCTGCCGCGACCCCGGTTTCGGATTTTTCCGTCACCAATTTGAATTGGCAGGCCGGGTCGGGCGTCCGGAGACCGGCCTGAGGCGGCAACCATTGCTCGACCAGGGTCATGAGGCAGATCACCGCCTCGATGGCTCCCGCCGCGCCGAGGGTATGCCCGGTGTTGGCTTTGGTGGAACTCACCCGCAGTTGCGGGGCCGCAACTCCCGCCCACCGATTGATTGCGGCAGCCTCCGTGGCGTCGTTTTGCGGGGTGGCAGTTCCGTGGGCATTAATGTAATCAATTTGCTCCGGACGCAGCCCGGCTTGCTGGCATGCCATAGTCATGGCGGCGAGCGCCGCCTTGCCTTCCGGGTGTGGCTGGGTGAGATGATGAGTATCGGTGGCGGCACCGTAGCCGGCAATTTCACCCAATATCGTGGCTCCCCGGGCCTGGGCTTCTCCAAGGGTCTCCAAAGTCACCATGGCCGCGCCTTCCCCGAGCAGGACGCCGTCGCGACCCGCATCGAACGGCCGGCAGGCGGTTGGGGAAAGGGCCCGCAAGGCGTCAAAGCCGGCGAAAGTGAGCAGGGATAACGCGTCGTATCCCCCGGTGAAGGCCCGCGGGGCGCGGCCAGTTCGGACCAATTCGAAGGCGTGGCCGATGGCGTTGGATCCGGAGGCGCACGCATTGGCGATGATGGTCAAGGGGCCATAGGCACCGAAGGTCTCGCCGAGATCCAAGCCCTGGCGTTGGGCTTGGTAATGAATAACGCGCGTGGCCTGGTTGCGCCGGTCCGCGGGCGAGTTTACGGCCTGCCGGTAGTAATCCTCTCCCAGCGCCATCTCCCCGCTCGTGGTTCCCAAAACGATGGGGGTAGTTTCTCCGCCTTGCCAGCCGGATTGAGTCCAGGCTTCGCGAGCGGCAATTTGCAGCATCTGCGCGGCGCGTCCTCGACGCCGCTCGTTTTTTGCGTGCGGGCCCCCGGAGAAAACTTCGGCTGGCAGGGCGACTTCGCCGGCCAATTGGGCGCGCTGGCGTGAGATGTCGAACAAAGTCACCGGGCGGAAGGCGGTCCGGCCGGACCGCAAGCTTTGCGAGTTGACCTGCCACCCACAACCCAGGGCCGTGACAATGCCCGCCCCGGTTACGACCACCCGGTGGGGCAGGGAATGAGCGGATTTGGGCAAAGGAAATTGCACAGGTGGTTTAGGCGCAGATACCGAATCTGCCGGGGAGTCTTTCGCGTTTATCCACGAGGGAGCCTTTTAACCGATTTCCGACCATGAAAATAAATCCCTGACCGTCTCGCAGATCGACCGGATTCAACATTGCCTTATTAAGGTTCATCGCGGATTTTAGTGCAATGCATTTCAACGTGACAGAATGTGCCCGGAGAAGCGAGTCGTCATGAACGCCGACCCGGTCCCAAAATCGACCCTGCCGGACTGGTTGAAGCGGGGGGTGCGCAAATTCATTACCCTGGCGGTCACGACGTTGCTGTTTGGATATTTTTATGGCTGGGCTTCGCCTTGGGCTTTTCCGCGCACTTCCGTAGCCGGCTTTGGCCGGGGAGCTTTGCACGGTGCCTTGCTGCCCCTGGCCCTTCCCAGTCTGGTGTTGGGCAAGGACGTGCCGATTTACGCAGAACAAAATCTCGGCCGCAGCTATAAGATGGGATATATCGTCGGCATCAATCTCTGTGGGTTGGCCTTTTTTGGGCCGCTTTTCTGGAATCCCCGGCGTCCGGTCACGGGACCTAAAACCACCAACTCCGAAAAATCTCGATAATTTCCAAAGGCCCCCCGGCCCAATAATTATTGGGAGGCAGGGAAAATGTGCCGCGGGCCCGGTCGAACCGCAGGGTGGTTGGTTGGAGGGGATCATTGGGATCATAAGCCATGAATTCCCATCCCTGCGGTTCCGCGCGGACGGCGAACAAAATCATTCCATGGTTGATCGTCAGCGCTGGAAAGCGCACCAGGTGGACCAGGGGGGAATGGCCTTGGGCAATTGCCTCTGCGAGTCCGGTCGCGGTGAGGAATTGATGTTCCCGGGAGATGGGAAGCACCATTCGCCAATGGCTCCGCAAAAAATACGATTGCCAAGCCCCTCCGCAGCACGCTTTCAGGACTGATTCCCGGTCCCGGCTGAATTCCCGCAAGCTGGCAAAGCCCGGGAAGACAATTTGCCGGGCCGGTTCGCAGGCCTGCCGGGGATTGCGCGCCATCGTTTGGCAGATTTGCCGGCGGTAGGTTTCGTCGTCCGCCGGTGCCAGTGCTGAGTCAAAGCGGGCATGGTAAAGGAACTGGCGGGCGGCGCGCGTCAGGACGAAGCAACGGTGCGCATAGAGTGGACGCGGTTGGCGCCGGGCGAAGGTCATCGTGCCCCGCGCCGGATCCGGGCGATACTCCCAGAGCAGTTCATTGGCAAACGCGAATGAGTCGCGGGCGAAATCAAAGCGCCGGGGAGCAAGAAAACGGACGTTGGCCATAATTTGACTTGCCGCCCACGTTACGGCTGCGCTAACCAACTGACAATGCTTTACGATCTTTGGCGGCAACTGGCTGCCAGCCGGAGCTCCGAACTGGCGTTGCGCGATTGCGCCTCCGGCCGGGAGTGGACCTTTGGCCAGTTGGCGGTGGCCGCCGAGGCCTGGCCGGCGGATGCCGGCTTGGTCTTTCCAGCCGGAAACTCTCCGGAATTTGTTCTGGCCGTGCTGGCCGCCTGGCGGATCGGTGGGGTCGTGTGTCCGTTGGAATCGGATCAAACCGTGCCCGTGGTTCCCCGGCCGGGTGCGGCTTGTTGCCATCTTAAGAGCACCTCCGCCACTGGCGGGGTGGCGCGCTTCGTGGTGTTCACCGCGCAGCAACTTGCCGCGGATGCGGCCAACATCGTCACCACAATGGGCTTGCGACCGGACTGGCCGAATCTCGGAGTAATTTCCCTCGCGCACTCCTACGGATTTTCCAATTTGGTGCTGCCCCTGCTCCTGCACGGCGTGCCCTTACTCCTGGTTCATTCGCCGCTGCCGGAGCCGCTGCGAAGGGCCGCGGAAGGGGCAGGAGAGGTGGTGCTTCCGGCGGTTCCTGCCCTGTGGCGGGCCTGGCACACGGCCCGGGCTATTCCGCCTCATGTGCGCCTGGCCATCTCTGCCGGAGCTGCCTTGCCGCTGCCCTTGGAACAGGAGGTTTTTACCGCGACCGGTCTCAAGTTGCACAATTTTTACGGTTCTTCGGAATGCGGCGGGATCGCCTATGACCGGGGGGAGGTTCCACGGGAGGACCCGGCCTTGGCGGGGACTTTGCTGACCGGGGTCACCGCGACGGTTTCTACGGCGGGTAGCCTGGTCGTGACCAGCTCGGCCGTAGGTGAATCTTATTGGCCCGACCGCCTGCCCGGATTGGGGACGGGCACATTCCTGACTTCTGACTTGGTAGAATTGCGCAAGGACCAAGTATTTCTCCGGGGCCGGGTCGGGGACCAAATCAACATCGGTGGGCGTAAACTTTCGCCGGAAACGGTTGAGCAAGCCCTGCTTAACCATCCGCGCGTGCGGGAGTGTCTGGTGTTTGGTACTGCCAGTGGGCAGGCGGGGCGGGGGGAAGCCATGGTTGCCGTGGTGGTCGGCAATGCGGCGGCCGCGGAATTGCGGGAGTTTTTACTCAACACCTTGCCCGCCTGGCAGGTGCCCCGGGAATGGCGTTTCGTCAATGCCTTGGCACCAAATCAACGGGGCAAGCTCTCCCGCGCCGAGTGGCGCCGCCAATTCGAGAGCGGACGCTGGTAGCCTGGGGAGGGCACCTCGATCTTACTTTGCCAGCGGGGTGGTGACCTTGAAATCAGCCGGCGGTTCCCACCGGAACAGGTTGGTATCCGGGAGCGGATTCATGACGGCGTTCGTGAATTCACTGCGCATCGAGGAACCATCCATGAACACCAGTTCCGTGCGCGTGAGGGCGTAATCGTTCGTCGCCAGGCCGAGTCCCAATTCGGGCATCCATTGGCGGGCGAATTTGCTGGTCGGCTCAAGGCGTAGTTGCCATTCGCGATTGGTCGCCACGAGGGACAAGACCTTGAACTGGGCGGTGAATTCCGTGCGGTTGCGGGGAAAACCCGCGTTCAACAAAGCCATTGCGTCGCGCCATTCCCGGGGGGCGCCGGAATCCAAAGCATAGTGTTCCGCCCGCTTCAGGCGGGGGTAGATCAAAAACATGTCACCATCCCGGCGCAAGGCGATGGTTTGGGCCGGTACGCCCAGTTCCCAACGGAAATTGGCCGGGGCCGCAAACCACAACCGTCCTGCCGTCAATAGCGGCTGGGTCAGGGTTTTGAAATGGCGGATCTGCGTGAAGTCCGCCGACCAGGTTTGGACATTTCTTTGGGCTGAGAACCAGGCGTCCAGCACTGCATTCGTGTCGGTTGCCGCCGCCCGATGCGTTCCCAAGGCAAATCCCACAACCAAAGCCCAAGCCGCGAACAGCTTCAAAGCGGCGGCCTTTCGGTTGGCCAGATGGGAACGAAATGAAACCATTGGGCGGGATCCTGCCGGATTGCCGGTTCAAAGACACGCACAATTTCCTGGGTCAATTGGATCCGGCTGGCCCGATTCCCAATTGCCGCGCGGTCATATTCCATTTCCGGATACACCCGCGCCGAATATCCCCCGGCGCGGCGGACGATGACGACCGGCAGGATCGCGCAACCGGAAGCCCGGGCCAGTTCCGCGGCCGCCAGCGAGGCGGCGAAGGGTTGTCCAAATAACTCCACCGTGACTCCGGTGGGCGCGGGCGGACGATCCATCAGCAACGCCACCGTGGCTCCGCTCTGGAGTCGCCGGATGATTTCCACGATGGCAAAAGGATTCTCCCCGATGACCAACGTTTCCACGCCCCAGCGGGCGCGCGACGCCTGGCGGAGGGCGGTCAGCTTTTCGTCCGGTTCCCGTTGCGTGAGTACCAACAATTGGAAGCCGCGTTCCGTCAAGAAGGCGCCGCCCAGTTCCCAATTGCCCAGATGGGGAGTGACGAGCAGCACGCCTTTGCCGCGGGCTTGCGCGGTCGTGAAATTTTCCCAGCCATTCCAGTCCACGAACCAACTTTTGCGGGCGATGCCGCTTTCATAGCGCCACAGGTCCGCCAGTTTGAGGGCAAATTCCGTGACCATCCGCCGGGCCAGGCTGCGCGCCGCCGCCGGATCCTGGCCGACGACCGGCAGCAGATTGGCCATCACCACGCGCCGCCGATGACCCGCGAGGGGCCAGTACAAGGCCGCTCCGGCCCGGGCGAGGACCGCGCAAACGGAGGGTGGCAAGCAGCGTGCCAGCCACAATCCCAGACGCCAGAATCGCTGGCCGTAGAATTGCGAGGGGGACTGGCTGGCGGTCCGATCTCCCCGGGCTACCTGCCACCAGATGGGCAGGGCGAAAACCGAGAGCAGCACGTTGCCCGCTATCCCCAACGCGCAGACCCGCCCGAGTCCCGCCATGCCGGCATTGCTCGAGAGCCCGAGGGAGCCGAATCCCGCCACTGCCGTGCCCCCGCAGAGCAGCAGCGCCCGACCCACGCTGTGCCGCGCGGCCACCAAATCCCCATGATGACGGCGCAAGGCCAGTTGCATAAAAATGCTGTAATCCACCCCGGTGCCCAGGACCAGCGGTAAGGCCATCAAATTCAAAACGTTCCACGACCAACCCAGCAACTGCATCCCGGCGAGCAGACCCAGCCCGCTCAGGAGCAAGACCGCCAGGCTCAAGAGGATTTCCGTGGGGCGGCGGAAGGCCAGCCCGAGGGACAGCAGGATCAGTCCGGCCATGGGGAGCAGGAGTTTCCAGAGATTGCGGGTGACGGCGTCGAGCACGGTCACCCCGAGCATTTCCCAACTGGAAAGCCAGACGCCTTCCTTGGGCAGTTCGTCAGTAAGGGTGGCAAATGAGCGTGCATCCGCTGCCGGATAAAGAAAGGCCGCGGCATAGACCTGGTTCGAGTCGCGGGCCGCGACCTTTTCGAAGATCCAATCGCACAAGCGATTGCTGGGCCAGTACACGCCCGGCTGATTCGCGGCGCGGCGCCAGGTCGCCATGACCTGGTCCATCAAGCCCAGCGCGTCGGTCGAAAACCCGTTGGTGAGTACGGCGGCCCGCAATTCCGCCTGCTCCGCCAGCAGGCGCTGGATTGCGGGCCGGTTGGTAGCCTGCTCCAACGGGCGGGGCCAGAGCATCGTCGGGCTGGTGAACCCATTCAGGCGGCCGTCTGTCACCGCGCGTTGCAGTACCGGTTCGATCAAGTCCAGTTTCTGCGCCACCTCCCCCTCGTCACGGCCGGCGGCCACCAGCCAAAAGGGTTCCCGCTGCTGGCCCAGGTTGGTCTTCAGCCCCTCGAGTGCCGCATAGGCGGCGCTACCCCGGGGTTCCAGCGCCCGCGTGCTCGAATCCATCCCGGGAACGCCCCGGGAGAGAATGGCGGCCGCCACAACCACTAACAACACCGTCATGGTCAGGACCAGTTTCGCGTGGAATGGATTCAAACGGCTGCTCACCGGTGCGGCCGCGCCGACCGGGGCAGTGGGGGGCAACATGACGCGCATCCGGTCGGGAAACAGCGGGGGTAGGAAAGCGAAAATCATGACGAAGGCCGCCAGAGCGACGCCGATGGCCACCAGCGATCCCAGTTGACCCAGGCCGGGCAACCCTCCGAAGTTGAGCACTGCGAACGCCGCGATCGTGGTGACCGCCGCCCAAAAAATACTGGGAGCGATGGCCCGGCGGATTTCGGGGATGGACAGTTGGGGTTGGGCCAGGGCTTCCTGGTAATGCACCACGGCGTAATCCACCGCCAGGCCGAGCAGGATGGCCGCAAACCCCATGCTGATGACGCTGACAGTTCCGAAAATCAAACCGCCCATGGCCAGAGTTGCGAGCAGGATCACCGCCAAGAGAGTGAGCAGCCACAGCATGGGTTTGATCCGCCGGTGGGCCAGCCAGAACAGGATGGCGATGATCACGGAAGTCCCCACTACGGATAAGGTGATATCCTGGCGCATGCCGGTGCTGATCTCCGCAACGAACGCCGGCCGCCCGGTAAAACCGATGGCGCAGTCCATTGGCTCAGCCGCCGTCGGCCGGACGACGGCTTTCACCGCGGCCAGCCAGGCAATGCATTCCCGGTATCCGGCCAGGTCAACGCTCGCCTGGACGAAGATCACGCGGAAGGTGCCGTCCGCCGAGGCGAACATGGCCGATCCGCGGCCCATTTCCGGCATGGCACTGCTTTGAGGCAACTGCGTGAAGCCCAGCGGATCATAGCCCCATTGCGCGATTTCGGTGGGGGAGAGGGTGGTGGCCAATCGTTCCCGGGTGGCATTGAGAGTGGCATTCCGATTGGTGGCGGCCAGTTTTTGTTCTAGCTGGCGGAGGATCTCCGCCGGTTGGTTTAACCAGAGGAAGGCGATCAACTCCGGAGTCTGCTCGGGATGCTCCAACCACGGCGGCTGCCAATCCGCAGTGGCCACCAGATCGGGGCGGTTGGTGAGGCGATTGGCGATTGTCCGGGCGGCAGTTTCCGCCGATTCCGGGCTGGCTGACTTGATCGTTATGAGGAGTTCCCGGGCATTGGTGAAATGCCGTTGATAAGTTTTAAGACCGGCGACCGCAGCCACGTTGCCCGGCAGCAAGTCCAGCGGATCCACGTCGAAACGCAAGCGGACCAGCCCGCCGACGAGGGGGATCAGCAAGAGTAGCCACCAGCGCTTGAACCAACCGGACTTCACGGAAAAAAACCGCCTTCCAAAGCTTCGCCGGTCCGCGGATTGAAAATGCGCCAGCGGCCATCCGGAAGGGTTTCAAATTGCCAGGGAGCGGCGAGGGGAGCCTGCGCCAGGCCAGGCGGCAATTGGAACCACAACCAGCGGCGCGGGGGCGGGCCCGCCCCGGCCCAGGCGTGCTCCCCGGCGCCGAATTCAATTTGCCAGCGGTTGCCCGTGGTTTGCGCGGTGACGATGGGGAAGGGGATTTTGGAAAACTGTACCAAAAAATCACCACTCCGGTTCGTGGCCAGGATTAATTCTCCGGCGATTTCCGGCCGGTGCTGCGGGGGATGCCACTCCGCCTGACCGCGCAGCAGCGTCCATCCGGGAGCCGTCAAATCAACCGGCGGGGCGGGAGGCAAAGTGCGGCAACCCGGGCTGAGGACGAGCAGAGCCAAGCCCAGAAGACCCCGCACGCGAAGAGGGATTGCCATGGCGACGGCGTCAGGTCTTGTTTGCCAGAGGCCGGCGGGCTCCGGCCTCGTGGCGCGGGACCGCCCGGAAAGAGAGGCGCGGGACCAACGGCCGCCGAGCCTGCATTTTGACCAGAAAGAAGAAATAAGCCAGTCGCCACCGCAGGTTCCATCCCCCCTCCAATTGGCCGGCCAGAACAGAAATAATCGCATCCGGCAGTTGCGCGTGATTGCGAGGTTGGAGGAATAGTTCGATAAAAGGGGTGGTGTAATAATTTTCCACCATTCGCCAATAAAACCGTAAGCCGGCGTGGACCCGCTTTTCAAATTTAGCCAGGGCGCGGGCGCCATCATTGCGTTGCGCAATCGCCTGATTCACCACTTCCGCCGCCAGTTTGCCCGACCACATGGCCAGATAAACCCCGGCCGAAAAAATCGGGTCCATGAACCCTGCGGCATCCCCGATCCGCAAGGTTCTTTGGCTGACCAATTTGCGGTTGGAATAGCTGAAGTCGGTAGTGGTCCGGAAAGGACCGGCCGGGCGGGCGTCCCGCAAACGTTCCTGCACCGCGGCGCTGCTTTTGGCCCACCGCTGGAACACTTCCTCCGGGGCGACGCCCTCCGCCTGGTATTCCTCCCGGTCTATTACCAGGCCCACGCTGGTTTTTTCCGCCGTGACCGGAATGATCCAAAACCACTTGTTTTCCAGCCGCACAATAATGGTGTCGCCATCCGCTTCACCGGGATCACGGACCACGCCGGTAAAATGATTGAAGACGGCTAATTTTTTGTGGCGGGGATGAATTTCGCGCACGCCTTCCTGGTTGCCCGTAAGATTGGTGCGGCCGGTGGCATCAATCAGGAAAGAGGCCTTGAAATTGTGGATTGTTCCCGCCGGGTCCCGGGCCGACACGGTGACTCCTTCCAAGTCGGCGGTGGTTTTGGTCACTGCCCAACCTTCCCGGATATCCGCGCCGCAACTGCGGGCATGCTTTAGCAGAATGTGGTCAAAAGTGGCGCGTTCCACGGAGAAAACACCGGGCTCATGGCAGAATTTGCCCGCGCCAAAAACGAAACGGGTGGAAGGCTGGCCATGGGTCAGGCAAAACCTAGCCGCCAATTTCCGAGGGAATCCCGCCGCTTCGATGGCGGGAAGCACGCCAAGTTCGCGGAAAATCGCCTGGTTGTAGGGCAGCAGGGACTCGCCGATGTGAAAGCGGGGGAAGACCTCCTGCTCCAATACCAGCACCCGCTTTCCGGCCTTGGCGAGAAAAGCCGCGGCGCTGCTACCTCCGGGCCCGCAGCCCGCCACCACGGCATCATAATTGATTTCCATACTCCGGAACATGGTGGGCCGGAACCGACTTTCGGGCAAGTCCAAGTTCAAAAAGCGCAACTTGGAACCCGGGGGGAAAGTCCTACTATTTGAGGCCGGACTTACCTGGCCGGCGCGGGTGCCGGGACGGCGAGTTTAATAACTTCCCGGCACATCCACAGGGAGGATTCGGTAGAAAACTCCGGGGGCTGTGTTCATCCCCGGCGGATCCACAAACTGAGCGAAGCCCTTCACCACGGTGTTCGTGCAAATGGATTGCCAGGTCAACATGTTGGTGGAGATTTGCAGACAATAATTCATGCCATTCGTGGCGGGCAGCGAAATGAATCGCGAGGAGTCCAGCAGTTGGTGGATGTCCCGGGGCGAGGTTCCATGAAAAGACGGTTCAAGAATTACGGCGGCGGCCTTGCGGGGATTGCCGAGAGTGTACGTGGCGGGTGCGTTGCTCGCCGTGACGGGCGGGAGCAGGCCCAATACCACGGTGTCATAGGGTCGGTTAGTCGAATCCAAATCGTCGATTGGGATGATCGTGATCAGGCCGTAGGTTTTGCCAGCGGGAATCGTCACCGAATCCGGAATCTGCCGGTAATCGACTCCATTGGTGGCTGTGCCCCCAATCGAGAACGAAACCGTTACCGGGTTGTTCGTTGCCCCCTCCCGGTGGACCAAGAAAGTAGCGGTATTGGTGCCGCTAATGTAATTGGTGGCCGGTCCTTGCGGATTCGTCCAGGCGGGATAATTGGTGCCTTCAACCGCCACCGGATCAGGGGCGAACAGGGTGATCACCGGTGGGCGGCTCGTCACGACGCTGATGCTCACGGGCGCGGAAGTCGCAGTCAGACCCGCACTGTCCCGCGCGATTGCCAGCAAAGTGTAGTTGCCGGCCAAAACGTTGCTCCAGCCGAGAGCGAAGGGGCTTGCCTGGGTCGAATTTGTCAGCATTCCGCCACCCGAATTGGTGGTGAGGCCGATGCTGGAACCATTGGCAAAGAACTCCACTGTGCGGATGATGTTGGAGTCCACCGCCACGGCACGGACGGCAAGGTTGGCGGGGGCCAGGAAAGTCTGTTTGGTGAGGGGAGACTGGAGAGCCACTTCGAAGGGGATCGGTGGGGGCGGGTGATGCACCACCGGGCTAACGGTGAGGGACACCGGGGCCGAGGTCGCAGCATGACCGGCCGAGTCGAGCGCCAAGGCCGTGACGGTATATGTACCGGCCAATACATTGCTCCAATTGAAAAAATAAGCGCTTCCGGGGGTGGGACCGGGCGGCATGCCACTGGTATTTGTGAGCGTGCCAATGAGGTTGCTATTGGCGAAGAACTGCATTGATTTCACAACATTCGAATCGGTGACCGTGGCGATCAAACCGATATTTGCCGGTTCAATAAAAGTATGACTGGTTCCCGCAGTCCAGAGTTGCAACGTAAACGGCACGGGTGGCGGGGTGATAATCCCGATGTTCACCACAGCGGAAGTGGCCGTGATGCCGTTGGTATCCGTCGCCACGGCCTTCAAAGCGTAGGTTCCCGCCGGGGCATTCGACCAAATTAATTGGTATAACGGGGTTGCGCTGTTGCTGTGGGACAGAGCAGTGCCCAAACTGACAGTGTTGGCGAAAAATTCCACTTTGGCGATGGCCCCATGAGCCTCCACGGCCCGGGCAGCCAGGGTTACGTCGGTTGGGGCACGAAAGGTTGCCCCATTCCCGGGCGCGGAGATTGCCACCTCCGGATGCGGAACGGGATTGGTTACTGTGATACTGATCGGCGCCGAAGTCACCGCTCCGTGACTGTCCTTCGCCACGGCGGTTAAAACGTAAGCTCCGGCGGCGACGTTGCTCCAACCAATGGAAAATGGATTGCCATAATTCGTGCTGGTCACCAGCAAATTCAATTTGTTGGTCACCAAACCGATGCTGTGTCCATTGGCGTAATACTCGAGGGTTTGAATTGGGCGGGAATCCGTCACCCAGGCGTGCAAATAAATACTTGTCCCGGATCCGAACACTTCATGGTCGGCTGGATAATACCAACCCACGGCCAGCGGCGGCATGGATTGTCCCCGCGCCAGACCGAAAGGATGAACGGCGGCGAGCAGCAGAACCGCAGCGGACAATTGCGCCCGGCCAAAGAAGGTCTTCATACGGCAAGATTTTCCCTAAGTGGTTTAGATTTTTACCGGTCAATTATAACTCCATGCGAACCAAAATGCAAGTCACCATTTTGGGGGTTTTTAGGGCAAGCTCCTCCGACGTAATCGTTCGCCCGTTGCCGAATCGACCCCATCCGCCCGGTCGGTTGATCGGAGGCGAACCGCGGAGGCAATTCGCCTGATTTTGGTCCCTACAATCCCGGAACTAAATTGTACTGTGCCCGGTTCCCGGGGGATGGTAAACAGCGTGGTGAGAACTGGCCCCTACCTATGAATGCAGAACAAAACAAATGTCTCGGAATTTTCGGTGCTTTGTTTGGTCATCGGTTTATTCCGCGTTATGATACGGAGGAAAAACTTGCCGGCTGCGCGGAAGCCATCCTTGCCACCGCCCCACAGAAAACCAATGTCGGATTGGTGGTGGGCGCCCTGACCGGCAGTGAGGGGTTGCAGAACATTCTCGAAGAACTGAAGGAAAACAAGACTACTTACGTTTGCGATGTCTGCGCGCGCTGTGGGGCCACGCGGCAGCGCGCTGGTGGCTGAAGCGCAATGACTTTTGTCCTTCCGTCGTCTTCCCAAGCCGCCCCGATCAACATTGCAAGACGGGGATGGGCGGCGGGGAGACGGGTTTCCGGCGCAGGCCCATCCAGATGCGTAAATTTTCAAAGGCCAGGTAAACCACCGGAGTGGTGTACAGGGTGAGAATTTGGGAAAGCAGCAATCCGCCGACGACCGCGATGCCGAGGGGACGGCGCAATTCCGAACCGGTCCCCAATCCGATCGCCAGGGGTACGGCTCCCAGCATCGCGCACATGGTGGTCATCATGATCGGCCGGAAACGGATGATGCAGGCCTTGTAAATCGCCTCCTCGGGAGTCAGTTTTTCGTGGCGTTCCGCGTCCAAGGCAAAATCAATCATCATGATGGCATTCTTTTTTACAATTCCCATCAGGAGAATGATGCCGATGAACGAGACCAGGGAAAGATCCGCCCCGCAAATCATCAGTGCGAGCAGGGCGCCGACGCCGGCGGAGGGCAGGGTGGAGAGGATGGTGAGTGGATGGATCAGGCTCTCGTACAACATTCCAAGCACCACATACACGGTGATCAAGGCGGCCGCCAACAGGATGGGGGTGGAGGAGAGGGAGGCTTGAAATACCTGGGCGGTTCCCTGAAAGCTGCCCTGAACGCTGGATGGCATGTGCAGTTCCTCGGTGATTTTGTCCACAATTTCCGTCGCTTCTCCCAGCGATACTCCGGGGGCCAGGTTGAACGATAGCGTCACGGCGGGGAATTGCCCCTGGTGATTGACCGAGAGGAAGGAATTGCCCGTTACAAATTTGGCGACGCTCGCCAATGGCACCTGCTGTCCGTTGGTGGAGGCTACGTAAATCTTTTGGAGGGAGCTGGGGTCGAGCCGGAATCGGGGGTCCACTTCCAGGATAATGTGATGCTGGTTGTAGCGTTTGTAAACGGTGGAGACCTGTCGCTGGCCGAAAGCATCATAGAGCGTGTTGTCGATGATCGCCGGGGAAAGGCCCAGGCGGGCCGCTGCGTCCCGGTCCACCACCACATTGGATTGCAGGCCCCGGGTCTGCTGGTCGGTGTTGGCATCGCGCAGTCGCGGGTCAGCCCGGAGCTTCGCCAGCATCTGGGCGGACCATTGATTGAGGTCATCCAGATCGGCGGCCTGCAGGGCGTATTGGAACTGGGCCTTCGTCGGCCTCCCGCCGACCCGGACATCCTGGGCGGGCTGCAGAATCAAAGAAACCCCTGATACTTTGCCAAGCTTCGGGCGCAGGCGGGCGATGATTTGCTCGGCGCTGGCTTTGCGTTGCGAATGCGGCTTGAGGGTGATGAACATGCGGCCATTATTGACCGTGGTTCCGCCTGGGCCGCTGCCAATGAACGAACCGAGGGTTTCCACGTCGGGATCGTCCAGGACGATGGCGGCCATTTTGGATTGCAACTCCGCCATCGCGGGAAAGGAAATGTCCTGGGCGGCTTCGCTGGTGCCCGAGATCACCCCAGTGTCCTGCATGGGGAGGAATCCCTTGGGCACGATCGTGTAGAGCCAAATCGTCGCCGCGAAGGTCAGCAGGGCCACGAAAAGCATCAGGCCTTGGTGGCGCAGGACCCACTTGAGACCCAGTTCATAGACAGTCAGCATCAGGTTAAAACCCCGCTCGCTGGTGCGGTAGATCCATCCCGGCGGTCCGTAAGCGGTTTCGCTCTTGAGAAAGCGGGAGCACAACATGGGCGTCAAGGTCAGCGAAATCACGCCGGAGACCAGCACCGCGATGCTGAGGGTGACGGCGAATTCATGGAAAATCCGCCCCACCAACCCGCCCATGAACAGGAGGGGGATAAAGACAGCCACCAGTGACAGACTCATCGAAACCACGGTGAAGCCAATTTGCCGCGCCCCCTTCAAACCCGCCACCATCGCTGAATCCCCATGCTCCATGAACCGGAACACGTTCTCAATGACGACAATCGCGTCATCGACTACAAACCCGACGGAGATCGTCAACGCCATCAGGGAAAGATTATCCAGGCTGTACCCAAACAAACGCATGAAAGCGAAGGTTCCCGCGAGGGCCAGCGGCACCGTGACGCTGGCGATGAAGGTGGGCCAGAAGCGGCGCAGGAAGAGGAAGATCACCATGATGACCAGCGCGATGCTGAGGGCCAGCGAAAATTGCACATCATCCACGGAGGCGCGGATGGTTTGCGTGCGGTCACTCACCAAGGAGAATTTGATCGCGGGCGGCAGCCAGCGTTCCACTTCGGGCATGGCTTTTTTGATCCGGTCAACCGTCTCGATCACGTTGGCCCCCGATTGCTTGAAAATGATCACCAGGACCGCGCGCTGGGTGTTGAACCAGCCGCCCGAGCGTTCATTTTCCACCCCCAAAATGGCGTGTCCCAGGGCGTCGAGCCGCAGCGGTACCCCTTTGCGCTGGGTGAGGATGAGCCGTTCATAGTCCTGAGCCTCCATCAGTTGATCGTTGCTCGTGATGGTATAGGAGGAATGGGCATCATCGAAACTGCCTTTGGGTTCATCGATATTCACCTGGGTCATGAGAGAGCGCACCTGCTCGAGGCTCATTCCCGTGGCGGCCACGGCGGCGGGGTTGAGTTGCACCCGCACGGCGGACTTGTCCGCGCCCGCAATGAGCGCCTGGCTTACTCCTTCCACCTGGCTGAGCTTCTGGCCGACAATATTATTGCCGTATTCAAATATATCCATGGCCGACATGGTGTCCGAGGTCATGGCCAGGATCATCACCGGGGAATCCGCCGGATTGACTTTCCGGTAAGTGGGCGGACCCGGGAGGTTGATCGGCAGGTCGGCGGTGGCCGCGTTGATGGCGGCCTGCACATCCCGGGCGGCGCTATCGGGTTTGCGGTTCAGATCGAATTGCAGCGTGATATTGCAACTCCCCGGCGTGCTCACGGAGGTCATTTCCGTGACCCCGGCGATCTGGCCCAGGCGGCGCTCCAAGGGGGCGGCGAGGGAGGACGCGACCGTGGCGGGATCCGCGCCGGGCAGACTGGCGGAGACACTGACCATCGGCATATCCACCCGGGGCATGGGCGCCACCGGCAGCGTGCCGTAAGCAAACACGCCGAGCACAAAAAGTCCGATGGCCAGCAACGTGGTGGCCACGGGACGTCGAATGAAAGGCTCGGAGATGCTCATGATCTCAGGCCCGCGTGGCCGCGGGGGCCGGGGCGGGCAACTGCTCCGGCCGCAAACCCCGCGCTGAGCGCCATTGATTGACCCGGTTACCCAAGCGATCCAGGTAGAGGTAGATCACCGGGGTCGTGTAGAGCGTGAGGAATTGGGAAACCAGCAAGCCGCCGACAATGGAAATTCCCAACGGACGGCGGAGTTCGGAGCCGGTGCCATTTTCTAATGCCAGGGGCAGCGCGCCCAGCAGGGCCGCCATGGTCGTCATCATGATGGGGCGGAAACGCAGCACGCAGGCTTGATAAATGGATTCCTCCGGCGGCAAACCTTCGTTGCGTTCGGCTTCGAGGGCAAAGTCGATCATCATGATCGCGTTTTTCTTGACGATGCCGATGAGCAGGATGATGCCGATGAGCGCGATCAGCGACAATTCGGTGTGGCAGAGGAGGAGGGCGAGCAGGGCGCCCACTCCGGCCGAAGGCAGGCTCGAGAGAATCGTGATGGGATGAATGTAGCTCTCGTAGAGCACTCCCAGCACAATGTAGATCACCACGATGGCCGCCAGGATCAGCAGGGGTTCGCTTTGGAGGGAGGCCCGGAATTCTGCCGCGCTGCCCGAGAAACTGGTGACCACGGTTTCGGGCAGTTTGATGGCTTTTTGGGCGGCCTGGATGGCTTCCACCGCCTCGCCCAGAGAAACGCCCGGCCGAAGGTTGAAGGACAAGGTTACCGCCGGAAACTGGCTTTCGTGACTGATCGCCAGCGAGGCCGTGCCGATTTTGACTTTAGCAAACGTGTTCAATGGCACCATTTGCCCAGTGGTGGATTTGACGTAAATCTTGTCCAGCGACTCGGGGGTAAGTTGGTACTGGGGTTGAGCTTCCAGAATGACACGATACTGGTTTAGTTGGGTAAAAATGGTGGAGACCTGGCGTTGCCCGAACGCATCGTAGAGCGTGTCATCGACGGCCTGGGGCAGCACGTTCAAACGCGCCGCCGCCATGCGGTCCACCTCGATGTTCAACTGCAACCCGCCGGATTGCTGATCGCTGGCCACGTCCGTCAATTGGGGTAGGGTAGCCAACTGGGCGAGCAGTCGCGGCGCCTCGCTGGCTAATTCCGCTTCGTCGGCGTCTTGAAGGGTATATTGGTATTGGGTGCGGCTGACGCGACTGTCGATCTGCACGTCCTGCACCGCCTGCATCAGCAAGGAAATCCCTTCCGTATTCAAGGTGGCTTCGCGGAGCCGGGCGATGATTTCGCTGGCGCTGGCCCGTCGTTGATCACGGGGCTTGAGGTTGATGTACAATTTTCCGGTGTTGATGGTGGCATTGACCGTGCCTGCGCCCACGAAGGAAGCCACGCTGGCCACGTCTGGATCCTGGCGCACGATTTCTGCCACGAGACGCTGGCGTTCTACCATCGCCAGAAAGGAAATCGATTGCGCGGCGTCCGTGACCCCGATGATGAGACCCGTATCCTGCTGAGGCAGTAATCCCTTGGGCACGATGATATAGAGCCAGATCGTGGCCACCAAAGTCGCGAAGGCGACGCCCAGGGTGAACAGTTGATGGCGCAAGACCCACTTCAGCCCGTGTTCATACCAAGCGAGCAAACCCTGGAACATGCCTTCGGTCACCCGGTGGAACCGGCCATGCTTGCTCTTGTCTTCCGCCTGCAGAAACCGCGCGCACATCATGGGAGTCAGCGTCAGGGAGACGACCGCCGAAACCGCCACCGCGATACTGAGGGTGATGGCAAATTCGCGAAACAGCCGACCCACAATGCCGGTCATGAACAGCAGCGGAATGAAAACGGCGATCAGGGAAACGCTCAACGAGATCACGGTGAAGCCGATTTGGCGCGCGCCTTTGATTGCCGCCTCCAGGGGCGGCTCACCGAGTTCAATGAAGCGCACGATGTTTTCGATCATCACGATGGCGTCATCCACGACGAATCCCGTGGCGATGGTCAGGGCCATCAGGGAGAGGTTGTCGAGACTGAACCCGATCAGTTTCATGACGCCGAACGTGCCCACGATGGCGAGCGGCAGGGCCACGCTGGGGATGACGGTGGCCCAGAACTTCCGCAGAAAAACAAAAATGACCATCACGACGAGCGCCACGGTCAGCAAGAGGGTAAACTGCACGTCCTTGATCGAGGCGCGGATTGTTTCGGTGCGGTCCGTCAGGATGGCGATTTTGACCGAGGGCGGAATGGAATTGCGCAACCGCGGGAGCAAGGCCTTCACCCGGTCGGCGGTCTGAATGATGTTGGCTCCCGGCTGGCGTTGGATGTCCAGAATGACCGCCGGTTTGGCCCCCACCCAGCCAGCGAGGCGCGTGTTTTCCACATTGTCAATGACCTGGCCGATGTCGCTCAAACGGACGGGCGAACCATTCTTGTATGCCACCACGACTTTGCCGTAATCCAGAGCTGAGAAAATCTGGTCGTTGGCGGCGATGGAATAAGATTGCCGGGCGCCATCAAAACTCCCCTTGGGTTGGTTGATGTTGTTCACCAGCAAGGCGGTGCGGATGTCCTCCATGCTCAGTCCGAGATTGGCGATGGCGGCCGGGTCCACGCGCACCCGCACGGCGGGCTTCTGATTTCCCTCGATCGTGACGAGACCCACTCCGGTGATTTCACTGAGTTTTTGCGCCAGCACCGTATCGGCCAGGTCGTTCACTTTCTCCAACGGCAGCGAGTCGGAGGTGATTTGGAGGGTGATGATCGGGGTGTCGGCCGGGTTGACTTTGTTGTAGGTCGGCGGACTGGGCATTTTGGGCAGCACGCCACTGGCCGCATTGATGGCGGCCTGCACATCCTGCGCGGCGGCGTCGATATCCCGGTCGAGGACGAATTGCAGGGTGATGTTGGCGTTGCCGAAGGCGCTGACGGAAGTCATTTGGGCCAGGCCGCTGATCTGGCCAAATTGCCGTTCCAGCGGGGTGGTGACCGAGGAGGTCATCACCTCGGGGCTGGCGCCGGGAAACTGGGCAGTGACCTGAATGGTCGGGAAATCCACCGGGGGCAGGGCGGAGATGGGCAGGAGGAAGTAACCCAGCATGCCCATCATGACCACCCCCGCCATCAGGAGCGAGGTGGCGATGGGGCGATGGATGAACGGCTCGGAGATATTCACGGGATGGGCTTATTGCTCCTGATCCGCCGACCGGGGCTTGCCGCCCGCCGCGGGACGGACCTTGGAGCCGTTTTGCAACTTGTACTGGCCATCCACCACTACTTTGTCACCGGCGGAGAGCCCGGCATCAATCAACGCTTCCGTGCCGGAGACTTGCGCCACCCTAATGGGAACCAGTTTGACACTCATGCTGTTCGTGTCGCCGGTGACCACAAAAGCGTAGGAACCGTCCGGTCCGCGTTGGACCACTGTGGAAGGCACCACCAGGCCGCCTTTGCGGGTCGTCAGAAGCAGGCGGGCATTGACAAACTGCCCTGGCCACAGCCGCAGTTTTTCGTTCGGGAAGGTGGCTTTGATCTTGATGGTTGCGGTAGTGGTATCGATCTGGTTGTCGATGACGGCCAATTTGCCTTCCGCCAGGATATTGGTGTTGTCGCCATCCACGGCCAGCACGGTGAGGGGGGTGGCGGTGGTTTGCCGCTGAATCTCGGCCAGATTCTGGGCGGGCAGGGTGAAGACCACGGAGATGGGCTTCAATTGGGTGATGACCACGAGGCCGTTCGCATCCGTGGCATGGACGATGTTTCCCTGATCCACCTGACGAATGCCCGTGCGACCGTCAATAGGGGAGGTCACGGTGGTATAGTCCAATTGCACCTGAGCACTGTCGATCGCCGCCTGGTCGGCACCGACGGTTGCCTCCAGTTGATGCACCAGATTGAGTTGGGTGTCGTACAATTGCTGGGAGTCGATCTTGGCGGCGAGGAGCTTTTCCTCGCGTTGCAGGTCGAGCTTGGCATTGGCCAATTGGGCCTCATCCTGCAGTTTTTTGGCCTTGTTCTGCTCCAACTGCGCCTTGAATGGCGCCGGATCGATTTGGGCCAGCACCTCGCCGGCGTGCACCTCCTGTCCTTCCGTGAAGGCCACTTTTTGCAATTGGCCATCCACCCGCACATGCACGGTGACGGTATTGAAAGCTTGTACGGTGCCGATGCCGTCCAGATAGATGGGCACATCCTTTTTGACGACCGGGCCCATGATCACCGGTACCGGTGGCAAGGCGATCTTCACCCCTGCCGCTTGTTTGGCGGTCGCGCTTTTGTTACGGAGGTAAAACCACACGGCACCACCCAGGATGGCCAGCAATACCAAGCCAAGGATCGCCTGGCTGAGCGCCGAGGCTCGGGGGCCGGAGGCCGGGACTCCGCCGGGCCGCTTCATTTCAAGATTGTCTCGCTGCATAATTCCGCATACTGGCAACCGTTGGCTGCGCTATCATTGGAGATACCGGCCAACGAAAATGGTTACAGACTTTGCGCATTATTCTCCCGGTCAATGTTTCGCGCCGGCAGTGGATAATTCATTGGCAGTATTGGCTACCGACGAACTCAGCGCGAGCATTTTGTCGGGCTCGAGTCGGCGCGGGCGGAGGGGTGCCGCTCCCATTTCCCCACCGCCCGGGCGGCCGGCACGGATTTCGGGGAGCAGATTCGGCTTGCGAGCGTTCCCGGGTTTTGGCATGGTTAGGTTCAATTTATGGCAGCCATTGGCCGATTTCAGAAAGGCGAAGACATTTTCCATGCCAAGATCGTGGATGGTGAATTGTTCCGCTTGCATGGGGACGTCTTTGGTTCCCCGACTTTTGACAAGAAGCCGACGCCTTTCAAGGGCCTGCGCACGTTGACCCCGGTGGCGCCTTCGAAGGTGATCGCGGTGGGGCTGAATTATGCGGACCATGCCCGGGAAAGCGGAAAACCGCTGCCCAAGGAGCCGTTAATCTGGTTCAAAGCACCCACCTCATTGATCCCGGATGGCGCCAAAATTGAAATCCCCTTTCCGGATCATCGGACCGACTTCGAAGCGGAGTTGACCATTGTCATTGGCCGCCGGGCGCGGAATGTGACACCGGCCGCGGCCGCCCGTTACATCTTTGGCTACACGGCGGCGCAAGATATCAGCGACCGCACGATTCAGAATGCCGAAAGCCAATGGGCGCGGGCGAAGTCCTTCGACACGTTCACCCCGCTGGGGCCGTACGTGGAGACGAAGATTGACCCGCATAATCTTTCGATCCAGCTCTTCCAAAACGGGCAATTGCGGCAGAACTCCAACACCAACCAGTTGATTTTCAACTGCCATCAGTTGGTCAGCTTTATATCCACGAACCTGACGCTGCTCCCGGGAGATATCATTCTCACCGGCACGCCGAGCGGGGTGGGGCCGATTGTTTCCGGTGACCGCATGGAAGTCCGGATTCAGGGCCTGGCGCCGTTGGTCAACGCAGTGAAGTGACTTGCTGCCGCTGGCGGGGCGTGCGGGCCGGTTATTTTACCGGCGGCGGCCTCCTTCTATTCTCGACATTTAACCTCTCAAATTCCACATTGCCATCATGCTCTGGACCCATACGTTCATTCCGACCTTGAAAGAAACGCCGGCGGAAGCCGAAATCGCGTCGCATAAATTGCTGCTGCGCGCCGGCCTCATTCGCAAACTCACCGGCGGCCTCTACACCTTTTTGCCGCTCGGAGTCCGCGCCTTGCGCAAGGTCGAGAAAATCGTCCGCGAGGAAATGAACCGGGCGGGGGCCCTGGAGGTTTTGATGCCGGCTTTGCAACCGCCGGAAATCTGGGAAAAAAGCGGCCGACTGGTGACCGCCAGCGACGTCCTTTTCAAACTCCGCGATCGCGCCAAAAAGGAATGGCTGCTGGGCCCCACGCACGAGGAAGTGATCACCACCCTGGTCGCCGGCGAGATCAATTCTTACCGGCAATTGCCGCGCAATTTTTACCAGATCCAGACCAAATTCCGGGATGAAATCCGGCCGCGCTTCGGCTTGATGCGCGCCAAGGAATTCATCATGAAGGACGCGTACAGCTTTGATGCCACCGATGAACTGGCCCAGGTCAGTTACCAGAAAATGTACGACGCCTACACCCGGATTTTCGCGCGCTGTGGTCTCAAGGCCCTGCCCGTGGAAGCGGATACCGGGGTGATGGGCGGCAAATTCTCCCATGAATTCATGGTCCCGGCGGAGACCGGCGAGAACGAGGTCGTTTATTGCGATGGCTGCCGTTACGCCGCCAATTTGGAAAAAGCCGTGAGCGCGGGTCCCGCAGTGGCCACCTCGACGGCGCCGGCTACGGCCGAACTGGAGAAGTTCCCCACTCCAGGGGTCGTCACCATCGATGCCCTGGCGGCGGCACCCTACCTGGTTCCCGCCGAGCGCCAGATCAAGACGCTGGTTTACCTGGCGGACAGCAAACTGGTCCTGATTCTTTTGCGCGGTGACGATCAATTGAACGAGGCCAAGTTGGTGGCCACGCTCGGGACCCCGCACGTGCGCCCGGCCTCGGCCGAGGAAATTTTTGGCGCGCTTTCCGCCCATCCCGGCAGCCTGGGGGCAGTCGGTGTCACCACCTTGCCGGTCTATGCCGATACGGTGCTTACCAACGCCACCGAGATGACGACTGGCGCCAATGAAGACGGTTTCCATTTCCGGAATGTTTCGGCCGCGCGCGACCTCAAGGTGACCCATTGGGCGGATTTTCGTTCCGTCAAAGTCGGGGAAGCCTGCGCGAAGTGCGGTCAACCGCTCAAGATCCAGCGCGCCATTGAAGTGGGCCATGTGTTCAAGCTGGGCACCAAGTACAGCGAGAAGCTCAGCGCCTATTTCCTCGATGAGAACGGGAAGCAGCAACCGGCGGTCATGGGTTGCTACGGCATCGGGGTCACGCGCACCATGCAGGCGGTCATTGAGCAATCGCATGACAAGGACGGCGTCATCTGGCCCATCAGCGTCGCTCCCTACACGGTGTGTCTCACGCCTTTGAGTGTCACGCCCGGCGGACCCGTCATGGCGCTGGCCGAAAAACTTCATGCTGAATTGGAAGCCGCCGGAGTGGATGTCATCCTGGACGACCGCGATGAGCGTCCCGGGGTCAAATTCAAGGATTCCGAACTGGTCGGTTTTCCAATCCGGGTGGGCATCGGCGAGAAATCACTGGCCAAAGGCGAGGTGGAATTGAAGACCCGGGGTGGTCAATTGGTGCCCGTGCCGGTCGGCGAAATTGTTGCGCGCGTCATGGGTTTGATCGCCGCGGCCCAATGAACCACCGCTGGCGGGAGATGGTCCGTGCCGGGCTGGGTGCCCGGTGAACCAGCGATCCTTCCGGGTGGCAATTTTGGCTGACCTATATGAACATTCGTAACTTGTCGGCGTTGCTCACTCTGGGGGCGATGTTGAGTTTTTCCGCGGCGGCGCAAACCACGAACCTGGCGCCCAAACCGCCAGGAGCGGCGGTGGGCACCAATTCCGGGCGGGCGTCCGCCCCGGTCGCGCCCTCGCAACGCGAGTTGGCCTCCACCAACGCGGTCTTTGCCGCGGTGGAACCTACCGCGGCGGCGCTCAAGACCGCTTTGGATGCGCATGACCTGGCCGGCGGTCTCAAGCAGGTGGACCGCGCTGGTGGCTTCAAAGGCAAGGTTTCCGCGGTATTTGAACCGCGCGGTGGCGCCATGGCGATTCTGAATTTTGACCCGGAATATCGCACGGCGATGACCGCGGTCGTGAAGAAGGATGATTTTGGCAAATTCCCGGACCTTAAAAAACTGATCGGCAAGGAAGTCCTGGTGACCGGAAAGTTTATCAATTACCAAGGGCGGGCGGAATTGATCCTCACGAACCTCGCCCAAGTAGAGGTGATCGGGGTCAAGTAGGCTTAGGGTGCCGGGGGGTGAGTCTTCCGCCGGCGGAAGAACCAATATAGCGGCGTTCCGATCAGGACCAGCGCGGTGCCGAAGGCGGAGTTAATCAAGGCCGGTTTTCCCGCTGCGACGGCCTCGCGGTAGCCGATGACGTCGTTGTAAACCGTGAAGACCAGGTACACGGAGGCAAAGGCGATAAACATCAGCGGGACGTACGGGTAACCCGGTACGCGGTAGGGGCGGTGCGTGTCCGGTTCCTTGCGACGCAGCACGAAGATGCCGGCGGCGCCCGCGGCATAAAATCCCCAACTAACGAAGATCAGGGTGTCCGTGAGCATGTCAAAGGTGCCGGTGAAGAGCAGGAGGGCGCTCCAGATTCCCTGCACCACCAGGGCCGCCGCCGGGGTGTGGAAACGAGGATGCACGCGGCCCAGAAACCGGGGAAAGACTTCCTCCCGCGCCATCGCGAAATAGACCCGCGCGCTGGCCAGGATGATGGCGTTGGCGGTGCCAAAAGTGGAGATCATCACTGCCACCGCGATCCAGCGTCCGCCTCCCGCAAAGCATTTTTCCGCCACGTCCGCCGCCACGAGTTTGGAGCGCGCCATGACGTCCACTGGCAGGACGTAGGCATACGCCAGGTTCATCAATAAATAAATGCCCATGACGCTGAACATGCCGATGACCAGGGAGCGGGGGATGTTGCGTTGGGGATCCTTCACCTCGCCGGCGATGTAGGGAATTTTGTTCCAGCCGTCGTAGGCCCAAAAGGCACCCTGCATGGCGGCGATGATAGCGGCGAACAAGGCGAAGCCGGTCGGGTGGATGACGGTGCTGGGCGCCGCGAGATTGCCCCATTGCCCGCCCGTGGGGAGCAGGAAGGCCCCGAGGACGAGCAAGCCCATTGCCGCCACCTTGGCGATGGTGAAGACATTTTGCACCGCCCCGCCGAAACGCACTCCGAGGTAGTTCACCGCGGTCAATCCCACAATTAACAATGCCGCCAAACCCTTGGTGCCGATTTCCTCCAGCGGTTTGATGTCGCCGATAAACGGAACGTGGAAGGCGAAGGCGGCCACCGCCGGGGCGAAGCCCGGGGAATGGTAAAACTGCCCGGCGTATTCCGCGAAAACATACGCCACCGCTGAGATGGATCCGGTCTGAATCACGGCAAAAACGGCCCAACCATAGAGATACGCGAAGAACGGTCCGAACATGCGCTGGAAGAAGACGTATTGGCCGCCCGTTTCGGGAATCATGCCGGCAATCTCGGCATTGGTCAGGGCGCCGAACAGGGTCAGGGTTCCCGCGAGGAACCAGACGAGCATGAGCCAGCCCGGCGAGCCGACCGCGGCCGCCATTACGCCGGCTTTGCGGAAAATACCGGATCCGATCACGCCGCCGATGACGAGCATCACGCTGGAGAAAAGGCCGAGCGTGGGGATAAGCCGGGGTTGCGCCTTCTGGTTGGGGACCGGGCGTTCCGACTGGCGTGCAGGATGGGGGGCGGCGTCCGCGATGGGCGGCATCTTAGCGGTGCCCTGTCGGAGTGACAAGCGTGGCGTTGGTTTTGCGCTCGCGATGCAGACGCCGGAGTGGTAGGAATCCTGCATGATGCGCACCTCCATGTTTTGGATCGAAAGCCGGCTTTGCTGGCTTTGGTCCGTGGTCCTGGTGGGGCTGCTGGCGAGTGGAGGGCGGGCCGATGCGGCTCTCGAGGTGCCGCCCATGCGGGTGCTCTGGCTGACTGACCGTGGTTTTCATGATTACACGCCGCTCGCGCCGGGGCTGGCAGCCCGCCTGGGCGAAATGACCGGGGCCAATGTCGTGATCAACACCAACCGCGCGGTGATGACGAATAGCCAATTCGCGGAGGGTTATGATGTGGTGGTGTATGACCTCTGTTTTGATGACACGGATGCGCCGGCTTTGAAGAATGCGCTCGGATTGATCCGGGCCGGAAAACCCGCCGTGTTGCTGCATTGTTCCGTTCATGCGTTGCGCCGGTTCGATCATACTCCGGAGGAATGCTGCGGCGCGCCGCCGGGAGAGCCGATTCACTACCCGGCCCTCGCGGTGGAGCGGACGGGGGAAGCGAGCCCCATCCTCCGCGGATTCCCGAAACAATGGACCACCCCCGGCGGCGAAATGGACCGGCGGATTGAGATCGTGGCCGGGGCGCACGCCTTGCTGATCGCGCCGCATCCGCGGGATGGCAATCTTCAAGTCGTTTGCTGGTCACAAGACTATGGCCGGGGGCGCATTTTTGGCCTTTCGCTGGGGCATGATCCGGTGACCGTTGCCGCGCCCGAGTTTCGGCGGTTGCTGGCCAACGGGCTGCTCTGGGCTACCAGGCGGTTGGCGGACGAGACCAACAGCCGCTGAAGGCTGGTTAGGCTGCTCCGCCGCGATTGATCAGTTCCAACTCCTCCCAGCGCGCGTAGAGGCCGGCGAGGTTGGTTTTGGCGGTGGCCACTTGGGCCAGCAAGTCCTCGGTTTGCCGGCCGTATTCCTGGTGGAAGTTAGGTTGTGTAAACAAGGCTTCCACGCGGCTGATTTCCTCCTCCACGGCGAGGATTTTTGCCTCCATGCCTTCCAGCTCGCGGGTTTCCTTGAAATTCAGTTTGCGGGCTTTCGCCGGGGGAGGGGTGGTCGCGGTCTTGGGGCGGGGGGCATTGTTGTTGCCGGAACTTGCCGGCGCGGGCGCGGCAGCCTCACTTTGGCGGCGGCGCTTTTCGAGATAGTAATCGTAATTGCCGACGCTGTAGCTGATCCGGCCATCGTCTTCGAACGCCAGGATGCCGGTGCAGACCCGGTTCAGAAAATAGCGGTCATGGCTCACCACCACCACGCAACCGGTAAAGGCGACCAGAGCTTCCTCCAGGATGCGGAGGGTGGGCAGGTCGAGGTCGTTGGTAGGTTCGTCCAAGACAAGGAAGTTGCCGCCGTCCTTCAAAATCCGCGCGAGGAGCAACCGGCTCCGCTCGCCGCCGGAAAGGTATTTGACCTGGGTATTGATCCGGTCGTCCGTGAATAGGAAACGGCGCAGATAAGCCCGCAAGGAAATCCGGCCTTCGCCGAAAATGACGAACTCGGTGCCGGAGCTGACCTCCTCCATCACCGTGCGGTCCTCGCGCAAGCGCAGGCGCGATTGGTCCACATAATTGAACTTGGTGAGCGGGCCGGTCTTGACGGTGCCCGAAGTGGGCGCGAGGTCGCCGATGATGATTTTGATGAGCGTGGTTTTGCCCACGCCGTTACGGCCGGCGATGCCGATGCGCATGCCGTTTTCAAACGTGAAATCCAGCCCGTTGAACAACTGGCGCGCCCCGATGGCCATGCCCACACTGGTCAATTCCACCACCCGGTTGCCGAGGGCGGGGGGCGGGGGAATGATCAATTCGACGTCGCGCTCAATCTCCACCGGGGCCTGGGAGGCAATGATTTCGTAGTTTTCCAGGCGGCTCTTGGATTTGGTGCGGCGGGCCTGAACGCCGCGGCGGACCCATTCCAACTCACGGCGCAGGAACATCTGCCGTTTGTGTTCGACGGTTTCCTCGGTGGCCTGGCGTTCGGCTTTGGACACGAGGTAATCCGTGTAGTCGCCTTCGTAGCGATAGAAGATGCCGTTCGAGAGTTCGACGATACTTGAAGTCACCTGGTCGAGGAAATGGCGGTCATGCGTGACCACCAGAAACGCGCCGGGGTAGCCGCAGAGGAATTCCGCGACCCATTCGATGGACTCCGGATCGAGATGGTTCGTGGGCTCGTCGAGGATCAGCAGTTCGGGGCGGGAAATGATGGCCCGACACATGGCCACGCGGCGCTTTTCCCCGCCGGAAAGGGCGGACACGGCGCGGTCACCGGCCGGCGTGTTCAGGTGGGCCATCGCGGACTTGATGCGGTGTTCCAGTTCCCAGCCGTCCAGGGCGACAATCCGTTCTTCCAGATCCGCATGCCGTTTGGATTCCACCGGCAGGGATTCAAATTCATGGATCAAATCCAGGACATAGCGGGCGCCTTCCCGGATGTTTTCGTAAACGGTCCGGGTTTCGTCCAGAGTGAAATCCTGGGACAGGTAGCCGACCATCAGATCGCGCTTGCTGGTGACCGTGCCGCCGTCCGCGTGTTGCTGCCCGGCGAGGATGCGAAGAAAGGTGGATTTGCCGGAACCGTTGCGTCCCACCATGCCGATGCGATCGCGGGCGCAGATGGTGAGGGAAGCCCCTTTGAGGACCACCTGCTGGTTGTAACTGACCTCCAATTCGGTGGCCGTGAGGATCGCCGGCAAGACTTCGTTGGCCATGGCTTAAGCCTCGCCCCGGGGCGCGGCGTTTTCCCGGCGGCTCGCCGGGGGGAGCGCCGAGAGAGGCACTTTGGGGTTGGTCTGGCCGAAATAATTCATGGACCACTCGTTGGCGAACAGGGCCAGCGGGTTATTGTCCGCGTCAAAGGCCAGTTTGGCACCGGTGGGTAATTGCAGGAGGTCCAGTTCCTCCTCCTTCATCTCGGTTGGCAGCCAGCGGACGACCGTCCACGGGGCGGCTTCGAGACGCGAGACAGCGCCGTATTCACTTTCCAGACGGTACTGCACGACTTCGAATTGCAGGGGACCGACCGCGGCCAGCAGAGGGACCTTGGCGGCGGAATCCTTCAGGTGCAGAATCTGGATGACGCCTTCCTGGGACAACTGGTCGAGGCCCTGGCGGAATTGCTTGTACTTGGCGGTGTTCGGATTGTGCAGGAACGAGAAACTTTCCGGAGTAAACCGGGGGATTTCCTGGTAAACGACGCCCGGCTCGGTGGTCAGGGTATCGCCGATGCCGAAGTCCGAAAGCCCGACCAGGCCGATGATGTCGCCGGCGAAGGCTTCATCCACGGTTTCGCGTTCGTTCGCAAACAATTTGTGGGAGCTGGAGAGGCGCACCTTTTTGCCCGAGCGGGGATGAATTACCTGCATGTCGCGCTCGAATTTGCCGGAACACACCCGCATAAAGGCGATGCGGTCGCGATGGCGGGGGTCCATGTTCGCCTGGATTTTGAAAATGAATCCGGAGAACAGCGCATCATCCGGCGGCACATCGCGGCCGGGGACATGATGGGCCTTGGGCGGCGGCGAATGCTTCAAGAAGCCGTCCAGCATCAGCTTCACACCGAAGTTGTTGCCGGCGCTCCCGAAGAACACCGGGGTAGTCTTCCCGGCGAGCACGGCTTGCTCGTCAAAGGCTTCCCCGGCGTGCTCCAGCATGCCGAGTTCCTCGGTAACTTTGTGGAAAGTGGCCTCGTCCAGGCGGTCCCGAATCACGGGATCCGTCAAGTCGCCGATGGACACGGGCGCGCGATAGGCCCCGCCGACGGTGCGCTCAAACAGATGCACCTGGCGTTCATGCCGGTCATAGACGCCGCGGAACTCGGGTCCGTTGCCAATCGGCCAGTTGACAGGGAAGGCACCGATCTTGAGGACACTTTCCAGTTCATCGAGCAGGGCGAGCGGCTCCAGCGTGGGCCGGTCGCATTTGTTCATGAACGTGAAAATCGGGCAACCGCGCTGGCGGCAGACATCGAACAACTTGCGGGTCTGGGTTTCGATACCTTTACCGGCATCGATCACCATCACCACGGCATCCACCGCGGTGAGCACGCGGTAAGTGTCCTCGGAAAAGTCCTTGTGACCGGGAGTGTCGAGCAGGTTGATCCGGTAGCCGTCGTAATCAAATTGGAGAACGGTCGAGCTGATGGAGATACCGCGTTTGCGCTCTAGTTCCATCCAGTCCGAGGTTGAGGCGCGTTGATTCTTCCGCGCGGTGACTGAACCGGCGAGTTGTACGGCTCCGCCATACAGCAGCAACTTTTCCGTCAAAGTCGTCTTGCCGGCGTCCGGGTGCGAAATGATGGCAAACGTCCGCCGCTTCGCGATTTCACTCTTTATATCCACAAGGGCGGGGAATCTAACACGGCTCTCCCCGGTAACAAGCAGGAATCCGCCCCTGCGCGGGCGGCCGGGGCCGGGTTGAGTGTCTAATTATTGGAGCGGTCCCACTTTTTCATCGCTTCGGTGAACCAATCGTCGGGTTTGGGCGCCGCGGGTTTGGCCGGGGGCCGGGGCGCGGCAGGGCGGGCGCCGCCGCCGGGCGAGGTCCGGTCGCGATTGGCAGGACCGAGCTCTGGTTTGGCCTTCATGGACAGGGCGATCCGTTTGCGCGGCAGGTCCACTTCCGTGACGGTGACCATGACCCGTTGCTGGACTTTCACGATTTCGGAGGCGTCCTTGACGAAGCGGTCGGCCAGCTGGCTCACGTGAATGAGTCCGTCCTGATGGACGCCGATGTCCACGAACGCGCCAAAAGCGGTCACGTTGGTGACAATCCCCGGAAGCTTCATGCCGGGTTGGAGATCCTCCATTTTCGAGATGCCGTCCTTGAACGCGAACGCCTCGAACTGCTGGCGGGGGTCGCGTCCGGGTTTGGCGAGTTCCGCCAGGATGTCGGTAAGGGTGGGCAAACCGACGGATTCGCTGAGGTAACGTTGCGGCTGGATTTTCTGGCGCAAGCCGGCGTCCTTGAGTAAATCGCCGACGCGGCAGCCGAGGTCCTTGGCCATGGATTCGACCAGCCGATAACTTTCCGGGTGGACGGCGCTGGCGTCGAGGGGGTTTTCGCCGTCGCGCAGGCGCAGGAAGCCGGCGGCTTGTTCGAAAGCCTTGGCGCCGAGTCGGGGCACCTGGAGCAACTCCGCCCGGGTCTTGAATGGGCCATTGGCATTCCGATAATCCACGATGTTGCCCGCCAGGGTCGGCCCGAGACCGGAAACGTAGCTGAGCAATTGTTTGCTCGCGGTGTTCAATTCCACGCCGACGCCGTTCACGCAGCTCAGGACCACGTCGTCGAGGCTCGTTTTCAGCGCGCGCTGATCCACATCGTGCTGGTATTGGCCCACACCGATGGATTTAGGGTCCAGTTTCACCAGTTCCGCCAGCGGGTCCATCAACCGGCGGCCGATGGAGACCGACCCGCGGACCGTGAGGTCCTGATCGGGGAATTCCTCGCGGGCCACTTCGGAAGCGGAGTAAATAGAGGCGCCGCTTTCGTTCACCATTACCACCGGGATGGAAGCGGGGAGTTTGAGGGTCCGGATAAACGTTTCCGTTTCCCGGCCGGCAGTGCCGTTCCCGATGGCGATGGCCTCGATGTGGAGCTTCTGACAAAGCAGGCGGAGCGTTTCGCCGGCTTCGCGGATCTGGTGTTCCGATTGGCTGGGGTAGATGACCGTGTGATGCAGCAATTTGCCCTGGCGATCCAGGCAGACCACCTTGCAACCAGTGCGGAAACCGGGGTCCACGGCGAGGACGTTTTTGGGTCCCAGGGGAGGGGAAAGGAGCAGTTCGCGAAGGTTTGCGGCGAACACCCGGATGGCCTCCTCGTCGGCATTCTTTTTGGATTCCAGGCGCATTTCGGTTTCGATGGCCGGGCCGAGCAGGCGTTTGTACGAATCCTGCACCGCCAGGCGCACCTGCTCGCCGCCGGGGCGACCCAGGGCCTGGACGAACATGGGTTCAAGGGTGCCGACGGCCTCGTCCTCGGGCGGGTTGATGCGCATCATCAAGAAGCCCTCTTCCTCGCCGCGGCGGATGGCCAGCAACCGGTGACTGGGGATCCGGGAGAGCGGTTCGCTCCAATCAAAGTAATCCTTGAACTTCGCGCCCGCCACCTCCTTCTCGAACATGATCTTGGACCGGACCACGGCTTTGCTCACATACAGCTGGCGGAGCGCGGCCCGGGCGCGGGCGTCGTCGCTGATTCGTTCCGCCAGGATGTCGCGAGCGCCGGCGAGGGCGGCGTCCACCGATTCCACGCCCTTGGCGGCATCGACGAAGGCGGCGGCGGCTTTCAGCGGGTCGATGGTGGCCTGGCCGGCGGAGATCTGGTCGGCGAGGGGCTCCAAGCCTAGTTCCTTGGCGATCATGGCCCGGGTGCGCCGTTTGGGGCGGTAGGGTTGAAAGATGTCCTCCAGGGCATTGAGGGTTTCCGCCTTGGCGATCGCGACTTTCAGGGCGTCGGTCAGCAGTTTGCGTTCTTCCAGGGATTTCAGGATGGCTTCCCGGCGCTGGTCAAATTCCGCCATCGCGAGCATCCGCTCGCGGATTGAGGTGATGGCCACTTCATCCAGTGAACCGGTGGCTTCCTTGCGATACCGGGCGATGAAGGGGACGGTGGCGCCTTCGGCGAAAAGTTTGGCGGTGGCCGCCACCTGGCGGGGCTGGACCTGCAGCTCGGTGGCGATACGGGCAAAATAAAGTTCGTTCATTGATTAACGGACCGGTGATGTAACGCAGTCCGGGGGTTCTGTAAAACGGATTGTGGAGGGGCATTTTTGCGGGGGCGGCAGCGGTGTCAGCCCGGGCGGTTTGGGCATGCGGTTGGGGGAGGACTTTCGCCGGCGGACCGAAGCCGCCCTTGGGATGGAGAAACAACGGGAAACTGGACCCGACTTCGCTGGGAGCTACGCCGGGCAGGTTTAAGTGTCCGGAACCTGGACTCGGGGGGGGGGAACCCGGAGATTGATTGGCCGCACCCGTGCTACGCTCAGAAGCTTCGCAGGGCGAGAAACTCGCAAAATTCGCAAAAAGGAACCAATACAGAGGGCATCGAAACGGTGCGAGACGACTCCAGTTGGCCGGAGCTCTAAACTGGACTAAGTGTCCGGAAGCTGGACTTGCGGGGAAACCGGGAGATTGATTGGCCGCACCCGTGCTACGCTCAGAAGCTTCGCAGGGCGAGAAACTCGCAAAATTCGCAAAAATTGAACCAATTCAGCGGGCAGCGAAACAGGGCGAGGCAACTGCCGCTGACCGGAGCTCGAAACTGGATTAAGTGTCCGGAAGCTGGACTTGGGCGAAAAACCGGGAGGATTAGCCGCAACCCGTGCTACGCTCAGAAGCTTCGCAGGGCTGGAAAAGCGCAAAAAGCGCAGACCAAGGAATTTTTCAAACGCGGATCGTGGCGAATCAAGTCTCAGCTGGCTTGCTGGGCTGTGAAGTTGGATTAAGTGTCCGCAAGGGCGACTCTGATGAATCAGCCACAAAAGGACACAAAGGGCACAAAAGGGGGGCGGATTCGGAGGCCGCAAGGGCGGCTTTGCCTCTTTCGTGGCAGTTGCCGGGGTTGCAGCGAGGTTTTGGCGTTTTCGGGAAACTGGACCCGACTACGCTGGGAGCTACGCCGGGCAGGCTTAAGTGTCCGGAACCTGGACTCGACGCATTTTGGCCGGATGGTTGGACCGAAATTCCCACCGATAGGCGGTTGATTAAACTTGACTGAATTAATCGGGATTTGGGGCGTGATCGGCAGTCCGGAAGGTTTTGCGAAATTCGGGACCGCCCCGGGGTTGGGACGGCGGAGCCCCGCGCGGGGCCGATGGGGTTCATGACTCGCGCAGGGGACCGCCATCCCTTTAGGCGGGCGGATCCCCGGCTGGATGGTCAGAAAGCAGCAATATGTCAAAGAGCGGGTCCGCCTGGGCGGGGGTGCCGACTCCCGTGGCGGGCGAAATCGTGGCCGGTTGAAGTCACCGGGCCAAGGGCAAACGGCGGTCAACCCGGCCCCGGATTCACGGTAGCACAGGTTGCGGGGAGGCGAATTCCTCTGGTAGGAATTTAGCGGGTATTTTTGGAATGTCGGATTAGGAGAATGAAACCGGAACTGCCACGGAAATGATGGTAATGAAGGAGTGAAGGCCGCAAGAGATAGGGGAACCTTCAAAAAGGAGATTTGGCCGCGACCCGTGCTACGCCCAGAAGCTTCGCAGGGCGGGAGAGGCGCAAAAAACGCAAAACCGGGAGAGGCAACGGGTCAGTGATGCTTAGACTGGGGGCGTATTTTGAACTGAAGCACGCGCCGAGTGCAGGGACCATACTTTCCGATAAAACCAGGTGGTGAGCCACGTCAAGAATGAAATTAATGTCAAAATTACCAGGCTGGCGCCGATGATTATCGGATTCACATTCGGCGAGAAATCGGGCGACGCTTGCAAAGCCAAGCCGTGAGCTGCACTTATAACTTTCGATGCCCCCCAGATTAACGGAATGCAAAAAGTCCAGGTTAAAACGAAAAGGATGAGTTTGAGTGCGAAGCCAAGGGTGCTTTGGTTGGAAGGCAATTCCGCAACACCGGGATTTTTATTGTCCTCTTTTTTATTCGAATTTATCAGGAAGACAAATTATCCACGTGGAATGCGATCATCTTTGGCCGGCATATCGGTTTGAGGGCCTAATCTCGAGGCGCGGTGTCGGAAAAACCAGGCGGCACCCAACGCAAAGGGAAAATCAAGTAGACACTTTTTATTGATGGCGGCGGCGGGAAACTGTTTGTCCTCAAAATTGGTTCGGAAAATCAGGTCCATTGCCAAGACGTTCAAGGTGATGCAAACGGCGAGTGCGATGGTTTTCATATTACGAAGTTCAATAGATACGCGGGTGCTGGGCAACGGGTGGAGGTGATCTTAGCTGGGGAGAATTAGGTGGCGCGGGGTTTGCGGGTGGTACAGGGGCAATAATTCACTTTGTCTTTTTTCAAGTGGGTTGGGTTTGTTTTGTCGATAAATCCCGTTTTTTGGTAACGTAAACCGAGTTGCGCACGTAGTCAATTCGTATCAGGGGCGCGGGCGAGTTTGGCGCAACCCACTTCGGCAGAGATTTATTAGGGGCAGATAATTAGACAGCCGGTCCGCCGGCGGCCAGGGATTTTCATTTGAAGCGGAAATCCAGTTGGAAGTTGTAAAGCCAGGGGATCTGCGGATTGACATTCTGTTGGCGTAATTTGTCCGGCA